>NZ_CP043925.1:685746-1371492 GCF_009914335.1 Proteus columbae
AAATAGCGTTTTCTTTCTTGCAGTGTTGATAACAATTCGCGGATTGTTTGTTGTAATTCGTGATGTGTTTTTAAGGTTGATTGATATTGTTGGCTCTCTTTTTTACGCGCAATAAGCCATTGAATTTTATCTTCACATTCCTGTAATTCATAACCTTGCTGTTTGACAAGAGATTGAAGATCCTGAGTTAACTGGGTTTGTTGTTGAAGATATTGCGTTGTTTGTTGTTGTTTATTGATTGCTTCTTTTTGTTGTTGCGCAAATTCATTTTGCTGATGAAGGATCGCTTGCTGTTGTTGATTAAATTGCTCTTTGGTATCAGATAGCAGTTTGTATTCTTGCTGAATTTTGGTTTCTAACGCTTTATAGCTGGATTGCTTTTGTGTGAGTAAATTATCTTTTTTCTCAAGCTCTGCATCCAATTTAGCCAAAGCATCTTCTTCGCAATCAACATCAGGTATTGTGTGCGTTTGTGCTAAGGTTCGCCATTGTTGTTTTAATGTCGCTATATCTTGGGTGAGTTGCTCAAGATCTTCATTAAGCTTTTCGTTTTGAGTTTGATAGCCAGCACACTGTGTTTTTTGTTCCACTAACTCTATAGTTAATGCATGTACTTGCTGTGTTAAGGTATCTAACCGTGATTTCGTTTCATCAGTTTGAATTTCTTTATATTTTTCAACATAAGGATGCTCGGTTGAACCACAAACAGGACATGGGGTATCTTTAACTAAACGTTGTCTCTCTTCTTCATATTCTGCTAACTTTCGTATTAGCAGATAATTATCGTTTAAGTCTTTAAGATGTTGTTCTTTCTCTTTTAAAACAATGTCATTTTTATGGATGCTTTCAGTCAGCATTGCTATTTTTTGCTGATTTTCTGAATAGCTTTTTTGGTATTGATATTCAGTTTTGATATTGCGTTGTAATTGGGTTTGTAATCCCATTAGTTTAGCGAGTGCATTTCGTTGTTGTGAAATTTGTTGCAAACGATGAGGGATATCCGCAATAGCATCAGCTTTATTTTGTTGCTCAAGTTGTGTTTGTAATTCGCTTAATTGTTGTTGCTGTAAGTTAAGATTGTACTGTTGCACTTCTAGCGCTTTGGTCGCTTTTTCTAATTCGAGTTTAAGTAAGCATTCTTTTTCTTGTTCTGCTTTTTCACTTTTCTGGCTAATTAGATATTTCTCTGTAATTTCATCATATTGCTCAAAATAACGTTGCCATAACGGTAAATTTTCAGCCAGTTGAGCATGAGCTATATGCTGATTTAAATATTCGTCTAATTCATTAAATTGTTTTTGTGAGCCAGCTAATTTGGCTTCAGTTAACTGTATTTTTTCCAGATATTCTGATTGCGTTTTTTCTAGCGTATTTTTTTGCTGTGTTTTTACTGAAATATCTTGTTGTAGCAAGATTAACCGATTATCTAATGGTGCTACTTTTTCACGTATAAGCTGCAATATTTGCTGTTTTTTTTCATCGTGTTGTTTAAATGTGTTACGAGCCTCGATTAAATGCTGATTAATAGGTTGGCTCTGTTGTTCAATGAGCTGTTTTTCTGCTGTTAGTGTTGAGAGTTGTGACTCAATATAGGTTTGTTCTTTTAATAGACGATCCTTTTCATCATAAATTGGGCGGATTTTTTCTGCTGGTTCGCTATTTTCAAGACGTTGAATATCGGGTTTGGCGGCGATTAAGGCTTCTTGTGCTAAGTTAACTTCGGTTTGTGCTAATACTTTGTTTTTATTAAGTTCAGTTTCTTTTTCTTGCCACTGTTTTGCTGCTTGATATTCCAGCTGTTCTTTTTGTAATCGGCTCTCTTTGACAAAAAGATCGGTTTGTTCAGTTAATAACGCTTGGCGAGCATTTTCATCTAATAACGCCATCATTTCGGCTTGCTGTTTTAGTGTTTTTAATGCTTGTTCTTCTTCACGCCAATGTTTAAAGATAGATTGGGAGATATGGCGATAAATATCTGTGCCAGTGAGTTCTTCGAGTAATTCAGCACGAGATTTATCATCTGCATTTAAAAAAGCCGCAAATTGTCCTTGAGAAAGCAACATAGATTTAGTGAAACGATCAAAATCAAGGCCCGTAATATTAATGATCATCTCTTTCACTTGGCTTATTTTGCTTGCTAATATTTTGTCTTCGCCTCCTGTTGTATTTATTTTAACAAGTTCAGCCTGTGGCGCTTGAAGATTGCCATCTTCTTTATAATTAGCTCGGCGTTGTTCCCAAAATGCTCGATAAGCCACACCTTTGACTTCAAATTCGACTTCGGTCAAACACTCTGCGGTATGACGAGTCATTAATTCATTTTGAGATTGTGTGACTTTATCTAATCGTGGTGTTCTATGATAAAGCGCCAAACTAATCGCATCTAACAGAGTGGTTTTTCCTGCCCCCGTGGGGCCTGTAATGGCAAATAATCCATTGCTGATAAAAGGCTCTTGGTTAAAGTTAATCTTCCACTCGCCTTTTAAGGAGTTAATATTTTTAAATCGCAGACTTAAGATTTTCATTATGCTTCGTTATCCTCTTTCTCTGCCATTTCAACTGCTTGTTTAAATAATGTTGTTAAACGAGTTTTAGTTTCTTCTGAATCAAACTCATGCTGTTCTAAACGTCTTTCAAAAACATCATAAACGGTTAATTCGGTCAGTGTTTCGTTCTCATTTTGAGTGAACGCTTGGCGTTGTTTTCTCGCTCTTCTTAATAAGATCACATCAAAAAGCGGATCGTTAGTTAGCTCTTGAATACGGGTTTGTATATCACTGAGATAATCTTGTGTTGAAACTTCGATATCCAACCAAATAGTGGTATCTATTTCACCGTATTGTTTTTTTAAATCCTCAAGTTGTATCGCTATTTCTTTTAATGAACCACTGATAGTGCGTAGTAACTGAAATTCAGGAATAGGTAATAGTGTGAGGTTAGTTAATTTTTCTTGCTCAAAATCGATAAGGCAGATACTTTTCTGTTGTCCACATTCATCAAAACTTAACGGAATAGGAGAGCCGCTATAACGAATATGACCTGATTTATTCACCACTTGAGGGCGATGAATATGACCAAGGGCAATATAGTCAAATTCAGGAAATAGGGTTGCTGAAAAGGCTTCTAAGGTGCCGATATAAATTTCACGGACGGAATCTGTCACACTCGCTCCAATCGTGGTGAGATGACCCGTTGCAATAATGGGAATATCGACATTTAATTGCTGACGTAATTCGAGAGCTGCTTGATATTGAGCTTGATAATATTCAGCAATCGCTTCTTTTAAGGCTGTTTGTTTTTCAGCACCTGATTGCCCACTTTTACTGCTGATCATGTCTCTAGGGCGTAGATAAGGGATTGCACAAAGTAATGCTCCTGGAGTGTTATCTTTTTTAGGAAGAATTAACGGAGCTTGTGGTGTTTCAGCATGAACATTGGCAATAACGGTCGTATTTAAACATGCCAACAGTGATTTTGATTCATTTAGTGTTGCCACCGAATCGTGATTACCACCTAGAATAACGAGCTGACATTGTGTATCTCTAATAGCAACAACAAAACGGTTATAAAGCTCTCGGGCGTAGCTTGGAGGGGAGCCAGTATCAAAAATATCACCCGCAACAATCAGAGCATCAACTTGGTAATGTTTAATTTGTGCTAATAACCAATCAAGAAACTGTTGGTGTTCTTTAGCTCGAGTCTTAGTAAAAAAATATTGCCCTAAATGCCAGTCTGATGTGTGAATAATCCGCATTGCTATCCCTCTTTTTTATCTGGTGAAGAGTATAGCGCACCTTGCTTTTTTAGTGAAAACTCAACAATAACTCCCTTTTTTGAGTGATATTTCACCAAAAAATGATTTATTTACCTTAACAACAGGGATCTATTTCAGTAATGTTAAGGCTAGTCATAAATCTGTCATAAAAGTGCATCATAATCATTTTGACCCTCTATATACATTACACAGGATAGAGTATGGCAAGGCGTATTCTTGTTGTTGAAGATGAAACCGCAATTCGAGAGATGATCTGTTTTGTTTTGGAACAAAATGGTTTTCAACCTATTGAAGCAGAAGACTATGATTCTGCATTGAGTTTTCTTATCGATCCTTACCCTGATCTGGTTTTATTAGATTGGATGATCCCTGGTGGATCAGGCTTGCAGGTAATAAAACAGATGAAGCGGGAAAGTAATACCCGTGATATTCCCATTATTATGCTAACGGCAAAAGGGGAAGAAGAAGATAAAGTCCAAGGCCTAGAGACGGGTGCTGATGATTATGTTATCAAACCGTTTTCACCTAAAGAGCTTGTTGCCCGAGTGAAGGCGATTTTACGGCGTTTATCACCGATGTCAGCGGAAGATGTTATTGAATTCAATGGACTCGGTCTTGATCCTGTTTCTCACCGCGTCACAAGTCAAGATAAGCCGATTGATATGGGCCCTACCGAATTTAAACTCCTACACTTTTTTATGACACATCCTGAACGCGTATATAGCAGAGAACAACTGCTAAACTACGTTTGGGGAACCAATGTTTATGTCGAAGACCGTACTGTTGATGTGCATATTCGTCGTTTACGTAAGGCTATTGAAGAAGATGGCCATGACAGAATGATACAGACAGTACGTGGAACGGGATATCGTTTTTCTGCCCGTTTCTAAGTCAATATGGGAGTAATCGTCAGGTGTTAGAACGACTATCGTGGAAAGCCCTCGTTTGGGGGCTATGTCTATTTTGCTTGCCTGCCTTTATATTATCGCTTTTTATTGGGCATCTTCCTTGGTTGCTGGTGGCATCGCTTCTCAGTGCCCTTGTGTGGCATGCCTATAATTTGCTGAAATTATCTAAATGGTTATGGTTAGATCGCTCTGTATTACCTCCGGAAGGGAGAGGGGGATGGGAGCCTATTTTTTATGGTATTCGACAGACCCAACAACGTAATCGTAAACGACGCAGAGAATTAGGCGACTTAATTAAACGTTTTAGAAGCGGGGCTGAAAGTTTACCCGATGCTGTTGTGATGATGACAAATGAAGGGAATATTTTTTGGTGTAATAGTCTAGCTCAACATCTATTAGGCTTTCGCTGGCCTGATGATAATGGGCAAAATATTTTTAACTTATTACGTTATCCTGATTTTTTGCACTATTTTACCGCAGGTGATTTTAGTCGCCCCTTAACTATTTCACTAAATAATGGCTCTATTGTTGAGTTTCGTGTGATGCCATATAGCGAAGATCAGCGCTTAATGGTGGCGCGCGATGTAACAGAAAAAAATAAACTAGAAAACTCACGACGTGATTTTTTTGCTAATGTCAGTCATGAGCTAAGAACACCACTAACCGTTATTCAAGGTTATCTTGAGATGATGGAAGAAAATAGTGTAGCAAAACCCGCAGAGCATAAGGCGATAGTTACGATGCAAGAGCAGGCTAAACGTATGGATACGCTTGTTCAGCAACTCTTACAGCTTTCTCGTATCGAATCTGCTCCTCATATTGATTTAAACAAAATTGTTGATATTCCTGCCATTTTGGCTTTATTACAACAAGAAGCGAACTCACTAAGCCAAGGTCAACATCAGATTGTTTTTGATGTTGATGAAGAGTGGGCTGTTCGTGGTAATGAAGAGCAACTGCGTAGTGCTGTTTCTAATTTAGTGTATAACGCCATTAATCACACTGAAGAGGGTACAACAATCAAAGTGAGTTGGAAGAAAATACCCCAAGGTATGTTATTTAGTGTTTCAGATAATGGGGCGGGGATCAGCGCTGAACACTTAACACGTTTAACAGAGCGTTTTTATCGCGTAGATAAAGCTCGCTCTCGTCATTCTGGCGGTACTGGTTTAGGTTTGGCGATTGTGAAAAAATCGTTGCTTCATCATCACTCTCAATTGAATATTGAAAGTAAAGTAGGTGTTGGGAGTACATTCTCTTTTATCCTTCCTCAAACATTGCTTACTGCTAAAAAAACACACTAGCAGAATGTCTTTTTTAAAGCCTTTATCACTTCTATTCAATCAGTGATAAAGGCTTTTTTGTCCTTTTTTAATCTTTTTAATATCAATAAAAACTAATATCGTAGCGTTAAATTTTAATATTATTAATTAATGGTAACTTTAAATGACGCTAATATTCAATATTATTGGTGATAAAATGCACAAATCATATCATGTATATTCGATGATATATGACAGTTATAACTAGACCTGAAAAATAGTTTAGATGATTCTTCTGGTTTTTAGATTGGCTATTGCCTTTTTTCATTATAAAAGTTTTACTTGTGACCAGTTATCGGCAATTTTTTCTATTTAGCACTTAATTGCTCTACATGAAATGATTATATATGGATATTATCCTGAATAATGATGGTATGAGCCTAAATAGATATTGTTGATTTTATGTTGCGCTATATTGGCGCAATTTAACCATTATTGTAACTATATATTAACAAAACTTATGGCACATAGATTAACTTCCAGAGATATTCTGGCATTAGGGTTTATGACATTCGCCCTATTTGTTGGCGCTGGCAACATTATTTTTCCTCCAATGGTGGGGTTACAATCAGGCGAATTTGTTTGGACAGCAGCAATTGGCTTTTTGATCACAGGGGTAGGTTTACCTGTTTTAACAGTAGTCGCATTAGCAAAAGTCGGTGGTGGTATAGAGGCATTAAGCACACCGATTGGTAAATCAATGGGATTATTATTAGCTATTGTTGCCTATCTTGCTGTTGGACCTCTTTTCGCAACTCCTCGTACTGCAACGGTCTCTTTTAAAGTGGGTATTGCCCCTTTGGTGGGTGATACAGAAATGTCATTGCTGATTTATAGCATTGCCTATTTCTTAATTGTGATTGGTATTTCACTTTATCCCGGTAAATTATTAGATAGTGTTGGTCATATTCTTGCGCCTATTAAAATTCTGGCATTAGCAGTATTAGGTGTGGCTGCGGTGTTTTGGCCTGCTGGTGGCGCGATCCCTGCCACAGATGCTTATCGTGAAATGGCTTTCACTCAAGGTTTTATCAATGGTTATCTCACCATGGATACCTTGGGGGCGATGGTTTTTGGTATCGTGATTGTTAATGCTGCCCGCTCTCGTGGAATAGATAACTCTTCATTATTAACACGTTACACTATGTGGGCGGGTATTATTGCGGGCGTATTATTAACAGCTATTTACTTAAGCTTGTTTAAATTAGGTTCTAGCAGTGGGAGCATTATTCCAGGGGCGCAAGATGGTGCTGATATTTTACACGCCTATGTTCAGTACACTTTTGGTGACTTCGGTAGCTTCTTCCTTGCTCTACTGATTTTCTTAGCCTGTATGGTGACGGCAGTTGGTTTAACTTGTGCATGTGCTGAATTTTTTAGCCGTTATTTGCCCATCTCTTACCGTACATTAGTGTTGATTTTAGCGATATTCTCAGCGGTTGTTTCAAACTTAGGATTAAGCAAACTTATTGAGTTTTCGATTCCTGTGCTGATTATGATTTATCCACCTTGTATTGTGATTATTTTGATGAGTTTCACTTTACGTCTGTGGAATAATCCAAGCCGTATTATCGCGCCAGCGATGGCTGTTAGCTTATTTTTCGGTATTTTTGATGCAATAAAAGCCTCTGATTATCTGAAACATTTATTACCAGACTGGGCAACTAAATTGCCATTAAGTGAACAGGGATTAGCATGGCTCATTCCCGTAGTGGTGACGATTGTTGTGTGCGGTATTTACGATAAAGTTGCAGGCTCTCAGAGTAAAAAAGCACTCCAGACGAAAGTGACTAAATAAGCGATAAAGCACATTGATTTAAACGTGAAAAGGGAAACGAAAGTTTCCCTTTTTGTTGGAATAACTCATTAATTTTGATCTGTAGAATACTGTTTTTCTGCCACGGGCTGTTGGTTTTCATCTAAGTAATAATGAACTCCAGCAACAATATCATCTTCACCTTCATAGAAGATTTTAAAGCGAGTACGATTGCCATCATGATAAGCAATAACTGCACTGCCGCCTTTTCCTAAGCAGAATTGATGGAGGCTACCTGTTGAGATACAAATACTGTCGTCGCCAGATACCGTGACTTTACAATTATCACCAGTATTAATCGCGACAGAGTTTTGTCCGATTACGTTGATTTGTGCTAAATCACCTGTGTTAGTGACTTTTGCTCGATCTTGCGAGGCAGTAATAAAATTACGCATGCCGCTGTTTGCGATATGAACACCATTACCAGAGGCATAAATTTTGACATCATTGCCACTATTACAAATGCGAGAGCGTCCACCTAAGCTGCCAATACGACATTGATTACCCGTATTACATACTTTTCCTGCAAAACCCGTATTCATCAATTGATTACTATAACCTGTGTTGGCAATGCTGTTTTCATCGCCAGAAAAAGCCACAATGTTATTACTCCCACACAAAGCAAGATCGGTACTTAATTGCTGACTTTTTAAGATCAATTGATGCCATTCGGTAGAAAATTGAATATTTTCAGATGTTGGCAAAGTATTGTGATATGGCAGGCGTTGTAATGACACGCCTTGCTGTTGTTCATCGCCGAGCAGGAACAAGATGTTTTCCATGACTTCTTGTTCCTGTTTGGCAAAGGATGTTTCACTAAAATGACGTAAATAAATATATTGAATAAAGCTCTCTATCCACTGTGTACGGCGCTGTTTTATTAACTCACTATGGATAGCACTGTAAGTGCCTCCATCAGGAAAATAACGCAAAAACCAACGATAAAGCGAAGTTGAAACATGCAGTTGTCGTAAGTCTTCTTTTGTTAATGTGATATTTTCCTTTGAAGGGACTGACATATAAGCTCCTTAATCCATGTATCAATTAGTGTCTATGGTAACCGTCAACCATACTGCGAAATGTTTGGAATGGGGTTCTGCCTGTCGTACACAGATACAGGTGACCAAGAATAAAAAAGACACTACATACGGCTAATACTTGGTGTGCGATCAATAGCCATGCTTTAAACATTACAGCATCAGCAGGAATAAATGCTGGGTTTTGCAGTAAAACACCCGTTATTAAAAGCAATGGAACTAATGCATACATCACACCTAAATAAGCCATTTGTTGCAGTGGATTAAATTTAACATTCGGTGTTGCTGGGAAGGGGTGATCTTCGCCTTTGATAATGCCGTAGAGGTAAAAACGAACTTGCATTAAGGTGCGTTGTAACCAATTTTTGCCATCAATGCGGTAAAACTTGCCATTACCACCAACAAGGTTAATCAGTACGAAGGATAACCAGCAAACTAATAGCAGATAACCACAGATTTCATGCACGCTAACTAATAATGCTGTATCGTGTGCAGAAAGTAGGGCGAAATGGTTAATGCCACCACTGAGAAGCAACAGAATAAATAAAGAGGCATTACTCCAGTGCCACAAACGCACTGCTTTAGAGTAAAGATAGAGCTTCTCTTCTTTATGAGACTCACCGTGTGGTGTGGCAAAGCGATAACGCAAGAAGCCATGCAGTGCGAGAACAAGCAACATCCCCACTAAGAGCACACCTGCAACAATTAACCAAAGTGGTAAATAGTCAGGCGTATAGATTAAGACATACTCTTTTAGTGAGGCTTGAAATTGCTCGGCATTTGGCATGATATTAACTGCACTCATACTTTACCCTCCTCTTGAGAATGAGGCCCTACACGACGATAGAGATGTGGTTTTCCTACGCCATCGAGTTGATAGATATAGTAATCATGTGTTTTGAGCCATTCTTGAATTTGAGGGCTGTCTTCTCTACCAAATAACAAGGCATTTTGTGGACAAGCGCTCACACAAATCGGTGGGAAACCTTTTTGTAATCGAGACTCAAGACAAAAATCACATTTATCAGCAACATGTGTCACAGGGTTAAGATAACGGACTTGGTATGGGCATGCCGATATACAATAGCTACAACCAATACATTTCTCTTTATTAACACGAACAATGCCATTGGTTTCATCACGCCAAGAAGCACCCGTAGGACAAACTGGGATACAAGGGGCGTCTTCACATTGCTGGCAAGAGTGTCTAAAGAAATGGTATTTATCGTTATCTTCTTTGAGGCTTAATGGAATATGAGCAATATCCATTCGAGCCATTCCATTGGGTACTTTATTTAATCGACGACATGCAGTGGCACAGATATTACAGCCATTACAGAGCGTCTCATCGTGGATCATGGCATAGCGGATAGGTTTTTTTTCTGCAGTTGCTGCAAGCGCACTTCCTAGTGGCGCACTGAAAAAAATGACCGATCCCATACCTGCTACAAATTTACGGCGAGAAACACGCATTATTTTTGCTCCTCAGTCTGATGATGTTGTAATACCCACATCGAATTTCGTTGATAAGGTGGAACGTTAAGGATTTTCATGTTGTTCTACCTCAATCCATTCAGTTAAGCCTCGTGCTTTGCCGTAACTCATTAACGTATTGCTAAAGAGATAAGGGGCATCGTTGGACGCTAAAACTTGCTGAATATCCTGAAAATCAGGGTGAGTTTTCATCAGTGTCAGTGCATCTTCAATCTCTGAAGCCGTGTACTGAAAAGGTTCAGACATCAACATGCTTTGTTTCAATGGTCGAGGATAGGTTTCACATTCAAAACGAACCACACCTGCAATTGCTGTACAAATATCCGCATAGCGGTTTAGTAATTGCAGTTGTGCGAAGTTATCTGACATAAATTCATCTGAGTAGAAATAATCCTCGCCATTGAGACTTAAATGGGCGATATCAATAAACTCGTCGCTCTTTAACGCGGTTTCTAACTGCGCAATATCTTCTTCTGTCAGAGAATAGGGCGCATCATACAGCGTTGAAATTGCTAATAGTTCACCTTCTTTTGAACATTGACGTATCGCATTCGCTAGATGTTGTTCGGCAGATAATTCTGCTATCTCTGCAACGGGCTCTTCTACGATATCCGTTGAGGTGTTAGCACTACGTCCAACACCGGTTTCTGATAGTGGCAGTAACCAACGGCGACGAGAAATATCAGGCTGCTCTAAAGCAATATCTGCATCATCAGCGATATCTTGTGGTATAGAAGCCGATGCACTTTGTTCTATCATCATGATCTCCTTCTTTTACCTATTAACTTGGTAATAAACCACGAGACGCTAAATCATCTGCAACATCTTGTAATCCAAGGCGAACTAAAGTTTCTTTTGTTGGGCAACCTAATTTAGGGTCCCAGCCCATTTCTTCATAGAACATGGTGAGAGAAAGCTGCATATCTTCTCTGTCCATTTTGTCTGTACCTTCAGTAAAGACAGGAATATCAGGATCTTTATCAAATACCCATGAACAGATTTGGTCATGCTCATTGCGCATATCCATAGTGTTCATTAATTTAACGGTATAAGCGCGGTGTAAGGTGAAGATACGCTCTGAGGCTAAATCTAAATCTTTAGATGTGGTTGGTTCACCTGTGATCGCCGTGAAGAATTTGGCTTCCATTTCAAGATCACCACGATAGTTACGGCTCTTATGAGGGGAAACCGTCATCGGCCATACCCAGTTACATAAAGTGACGGCATCGTGTAAGCAACTACGTAAGAGAGTCCATTTGGTATAAGCAATTTTTGCTTTATTAATTGGTGTGTAGTTTTTGGTTTCATCAAAAGCATCACCAGAGCCAAATAGCTCACCTGCAATCTCTTTTTGCAATTTCAGCGGTAAACCACTACCGATATAGTTGATATGGGTATGTGTCATCGCGTCGCGGTTAAACATACAGTTAACGATAGAACCAACTTGTGCAGAGGCTTCATTGGCGTGGTGAATTGGGAAGCCCATTGGTGACCAAAGTTTATTTTTCTTGTTACCCCAATATTCTTCACCTAAATTCCAACGCTGAGCCATCAGGTAAGATCCATCGGCAAGGTGGCTAAATTCACCTTTACGATGCGCTAAACGGTAATAGAAATCTTTGATAAATTCTGGGTTACCTTCTTCCAGTTTATCCCAAGGAATATCGTTATATTCTTCTTCAGAAAGCACACGTTTAAAGACGCCGTGGGTATAACAATAAGTGAAGTCACGATGGAGTTGACCGTAGTTACACCATAATCCCATATCATCAAAAATATTCAGACCAACAAGATTACCAACAACGTTGCCATCCCCTTTTTTCTCAACATCTTTAGGGCCATTAGGGAAAATGGTGGTGTGAACAAAGTTTGCAACGCAGGTATTACCCCCAGTTTGCGGTACACCAAATTTTTTCGCTTGTGGAACATTAAGTTGCGCCATACAACGAATAGGACAAGAGTGGCAACCTCCCATTTTGACCGTGTATTCTTCAGCTTCAGGACCAAGGTCAAAGGTGGATTTCATGGTTCTAAAACCAACGGTATTGATATCACCAGGAGGAATTTCACCCGTTTCGATAGGTCCGCCTTCAGCCGCACCCCAGAAAAGTCCTTTGCGTGCAGTCCAGCGAGAACCTGGATGAGAATATTCAGCCCATGATTGTGGTGTGCTTGGTACAACGTGGTTGTTATTTGAGCCAATAAGTTGTGTCATCATGTAGTCGTTAAGCTCTTTTAACGCTTTACGATCAGCAACGTTAACGCCTCGGCTACCTTCGACAACAATCGCTTTTAATTTTTTAGCGCCTAACACTGCACCAACACCCGCACCACCACTGTGATTACGGCTATTAATAATGCCAGATAACGGGACTAAATTTTCACCCGCAGGACCAATTGCGGCAACACAGGCTTCAGGGCTAGTTTGTGCGCACAGCTCTTCTGTGGTTTGACGAACGCCTTTACCCCATAAGAAAGAGGCATCTTCAATAGAAACTTGGTCATCATCGATATGGATCCAAACAGGTTTATCTGATTTACCTTCAATAATCAGAGAGTCATAGCCTGCAAACTTCATCCATGCTGCGAAAAATCCCCCCATATGAGCGTCAACAACGAGGTTGCCACGAGTAAAGGTGGAAAGAGAGGTGATATTGACGCGAGAGCTACAAGGTGCGCCAGATCCAGTTAAAGGACCTACTGCAAAAACAACTTTGTTTTCTTCATCAAAAGGTTTAACGCCGGGAGCAACCTCTTCGTACATAATTTTGTAGCCAAAGCCCATACCACCAATCAAGAATTTATACTTGCTTGAGCTTTCACGTGTGATGGCACCGGTAGTTAAATTGATTCTTAGAATATTTCCAGTCCAGCCGTTAGTCATAATATTGCTTCCTAATCTAAATGTGGTTCAGTGATGTGATTGTCTGGATTTATTAAACAGTAATTTCTTTCCATTCAATGATTTGCAGAGCACCTGTTGGGCACGCTGATGCACACTCACCACATAAATTACATTTGCCGGATTTTTTAGTTTGTGGGTTGACGGTTGCCATCATCCACGGACAAGCTGTTGTACAGGCGGCACAACCAATACAACGACGTGTATCAACGACAATACAGCCGAACTCTTCTTGATAACGGATAGCTTTGACTGGGCAGACCTTCATACATTCAGGATCTTTACATTGGCGGCATGTATCCGTTGTAAAGTTCAAATCGCCATAAAGCCCCCCACCAGAGCCAATACCTTTATCACCAAAATAAAAGTGACGATGGATTTTGGTACGTGAGAAGAATGATCCAACGCTTCCATCATTCCATGTTGTACATGCTGTTTCGCAACGGTGGCATCCTGTGCAACGCGCTCTATTTGTGACTAAAACGCCTTTAGGTGTTGTGGTTAATTGAATTATTCCGCTGTCTATTTCTTCTTGCTTACAACCTAAAAGAGAAAGCAATGCGGGTGCTATCGTGATCCCTGCAAGCCCTTTACCGGATATTCGCAGAAACTCTAGTCTTGATAGCCCAATATCTAATATTGGACGATGATGTGTATCAGACATTAATATTTATCTCCGCTTAACTAATTTTATTAAGAAATAAGTTGTGATGATAAATTCTTTATTTACCCGCTTGCCTTATCGTTATATAAAAAATATAATAACGGTATCGTTAGTAGATAAATTATAGATTTCAACTCTTTTTATGATTAAAAAACACGTTGTAAGAAAATGTTAAATATTTGTATTTACAATGTGTTATATCATTTTTTTTACGTATTTTTATTATCCTTTCTGATAGTGTGGTTATTAAAAAATTTATTCTGTGATTACTATCATAGAAATAAAAACAATTCGTGTTATTTAATTTGTTTAATTAAATGATTATTATTTTTATCTGTAATTACGAAAGAGAATAACTACTATTTATATATATTCTATTATTGAAATTAAATTAAAGGTGATTTGTTCTTGTATTTTATTTGATATTATTATTTTAATAATAAATTGATATTCGATATTAATTATCGATTAAATGAAATGTGAGTTTTGATTATTATTAATAGCTGTAAATATGAATAAATTGTAAAACCATGACTAGATCATTTTTATAAAAAAAGAAACCTTATCTAATTAAGAGAAGGTTTCTTTTGTTTGTTTTATCATTTGGTTTTATGGTTAGTAACCCACTGCTTTACCCGCAGGGCGGCGCACATCATTTGATCCATAAATATAACCTTCACGCACTGCTCCAGAAACAGCAGAATCGTTGCCTGATGAAGTTGGGATCACGCCTTCTTCTCCGGGGAGTCCAACCATAATCAATTCAGCAGCTCCCCATGGGGTTTGTTCTACCATTTTATATCCCATGGCAGAAAGTTTTTCTAACGTGTCTTTTGATAACCCTCGTTGTTCATAATAAACCTCATCAGGTAGCCATTGATGATGAATACGAGGGCTATTAACGGCTTCTTGCGGTGGCATACCAAACTCAATGATATTAAGTGCTGTTTGTAAGGTGATTGAGATAATTCGTGAGCCTCCTGGTGATCCTAATATTAAGAAAGGTTTACCTTCTTTCGTCACAATGGTTGGGCTCATTGATGATAATGGGCGTTTTAATGGGGCAATGCTATTACGTTCACCTTGTACTAAGCCATAGAGATTTTTCTCGCCAACTTTGGTTGTAAAATCATCCATTTCATTATTGAGGAAAAAACCTGTTCCAGGCGCAATAACAACGGCACCGAAACGACCATTTATAGTATAAGTGGTTGAAACTGCGTTACCATTTTTATCTATAACTGAGTAGTGTGTTGTTTCAGGGCTTTCATGAGGTGCAATACCAGGTTGTACATTTTCTGATGGAGTGGCTTTATTGGGTTTTATTTGTTGGCGAATTTCAGTGGCATAAGTTTTACTGAGTAACCTTTCTGTTGGATTATTAATAAATTGAGGATCGCCAAGAAAAGTGTTTCTGTCCATATAAGCATGACGCATTGCTTCCGTTAGTGTATGAACATATTCAGCTGAATTAAAGCCCATCGATTTAAGATCATAGCCTTCCAAAATATTCAATGTTTGGCAGATAGTGACTCCGCCTGAGCTGGGTGGTGGTGCAGAAATAAATTCATAACCCCGATAAGTACAGGTGATAGGTTTGGTCTCGGTGATAGTGAAGTTTGCGAAATCATCTTTAGTTAGCATTCCCTTATGCTGTTTTGAGGCTTCTTCTACTTTTTTAGGAATTTCACCTTGATAAAAAGCCTCTGCACCTTGCTCTGCAATAAGCTCAAGCGTATTGGCTAAGTCAGTCTGAATTAAGCGATCACCAGGTTGCCATGGTGTTCCATCTGGTTTTAAGAAAATTTTTGCCGATTCAGGATCTTGTTTAAAGCGCTCTGTTGTTGTTTCTAATACATCGGTATCAGCACGCGTTAAAATATAGCCTTCTCTTGCAAGTTTAATCGCAGGTGCCATCACTTCTTGGCGTGAAAGGGTGCCGTATTTTTCTAATGCAGCATCAAGCCCTTTTACCGTACCAGGTACACCTGAAGCGAGATAGCCATATAAACTGGCACCTTTAATTAAGTTACCCTCTTTATCTAAATACATATTTTTAGACGCTGCGGCAGGCGCGGTTTCCCTGAAATTAATAAAGGTATTTGTGCCATCAGCAAGGTGTATTGTCATAAAACCACCGCCACCAATATTACCGCAGCAGGCATTCACGACAGCTTGTGCATAACCAACTGCAACGGCGGCATCAATCGCATTCCCCCCTTTTTGTAAAATATCATTCCCGACTTGTGATGCTAAATGTTGAGAAGAGACAATCATACCATGTTGTGCTTCAACCGCGGGTTCATAGGCAGCATAAAGTGAATGTGAAAAAAGGGCGGTGAGTAACAGCAGGTGAGTCTTTTTTATAGTAATCATTATTATCTCCATTTATAACAGGGAGTTATATTTAATAAATACAAATATAGAGTTTTACGCTGTTATTAATGTGAATTAACAATTGCGTAACAATAAGTATAGAGAGAGGTTATTGGTGATGAGAATTTTTTTTGATGTGATGATCACAAAACTATCTTTAAGCAGGTAAACAATAAGCTTGAGTATAACTAATTGCAGTAATAAATAGAGTTGATAATAAATAAATAGATAAGCGCTGAATAAACAAAAAAAGCCTGTTTTCACAGGCTTTTAGAAAATAGTAGCTTACTGAAATATTACAGTTTGCCAGAGTTTGCTTTCAGGTATTTAGCAACGCCGTCTGGAGATGCGCCCATACCTTCTTGACCTTTTTCCCACTGTGCAGGGCAAACTTCACCGTGTTCTTCGTGGAATTGCAGTGCGTCAACCATACGGATCATTTCATCGATATTACGACCAAGTGGCAGATCGTTAACGACTTGGTGACGAACAACACCTTCTTTGTCAATTAGGAATGAACCACGCAGAGCAACGCCTGCTTCTGGGTGTTCGATGCCGTAAGCTTTGATGATGTCATGTTTGATATCAGCAACCATTGGGTATTTAACTTCACCAATACCGCCATCATCAATTGGGGTTTTACGCCATGCGTTATGAACGAATTCAGAGTCCATAGAAACACCGATGATTTCAACGCCACGTTTTTTGAATTCTTCAAAACGGTGATCAAATGCAATCAGCTCTGAAGGGCAAACAAATGTGAAATCCATTGGCCAGAAGAAAATAACGGCAGGTTTGCCTTTGATAAATGAATGCAGGTTGAAATCATTAACGATTTCGCCATTACCTAAAACGGCAGCAGCTGTGAAATCAGGGGCTTTGCGAGTAACCAGAACCATAATGTACTCCTGTAGATTGAAAAAGTTTATACTCGTCATATTTCGAGTTATAGCGTTGTTGACTGCGTTCATTCGCACTAGTCACATACTTTACTCATTTACTTGTCGCCTAGCTATACTTCGAACTATTCAGAGTAAATTCAAGGGGTATACCCTGTTTTTAAATGATGCATACAGCATAAATAATCAATCGCTATTGATAAAGTTAAACAGAACAATCCATTTGATAGATTATAGCTATCAACTTAATACAATAAAGTAGGATTATTTATGACTCCTTGTATAACGATTCATTCTAATCAACTTTGGAAATGAATACTATGCTTGTTAACAAATCGTTACTAATAACATGATAAATTGACTTAGCATCTCTTTGATATATCAAATGTAATTCTACAATATGACAAAAAGATGAAACTCAATATGGTAGTTAAATGTATCAGTCATCAAGTTGGTGATGTTGTGCTCTTTCTAGCAATTGTGGATAAAACTGCCAAAAAATTTCACTTAGTTCGTCATAGTGGGTTTCAAGAACAATATAAGAGCCAGCTAGTGCACTTAATCGTGGTCTTCTTCTTGCCATTCCTTTCAATGTTTGAGCAATATATGCCTTATCAGCATAACGAATTAACCAAGATTGTGACCATAGATACTCATTAAGCTCTTGGAATTTTTCAGGTGTTTGCCATAAATCAGGTTCAATAATATTTCGGGTCTTGGTAACAAATTCAATCAACGGTAAATCTGGTTCAAATTTCAACCAATTTAAAGAAAGAAAATGATCCCAAAAAACATCTAAGGTAATTGGTGAAACTCGGCGATATTCATCAGGAAATAAAAGGCGAGCTTGCTTGACTAATGGGTGAGTGTCTGTAAGCACATCAATGCGTCTATGCATGCGAATGCCCTCAATAACAGCTTGGCTGTAATCAGAGCTAGGTGCGCCTTTAACATAATCTGCCATCATATTGCCTAATAGAGAGCTTTTTGCTCTAAAGGCCAGATGTAAGTGAGCAAGATAATTCATCACAGCATCATAGCGCTTTTTGAATAAAAAAGGGCTTCTTTCTTGCACTGATAAGCTGGCAGCACTAGACTAGTCCGCCTGTTTTTTATGAAAGTAGTCGTTTAATTATGCGTGTATCAGACTTTACATTTGAATTGCCAGAAGCCTTGATTGCTCACTATCCACAACCTCAACGCAGTGGTTGCCGTTTGCTCTCTTTAGAAGGTGAGACTGGTGCTTTATCACACGGTATTTTTACCGATGTGTTAGATAAAATAAATGCTGGTGATCTACTGGTTTTTAATAATACGCGGGTGATCCCTGCGCGTATTTATGGACGTAAAGCGTCAGGTGGTAAAATCGAAGTACTAATTGAGCGTATGCTTGATGAACATCGCGTCCTTGCTCATGTTAGAGCCTCCAAATCACCAAAAGAAGGCGCTGCGCTTGTGCTAGGTGAAGATGAAAGTGTACAAGCAACTATGGTTGCGCGTCATGATACACTTTTTGAAATTCGCTTCGATGATGAAAGAGATGTTCTAACTATTCTTAATAGCATTGGGCATATGCCTTTACCTCCTTATATTGATCGTCCTGATGAAGAGTCTGATAAAGAGCTTTATCAAACGGTTTATAACGAGCGTCCAGGCGCTGTTGCAGCACCTACTGCGGGATTACACTTTGATGAACCATTACTTCAAGCCTTAAAAGAAAAAGGTGTTGAGATGGCGTTTGTCACACTGCATGTTGGGGCGGGAACTTTCCAACCAGTGCGTGTTGATAATATCGAAGAACACACAATGCATTCTGAATACGCAGAAGTACCACAAGAAGTGGTTGATGCTGTATTAGCGTGTAAAGCGCGTGGTAATCGAGTGATCGCTGTGGGGACAACCTCTGTTCGTTCATTAGAAAGTGCGGCTAAGGCAACAAAAGATGCGTTAATAGCACCTTTCTTCGATGATACCCAAATCTTTATTTATCCGGGTTATCAATATCAAATTATTGATGCATTGATTACGAATTTCCATTTGCCTGAATCGACTTTAATCATGCTGGTTTCTGCTTTTGCTGGGTATAAAAATACCATGAATGCCTATAAAGAAGCGGTTGAGCAAGAGTATCGTTTTTTCAGTTATGGTGATGCGATGTTTATTACTTGTAATCCTTTAGCTATCAATGAAAAAGTAGGACAAGAATAAAGATTTATTATTCTTTTTAACGTTTTTCTTCATTTTATGAATTGTTATTTCAATTTTATTGCTTAATCCCTTTGACTAAGCACGGGTTTTTGTTGAAGTAACATATACAGCCGTCTAACAAATGATTAGAATGTGCTGTTTTTTATTGCGCATTGGACTGTTTTTCTGATGCTTGGAGGATTAGTGAAATACGAATTAGACAAAACTGACGGTAATGCTCGCCGCGGTCGCCTTATTTTTGAACGAGGTGTTGTTGAAACACCTGCATTTATGCCAGTGGGTACTTACGGCACAGTAAAAGGAATGACACCTGAAGAAGTAAAAGCAACAGGTGCACAAATTCTTTTAGGTAACACTTTCCACCTATGGTTACGCCCAGGTCAAGAAATCATGAAGTTACATGGTGATTTACATGATTTTATGCAATGGCAAGGCCCTATTTTAACGGACTCAGGTGGCTTCCAAGTCTTTAGTTTAGGCGCAATGCGTAAAATTAAAGAAGAGGGTGTGCATTTCCGTAATCCTATTAATGGCGAAAAGATTTTCTTAAGCCCAGAAAAATCAATGGAAATCCAATACGATTTGGGTTCTGACATTGTGATGATTTTTGATGAGTGTACGCCATATCCTTCCGATTGGGATTATGCGAAAAACTCAATGGAGATGTCATTACGTTGGGCTAAACGTAGTCGTGCGCGCTTTGATGAACTTAATAACAAAAATTCATTATTCGGTATTATTCAAGGCGGTGTTTACGAAGATTTACGCGATATCTCCGTAAAAGGACTAGTCGAAATTGGTTTTGACGGTTACGCTGTCGGCGGCCTTGCGGTCGGTGAACCTAAAGAAGATATGCATCGTATTTTAGAGCATGTCTGCCCTCAAATTCCTGCGAATAAACCGCGTTATTTAATGGGTGTCGGTAAACCAGAAGATTTAGTTGAAGGTGTTCGTCGTGGTATTGATATGTTTGACTGTGTTATGCCAACACGAAATGCACGAAATGGTCATCTGTTTGTAACTGATGGTGTGATTAAAATTCGTAATGCGAAACATCGCTCTGACACATCAACGCTTGATGAACATTGTGACTGCTATACCTGTAAAAATTATAGCCGTGCTTATTTACATCATCTTGATCGTTGTAACGAAATTTTAGGTGCAAGGCTGAACACTATCCACAACTTGCGTTATTATCAGCGTTTGATGGCTGAAATTCGTCAGTCTATTGAAGACTCGCGTTTTGAAGAGTTTGTACACGAATTCTACGAACGTATTGGAAAACCCGTCCCACCGCTAAATGGCAGTGCGACTAAGTGTGAATAATGTATACGAGAAAGCCCAATTCTGTGTATGATATTGGGCTTATAACTTGAATATCGTCGATATCGACAACAATGAGGAAAAGTGAATGAGTTTTTTCATTTCTGATGCTGTTGCTTCTGCTGGACAAGCAGCACCTGAAGCTAGCTTTATGTCTATTTTACCGATGTTAGTGATCTTTATTCTGATTTTCTATTTTATGATCCTACGTCCACAGCAAAAACGTACTAAAGAACATCGTAAACTGATGGATTCTATTGGTAAAGGTGATGAAGTTTTAACGACTGGTGGTTTAATTGGTCGTGTTGTTAAGGTTTCAGATAACGGCTATATCGTTGTTGCTCTGAATGAAACAACTGAAGTAACTATCAAACGTGACTTTGTTGCCGCTGTATTACCTAAAGGCACAATGAAAGCTATTTAATAACATTTCCCCAAAGGGAAAAGGGAACTGCCGTGCTAAACCGTTATCCTTTGTGGAAGTACCTGATGTTGATAGCCGCTATCCTCATCGGTCTGCTTTACGCACTTCCTAACCTATATGGTGAGGATCCGGCTGTTCAAATCACTGGCGCGCGGGGAACCGCCGCCAATGAGCAAACACTGGATCAAGTTCGATCTTTATTAGATAAAGAAAAAATTGAAGCGAAATCTATTGCACTTGAAAATGGTGCGATTTTGGCTCGTTTCGGTAACCCTGATATTCAGTTACGTGCCCGCGAAGTGTTGTTGCCTGCATTAGGTGACCAGTTCATTGTTGCACTTAACCTTGCACCGGCAACACCAAAATGGTTAGAAGCCATTGGCGGTGAGCCGATGAAACTGGGGTTAGACTTACGTGGTGGTGTTCACTTCTTGATGGAAGTCGATATGGAAACCGCGTTAGGTAAACTTCAGGAACAAAATGTTGAAAGTCTACGTACATTATTACGTGACGAAGGCATTCCGTATTCATCTATCCGTAAAACGGATAACTATGGTGTTGAAATCCGTTTTCGTAATTCGGATGATCGCGCTAAAGCTTCAGATTACCTAACTCGTCGTAATCAAGATCTCATTTTTAGAGATGGCGCAAATAACTCGTTAAGAGCTATTTTTACTGACGAACGTTTACGTGATGCGCGTACTTATGCAGTGCAGCAAAACATCACTATCTTACGTAATCGTGTTAACCAGTTAGGTGTTGCAGAGCCATTAGTTCAACGTCAAGGCGCTGACCGAATTGTTGTTGAATTACCAGGCATCCAAGATACCGCTCGCGCTAAAGAAATTTTAGGTGCGACAGCAACATTAGAATTCCGCTTAGTCAATACCACTGTTGATCCTTCTGCTTTAGAAACTGGTCGTATTCCGGGTGACTCAGAAGTGAAATATACCCGTGAAGGTATGCCAACCATTCTCTATAAACGCGTTATTTTAACGGGTGACCACATTACTGACTCAACTTCTCAAGCTGATGAATATGGTCAACCTCAAGTGAATATTTCACTTGATAGCGCGGGTGGTTCTATCATGTCTAACTTTACGAAAGACAACGTCGGTAAACCGATGGCAACATTGTTCGTAGAGTATAAAGACAGCGGTAAACGTGATGAAAATGACCGAGCTGTATTAGTTAAAAGTGAAGAAGTGATCAACGTTGCGAATATTCAAAGTCGTTTAGGAAATAGCTTCCGTATTACGGGTATTTCAAATGCGAATGAAGCACGTCAATTGTCTCTGTTATTACGTGCTGGTGCGTTGATTGCACCTATTCAAATCGTTGAAGAAAGAACGATTGGTCCAACTTTGGGTCTACAAAATATTACCCAAGGTTTAGAAGCGTGTTTATGGGGTCTGATTGCGTCTGTTGCCTTTATGATAATTTATTATCGTAAATTTGGTGTGATTGCGAGTACTGCATTAATGGCAAACTTAGTGTTAATCGTTGGGGTAATGTCACTATTACCAGGCGCAACACTGACCATGCCGGGTATTGCAGGTATCGTATTAACACTTGCCGTCGCCGTCGATGCCAACGTACTGATAAACGAACGTATCAAAGAAGAGTTACGTAATGGTCGATCAGTACAACAAGCAATCCATGAAGGTTATAAAGGTGCCTTCTCCAGTATTATTGATGCGAACTTAACCACATTAATTACAGCTGTGATCCTTTATGCAGTCGGCACCGGCTCAATTAAAGGCTTTGCTATCACAACTGCAATCGGGGTTGCAACATCCATGTTTACCGCTATTGTCGGTACTCGTGCGATTGTAAACCTGTTGTATGGTGGTAAACGCGTTAAGAAACTGTCTATTTAAGGAGCACGTTGTGGCACAGGATTATACTGTTGAACAATTAAACCATGGTCGTAGAGTCATTGACTTTATGCGTTGGGACAACGTCGCCTTTAGTATTTCGTTTCTGCTTTTGGTAGCGTCAATTGCTATCATTTCCGTGAAAGGATTTAACTGGGGACTGGATTTTACAGGTGGTACAGTAATTGAGATCAATCTCAGTCAACCAGCCGACCTTGATAAAATGCGTGATAGCCTAGATGCAGCAGGCTTTAAAGATCCTCTATTACAAAACTTTGGTAGCAGCCGCGATATTATGGTGCGTATGCCTCCTGTTGAAGGACAGGCAGGCCAAGAATTAGGTAAGCAAGTCATCGATGTCATCAATGCTAAAGTTGATAACGATGCTGTGGTAAAACGTATTGAATTTGTGGGGCCAAGTGTTGGTAGTGAATTGGCTCAAACAGGTGCAATGGCGTTGTTATCTGCACTTATCTGTATTCTTATCTATGTTGGATTCCGTTTTGAGTGGCGTTTAGCGTTAGGTGCGGTTATTGCACTTGCGCATGACGTGGTGATAACACTGGGTGTTCTTTCACTGTTCCACATAGAAGTTGACTTAACCATTGTAGCGTCATTGATGTCTGTTATCGGTTACTCACTGAACGATAGTATCGTTGTATCAGACCGTATTCGTGAGAACTTCCGTAAAATTCGTCGAGGAACATCATATGAAATTATGAACGTTTCTCTTACACAGACATTAAGCCGTACCATCATGACATCAGCAACAACATTATTAGTTGTATTAATGCTGTACATCTTTGGTGGTTCAATGCTTCAAGGCTTCTCTTTAGTTATGTTAATCGGTGTTTCAATCGGTACTATTTCTTCTATTTATGTAGCTTCTGCATTAGCACTGAAAATGGGAATGAAACGTGAACACTTGATTGTACAAAAAGTGGAAAAAGAGGGTGCCGATCAGACAACACTCTTACCATAATAGAGCGTTTTTCTGATAAAACATCGCAAACACCCTGCCAGTGTATACTGACAGGGTGTTTTTTGTTCACTGAACAGGTACACTGTTTATGAGTATTGTCAAAAGTAGGAATAATTATGCATTGCCCATTTTGTGGAGCCGTAGATACCAAGGTAATTGATTCCAGACTTGTTGGTGATGGTTCACAAGTGCGCCGTCGTCGCCAATGTCTTGTTTGTCATGAACGTTTTACTACCTTTGAAGTAGCAGAGTTAGTGATGCCTCGTGTTGTGAAAAGTGATGAAATACGTGAGCCTTTTGATGAAGAGAAACTTCGTCGAGGCATGCTTAAAGCGCTAGAAAAGCGTCCAGTGAGTTCAGACGATGTTGAAGCGGCAATAAGTCATATCAAATCACAATTAAGAGCGACGGGTGAAAGAGAAATCCCTTCAAAAGAAATTGGCAATTTTGTTATGGAACAACTAAAGAAACTCGATAAAGTGGCTTATATTCGCTTTGCTTCTGTTTATCGTAGTTTTGAAGATATCCGTGATTTTGGTGAAGAAATTGCAAAATTACAGGATTAATACATTAATACTGTGCTTTATTTAATGATTTGAAAAATAACGATAAATAATAAAATTACATGTAATTATTATGATAAATAACAACAGCAACAATCCAAGTGAAAATGAAAGCCTGCAGGATGAACACTACATGCGTCGAGCTATTGAGCTTGCAGCATTAGGCCGTTTTACAACATCGCCTAATCCTAATGTGGGGTGTGTGATTGTAAAAGAGGGAGAGATTATTGGTGAAGGTTATCACCATCACGCAGGTGGCCCTCATGCTGAAGTCAATGCATTAAAAATGGCAGGAGATAAAGCAAAAGGGGCAACAGCGTATGTCACTCTTGAGCCTTGTAGCCATTTTGGTAAAACACCGCCTTGTGCTGATGCTTTGATTAATGCAGGTATAAAACGCGTTGTTGCTGCGATGCAAGATCCTAATCCTCAGGTTGCCGGACGAGGATTACACAAATTATTATCAGCCGGAATTGATGTTTCACATGGTGTTTTAATGCAAGAAGCTGAAAAACTCAACGTTGGCTTTTTTAAACGAATGAGAACAGGCTTCCCTTATATCCAGCTAAAAATGGGCGCATCTTTAGATGGTAAAACGGCATTAGCATCAGGTGAAAGCCAATGGATAACCTCTAAAGCCTCTCGTCGGGATGTACAAAATTTTCGAGCTCAAGCTAGCGCTATTTTAACGACAAGTGCAACCGTGCTTGCTGATAACCCTTCTATGAATGTCCGTTGGGATGAGCTTTCAGATGAGATAAAAGCCATTTACCCGGAAGAAACATTACGCCAACCTATTCGTATTGTGACTGATAGCCAAAATAGAGTGACTGAAGATCATAAAATCACTCAAATTGAAGGCGAATGCTGGTTGGCGCGTACAAAATCACACCCAAGTGACTGGCAGGGGAACGTATCAGAAATCCTATTACCAACGAATGGCAAAAACAGCGGTGTGGATTTAGTTTTATTAATGATGCAATTGGGTAAACGCAATATCAATACTGTATGGGTTGAAAGTGGGGCTCATTTTGCTGGCGCATTATTAGAGGCTGGGCTTGTTGATGAGCTTATTATTTATATTGCACCTAAAATTTTAGGCAATGATGCGCGTGGATTATTTACACTTTCTCCACTATCGTCATTATCCGAAGCACCTGAATTTACAGTAGATTCTCTTCAACAAATTGGCTCTGATATCAGAGTTTGTTTAAAACCTCGTTATTAATAGACGCAAATAAGTGTGTCTACGGCGCTATTTGTAGTAAAATGGCGCCGTGTGTGTTATTTCCTGTCGTTACGACATCGTTATCAGCCAACTAAATACCTTGATTTATCAAGGGTTTTTGGCTCCTTTACTGTGTAATAATAAAACAGAGCGCAGTAAGGGAAAGAATATGATAAAATCCGCGCCCCCGCGGATAGGAGAAAAAAGTAACCTATGAACGTAATCAAAGGTGTTGTCGCGGCGCCAAACGCACGCGTAGCAATTGCAATTGCCCGTTTTAATAACTTCATCAATGACAGCCTATTAGAAGGTGCGGTTGATTCATTAGAACGCATTGGACAAGTTTCCTCTGAAAATATTACCGTCGTTTGGGTTCCTGGCGCTTATGAGTTGCCATTAACGGTTAAAGCATTAGCCGAAAGCGACAAATACGATGCAGTTATCGCGTTAGGTACTGTTATCCGTGGTGGAACCGCACATTTTGAATACGTTGCTGGCGAATGTAGTTCTGGTTTATCTCAAGTTGCGATGCAAAGTGAGATCCCTGTGACTTTTGGTGTTTTAACCACTGAAAATATTGAACAGGCTATTGAACGCGCTGGAACTAAAGCGGGCAACAAAGGTGCTGAAGCGGCAATGACAGCACTTGAAATGATCAATGTACTTAAAGCCATAAAAGGCTAATCATCTGTTTTAACTTAAGGGGAATTTTGTGAAACCTGCTGCTCGTCGTCGTGCTCGTGAGTGTGCTGTTCAAGCTATCTACTCATGGCAATTATCCGGAAATGACATCGCGGATGTGGAATTGGAGTTTTTATCCGAGCAGGATACCCAAGGTGTAGATATTGCTTATTTTCGTGAGCTTTTAGTGGGGGTTGCCATTAATGCAACACGTTTAGATAAGGCGATGGAACCTTATTTATCCCGCCAACTTGAAGAATTAGGTCAAGTTGAAAAAGCAATTTTACGTTTAGCAATGTTTGAACTTAGCTTCCGTGAAGATGTTCCTTACAAAGTTGCGATTAACGAAGCGATTGAACTGGCTAAGGTATTTGGTGCTGACGATAGCCATAAATTTGTTAATGGCGTACTTGATAAAGCTGCACCAACTGTACGTAAAAAATAACGTTTTTCACGTTTCCTCTATGGTAAATAATTCAAGGCCGGTATTTCCGGCCTTTTGTTTAATCAAACTCATTTAGTATGCACAGCTAAATAGGAAATAGATAATGCCTTGTGGTGAATTCTCCCTTATTAAGCAATATTTCACTTCACAGCCTGTAAAACGAAAAGATGTGAGTACAGGAATTGGAGATGACTGCGCAATATTAACGGTACCTGAAAAGCAACAAGTTGCTATTAGCACCGATACTTTAGTGAGTGGTATTCACTTCCTTCCTTCTATCTCACCTGAAGATTTAGCGTATAAAGCACTGGCTGTAAATATTAGTGACTTAGCTGCCGTTGGTGCAGATCCTTCTTGGGCTTCATTAGCTTTAACACTTCCTGATACAAACAGTGAATGGCTTGAGGCATTTAGCCGCTCCTTCTTTGCATTAGCTGATTATTATGCAATTCAGCTAATCGGCGGTGATACCACTCGTGGTCCTTTAAGCTTAACAATCACAATACAAGGGCTTGTTCCACAAGGAACTGCATTACTTCGTTCCGGCGCTAAAATTGGCGATTGGATCTATGTTACGGGTTTTTTAGGTGATAGCGCGGCAGGGCTTGCTATATTACAAAATAGATTACAGCCGACAGAAAAAGAGCATAGTGACTATTTTGTTGCAAGGCATTTGCGTCCTCAACCTCGTTTACTGCAAGGTCAAGCATTGCGCCATTTAGCGACATCTGCGATTGATATTTCTGATGGGCTGATTTCAGACTTGGATCATATTCTTACTGCAAGTGGTTGTGGTGCGCGCTTAAATTTAGATGCATTACCTTATTCGCCTGCAATGAAAGCCGAAGTGAGTGAAGAACAAGCGGAGATCTGGGCATTGAGTGGTGGTGAAGATTACGAGCTTTGCTTTACAGTACCAGAAATAAACCGTGGCGCTTTAGAGATTGCATTAGCGCATACAGGTGCAGATTTTCATTGTATTGGTCAAATTATGCCGATTAGCGAAGGCATTCGTTATTTACGAAATGGTGAAGATGTTTACCCTAATCTTAAAGGCTTTGATCACTTTAGTGAGAGTAACGAGTAAGGTTTACTTAAACAAAAAGGCGCTTAATAAGCGCCTTTGAGAATGCTGATAATATCTGAATGAATTAATAAAGGTATTATTAATTTATCTTAGTTTTTCTTCACAAATTCAGATTTTAACTTCATTGGTCCAAAGCCATCAATTTTACAATCAATATTATGGTCGCCTTCCACTAAACGAATACCTTTTACTTTAGTACCAATTTTCAGCATGGTTGAGCTACCTTTGACTTTGAGATCTTTAATCACAGTCACTGAATCGCCATCGGCTAATAAGTTACCGTTAGCATCTTTAACAATCAATTCATCGCTTTCGGCAACAGGCTCAGCATCGTTCCACTCATGAGCACATTCAGGGCACACATACATTGCACCATCTTCATAGGTGTATTCTGAATTGCACTTAGGACAAGAAGGTAATGACATAATAATACTCTCAAATTTTATCAAAATGGGAAGTGATTAATCGTCAAAATGAGGATAACACTTGCCCCATAAATTAAAGGACACATTATCATTTAAGCATGAAAATTCTAAAGCAATACCCTAAATGGCGCTGCATCAGATAATGCGAAAGGGCAATAGTATAATAGATTTGATGGAAATTTGCATCCTTCATGGTCTATGGCGTAAAGAACGAGGAAAAGTAGCTAAAATATAGAGGGTTCAATAGGAAATAAAGATAAATAGACATAGTTTTAAAAATTATTTAACTAGTTGATCTTGAATCTTTAATTTTATAAATATAACTAGAAATAAATGCCCTCATCTTAAAAGAGAGCATCAGTAATAATAGTGCTAACTTTCTTGTTGTTATTTTATGAAATCTATCACCGAGCCACGCTCAATAAGTTTTGATATATAAATTAATGATGAGTCCAATCCTCAATTCTTAACCCATCAACTCTTTCAAATTCTCGAGTATTATTTGTAACTACTATTAGCCCTTTACTTCTAGCATGTGCAGCTATGTGTAAATCATTATCACCAATGCGTTTACCTTGTTTCTCAAGTGTTGCTCTGATTTCCCCATAATGAAAAGCGGCTAACTCATCGTAAGATAAAACAGTGAGTCGAGAAACAAAGTCGTTAACCGTAGCTAAGTTTTTAGCTGAATTTAAACTTTTTTCAGCACCAAAAATGAGCTCAGCAAGTGTGATTGTAGAAATAGCTAATTGTTCAGCATGTTGGTTGAATTTCGGTAGCAAAAATTCAGGTCTGCGTTTAATGGTAAATATAACGATGTTTGTATCTAACAGGTATTTAATCATCAAAGGATTCTCTTTCACTTGTGACTTGATCTGGTCTTTCAGATAAAAAATCATCTGTTACAGACTGATCTGATAAGAAAAAGCTATCCCATGCATTTTGTATAGGTGTGATTATTCTTTCTTTTCCTTTGACGCGAACAAAAACTTCTTTTACATCATCAGGAAATCGAGTCTCAGCGGGTAAACGAACGTTTTGTGTTCTATTGCTCATAAATACTTTGCCATGCTGGATCATAGTAATAGCTCCTATCAATTACTGCTATATAGCATAAGTATATAGCAGTTTTAATAGGATACCAAACATGTTGTATATAAATATATACCCATCCTAGTAACCTGTTAATCTAACAGGTTATTTTCTATGCCCTATCACCGAGCCACGCTCTATAAGTTTGGGGGTAAGCACTAGAACATTGTCATCAGCATCGATATTTTCCATGCGATGTAATAATTGGCTGACAGCGAGTTTTCCCAATTCATCTTTAGGTTGGTGAATGGTCGAAAGCGGTGGGATCATATAAGAGGCTAGGTCGATATCGTCATAACCCATGACGGAAATATCATCAGGTACACGCAAACCTTTTTGGTAAATGGCTTGATAAGCGCCAACAGCCATCGCGTCATTACAGGTAAAAACAGCTTGTGGTAAGACAGAAAGTGAGAGTAATTTTTGCATTGCACTAAATCCACCTGCAAATTCAAAATCACTGGTTAACACAAACTCGTTTCGAATAGCTAATCCTGCTTTTTGCATCGCATTATAATAACCTTGCAAACGATGTTTTGCAGGAAGCTTATCTTGTGGGCCTGCAATACATGCAATTTCAGTAAAACCTTTTTCAATCAGATAATTGGTTGCGATTTCGCCCCCGAGCAGAGAGTTATCTTGAATAATATCTCCCCCATATTCAAACGGGGACCAATCCATCATCACCATCGGTAAACGAGGATAACGATTTAGTACTTCATGAGAGGGCGCTCTGGCTTCCGTTGACATCAATAATAAGCCATCAACACGTTTTTGCAGCAACGTTTCAAGGCTGCTATCCATGCGCTCGTAATCCCCTTCGGTGTTACATAAAATAAGGCTATAGCCTTTTTCATAGCAGCTACGTTCAACACCGCGCACAACTTCGGCATAAAAAGGGTTGCTACTGGCTGTGACTAACATACCGATAGTGTGAGTACAGTTCATTTTTAAACTACGCGCTAAAGCAGAAGGCGCGTAATTTAAGGTTTCGATGGCGTCGTTAACCTTTTTACGAATACCTTCGCTAACATAACGGTTGTTATTGATAACGTGAGAAACAGTTGATGTCGAAACGCCCGCCAAACGGGCGACATCTTTCATTGTTGCCAAAGTACTATGCTCGCTCTGCTAAAAATGATTCGATTTCATGACGCCAAGGAACTGAAGATTGCGCACCATGACGTGTAACTGCAATTGCAGCTGCTGCGTGAGCAAAACGGATAGCCTCAACGGAAGGTTTCCCTTCTAATATTGCAGTGACAAATGCACCGTTAAATGTATCACCTGCGGCAATGGTATCAACTGCTTCGACACGAAAACCGGGAATTATCATGCCTTTTCTTTGTTCACTAAACCATACGCCACGGCTACCCAAAGTGATAAGCACTTGTTTGATACCTTTACGATGTAAGATTTCGGCAGCTTTTGCTGCACCCGCTTCATCATGCACAGAAACGCCTGTTAATATTTCGGCTTCCGTCTCATTTGGAGTGATAACATCAATAAAACTCAGAAATTCATCAGATAAAGGCACTGCTGGAGCAGGATTTAAAATAACTTTCGTGTGATGTGACTTTGCCAGTTTTGCTGCTTCAAAGACTGTCTCTAATGGTGATTCTAATTGCATCAGTAAGGCATCAGCATGCTCAACAACATGATGATATTGCTGAAAATGTGTTGGCGTTAGTGCGCCATTCGCACCTGCAACGATGCTAATTACGTTTTCTCCTTGTTCATTAACAAGGATCATTGCGACACCTGTTGGTGTCTGCGGAATAATACTAATTGCATTAATATGAATATTATCTGTTTTCAGTTGAGCAATGATTTCACTACCAATTGCATCATCACCGACACAAGCAATAAAGGTAATATCGGCGCCACTACGACCGCAAGCGACTGCTTGATTTGCACCTTTACCACCAAAGGCTATTTTGTATTGATGACCAATAATGGTTTCACCAGGTTTTGGAAATTGTGAAATATTCATAATGTGGTCAACATTGATGCTACCTAGAACAGCAAGGCGAGGTGTCGTCATAGCCTTTATCCTTGTGAAAACGTGTTTTAATGATTAAAGCCACCACGGAGCAATATCACTCCGTGGTATTTGTTGTTGTTATTTTTTTATAACTAACTCAAGCTCGACAGGGATTGTTGCATCCACTTTCTCGCCTTTGAGAATTTTATCTGCAGTTTGAATACCGATAATACCAATTTGATCTGGGCGTTGAGCAATGGTTGCACCTAACATGCCACGGTTTACCGCTTTGATCCCATCATCTGTACCATCGAAACCAATCACTAATACATCGGTACGACCAGCAGTTTGCAATGCACGTAATGCACCTAATGCCATTTCATCATTTTGTGCAAAAACAGCTTGAACAGCAGGATACGCAGTTAACAGATTTTGCATCACGTTAAGACCTTTGGTGCGGTCAAAATCAGCAGGTTGGCTTGCAAGTACATTCAGTTTATGGGCATCAACGGCTTGTTTAAAACCTTCACCACGTTCACGAGATGCAGATGTTCCTGTGATCCCTTCTAGTTGAATAACTTTGGCGTCATTAGCGACTTTTTCAGCAATATAATCACCTGCCATTTTACCGCCAAGGCGATTATCTGAAGCAACGTGGCTGACGACTTCACCTTTGTTTGCAACACGGTCTAGGGTGATAACTGGGATTTTAGCTTTATTGGCTAAAATAACTGCATTCCCCACAGCATCTGAATCTGTCGGATTAATAAGCATTAAACGTGTGCCTTTTACGGTGAGATCTTGCACGTTAGCAAGCTCTTTAGCCGGGTTGTCCATAGAATCTAGAACAACAAGGTCGTAACCTAATCTATTTGCCTCTTTCTGTGCACTGTCTTTCATTGTGACAAAGAAAGGGTTGTTTAGTGTTGAGATAACAAGCGCGATTGATTCTTTTGCCAATGCGTTAGCGCTGATTGTGGCGCTTAATGCAACAACAGAAAGAAGTGTTGCCATTTTTTTGAGTTTCATAATATAAGTTCCTGTCGGGGTTCGGATTAAGAGAATAGAGAGTTATTTTTTGTTATCTACCAAAACAGCAAGTAAGATGACCACCGCTTTTACTATCATTTGATAGTTTGATGATATTCCTAATAAATTCAGTGCATTATTTAAGAATCCTAGAATAAGTGCACCAATTAATGTACCGATAATACGACCTTTACCGCCTGCAAGACTGGTACCACCGAGAACAACGGCAGCAATAGCATCTAGCTCATAACCATTACCTGCCATTGGTTGTGCTGATGAAAGTCGAGCAACTTCAATGACACTCGCAAGGGCTGCTAATAAACCACATAATGAATAAACGATGATTTTGATTTTATCGACGCTAATACCCGATAAGCGAGTGGCAGATTCATTACCCCCTAATGCATAGATATAGCGACCTAAACGGGTGTGATGTAATAAATACCATGCACTTAAGAAGACAATCATCATGAGCCAAATTGGCGTTGGAATGCCAAATGGGCGACCAATACCAAACCAACTAAACAGATCGGCATTATCACTAAATCCGGTATTAATAGGGCTACCATCGGTATAAACGCGAGTAACACCGCGCAGTAATAACATCATGACTAACGTAGCAATAAAGGCTTGAACTTTACCTTTAGCAACGATAATTCCTGTTACACCACCAATAGCGGCACCTAATGCCAATGCGCCAACAACAGCAACAAGCGCATTAACATCCGCACCCACCATAGAAGCGGCAACGGCACCTGTTAATGCAAGCAATGAACCAACAGATAAGTCGATACCAGATGTTAAAATAACTAGCGTCATTCCAACTGCCATAATGGCGTTAACCGATGTTTGTTGGAGAATGTTGAAAATATTGTTTAAGGTAAAAAAATTAGGGCTGAGTGTGGAAACCACAACAATCAGAAGTAGCAATGCAATCAGCGATTTTTGCTCTAATAGCCAAGCTTTTGAGAACCAACGTTTTGACGCTGGAATTGAATTCGTGCTCATATCAAACTCCTACTTTAGCGTCATATTGTTTACCAACAGCCGCTGCCATTAGCATTTCTTGTGTGACATTGTGAGCGGAAAACTCACCACTAATACGACCTTCATGCATAACCAGAATACGGTCACTCATTCCCATTACCTCAGGCATTTCAGAAGAAATTAAAATGATGCTTAATCCTTCTTGTTTAAATTTATTAATTAGCTGATAAATTTCTTTTTTAGCGCCCACATCAACGCCACGAGTGGGTTCATCAAGAATAAGCACTTTAGGGCGAGTCATTAGACCTCTTGCGATAGCCACTTTTTGTTGATTTCCCCCAGATAAAAAGCCAATCGTTTGATCCATTGAAGGGGTTTTTATATTGAATAATTTAATAAAATCACCGACAGTGAGTTGCTCTTCTTTATGATTAAGTACACCCATACCGCGGCTAAAATAGCGAAGGGCTGTCAGAGACATATTTTCTTTTACCGACATGCCAAGCACTAAACCATCACGCTTTCTATCTTCAGAAATGTAAACAATGCCTTGTTCCAATCCTTCAACCGGCTTTTTGATTTGGCAGGGTTTACCATCTAATTCAACAGTGCCATTGGTTTTAGGTAATGCGCCGTAGATAATTTTCATTAACTCAGTACGACCCGCGCCCATTAATCCAGAAATGCCCAGAATTTCGCTTTCATGTAATGAGAAACTGACATCATGAACATCTTCGCCACTGAGGTTAATGACGTTAAGTTTGGTTTTTCCTTGAGGGATATTAATACGAGGGTATTGGTCTTCTAACTTACGACCCACCATCATTTCAATCAGAGTGTCTTCTTTTAATGAGGCGACAGGTTTTTCACCAATAAACTGGCCGTCTCGCAGTACAGTCACGTCATCACAAATCTCAAAGATCTCTTTTAGACGATGTGAGATATAAACAATGCCACAACCTTGATCTCTTAGTTCACGAATAACGTTAAATAGAGATTCTGTTTCAGTATCGGTTAACGCATCTGTTGGCTCATCCATGATGATGACTTTTGAGCCAAAGCTAAGAACCTTGGCGATTTCTACCATTTGCTGATCACCAATCGATAATTCAGACACTAAACGGTGACTACTGTAAGCAAGGTTTAATCGGGCTAATAACTTATCAGCCTCTACATACATTTTCTTCCAATCGATAGCGCCAAAAGCACGAGTAAACTCACGACCTAAGAAGATATTTTCTGCGATGGTTAATTCTGGAATAAGGTTAAGCTCTTGGTGAATAATGCCTATTCCTGCTTCTTGGGAAGTTTTGGGACCATTGAAAGCACAGCTTTCGCCTTGATAAATGACTTCACCCGAATCTTTTTTATAGATCCCAGTCAGCACTTTCATTAGTGTTGATTTGCCTGCCCCGTTTTCACCTACGAGTGCCATTACTCTACCGGGATAAATTCGAAGTGTGGCACCTGATAGTGCTTTTACACCAGGGAATGACTTATCAATATCTTTAAGTTCAAGTAAAGGTTCCATATTGCCCTCAAAAAGTCACACCAGAAAACAACACAATATTGGCATAAGGCGTACATTCACCGGTTCTAATAACAGCTTTATTTTCAGTAAGTTGCTTTTTGAATGCTTCATGTGAAACATACATTATTTGAATAGGTTTCTTCTGCTCTTGTTCTAATAAATTGAGATAAGAGAGGATTTCATTAAACAGAGAGGGATTGATGGTTTTAATTTCTTCCGCCAGCATCACCGCTTCGATTTGCATTTCATGGGTAACGGTTTGTAAGACTGACATAAAGTCAGGAATACCTTGAGTGAGAGCAAGATCAATTCGTTCAACAGAGGAGGGAATAGGTAATCCAGCATCTGCAATAGTGATTTTGTCAGTGTGTCCTAAACGTGAAATTACACTCGAAATAGGACTATTAAGTAATACACCTTTTTTCATGTTTCCTCCTCAGCGAAACGTTTCGCTGTCTACATAGTAGAAAAGAAAGGTGGGAAAACAAGTTTGATTTATTCATATTGTGAGCGTGATCGAAACGTTTCGTTGGCAAACAAAAAGAAAGAAAAATCTAACTGATTGAATAAATTAACGCTGAATGGATTCAAGAAAGAAAGAGGTTATTTTCAGTGAATTTCATAAAAATGTGATGATGGACAAGGTTGTAATAAAGGCGACAATATGGGGTGTGGAAATGTAAACCAGTATGATAAAAGTAGATAAATCACAGCCTAGAAATACATTAACCTCTCCTGTGGTTAATTAGGAGAGGTTTTTTAATCATTTTAATTCAATTAGTTAGCTTGATAAGCCTTAATTGATTTCTCAATACCTTCTGCATCTAATCCTAAGTCAGATCTGATCTCTTCTTGTCCACCTTGTGGTACAAACAGATTAGGTATACCTAAGTTTAGGACAGGTATTAAGCAACGTTCTTGCATGAGTAACTCGTTTACGCCACTGCCAGCACCACCCATAATGGCATTTTCTTCTAGCGTTACCAACATATCATGCTGTTCAGCCAGAGAAAGGATAAGTGATTTATCAAGAGGCTTGATAAAACGCATATCAGCCACAGTTGCATCAAGTTTTTTAGCAACTTCTAACGCTTCTGGTAGTAATGTACCAAAGTTTAAAATCGCAATACCTTTGCCTTGGCGACGAATAATACCTTTACCCATAGGTAGTGGACTAAGTGGTTGCAATTGTGCACCAACACTAGAGCCTCTTGGATAGCGTACGGCAACAGGACCATCTTGATAGTGATAACCTGTGTGAAGCATTTGGCGACACTCATTTTCATCACTTGGCGCCATAATGACCATATTAGGAATGCAGCGTAAGAATGAGAGGTCAAAAGCACCTTGGTGAGTTTGACCATCTGCTCCCACAATACCACCACGATCAATAGCAAATAAAACAGGCAGTTTTTGAATGGCAATGTCGTGGATCACTTGGTCGTAAGCGCGTTGTAAGAATGTTGAGTAGATAGCAACAATCGGCTTATAACCCCCAATTGCTAAACCTGCTGCAAAGGTAACGGCATGTTGTTCTGCGATCGCAACATCAAAGTATTGTGAAGGGTATTCCTTTGAGAAACGCACCATACCAGAGCCTTCACGCATAGCTGGGGTAATTGCCATGAGTTTTGGATCAGTTGAGGCTTCTTCACATAACCAGTCACCAAAAATTTTGGAAAATGTAGGTCGTGCATTAGGGCTTTTAGGTAATGTCCCAGTTTGTGGATCAAATTTAGGGACTGCGTGCCAGCTAATTGGATCACGCTCAGCAGGCGCATATCCACGACCTTTTTTAGTCATAATATGCAGAAGCTGAGGGCCTTTTAGATCACGCATGTTAGTTAATGTCTGTACTAACGCAATAACATCGTGGCCATCAACAGGACCGATATAGTTGAAACCCAACTCTTCAAACATGGTGCCTGGGACAACCATGCCTTTGATATGTTCCTCTGTCTTTTTCAGTAATTCTTTAATGGGTGGAATACCTGAGAAGACTTTTTTTCCACCTTCACGCAAGGTGGTATACAGTTTGCCAGATAACAATTGCGCAAGGTGATTATTCAATGCACCAACGTTTTCTGAAATCGACATCTCATTGTCATTAAGTACAACGAGCATATCTGGTTCAATATCTCCTGCGTGATTCATTGCTTCAAAAGCCATACCCGCAGTAATTGCCCCATCACCAATCACACAAACTGTTTTTCTGTTCAGCTTTTCTTGTTCGGCGGCGACAGCCATACCTAAACCTGCACTGATAGAGGTTGAAGAGTGACCAACACAAAGTTTGTCGTATTCACTCTCTTCTCGCCAAGGGAAGGGGTGTAACCCATTCTTTTGACGGATAGTATCAATGCGGTCACGGCGACCCGTTAAGATCTTATGAGGATAGGCCTGATGACCAACATCCCAAATCAGGTTATCAAAAGGGGTTTTATAGACGTAATGAAGAGCAACCGTTAACTCAATAGCACCTAAACCTGAGGCGAAGTGACCACTTGAGCGGCTGACACTGTTAAGAAGAAATAGCCTTAGCTCATCACAGAGTTTAGGCAAACTCTCTTTTGGTAACAGGCGCAAATCTTCTGGTGTTTCAACCAACGCCAATGTGGGATATTTTTCGATATCAATGCTCATGTGATGCCTATTAATTAATCACTTGTAATAGGGAAAGAACAGGTAAGCTGCTCTCTTTATTTTTTATTAGTTTTTCCGTTCGACGATAAAACTCGCTAATTGTTTAAGCGTGGTCGTATCGTACTCGTATTGCTCAAGAAACGCTAAGGCATCCAGTGCTTCGTTATACAATTCCTGTGCTTTCTTTTGAGCTTGCTCTAATCCAAGGAGTGCTGGATACGTGCTTTTTCCTGACTCTTGGTCGCTACCTTGACGTTTCCCAGTTTCTTCCGTACTGCCAATGACATCTAAAATGTCATCTTGTACTTGAAATGCAAGGCCAATAGAGTGGGCATATTTATCTAGTGCGGGTAATACATCATGGCCTTTTGAGCCAGCACTAAATGCGCCTAAGCGAACAGCTGCACGAATTAATGCACCTGTTTTGTGTAAATGGATTTTTTCAAGAGATGCGAGGTCAATCGATTTATCTTCGGCTTCAAGATCAAGAGCCTGACCGCCACACATACCTGCAAGCCCGCTGGCTGTTGCTAATTCAGAAATCATTGCAACACGATCAGCCATTGCAACATCAGGCATTGGATTTTTTGCTAAGATCTCAAAGGCGAGTGTTTGTAATGCATCACCCGCTAAAATTGCGTTGGCTTCACCAAATTCAATATGACATGTAGGCTTACCACGACGTAAATCATCATCATCCATCGCAGGCAAATCATCATGAATGAGAGAATAAGCGTGAATACATTCCACTGCGGCGGCTGGTGCATCAAGGTTAAGTGCGGGGACTTTAAACATTTCACCCACTGCATAAACAAGGAAAGGACGTAAGCGCTTTCCACCTAAAAGAGCACCATAATGCATGGCTTTACCTAGAGGCATGTCAGTGAATGGTAAAGCGGATAGCGCTTGGTTTAATGCATGATCAACACGCTGGTGGGCGGAATCTAATTTATGACGGAACGCATCCGTACTTGAAGTTGCGTTACTCAATTATTCTGCCTCTTGGATAAAATCATCAGGAGTTGCATTATCGTCTTCTTTTAGAAGAATACGAACACGCTGTTCAGCGTCTTGTAATGTTTTTTGTCCAACACGGGCTAGACGAACGCCATGTTCAAACTCATTAAGCGCTTCTTCTAAAGGGAGTTCACCGGATTCTAAACGGTTTACGATTTGCTCAAGTTCTTGCATAGATGCTTCGAAACTTGGTGCTTGTGCGATGTCTTCGTTAATTGGTGTCGTTTTCTTAGCCATAATATTTTTGATAATAAAGCATGTTAGCGCTGAATAATAGCGATCATCTTACTACAAGTGAGAAGAAAATTTCTTATTCAGTCGATGATTTTTGCGGGTGAGCCCTAAATATTGGTGATATACTTTGTGACTTTTATAAACTCCAGTCAATTAACATCACTGTAGTTTATGTTTCTACTTAATAACCTATGACCATTGACTATGAAGTTTATTATTAAATTATTCCCCGAAATTACGATCAAAAGCCAATCTGTTCGTATACGTTTTATCAAAATTCTCACTAGCAATATTCGTAATGTACTTAATACATTAGGTGATGAAATCACGGTTGTCCGCAATTGGGATAACATTGCTGTTGTGAGTAAAGATGAAAGCAAAAGTGAAGCGGTATGTGATGCATTAACACGTATTCCTGGTATTCATCACTTTTTACAAGTAGAAGAGCATCCGTATACTGATTTACACAATATTTTTGAGCAAACTTTTGCGGCATTTAAGCATTTAGTTGAAAACAAAACATTTTGTGTTCGTGCCAAACGTCGTGGTAAGCACAGTTTTACTTCAAATGAAGTTGAGCGTTATGTTGGTGGTGGTTTTAACCAACACGTTGAAAGCGCAAAAGTGAAATTAACGCGTCCAGATGTCACCATTAATTTAGAAATTGAAGATGACAAACTTATTTTAGTGAATGCGCGCTATGAAGGTATTGGTGGTTTCCCAATTGGTACACAGGAAGATGTTTTATCACTGATCTCTGGTGGTTATGATTCAGGTGTATCAAGCTATATGTTAATGCGTCGTGGTAGCCGAGTTCACTATTGTTTCTTTAACTTAGGCGGTTCTGCCCACGAAATTGGCGTTAAACAAGTTGCTCATTATTTATGGAACCGTTTTGGCCGTTCACATAAAGTGCATTTCGTTGCTGTTGATTTTGAACCTGTTGTCGCAGAAATCTTAGAAAAAGTCGATGATGGTCAAATGGGCGTTGTATTAAAACGTATGATGGTACGTGCCGCATCCCGTGTTGCTGAGCGTTATGGTGTTCAAGCCATTGTGACGGGTGAAGCATTAGGACAAGTTTCTAGCCAAACTTTAACTAACTTACGTTTAATTGATAATGCGACTGATACGTTAATTTTACGCCCTCTTATCACGCATGATAAAGAGAACATTATCAATATCGCTCGCCAAATTGGTACAGAAGATTTTGCTCGTACAATGCCAGAATTTTGTGGTGTTATTTCAAAAAGCCCAACAGTGAAAGCAGTAAAAGCGAAGATCGAAGCGGAAGAAGAGAAGTTTGATTTTTCTATTCTTGATAACGTTGTTGAAAACGCCAAGAATATGGATATTCGTCGTATTGCAGAAGAAACCGTACAGCAAGTTACTGAAGTTGAAATGGTATCTGAATTTGGTGCTAACGATGTTATTTTGGATATCCGCTCACCTGAAGAGCAAGAAACTTCGCCATTAAAGATAGACGGTGTTGATGTTAAAGAGTTACCTTTCTATAAATTAAGCACCCAGTTTGGTGATTTAGATAAAGCCAAAACTTATTTGCTCTATTGTGATCGCGGAATGATGAGCCGCTTACAAGCGCTGTATCTGCGTGAACAAGGTTTTGAAAACGTTAAAGTCTATCGTAAAAAATAATACGATAACGATTCGATCTTACAAATAAAAAAGCCACTGAAAAGTGGCTTTTTGGGTTACTGATAATAGCTTATTAGAAATTATTTTGAAATTCTTCTGCTCTTTTCTCTAATACAGCCAGAAATGATGTTTTTGCTATCTCATGAGCATTGGGCGACATAATAGCAATAATTTGATATCTGTTTGGGTAAAGCCAATGTTGACAGCAAACTAAGTAATGATTTGATTTTCTTTGTATTTGAGGTATCTTTTTATTCCATCCTGGTTCAAGTGGCATTCTAATATGTATTTTAGAAATAAGAGATTGACATAACTTGGCATTATTTTCCCAGCGACCATTGGAACCTAAATAATTAGATAATATATTGTCTTCTTTCCAAAGTTTTAATAAGTGAGCATATTCATTGGCGATAGTTTTATATTCAATATCAGGATGTATTGATATTTGAGTCATAAAATATCAATTACTATGAAATTTAGGTATATCAAGCCCTAATTTTATATGCTCAGATTGTATTAATCTCTGCATCTCAGCATTAGTTACATTGGGTTTTTTATTTGTTGTTTTTAATGGCTGATGAGTTTGTTCTATAAATAAAACAATCTCAGTTAATACACTTCTATACATTGCTAAAGAGCGACCAAATAAAAGAATACTTTCTTTTTTTAAGATATCGTTATTTAAACATGATGCAAGGACATTTTTTATATCAACTAAAGAGGTATCTATATCTTTTATATTTTTATTTATTTGTTCATAAATGTGTTGGCTAATAAATAAATTTTCATGGTTTTCCCATTCTTTTTTTAATCTAGTTAAGTCACTATTGAGTAACTCAGCTAAAGTGCTCATTTTTTCAGTAGCATCATCAATCGGAATAGCAACAAGTTGATTAGATACAGGAGATGCAAAAGAGTATTGAATATTGGGGATCAACGATGATTGTTTATGTCTAAAACTTTCAGCAGGAACAGTGGCTAATCCCATAGAAATTAAAGTAACAAGTTTAGGTAAGTTCTTGCGGTATTGAAGAGTTTTCATTTTGCCACATCCTTTAGAAGTTGGTTCTATTTTAACCTCTCAACACTTATTTTAAAATCTGATATGAAGAAATAACGACTGAAATAGGTCTTAAAAATTAATCCCCAACTAATAAATAATATACCTATTAATAAGATAAATGAATTAGGTGGGGATATTTTGTTATGAGTGTACAGTTTATCTATTTATCCCCAAACCCTGTAAATTCATCTTGATAATTATAAATACCGGGTGGTAATACAAGCTGTTTGGCAACATCTGCTGCAGCTTCTTTGCCTTTTAAGCGTTCGATAATTTTTAGTGCAAAATCGATAGATGTTGCTGGAGCTTGGCTAGTAATTAAGTTAACTCTTTCATCATAATAGACGCGATAATCAACCCATTTTTTCGATGAGATTTTATCTTTTAATGCAGGAAAACCCGTCATATTGCCGATGGGAAAAATATTGTGAGATTCAAGGATCATTGCGGGTGCTGCACAAATCGCGGCAACAAGCTTATTTTCACTGTGCATGCGACGTACTTTCTCAACGACTAAAGGGCTGTCTCTTAATGTTTCAGTACCTTGTAATCCACCAGGTAGAATAATAACGTCATAGTGGTGATCGACAACACGAACTAAAGGGGCATCTGCGACAAGTTTTATGCCTCGTGAACATGTAATTATAAGTTCATCAACATCATCTTCTGCACTTGCAAGCACGACATTAATACCTGCCCTTACCAGCAAATCTGCGGTAGTCACGACTTCGGTTTCTTCACTTCCATTAGCTAGGCAGATGAGCGCTGATATGGTCATAATTGCCTTCCTGTTGTTTAATAAATTGAAAAAGGTGGTTATTTTCTGGCAATACAAGCCCTTGTTCTGAAGCTCGGCGTAATAAATAACCCGTAATATAGTCAATCTCTGTATGGCGTTGATATTTCACATCTTGATACATAGAAGAATAATTATTTGCTGTTTGTTCTATTGTATCAATAATATAGCCATGAAGATGGGCTTGAGATGTTGGTACAACACCTTCACGTTCCATCACTAGATAAACTTCATCGCATATTTTTTGAATATGTTCAGGATAACGCAATAAATCCCCATTTCGGCATTGATAATAAACGGTAAGAGGGTTGATAACACAATTAACAGCAAGTTTTAGCCAACTAATTGTATGAATATCATTGTGCCAAGCGACATCGGGTAAAGCATGATGCAAGGTTTCTGCTAAATAGCTATATTGTTGAGCTGTATGATTTAATGGGCCTATATGTGTTATTCCTGTTGCGGTATGAATAACATCTTGCCCTTGTTGATAAGCACCATGAGTAATGATGCCTTGTAAGATAGGTCTGGATATAGAGTGCTGTGTTGCTGTTAATTCATCTGCTGTTCCCATGCCATTATGAATTAATAAGATAGGACATTGTGCAGAAAGATAAGGCAATAGCGCATTAACCGCATCTGAAACTTGCCAAGATTTTAAGCAAACAATTAATAATTCACTCTGTTTTAACCATTCCAGTTGATTAGCGATAATGCGCTGATAAAAAGGCTCGCCATTAATATTATCAACACTCACGTCTAAAAAAGGCTGAGGTATTCTTAGCCAACCTTGTACTTCATGAGATTGACGTGTTAAAGCTGCAACCCAAAGTTTACCAATCGAACCACACCCTAAAACGGTAATTTTCATTGTGCCTCTTTTTGCAAATCGTAATAGCGTAAGGTGGCTACTGACGGTCATTAGACTATTTAGCTAAAATTATAACATTGATTACACTTCTCTGTTTAAAGTATGTTTGCGCTTTACTGTAAGAGGAAATTAAAGGGATAAATTTGTTATTGAATGTGCAATGCTTTTTTGCAACCCTAAAAGAAGCTATTATTCGGGTTGTATTTATTTATTGAGGAAGAAAGAATGCCATCTTTTGATATCGTATCTGAAGTTGACTTACATGAAGTGCGTAATGCGGTGGAAAACGCACAACGTGAACTGACTACTCGTTGGGATTTTCGTAATGTTGAAGCAAGCTTTGAATTAAACGAAAAATCAGAGTCAGTGAAAACGACCAGTGTATCTGAATTTCAGGTTCAACAATTATTAGATATTCTGCGTGAGAAAATGGCAAAAAGAGGGATTGATGGTGCGGTATTAAATATCCCTGAAGAGATGACTCACAGCGGAAAAATGTACAGCGTAGAAGCCACCTTAAAACAAGGTATTGATTCAGCATTAGCGAAGAAAATTGTTAAGCTGATTAAAGATAGTAAATTGAAAGTACAAGCCCAGATCCAAGGCGAGCAAGTGCGTGTTACAGGTAAATCCCGTGATGACTTACAAGCTGTGATGAAATTAGTAAGAGAAGGTGAATTAGGGCAACCTTTCCAATTTAACAACTTCCGTGACTAATTGTTTATCCATTGAGTCATAAAAAAATGCGCTGAAATAAACAGCGCATTTTTATTTGGATTTATTGATATTTAAACAGAAGACACTAAAGATTCTAATGTTGCTCTTGGTGTTTGTTTAGTATCAACCTTGATATAAGCACTCTGTTCATCCGCCATAATCACAACTTCATTAACCCCCGGTTGTTGCTTAAATAATTGTTGTAGTTGCTGTTGTTGGCTTGAAGATAGATTTTCAGGTAATTCAACGCGTAAGCTACTGACATAAGAGGGTTGGCGTAATGTTAGGCTAATGAAAAACCAAATAATGCCAATCATTAAACAGCCTAAAAATACAATTTGTGCACTATAATGCTGGTAAAGCCATCCTCCTAAAATTCCGCCCAATGCCACACCTAAAAATTGGCTGGTGGAATAAATTCCCATAGCTGTACCTTTATAACCTGCTGGCGCTTCTTTACTGATTAATGAAGGAAGAAGGGCTTCCATAATATTAAAGCCAATAAAGAAGACCTGAATACCCGCAATAATTAACCATAAGCTAGAGCCTGAAATAATAAGAATTGCCTGAGCCACAATCAGTAAGAAAATACAGAATAAGAACACTTGTTTCATTTTTCGTTTCTTTTCTGCATAGATAATAAAAGGTAATACTGTAATAAAGGCGATAAGCATAGTGACAAGATAAACAATCCAATGTGTCTCTTTTGCTAAGCCAGCTTCACTCATGACAAGAGGAAGCGCAACAAAGGCTGCCATTAATAAAGTATGTAGAGAAAAAATACCGGTATTAAGCTTAAGAAGTTGTGCATCAAATAAGACTTTTTTGACACTGCCACGGACAAAACCAGATTCTCGATTAAGAATATGATGTTCACTGTTCGGTACAGTAAAAAGCGTAATAATAATGCCACCAAAGGCGAGCAGGGCAATGCCCCAAAAAAGACCTTGTAAGCCGAAAATATGCGTTAAAATAGGCCCTAAAACTAAGGCTAAAGCGAACGTTATCCCAAAGCTAATACCAATAAAGGCCATTGCTTTTGTTCTATTTTGTTCCCGCGTTAAATCAGACAATAAAGCCATTACTGCTGCTGAGATAGCCCCAGCCCCTTGCAATGCTCGTCCAATAATAATGCCGTAAATATTGTCACTAAGTGCAGCAATCAAACTACCAATAATAAAAATAATTAAGCCGAAAACAATTATCGGTTTTCGGCCGAATTTATCAGAGAAAATACCAAAAGGGATTTGGAATACCGCTTGTGTTAATCCATAAATACCGATGGCTAATCCGATGAGTGATTCTGTTGCGTGTTGTAGTTGAAGCCCATAGGTGGTTAAAACTGGGAGTACCATAAACATGCCAAGCATGCGAAGAGAAAAAACAGTGCCTAGTCCCCATGTTGCTTTGCGCTCTAATGGGGTCATTTTATTATCATTCATGGATTACCTCGTATTACTGATATCCCCATTGTAATGGCAAATCTTGGCGAGGTTAATCAATAAATAGGATACAAAAAAGACAAAACTGTACTGATATCATGTGTAGTCATAAAAGAGATAAAAAAATACCAGTCAGAAGGCTGACTGGTATTTGGGTTACTTTAGTAAATACATTATCTTAGATACGCAAGAACCGCTTCTGTTGAGCTTGTTGGATCAACAGACATCATTACGCTTAATGAAGTGATTGCGACAATAGAGAAAATAAATAATTTTCGTGCCCACACAATATCATTGGTTGCTTTGTAACCAGATAAAGCCATGCCTAACCACCAAATACTAACGGCTGAAGCTACAATCAGGTATTTATAACCCGCGTAACCCACTAATGTCAGCATTAAGGTTGCAATCATAAACGCCAGAATATAGAGAATGATATGACGTTTAGCGACTGAGATCCCTTTAATCACAGGTAATACAGGGATATTTGCAGCTTGGTAGTCTTTAAAACGGAAAATAGCAATGGCATAAGAGTGAGGCATTTGCCACAAACTAAAGATAAGTAATAGGATTGCCGCGCCTGCATCAAATTCACCGCTAACGGCACAATAACCGATAACAGGCGGTGCAGAGCCAGATAAGCTTCCAATCAGTGTGCCATAAACAGATTTACGCTTCATATAGAGGCTATAAACCCCAACATAAATAATAAAACCGAATACAGCGATAAACATTGCAAGTGGGTTGGCTGCTACATAGAGCAGCACAACACCTGCAATACCTAAAACTGAGGCATAAATCAGGCTAACTTGAGGGTCAATTAATCCTTTAACTAATGGACGATTCTTCGTTCTTTCCATGATACGGTCAATATCACGGTCAATGTAGTTGTTAAAAACACAACCAGAAGCAACGACCAGAGACACCCCAAGTAGAGTCGCGAAAAATAGGGAGTAATCAATCTCACCCTTAGAAGCGAGAAGAAAACCACCTATTACAGAAATTAAATTTCCGAAAATAATTCCTGGTTTGGTGACTTGTAGGTATTGCTTAATCATAGCGACAACTCTTAATCCATCATCATATTGATGTTCAGGTTGTACATAATCCACAACGAGCCTACGACAACAATGCCGATAATAAGCAGTGTGAACAGGAATGCGACGACGTTCCAGCGCTCTTCTGATGACGTATTCATATGCAAGAAGCAGACTAAGTGAACCACAATTTGCACAACTGCCATACCGACAACAGTCCATAGAATTGTTGCTGGTGTTGCTGTTCCTTCCATCACCATCCCAAATGGAATAACGGTGAGGATAACAGACAGAATAAAGCCGATCAGATAAGACTTCATGCTGCCGTGGCTTGCGCCTGAAGGAGAAGTATTTGGATGACTCATTACATCGCTCCCATCAGATAAACTACGGTGAACACACAGATCCAGACAACGTCAAGGAAGTGCCAGAACAGACTTAAACAGCTTAAACGAGTGCGGTTAACTTCAGTTAAACCACGGCGTGATACTTGGATCATCATAATAACAATCCAAATTAAACCCGCGGTTACGTGAAGACCGTGCGTTGAAACTAATGCAAAGAATGCAGATAAGAATGCACTGCGATCTGGGCCATAACCTTCTGCTATTAGCTCATGGAATTCGTAAACTTCCATGATGACGAAACCTAAGCCGAATAAGAAAGTCACAAATAACCATAGATTAACTTGGCTAACGCTACCTTTATTCATGCTCAGCATAGCGAAACCAAAAGTGATACTACTAAATAGCAGTAAGAAGGTTTCAACTAAAACAAACGGTAAGCTAAAAATCTCTTTACCTGAAGGACCATCCGCAATCCCGTTAACAAGCACCGCATAAGTGGCGAATAAGCTGGCAAACAGGATAAGGTCGCTCATTAGGTAGATCCAGAAGCCGAAAACTTTTGTCGCTCCTGCATCGTGGTGCCCATGATGCTCATGGGCGTTTGTGTTATTTACAGTTTGAGTAGACATTATTTCACACCTGCTTTTTTCAGTTCTTCATAATGCTTATTCTCGAGAGCTTCAATTTCAGGTACTTGGACATAGTAATCCACATCTGTATCAAAGCTTTTCACGATCCAAGTGACAATCATGCCAGCGAAACCAACGATAGCTAACCACCAGATATGCCAGATCATGGCAAAACCAAGGACTAAGCTAAATGCTGAAATAATTACACCCGCGCCTGTATTTTTAGGCATATGGATAGGTTCGTATTTAGCAGGACGCTGATAAGCTGTGCCTTTTTCTTTCTGATCCCACCACTCATCACGAGTTTGAACATTAGGTTCAACGGCAAAGTTATAGAACGGAGCAGGTGAAGAAATTGACCATTCCAGAGTACGTCCACCCCATGGATCACCCGTTAAATCACGGTTTTGATCACGGTCACGGATACTCACGTAGATTTGAACAACTTGGCAAGCGATACCGATAGCAATCAGTGCAGCACCACCAGCCGCAACAAGCAGCATTGGGTTAAATTCTGGATTGATATTTTGGCTTAAACGACGAGTCATACCCATAAAGCCAAGAATATATAGTGGCATAAAGGCCATAAAGAAGCCGATAAACCAGAACCAGAATGCACGGATACCCCATTTTTCATTCAGAGTGAAACCAAATGCTTTAGGGAACCAGTAAGTCATACCAGCGAAACAACCAAATACTACACCACCAATAATGACGTTATGGAAGTGAGCGATTAAGAATAAGCTGTTATGTAAAACGAAGTTTGCACCCGGAACGGCTAACAGAACCCCAGTCATTCCCCCAACAGAGAAGGTGATAAGGAAACCTATAGTCCACAGCATTGGGCTTTTATATTCGATACGACCTTGATACATCGTAAACAGCCAGTTAAAGATTTTAACCCCTGTTGGTATAGCGATGATCATCGTGGCGATACCGAAGAAGGCATTGACGTTGGCGCCAGAGCCCATGGTAAAGAAGTGGTGTAACCAAACGATAAATGACAACACGGTAATAACGACAGTTGCACCAACTAAAGAGGTATAACCGAATAACCGTTTTTTAGAGAATGTTGCTGTAACTTCAGAGAACACACCAAATACTGGCAGAACGAGGATATAAACTTCTGGATGACCCCAAGCCCATACAAGGTTGATGTACATCATCATGTTACCGCCCATATCATTGGTAAAGAAGTGCGTACCAAGATAGCGGTCTAAAGTTAACAGCGTAATAGTGACTGTTAAAATTGGGAATGCAGCAATAATTAGGACGTTAGTACATAAAGCCGCCCAAGAGAATACTGGCATTTTCATCATGCTCATACCCGGCGCACGCATACGCAGGATAGTCGCGAAGAAGTTAACCCCTGTTAGAAGCGTACCAATACCGGATATCTGTAAACTCCATATCCAATAATCGACCCCGACTCCTGGGTTATACTCCAAGCCAGAAAGTGGTGGATAAGCTAACCAACCTGTTTGTGCGAATTCACCAATACCTAAAGAAAGGTTGATTAGTACCACACCAACTACAAAGAACCAGAAGCTCAGTGAGTTAAGGAAAGGGAAGGCCACATCACGAGCACCAATTTGCAAAGGTACAACAAGGTTCATCAGACCCACAACAAAAGGTGTTGCCATGAAGAAAATCATGATAACGCCGTGTGCGGTAAAAATCTGATCATAGTGATGAGGTGGTAAGAAACCCGCTTCACCTGCGGAGGCAAGCGCTTGTTGGCTTCTCATCATAATTGCATCGGCAAAGCCACGGAACATCATGACCATTGCAACAATGATATACATAATACCAATTTTTTTATGGTCAACACTGGTTAACCATTCGCTCCATAACCATTCCCATTTACGGAAATAAGTTAAAGCGCCAACAACAGCAAGTCCACCAAGAACAATACCGAGTAAAGTGACTACGATAATGGGTTCATGTAGCGGGACTGCATCGAGAGTTAATTTTCCGAACATGCCTTTATTCCTCTGCTCCTGCATGCGCCGCATGGCTCATGTTCATATTCATTGTTGCATCAGCATGTGCTGTCTGATTGCCACTGGTGTGAGCGCCATGACCTGTGTGACCAAATTTAGAAATGGTCTCTTGGAATAACATTGGCTTCACGCTTGAATAGTAGGTCACTGGATTTTTCTGGCTTGGTTTAGCAAGTTCATTAAATGCAGCGGTCGTATTTAACGTATCTGACGATTGTTTGACTTTTTCAACCCACGCATCGAAACCGGCACGATCAGGTGTCGCAATCGCTGTAAATTTCATATCAGAGAAACCGTGTCCACTATAACTAGCTGACATACCTTGATATTCACCAGGTTCATTAGCAATTAAGTGTAATTTAGTCTGCATTCCTGCCATCGCATAGATTTGTCCACCTAAGCGAGGGATAAAGAATGAGTTCATGACAGAGTCAGAAGTGATTTTGAAATTAACAGGAACATTAGTAGGGAAAGCCAGTTCATTAACTGTTGCAATACCTTGTTCTGGATAGATAAATAACCATTTCCAATCCATTGAAACAACTTCAATGGTGACAGGTTTTTCTGTGGACTCTAATGGTTTGTAAGGATCAAGCTCATGGGTTGTTTTCCATGTAATCGTTGCCAAAATCACAATAATGATAATTGGCACAGTCCAAACGACAAGTTCAATTTTATTTGAGTGAGCCCAGTTTGGGCGATAGGTGGCTTTAGTATTAGATTCACGGTAGCGAAAAGCGAAAACAATCACCATCAGTATTACCGGTATCACAACAATTAACATTAAACCAAGCGCAATGAGGATTAATGTTTTTTGCTCAGCGCCGATAGCGCCTTTGGGATTCATTAACGCCATATCACAGCCACTTAATAGAAGAGCTGCAACTAATAGCGAAAGTGTCCCAATACTTTTTATGTATTTCATAAGTCTCATCCAACGACCCAAATGACAAAGGTTCTATTGTTGTTTCATCAGTATCAGTAAGGACATTTTACGGTAAGGTTGCGACAGTGTAAACAATTGTAATGGTAAGTAAGTGATTGGTTAGTCTTTTGTGTTAATGTGATCACAAGTAATCAAACTATTAAATAAATGTTAATTTAATTATTGTGTATTAACTATAATTTCATAAAGTACCATGTTTTTAAAATAAATACATATTTTTACAAATAAAAATGCAGTAAAAAGTGTAAGAAAACGTATTTTGATTAAAAAAGTAACAAAATAGAGGTCGGAGGAGAGTTGATGGGTAAAATCCTTTTTATCTTGATGTTTAATATCTATATTTGATGCTTGTGTGATTTTTAATATGGGCAATTAGTGATTTGATGAATGTTTGTATCCAATGAGAAAGTTTTTCATTAAGTGATAAAAAGAGGTTACAGCGAATAAAAATGCTTTCGCTGTAATAAAAATTAACAATTAGCGATCAAAAATTATACTTCAAGCTATATACAATGCCATCTTGCAGAAAATCTTCGCCTAGCTTTTTATAAGCATAACGATATTGAATACCCGTAGTAATAGAGGTCGTTGGATGCCACCAAAAAGCTAAAGCGCCATTGAACCCATTTTGCCCGCCATTGCCGTAACGCTTATGACGACTAAATTCCATTTCATGCCAATTGCTAATGCTAAGTTTCTGATCTCTAATGGAAAAATCATATCCAGCAACCCAACCAACGACGTAGCCATTATTTCCTGAATAATAAGTTTGATCGACATAATGAAGCGCAACGAATGGTTTAAACCATAAATTATCAATTTGTGTGTTATAGCCTAGACCGTAAAGCGTATTAACTTCATGGAAGTTGCCACCGTTTTCTTTTCCTGGAAGTGACCATGTGCCGTAAACATGCCCGTATAAATTAAAAGGACTTTCACCTAAATAAATACGGCTTGTTGCTTTAACGGTATAACGTTGATTATCACCCGGTTGTGTTTTCCGAGGATTAAGTGGGTTTTCTAGATCAAAGAAGCCATAAAACTCGCCCCATGAAAAATTGGCACCACCTTCAAGTTCTAAATAGGCAAAATCATCTTTATGAGAAGATTCCCCTGTTTTGTGTGTTGTATGAGAAGTCCAATCAAGATAATTGATGCTGGTATTAGCGAATCCACCTAAATAGCTAGCTTGAGCTGATAAAGAAAGTGTACTTGCGATGGTTAATAAAAATGTTTTTTTTATCATGATTAATCTCAATTAAATTTAATGAAATAATTTTACGGTGAATTTGTTTTTTAATATATTTTGAAACTATAACCTATTAAATTGAAATTTACAGATCATGATTTTGAAATCTAGATCTATTTCTAGAATATTAAATTGATAATTAAAAGTAGGAATTTTAGTATTGTTTAGTTTATTTTTATTATTTTATCTGTTTTGAATGGATTGAGCGCTTAATAACTGTTTTTTTTGGCAGGGAAAAAAGAAATTAAAAGAAGAAAGAAAAATATGTAGTAAAAGTCGCGTAAAAATACCTCACGACACAAGAATAAAGGGATAGTATCATTAACCAATATTCGTTTTTATCTTACTTGGAATTTTCATTGTGACCTCATTTGCTGAACTTAACGCACTTCCTGCTGAACAACTCGCTAACCTTAATGAATTGGGTTATCTCACTATGACTCCAGTTCAAGAAGCCGCTTTGCCCGCTATTCTTGAAGGAAAAGACGTTCGCGCTCAAGCAAAAACAGGCAGCGGTAAAACAGCTGCTTTTGGTTTGGGGCTTTTGCAACACATTGATGCAAAACAGTTTAATACTCAATCACTTATTTTATGTCCAACGCGAGAACTTGCTGATCAAGTTGCAAATGAATTACGTCGCCTTGCTCGTTACCTTCCAAATATCAAAGTATTAACGCTGTGTGGTGGCGTTCCATTTAGTATCCAGCGTGATTCATTAATACATGCTGCACATATTATTGTTGCAACACCAGGTAGATTGCTTGATCACCTAAAAAAAGAGACTGTCACTTTAGATGATGTGAAAACATTGGTATTAGATGAAGCAGACAGAATGTTGGATATGGGATTTTTTGATGATATCAACGATATTATTTCTCGTATGCCAACGGAACGTCAAACGTTACTCTTTTCTGCAACTTGGCCAAATGAGATCGCAGCAATTAGCCGTAAAATTCAGCAAAATCCAGTAACTATTGAAATAAACTCTGTTGATGAACTTCCTGCTGTTGAGCAGCAGTTTTATGAAATATCTCGTCATGGAAAAATAGGATTGCTGCAAAAGCTGTTAAGTCGTGAGCAGCCTGCCTCTTGCGTTGTATTTTGTAACACAAAGCGAGATTGCCAAGATGTGTATGAAACACTGACAGAAAGCAACCAAAGTGTGCTTGCTTTACATGGCGATATGGAACAAAGAGAGCGTGACCAAACGCTGATTCGCTTTGCTAATGGGAGTTGTCGTGTATTAGTAGCAACAGATGTTGCAGCTCGTGGACTTGATATTAAAGCGTTAGAAATGGTGATTAACTACGAATTGTCGTGGGATCCTGAAGTGCATGTTCACCGAATTGGCCGTACAGCCAGAGCGGGTGAAAGTGGATTGGCGATTAGCTTTTGTGCACCAGAAGAAATTCAGCGTGCTAACGCTTTAGAAGAGATGCTTCATATGAAGATAAATTGGCTACCAGTACCTACTGGGCTACAAATTACGCCTCTTGAAGCAACAATGGCAACATTATGTATTGATGGTGGTAAAAAAGCCAAAATGCGCCCAGGTGATATTTTAGGCGCATTAACGGGTGATATGGGTTTCAATGGTGCCGATATTGGTAAAATTATGATCAATCCAACACATGCTTATGTTGCTGTGAAACAATCTATTGCAAAACAAGTCTGGAAACAGCTGCAACAAGGTAAAATCAAAGGTAAGGCAGTAAAAGTAAGATTGTTTAGATAAATTATCTTTACTAAGAATACAAAAAAGGACAGCTTAGGCTGTCCTTTTTTCTGACGAATATAGTGAAGAAAGCAACAAGATTAGTGTGTTGTTTTCTTAAGGGCTAAATAATCTAGGATTGTGCCAAAGACAAGGCTTACCGCACCAACAATAACACCATATAAAAAGAGTGTTGAAGCCCAAGAACTTAATCTATCAGTATCTATTGATTGAATAAAATTGACAGACTGGAACATTTCTAAAGTTGGTAGTGAATTTGTGATCACAAGAATTAAACTACAAAGAAAGAAAAGAACAGTCAGCATCAAACCATAAATAGCAAAACGGTATTGTTTAATAAACAAAGTTCTTCTAAGGAATTCACCTGTTTTTTGCGTATAAATAAGTGTGTTTTTCGAAATCAACAGCAAGATAAGACCGGGTACAGAAGCAACAATAGAAAAAAGGTAAAATGCTTCCCAACCATGGCTTTCAACATACCAGCCTGCAACTGGGCCAACATAAACACGACCAATTGCAGAGAGAGCCGAGAGTAACGCAAATTGTGTTGCTGAAAAGGAGAGATGACAAAGTGTCATTAAGAGGGCAACAAATGCTGCTGTTCCCATACCGCCACAGATATTTTCAAATGCAACTACTGCACCCATGCTATAAATACTTTGCTCAGAAATAGCTAAATACCAATAACCGATATTTGAACCGCCTTGCAAAATACCAAAAATCATCAGTGCTTTAAATAAACTCCAACGGCGCATTAATAAACCACCTAGTAATGCCCCAACAATCGTGGCGGCAAGCCCAAGTGTTTTATTCACTAATCCTACTTCACCAGCATCAAATCCAGCACCGCGGATCAGAAAAGTAGTACTTAAACTTAGGGCAAAGGCATCACCCATTTTATACAGCACAATAAGCAGTAAAATTAGCCAAGCATTATTACGAGAGAAGAACTCATATAAAGGCTCAATAACAGCTTCATAGAGTGTACGTGGTGGCTTTACGGTGGTTTCTGGCTCTTGGGCAAGTAATGTGGCAATAATACCAATACCCATTAAGGCAGCCATTAACCAGTACATGTTTTGCCAGCCAATATATTTATCCGCTAACCAAAGCGCCATTCCTCCAGAAACAAGCATTGCTATGCGATAGCCTAATACAGAAACTGCAGCACCAGTACCACGCTCATCGGCTTTTAAAATATCGGTTTTATAGGCATCAAAAACAATGTCTTGTGAAGCGGAACAAAAGGCAACAATGACAGCTAAAGAGGCAAGCCACCATAAATGGTCGTTAGGATTTAAAAAGCCCATCCCTGCAATACCAAGTACTAACCCTATTTGAGTGAGCAACATCCATCCTCGGCGTCGACCAAGAAAAGAAGGGGTATAGCGATCCATAAAGGGTGACCAGAGGAATTTAAAAACATAGGCTTGTCCCACCAATGAGAAAAAACCAATGGTTTTTAAATCGATATCTTCTACTGTCATCCAAGCTTGTAATGTACCCGCTGTGAGTGCCAGAGGTAATCCAGAAGTAAAGCCAAGTAATAGAAGAATAAATGATTTATACCAAGTGGTTTGTTTGAAGGTGGGCTGAACCATGCAAAAATTCCTTTCAACGACCTGTTTGAGATAACAGGTCGTTTATTCTAATAAAATTAACGGGCGTTAGATTTGATAAATTGACTGACTGAAGCGTCTTTTGCCATATCGCTAACGAGTTCACTTAAGACATTGTTAATCGCGGCGGCAATTTTCTCATTAGTTGCACCAAATGGACCTTGAACATTGTAGCTAGTACGGAATGTTTTGGTATTAGAACTGCCATTCGGTAAGGTGACGATAACTGAAATATCCGCTTTTGCACTGATATTATGACGAACACTTCCTTCACCCACATCTGCACTGAGTTTATTGATGACAATAATCACATCAGCAGAAGCAGGAGAACCTATCATAAAACCACGCGCTGCCATTTGCTTTTGTAGAACTTCTTGCATTAAAAATGCAATGTCACGAGATGGAACAAGGATATCTAATTTACCGTTACGGTTGATTTCCGCTAGATTTTTTGATGCACGTTTGTCTTGGCTAGAAATATTCAGTGAAATAGGGCGCATCGTTGGATCAGCCGCAGGAACTGACATCGTGGGCTCAATAGATAATTTGTTACTAGGAGTTGCACAACCTGAAAGCAGTGTTAATGCAAAAACAGCACAGAGTAAATTTTTAATCATGAGGTAATCTCGGTTAAATATGTCTGTTGTGTTAACAAGTAGAATAGGCTTCAAACTTTAGCCTATCATACCACTGCTGGTAGGTTGCTAATATCCCCTTAACGAACGAAATTATCTGATTTTATCAATTGATTTTATTTCAAATTACTCTCATTTTTGCTCATGTATTTGACAATATTCGGTCAATGGTTTTACTCAAGATGAAAAATAAGCGATTATCATCAGCAAAATTAAAAAGAATAAGCCCATCATTTTGTATTGATAACGACTAAATCGATATAGTCTGGTTGACTTGTTTTTGGTTTGCCGTGGTATAAAGGCTAGAGTATTAGGGGCAGAGATGATCCGTGATGATATTGAGAATAAGCTGATTTCACGCTTTTCACCGCATTTTTTACAAGTAATAAACGAAAGCCATCGCCATAATGTGCCCGAAGGCTCTGAAAGCCACTTTAAAGTCATTATCGTTTGTGATGATTTTAATGAGAAACGTAGTGTTTCGCGCCATCGTGATGTGTACCAAACATTAGCTCATGAAATGGAAAATGGTGTTCATGCATTAGCATTACACACTTTTACTTTGAGCGAATGGAATGAACAGCAGGATAAAGCATTGCGCTCTCCTGGGTGTCGTGGCGGAAGCCAAGAAGATTAACAACCTTATCGTTAATCGTGAGTAAATAGATCCTAAGATGCGTATTTTTTGTTCTTTATAGAGGGAAAAAGGGGTGAGTTGCTCGATTTTATGAAAAAATTGAGGAATAAAACGGCTCTTTCTCGACTCAACCCCTCTAGATCGTTATAATGTCGCGTCTAATTTTCAGTAAGGTTTCGGGATGCTTCTGATATCAGGGATCCTCGTTTTTTTAAATGTGGCGGCCCCGGTTCTGAAAGGAAAATAAACCTAAACATGTCAATATCATGTTAGTTTCCTTTAAAGTAGACCGAGCACTAAAACTTATTTTGAGGTAACAAGATGCAAGTTTCTGTTGAAACGACTCAAGGCCTAGGGCGTCGTGTCACAATCACCGTACCAGCCGCTGATATCCAAACTGCTGTAGACAGTGAACTGAAAAAAGCTGCTAAAACTGTTCGCATTGATGGTTTCCGTAAAGGTCACGTTCCAATGTCAATGGTTAAACAGCGTTACGGTATGTCAGTGCTGAATGATGTTCTGGGTGATCTGATGCAGCGTAATTTCATTAACGCTATCATCGAAAATAAAGTAAACCCAGTTGGCGCGCCTGACTACAAACCAGAGCAATACAAAGAAGGTGAAGACTTTGTTTACTCTGTAGAATTCGAAGTTTTCCCAGAAATCGAACTGAAAGATCTGGAAAGCATTGAAGTTGTAAAACCTGTTGTTACTGTTAAAGACGAAGACGTTGATAACATGTTAGAAACACTGCGTAAGCAACAAGCAGAGTGGAAAGACAAAGACGGCGAAGTTGCAGCAGAAGATCGCGTAACTGTTGATTTCAACGGTTCTATTGACGGTGAAGAATTTGAAGGCGGAAAAGCTGAAGATTTCGTACTGGCAATGGGTCAAGGTCGTATGATCCCAGGTTTCGAAGAAGGCGTTATCGGTCATAAGGCTGGCGAAGAATTCACAATTGATGTGACTTTCCCAGAAGATTACCACGCTGAAAACCTGAAAGGTAAAAAAGCACAATTCGCTATCAACCTGAAAAAAGTTGAAGAGCGTGAACTGCCAGAATTAACTGAAGAGTTCATCAAGCGTTTTGGTATTGCTGATGGTTCTGTTGATGGTTTACGTGCTGAAGTACGTAAAAACATGGAACGTGAACTGAAAAATGCAATCCGTACTCGTGTTAAATCACAAGTTATCGATGGCTTAGTTAAAGCAAACGAAGTTGACGTACCAGCAGCCGCTGTTGACAGTGAAATCGAAGTTCTGCAGCGTCAAGCAGCTCAACGTTTTGGTGGCGACGAGAAACAAGCACTGCAATTGCCTCGTGAACTGTTCGAAGAACAAGCTAAACGTCGTGTAATCGTTGGATTACTGTTAGGTGAAGTGATCAATAGTAATGAACTGAAAGCAGAAGACGACCGTGTGAATGCACTGATCGACGAAATGGCTTCAGCTTATGAAGATCCATCAGAAGTTGTTGAGTTCTACAACAAGAACGAGCAACTGATGAATAACATCCGTAATCTTGCGTTAGAAGAGCAAGCGGTAGAAAAAATCTTAGCAAATGCTAAAGTAACTGAAAAAGAAACTAACTTCACTGAACTGATGAACGAAGTTCAAATGGGTTAATTCTTAACCGCGAATATCGGTTTTAAGCAAAAACCCGTGGTTTTTACCACGGGTTTTTTTCAGTTTGTATATATTTATCAAATTTTGCCTTGAAATTTGAGCGATTATCTCCAGATAATTCTATATTCTCTTTATCACTCCTCGCGAGGCGCCTTGAATGTCTTGTGAGAGATTAGATCATTAGAAATGGTCATGATCAATTATCTCAAGTAAAATTGTTGTCATTGGCACCAATAAGAATGCAATAGGAGACAGACATGTCATTTAACGACACACAGGAACAATTCGCACCTAATATGGCTCTGGTGCCGATGGTTATAGAGCAAACTTCGCGAGGAGAGCGTTCTTACGACATTTACTCACGTTTATTAAAAGAACGTATTATTTTCCTGACTGGCCAAGTTGAAGATCACATGGCTAATCTTATCGTTGCTCAAATGCTATTTTTAGAAGCAGAAAACCCAGAGAAAGACATCAACCTGTATATCAACTCACCAGGTGGCGTGATTACAGCGGGTATGTCTATTTATGACACCATGCAGTATATCAAAGCAGATGTGAGTACCATTTGTATGGGACAAGCGTGTTCAATGGGCGCTTTCTTATTATCTGCTGGTGCGAAAGGTAAACGTATTTGCTTACCTAACTCTCGTGTGATGATCCACCAACCATTAGGTGGTTTCCAAGGTCAAGCAACAGATATTCAAATTCATGCTCAAGAAATTTTGAAAGTAAAATCTCGTATGAATGAGCTAATGGCTCAACATACAGGTAAATCTATTGAAGAAATAGAAAGAGACACTGAGCGTGATCGTTTCTTATCCGCTAACGAAGCGTTAGAATACGGGTTAGTGGATAAAGTCTATACTCAACGTGGCTAATCATTACACGTTGTAATAGCAATTGAATTAACACGTTTCCTTTGCTATAGAATCGCGCAAAGGAAACGGCTATTAATATCTCTATGTAAAAAGTCTTTCTTCTTCTTATTAATTGAATAAGAAGAATAACTAAGTGAGGTTGACTGATGACAGATAAGCGCAAAGATAGCTCAGGGAAGCTTCTGTATTGCTCTTTCTGCGGTAAAAGCCAGCATGAAGTAAAAAAATTGATCGCTGGTCCGTCGGTTTATATCTGTGATGAATGTGTCGATCTTTGTGTTGATATCATTCGTGAGGAAATAAAAGAACTGGCGCCTCATCATGAACGCAGTGAATTGCCAACGCCACATGAAATCCGTAAGCACCTTGATGACTATGTTATCGGTCAGGAATTGGCTAAAAAAGTTTTGGCTGTTGCCGTTTATAACCACTATAAACGTCTGCGTAATGGCGATAAAGCCAATGGTGTTGAGCTGGGGAAAAGTAATATTTTGCTGATTGGTCCTACTGGTAGCGGTAAAACGTTATTAGCAGAAACATTAGCACGCTACCTTGATGTTCCTTTTACTATGGCAGATGCCACAACGCTGACAGAAGCGGGTTATGTGGGTGAAGATGTTGAAAACATCATTCAAAAACTGCTACAAAAATGCGATTACGATGTGCAAAAAGCACAACGTGGTATTGTTTATATTGATGAAATTGACAAGATCACCCGTAAATCTGAAAACCCATCAATCACTCGTGATGTGTCTGGTGAAGGTGTACAACAAGCATTATTGAAATTAGTTGAAGGCACTGTGGCTTCTGTGCCTCCTCAAGGCGGGCGTAAGCACCCACAACAAGAGTTTTTACAAGTTGATACTTCTAAAATCCTCTTTATTTGTGGTGGTGCATTTGCTGGACTCGATAAAGTTGTCGCACAACGTTTAAATACACATTCAGGTATCGGTTTTGGTGCAGAAGTTAAAAGCCAAAAAGAGAAAGCTAGCGAAGGTGAATTATTAGCTCAAGTTGAGCCAGAGGATCTGATTAAATTTGGTCTTATCCCTGAATTTATTGGTCGTTTACCTGTTGTTGCAACACTCGGCGAATTAAACGAAGAAGCGTTAATCCAAATCTTACAAGAACCTAAGAATGCACTGACTAAGCAATATCAGGCATTATTTAAATTAGAAGGTGTAGATTTAGAATTCCGTAAGGAAGCGCTGACTGCGATTGCGAAAAAAGCCATGGTACGTAAAACGGGTGCGCGTGGTTTACGTTCGATTGTTGAAGCAGCATTACTTGATACGATGTATGACCTTCCTTCATTTGAAAATGCAGAAAAAGTGGTCATTGATGAAGGCGTTATTAATGGAAAATCTGAGCCACTGATTATTTATAGTCAGCTAGAAAATCAAGCGTCTGGTGAATAATACATCGTAATTTGGCAATGTCTCTTGTCTGACATTATCTAGTTTTCTCTCAAAATAAGAGGGAAATTTAAGATAAGGCGCGCCAACGCAATAAAAATGAGGGAATTTTCCCTCATTTTGTTTTTTTAATGGGTAAGGCTATTGAATGTCAGAAAAGTGCCCTTATATATTTTGACAATCCGTGGAATTAATTTTATTTGGTGACATGCGAATAAAATTACCTGTAAAAGCGTTAAGCTAAAAACGAAGAGAGAGCTCTATGAATCCTGAGCGTCCAGAACGTATTGAAATACCTGTATTGCCATTACGTGATGTCGTTGTATATCCGCATATGGTGATCCCGTTGTTCGTTGGTCGTGAAAAATCTATTCATTGCTTAGAAGCTGCGATGAACGACAACAAACAAATTATGCTGGTTGCGCAGAAAGATGCATCTACTGACGAACCAGGTGTTAATGATCTTTTTTCTGTTGGTACAGTTGCGTCTGTATTACAGATGCTAAAACTGCCTGATGGAACAGTGAAAGTACTTGTTGAAGGTATTCGTCGTGCCAAAATTACGACGTTATCTGACAATGGTGAATACTTTCAGGCGAAAGCAGAATACCTTGAAACGCCAGCCGTTGATGAGCGCGAACAGGAAGTCTTAAATCGTACAACGATTAATCAGTTTGAAGGTTATATCAAGCTGAATAAAAAAATTCCGCCAGAGGTATTGACCTCATTACATGCTATCGAAGAATCAGCGAAATTAGCAGACACTATTGCTTCTCATATGCCGCTGAAATTAAAAGATAAGCAAGCTGTACTTGAAATGTCTGATGTCACCGAACGCCTTGAATATTTAATGGCAATGATGGAATCAGAAATCGATCTGCTACAAGTTGAAAAACGCATTCGTAACCGCGTTAAAAAGCAGATGGAAAAGAGTCAGCGTGAGTATTATCTCAATGAACAAATGAAAGCTATTCAAAAAGAATTAGGTGAGATGGATGATGCACCTGATGAAATGGAATCGCTGAAACGTAAAATCGACGCTGCTAAAATGCCAAAAGAGGCAAAAGAAAAGACAGAAGCGGAACTTCAGAAATTAAAAATGATGTCGCCAATGTCAGCAGAAGCCACGGTTGTGCGTAGCTATATTGATTGGATGGTTCAAGTTCCTTGGAATAGCCGTAGCAAAGTTAAAAAAGACTTAGTGAAAGCACAAGAAGTTCTTGATACTGACCATTACGGTTTAGAACGTGTTAAAGAGCGTATCCTTGAATATCTCGCGGTACAGTCTCGTGTTAGCAAAATTAAAGGGCCAATCCTGTGTTTAGTTGGACCTCCAGGTGTGGGTAAAACCTCGCTGGGTCAATCTATTGCTAAAGCAACTGGCCGTAAATATGTTCGTATGGCGTTAGGTGGTGTGCGTGATGAAGCTGAAATCCGTGGTCACCGTCGTACTTACATCGGTTCTATGCCAGGCAAATTAATTCAGAAAATGGCGAAAGTTGGCGTTAAAAACCCTCTTTTCCTGTTAGATGAAATTGATAAAATGTCATCAGACATGCGAGGCGATCCGGCTTCTGCACTGTTAGAGGTGTTAGATCCAGAACAAAACATCGCATTTAACGACCATTATCTGGAAGTTGATTACGATCTGTCTGATGTGATGTTCGTGGCGACATCTAACTCCATGAATATACCGGCACCGTTGTTAGATCGTATGGAAGTTATTCGTTTATCAGGTTATACCGAAGACGAAAAACTGAATATTGCTAAACAACATTTGTTACCAAAACAGATTGAACGTAATGCGTTAAAACCAAGTGAGCTGACAATCCATGACAGCGCAATTATGGGCATTATTCGTTATTACACGCGTGAAGCGGGTGTACGTAGTTTAGAGCGTGAAATTTCTAAATTATGCCGTAAAGCAGTAAAACAACTGCTAATGGATAGCACAATCAAACATATTGAGATTAACGAAGATAATCTCAAAGACTACTTAGGTGTTCGTAAAGTTGATTACGGTCGTGCTGACACAGAAAACCGAGTAGGGATGGTAACAGGACTTGCATGGACAGAAGTTGGTGGTGATCTACTGACTATTGAAACAGCAAGTGTACCAGGTAAGGGCAAGCTGACATTCACCGGCTCTTTAGGTGAAGTCATGCAAGAGTCTATTCAAGCGGCAATGACGGTAGTTCGTGCTCGTGCTGATAAACTTGGTATTAATAGCGATTTCTATGAAAAACGTGATATGCACGTACACGTTCCTGAAGGCGCAACACCAAAAGATGGTCCAAGTGCAGGTATCGCAATGTGCACTGCATTGGTATCAAGCCTAACAGGTAATCCTGTGCGTTCTGATGTTGCAATGACGGGCGAAATTACGTTACGCGGACATGTCTTGCCAATTGGCGGACTGAAAGAAAAGTTACTTGCTGCACATCGTGGTGGAATTAAGACAGTTCTTATCCCTGATGAAAATAAACGTGATTTAGAAGAAATTCCTGAAAATATTGTTGCTGACTTGGATATTCACCCGGTGAAAACAATTGAGGAAGTTTTATCGCTAGCCCTGCAAAACTCGCCGTTTGGCATGGAAGTTGTGACTGATAAATCACACTAAAGAGTGATATTAGTCATAAATAATAGCTAAAAAAAAGGCTGGATAAGTAATAAAAGCTTGCCAGCCTTTTTTTGTGTCGCTAATTTAATGGGGATTTTAATTAAAAATGCTGTTTTATCGGTCTTGCTATATCTAAAAAGGCTTGATATAACGACGTTTGCAAAATTTGCCATTAATGGTGAAAAATAACGCATAAAATTATGGGGATGAAAGCGTGAATAAAACTCAACTGATCGACAAAATTGCTGCAAATGCAGATATCTCAAAAGCGGCAGCAGGTCGTGTTGTAGATGCTCTGGTTGCTTCTATCACTGAATCTTTACAAAAAGGTGATGATGTAGCATTAGTAGGTTTCGGTACTTTCACTGTACGTGATCGTGCAGCTCGTACAGGCCGTAACCCACAAACAGGTAAAGAAATTCAAATTGAAGCTGCAAAAGTTCCTGCATTCCGTGCAGGTAAAGGCTTAAAAGACGCAGTTAATCAATAATAGTTGAACTTATTTTCTGCCAATTTGTTATTAGCTTAACGTTATGGGTAAACAGAAAACGACTCAATTAAAAAATGAAGCGCATCTTTTTGAGATGCGCTTTTCTTTTTTAGGTTATAAATCACGATTAAACCTTGTATTCTCTGGCGATAAGACGTGAAACTGAAGTAGTCATTTGATAGAATGGCGCGTTGTTCTATAACTGAAATAGACAACAATGAATGATTCAGTGGTGAGTTAAATGGTTATCGTAATCAATGAATCAAATAATGCTGTTTAGTTTTTTTTAGTTATAGAAAGTGCGTGTTAAGACTGCGCATTAATACGGGACTGGCTGTTTTTAATGATTGTCGCGTGTCGTGACATTTTGATATTAAGCCAGCATGGGCATATTATCTTTTCGCTGTGCTCAAAATAGTCGTGTAACACCCATAAAAAATAATTTTTATTTCACCAAACGGAGCCTCGTCTCGTTATGATGGACAACATTCGTTCCACTGCTAATAATCCATTTATAAAGATATTATTAGCTGTGATCATCCTCTCCTTCGTCCTAACTGGTGTGGGCGGATATCTCTTTAGTTCAGGCGTTAATGATGCTGCTGAAGTTAACGGATATAAAATTAGCCGTTCTCAATTAGAGCAAACTTATCAGCAACGTCGTGCTCAATTACAACAAGATATGGGTGAAAATTTTGCTGCTCTTGCTTCATCAGAAGAAGGTCAGAAACTTATTCGCCAACAAGCGCTTGATTTACTGATCAACCAAGCATTACTTGATCAATTTGCACAAAATCTGGGTATTTCAGCCGGTGATCAGCAAATTAGAGATGCTATTTTTGCACTTCCTTACTTTCAAACTGACGGCAAATTTGACAATAAAAAATATGTCGATTTATTGAAAGGCAATAATATTGATGCAGATGCTTTTGCAGAAGGTATTCGTCAAAACCTTATTAATCAGCAATTAAAATTTTCTATCCAAGGTACGGATTTTGCCTTAGATAGCGAAGTTAAAGAATTTGCGGGATTAATGCTACAAAGCCGTAATGTACGTTTAGCATCATTAGACATTCAGCCATTCCTTGAAAAACAAACGGCATCTGATGAAGAAGTGAAAGCGTTCTATGAGCAAAATAACCAAATGTTCATCGCGCCAGAGCAATTTAAAATTAGCTATATCCAATTAAATGCTCAAAAAGATTTTAATAAGATCAACATTACTGATGAAGAAGCAAAGGCTTACTACGATAGTAATATTGATGAGTTCACGGCAGCAGGACAGAAACAGTACAGCATCTTAGTCTTAGCTGATGAAGCAGCAGCTAAAGCGGCAGAAGACGAGCTGAAAAAAGGTGCTGATTTTGTTTCGTTAGTGAAAGAAAAATCTATTGATAGTTTCTCTAAGAAACAAAATGGTTCTTTAGGTTGGATAACTATTGGACAAGAGTTACCAGAGCTGGCTAATGCAAGTTTGACAGAAAAAGGTCAAATCTCTGAACCTGTTAAAATCAGCAATGGCTACGCAATTTTCCGCCTTGATGATGTCAAACAATCTGTTGTAAAACCATTTGATGAAGTGAAAACAGATTTACTGGCAAAAATGCGTGAAAATAAAGCAATTGATGATTTCTTCGCATTACAACAAAAAGTGAGCCAAGCTGCATCTAATGACAACGACACACTAGTTCCTGCTGCAAATGCGGGCAACGTGACCGTGGTTAATACTGATTGGTTTGATGAAAATACGGTTCCTGCACCATTAAATAATGAAAAACTCACCCAGTTAATTTTTGGTGGTTCATTAGTGGATGAAAATGGCCCAACAGGCATGAATTCAGACATGGTGACGTTAGGTAATGACAGTGCATTTATCGTGCGTGTAGAAGGTTACAAGCCTTCAGCAACCCAACCATTAGACAAAGTACGTGATCAAGTTGTTATGCTGGTTAAACAGCAAAAAGCATCACAAGCAATGAATGCAGAAGCCCAAAAACTTTTAGCCGCATTAAAAGAAGGTAAAGGCGAAGAAGCACTGAAAGCTGCTAACATTTCGTTTGGCAGTGAAGAAAGCATTGTTCACTCATCTGCAACAGATGTAGTACAAACCGCGATTTTCTCTATGCCAAAGCCAGCTGAAGGCAAAAAAGAGTATGGCATGACTAATGTACCAGGTACTAAAGTTGTCCTTATTCAATTAGATAGCGTAACAGACGGCAAACCAACATCTGAACAGCTAGAGTTTATGACTAATCTCTATCGTGCTCAGATGGGCGAAGAAGCGTTACAACTTATGTTACGTGACCTAAAAGATAACGCTAAAATTGAAATTTTTGATAAAGATTATCAATAATCGAATTTGAGTTATTACATTGAAAACCCAGCATAAAGCTGGGTTTTTTTATGGCTGCTATTCTTGATAATTGAAGCAAATGCTTCGCTTTTCTAAAAATTCATATTTGAGAGCAAGCCCGACAATTTTTTGTAATGCTTCTTTTATTCATTTTTATTTTTCCTGCTTTCTCGCAGTTCTCTTTTTATACAATTGATGATTTATCAGTATATTGGCATTCTTTTTCTGCATTCAGAAATCTCTGTTTGCTATTGAATTTAAAATTATTGAATAAAAGGAAATTATGATTATGAAAATGGATAAAAAAATGTTGTCAGGTTTTATGGCTTCTATCTGTCTTGCTTTAGGATTAGGGCTTTCTCCTTTCTCTTATGCAGAAGAAACACCAGCTTCAACACCAACAGTTTCTATTGAAACTCACTCATCTGTTGCTCGTGATGCTAAAGAAAACAAAGCCAGTGCAGAAGGTAAAGTTAATTTAAATACAGCAACAGTAGATGAACTAATGGGATTAAAAGGGATCGGAAAAGCGAAAGCGCAAGCCATTATTGATTACCGCGAACAGCTAGGGCGTTTTACCTCTATTGATGAACTTGAAAAAGTTTTTGGAATTGGTATGAAGTTAGTTGATCAAAATCGTGATTTTATCGTTATTAATTAAGGTATTCATTCTTATACGATGTTGAGTATAAGTGATAGCAGAAACGTGAATATTGATTGAAAATCTCCGTGTTTCTCTTTGATTTTTATTTTGATAAGAGAAACACGTTTTCTTAGCGTTTTCTTTGTTAAAAGAAAACGAGATAAACCTATATCAGAAATTACTAAATTTATTTTCTTGGCTATATTTATGGTATCGCAAAAAAACTTTATAAAAACTTTATAAAAAGTTTATTAGAATAATCAAGAGGTAATAAATTGATATGAGTACGTTAATTAAAGTTTATGGCTTTCATTTAGATGTTTTTGAACATGTGAATAATGCGCGTTACCTTGAGTTTTTAGAACAGGCTCGATGGGATTGGATTGAGCAACATTTAGATTTTGATTGGTTTAAGCGCAATGGCTTGGCATTAGTGGTTGCTAATATCAATATCAATTATCGCTTACCTGCAAGTTTAGGTGATGAGCTACTTATTGATTGTGATGTTGCTGAAGTGGGAATTAAAAGTGGCGTACTTTCTCAAAAGATTGTGAGAAAAAAAGACGGTGCGCTTATCTCTGATGCATTAATTACTTTTGTTCTTGTTGATATCAATACCAAAAAAGCACTGACATTAACAGAACAGTTAAGAGAGAAGCTTGAATATGTACGTCAATCATCCTAATACACAAAGAGAGTATTAGAGAGCTCTCATTAAATGCTTTCAGGCTAATCTAAGATGATTTAATGCAGTGATAGTGCTGGTGAATTATCACTGCATAAGTGAATAGAATGCCAGGTAGCAGTGATAATTAATAAGGTAATTCCAATGATTATTTAAGACCCACTTTCTGTTTCATTGTCTGCATAATTGGTGTTTTATCGGCTAAGTAGGTGTTTAATCCGCGTTGTCTTAAATGACAAGCAGCACATTCACCACAGCCATCCCCCTGAATACCGTTATAGCAAGTTAAAGTTTCATGACGAACGAAATCTAACTTTTTATAGTAATCAGCAAGAGCCCACGTTTCGGCTTTATCTAGCCACATTAATGGCGTGATAAATTGAATATCACGAGCAATACCTAAGCTGACAGCATGATTCAGAGCTTTTACAAATTCATCACGACAATCAGGGTAACCAGAGAAATCTGTCTCACAAACACCAGTGATGACACTCTCTGCACCAATTTGATAAGCGTAAATTGCAGCCAAAGTGAGGAAAAGGATATTTCTACCTGGTACGAAGGTACTAGGAATATCACTTTCTTCACTTTCTTTGAAATCAGGAACAGGAATATTATCTCGAGTTAAGCTACTGATGGCGAGTTCGTTGAGTAAACTTACATCTAAAACTTTATGAGCGGTTGCACCTAGTAATTGACTAACTTTTTGTGCTACCTCAATTTCTTCTTTATGGCGTTGCCCATAATTAAATGTAATGCAATGTACTTCATCGTACTTTTCCAACGCTTGAATAAGGCAGGTTGTCGAATCTTGTCCACCACTAAAGACAACGACCGTTTTTTTCATCAGAATACTCCTGAATATTGAATTTCTATAAGGATTAGTACGCATAAAAGTACATATATTATGGCAATTTATTACCTATTTATCATTAGATGATTACTCTTATAGTAAGGGGCAGGTTATCATTATTTTTTGTAGGGGCATATTTTGAAGGAGTATCTATGTTAGATAAGATTGACCGTAAACTATTAGCGCTGTTACAGGAAGATTCAAGCCTCTCACTGAATACTTTGGCTGAGGCTGTTAACCTAACCTCAACACCTTGCTGGAAACGATTGAAAAGACTAGAGGATGAAGGGTATATTCGTAAGCGCGTTGCGCTGCTTGATAGTGAAAAAATCGGGCTAGGTCTAACAGTTATTGTTATGATTAGAACACAGCAACATAATAGCGAATGGTACGAACAGTTTGTCTCATTTGTTAAGCAAATGCCAGAAGTACTGACATTCTATCGAATGGCGGGTGAGTGTGATTATCTAATGCATGTTGAAGTAGTAGACATGAAAAGTTACGACCTATTTTATAAGCGTATGGTTAATGGCGTACCAGGTCTTATTGATGTGACTTCTAACTTCGCAATGGAAAAAATTAAATACACAACGGCAATGCCGATACCTGAATAAGGTTCATCTTTACCAACTGGCACTTTTATTTTTTGTATAACCTTAGGATTTAAGGCGTGGCTCTATTTTCACAGCTCAGTTGGTATTTTCTCAGTGAATGGCGTCGTTATGTAGGTGCCATTTTCTTATTGATGGTTATCGCAGTATTACAGGTGATCCCTCCAAAGATTGTTGGGATCATTGTGGATGGTGTCGATAACCATAGTCTGACGTTTAGCCAAGTGATCAACTGGATTGGCGTGATGGTATTAATTGCCCTCGCGGTTTATCTTTTGCGTTATTTTTGGCGTCTTTGGTTATTTGGTGCATCTTATCAATTAGCAGTAAAACTGCGGATGCAAATTTATCAACAACTTAATCAACAATCTTCTTCATTTTATCATCGTTATCGTACAGGTGATTTAATTGCACGTACCACCAATGATGTTGATAAAGTGGTTTTTGCTGCGGGCGAAGGTGTACTGACCTTAGTGGATTCTATGGTTATGGGGCTTGCTGTGCTTGTCATGATGAGTATTCAGTTAAGTTGGGAACTGACGCTGATTTCATTATTACCTATGCCAATCATGGCAATTTTGATTAAGCGATATGGCGATAAATTACATAGTCGCTTTAAAACCGCACAGGCACTTTTCTCTTCACTTAATAATCAAGCACAAGAAAGCTTGAGTAGTATTCGTATGATCAAATCATTCGGACTAGAGCAACAGCATGCCTCCCGTTTTGATGATGTGGCAAAAGAAACTGGACGACAAAATATGCGCGTTGCAAGAATTGATGCGCTATTTGATCCTACTATTTTTATGGCTATTGGTTTTGCTAATTTACTCGCTGTTGCTGGTGGTAGCTATTTTGTTATTAATGGCAGAATGACATTGGGTGAATTAACCAGCTTTGTGATGTATTTGGGGCAAATGATCTGGCCAATGCTGGCTTTAGCATGGATGTTCAATATTGTTGAGCGTGGCAGTGCTGCTTATAGTCGAATTAATAGTTTATTGGATGAAAAACTCGATATGGTTGATGGTGAATTATCACCAAAGCAAGGTAGAGGAGTATTATCCGTTAATATCAAACGTTTCCAATATCCCGAACAAACGACACAAACACTGAAAAATATTCAGTTCACATTATCACCCGGTGAAATGCTAGGTATTTGTGGTGTGACAGGAAGTGGTAAAAGTACATTACTTAGTGCCATTCAACGACTTTACGATGTTACTGAAGGTGAAATTTGTTTTCAATCAGTTCCTATTTATCAATTGAAACTTGATGAATGGCGAGCACGATTGGCTGTTGTTAATCAAACACCCTTCTTATTTTCAGACACCATCGCGGGAAATATTGCCTTAGGTCGTCCTGATGCGACAAAAGAAGAAATAGAGTCTGTTGCGAAATTGGCAAATATTCACGAGGATATTTTACGCTTACCTGAAGGGTATCAAACACAGGTAGGTGAAAAAGGTGTGATGTTATCTGGTGGACAAAAACAGCGTATTTCTATTGCCCGAGCACTATTATTGGATGCCGAAATTTTATTATTAGATGACGCATTATCTGCTGTTGATGGACAAACTGAATATCAAATTCTGCAAAACTTGTCACAATGGCGAAAAGATAGAACATTAATTATCAGCGCTCATCGCTTATCTGCATTGGTTGGTGCTACGAATATCTTAGTCTTAAAACAAGGTGAGATTATAGAGCAAGGTACACATCAGCAATTAATTTCAATACCAGGTTGGTATCAAGATATGTACCATTATCAGCAATTAGAGGCCGCGCTGGATGACGATGAATAAAAATAAATCCGTTAAAGCGCTATTGCCTGCATTAAAGCGTCTTTTGACTTATGGTAAAACCTATCGCAAACCCATGACATGGGGCGTCATTATGTTGTGGGTAGCCGCCGTTGCAGAAGTGGGGGGGCCATTAATTGTTGGCTATTTTATTGATGCAAAAGTTGCCACGAATAATGTGGAATTAATGTCATCATTAGGCCTAGCATTGGCTTTTATTCTTTTGCAGGTGATCGCCGCTACACTTCACTATTATCAGGCCATTGTGTTTAATCATGCCGCTGTTGGGGTTGTACAACAATTACGTACTGATGTAATGAGTGCGGCTCTAAAACAGCCATTAAGTGCTTTTGATAATCAGCCTGTGGGGCAGTTAATTTCTCGTGTAACAAATGATACAGAGACGATTAAAGATTTGTTCGTGAACGTTTTACCGACATTATTCCGAGCAATTGCTTTAGTGGTTGTAATGCTGATAGCTATGTTTTTATTAGAATGGCAAATGGCGCTTGTTGCAATGATGATATTTCCTGCGGTGATAGGTGTGATGATGTTTTATCAGCGATTGAGCACACCGATTGTACGTAATGTACGTCATTTTCTTGCCAATATTAATGATGGTTTCCACGAAGTTATCAATGGCATGTCAGTTATTCAGCAATTTAGGCAACAAGCTCGATTTGGTGAAAGAATGTCAGATGACAGTTGGCAACATTACCAAGCACGTATGAAAGCGTTAAAACTGGATGGTCTGTTATTACGTCCTTTATTAAGTATGCTCTCTGCGTTGGTTCTGTGTGGTTTATTAATGTTGTTTGGGTATCAGGGCAGTGCAGTTATTGGTGTTGGAGTTATTTATGCGTTTATTAGTTATTTAGGGCGATTAAATGAACCCTTGATCACATTGACATCTCAGCAATCGATTTTGCAACAGGCGGTAGTCTCTGGTGAGCGTGTTTTTGAACTGATGGATGCGCCTTTACAGCACTACGGTTCATCATCACATTCCATCACTCAAGGTAATATCGATGTTAACTCTCTTTGGTTTGCGTATCGTGATGAGCAATGGGTATTAAAAGATATCAATTTAACTATTCCTGCTCGTCATTTTGTCGCATTCGTTGGGCATACAGGGAGTGGCAAAAGCACTCTAGCAAGTTTATTAATGGGAAATTACCCTTGGCAAAAAGGAAATATCCATTTAGATGGGCAACCTTTAGAGGACTATTCTCATACTGCATTACGCAGTGGTATTGCAATGGTGCAGCAAGATCCCGTTTTATTATCAGGTTCACTGCATGACAACATTACGTTAGGGCGTGAATGTGATGAGTCACATTTATGGCAGGTATTAGAAACAGTTCAACTTGATCAATGGGCTAAAGCCTTACCTGAAGGACTACAAACAGAACTCGGTGAGCAAGGTAGCCGCTTATCCGCTGGACAAAAACAATTACTTGCATTGGCGCGTGTATTATTAATACCTCCTCGTATTCTTATTTTGGACGAGGCAACAGCAAATATTGACTCAGGAACAGAACAAGCCATACAGAAGGCGCTAAAAGTAGTTAGGGAAAAAACAACACTGATTGTTATTGCTCATCGACTTTCCACTATTATTGAAGCCAATGAGATTGTGGTGCTTCATCGTGGTGCAATTGTTGAACAGGGTGATCATGCTAAGTTACTTTCACAAAAAGGGCGATACTATAATATGTATCAATTACAGCAAGTCAGAGAGTCTTTACAAGAACAGGAACCTGTTGAAGTAGAATAATAACCTTAAATAAAAAATATAATTTTAGAGGGCACATCATCTTTATGTATGTGTCCTTTTTTATTTCCTCATTATCTCGCTTTTATCAAAATAGCAGCCGTATTTTTGCACCAACTCGGTGAGTTTTTTCATTTTAACTATTTCAATAATTTAATTTCTATTTAAATATCAATTAATTAAATAATGGCATGCCTTTTGCTTTTCTATATGAGCTTTGTTCTTTCAAATATCGACGAGGTTTATATGAAATATATCATCGCCATTATTAAGCCATTTAAATTAGAAGAGGTAAGAGAGTCGCTTTCTGATCTGGGTATCAAGGGAATGACAATCAGTGAAGTCAAAGGTTATGGACGACAAAAAGGGCATGCAGAGCTTTATAGAGGAGCTGAGTACGAAGTTAATTTTCTCCCCAAAGTAAAAATAGAACTCGCTATTTGCGATGAGCAACTTGAGTCAGTTATGCAAGTGATTATGCAAGCGACTGATACAGGGAAGGTAGGAGATGGAAAAATTTTTGTTTTGGAATTATTGCAGGCGGTCCGTATTCGTACTGGCGAGTCTGGTGATGAAGCTCTTTAAAGGAGATATTCGATGAAACGCTTACTTTCTTTGTTATTAATGTTAGTGCTTACACACTTTTCATCATCCGCATTTGCGACTGAAACAGTAATTGTTGATAAAGCTGATAACGGTTTTATGTTGATATGTACTGCTTTGGTCTTTTTTATGACTATACCTGGTATTGCTCTGTTCTATGGCGGGTTATTAAGAGGGAAAAACGTACTTTCTTTGATCACGCAAGTGATGATGATCTTCAGTGTTGTTGTTATTCTTTGGGTTATATTTGGCTACAGTCTGGCATTTACCGCAGGTAATAAAATTTGGGGTGGGTGGTCACTTACTTTTTTGAATAACGTATCACTAGATTCACTCTCTGGTTCAATTAATCAGTATGTACATATTGCTTTTCAAGGATCTTTTGCTGTTATCACTGTTGCATTGATTGTTGGTGCATTAGGCGAGCGAGTCCGTTTTTCCGCACTGCTTATTTTCACGGTTATTTGGTTTACGTTTTCTTATATCCCTATTGCGCATATGGTATGGGGAGAAGGTGGTTGGTTAATCGATGATGGTGCATTAGATTTTGCAGGGGGAACTGTCGTGCATATTAATGCGGCTATTGCGGCTCTTGTTGGTGCTTACTTACTTGGTAAGCGACGTGATAGCCAGCATACAGCGCTTAAACCTCATAATTTACCAATGGTCTTTACAGGTACAGCGGTACTCTATATTGGTTGGTTTGGTTTTAATGCAGGTTCTGCTGGTAGTGCAAATGCGATTGCGGCTTTAGCATTTCTAAATACAGTAATTGCAACCGCAGGCGCTGTACTTTCTTGGACGGCATCAGAATGGATCACCAGAGGAAAGCCTTCCATGCTAGGCAGTTGTTCAGGTTGTATTGCTGGATTAGTGGCGATTACACCTGCTGCTGGCACGGTCGGAGTGATGGGGGCTTTATTTATCGGTGTAATGGGGGGCATTATCGGGCTTTGGGGCGTTGTTGTTTTAAAGCGCTGGTTAAAAGCGGATGATGTTTGTGATGTTTTCGGTATCCACGGTACTTGTGGTATCGCAGGTTGCCTATTAACCGGGGTATTTACGGCTTCATTCTTAGGTGGAGTAGGATATAGCGATGGTATGACACTCAGTAAACAAGTTTTAATTCAATTAATGAGTGTTGTGATCACCGTGATTTGGTCTGGTGTTGTCGCTTATACAAGTTTTAAAATCGCAGATAAGTTGGTGGGTTTACGTGTTTCAGAAGAGGAAGAGCATGATGGATTAGATTTAACAACGCATGGTGAAAGAGCTTATCAACAATAATTGTCTATTCCCCCTCGTTTGAGGGGGGAATATGCCAAGATATTATTTTGAATGTTTAGTACGTTTTTGGCGAATAACCCCTTCTTGAACAGAAGACGCGACTAGTTGACCATTTGTATTAAAGAATTTACCTCTCACAAATCCTCTACCGCCTGATGCTGAAGGGCTTTCAATCACATAAAGTAACCAATCATCTACACGGAATGGGCGATGAAACCACATAGAATGGTCAATCGTAGCGACCTGTAGACTTGTATCCATAAAGCCTAAGCCATAAGGTTGGAGAGCGGTTGGTAAAAAATCAAAATCAGAAACATAACCAAGCAAGTATTGATGCAAGAAAGGATCTGATGGCATTTCACCACGACTACGATACCAAACATAGCGTTCAGCAGGTGCTTTAGAGTAGCCAAAAGGGCTAAAATATTGCACTGGACGCGCTTCAAAAGGTGTTTCTCGTAGTGCTAAAGATTTAATCGGCTCGGGTAATTTAGGTGCTAATTTCTTTAAAATCTCATGTTGTGAGATAAGTTCATTTGGAAAAGGAACATCAGGCATTATATCTTGATGTTCAAAACCCTCTTCAAATTCTTGAAAAGAAACGGTCATATAAAAAATAGGTTTGCCATGCTGAATAGCGCTGACTCTACGAGTACTAAATGAACCGCCATCACGGATAAATTCCACATCATAAACAATAGGCTTATGGCTATCACCAGGACGTAAAAAGTAGCTATGAAATGAGTTGATATAGCGGTTATCAGCAATAGTCTGTTTTGCAGCGTATAGTGCTTGTCCTACAACTTGCCCACCAAAAACTTGAGGTAATCCTAGATCTTCGCTTTGACCTCTAAATAGACCTTCTTCTATTTTTTCAAGTGCCATCAAATTGATGAGATCTTTCAATGCTTGACTCATAGTGTACCTGTATCATTAGATCTGGTTATTTTTTATAAAGTTGATTATATACAATCCTAAGAAGATAAAAAATAATCTCCCTTTTTATCTTAGATAGCAATCTAATGATAAATAAACAGAGTTGATGAGATTATGTTTACCCACTTATTGAATACTCTCTGATGAATTTATGAGAGGCAAAAAGAGCGTTAAAGGCAATTGAATAATCAGCGAGTGTAGATTTGGGTAATTAATCATCACTTAGGTTCACTTTCCTTGCTATTTGGATCAGTTTAAAACATAATGCGTGACGTCTTAGCAATAAGACAATCTATGGGGTCTTGTTGGTTCTCCCGCAACGCTAACTTGTTAACTCGGTCAGGTCCGGAAGGAAGCAGCCATGGCAGGTGTCGCGTGTGCCGGGATGTCGCTGGCAAGGCCCCACCCAATTTTTAGCCTTTCATAATATCTAATCTTTCATAATTATTATCTTCTAAGATTGTTATTTTTCCTTATATTCTTACTCTCTATACGTGTTTTTTGAGCGCTGTTTTCTTTGGGTTTAAGAGTCAATATTATTGAATAGAAAATAGTATGCTTAATGTATCAATTTATTATTGGAAAATTTACGGTCGTATTTATAAATGAAAGGAATATTTGAGTAAAGCAGTGCAGTCATGCCGTAATAAGTCAACGGCATGATGGTGTGTAATCATTCTACTGATAAGAAAACGTGAATAAAACGATATCTAAATTAAGAACTAATAACCCTACTACTATAAAAAATAAAAATAGCAAAAATAAAACTAAGGCAATTAAATAGAATTAGATTATCTTACAAATTTCCAAACAGACGCTGGAATTTTATCATATAGCTTATTCATTGTGAGTTCTGCTAAACGGTGGTCTGCTGCTGAATAAAACAGCTCCAGTTCATCATCAGAGAGTTCATATTTGTTTTTTTCAATCACACGTTCTAATGTTTCGATTGAAGTACATTTTCTTAAACGCATTAGATAGTCTGTCTTAGTCATGTTGTCTTTTCTCTATTATTAAAATAAAACTACAGATAATTAAAATTACTTAATATAACTTTTTGGGTTTTTGGCAATGAGAGCTAAAAGTGACTGGTTTAACTCTTTCCAATTATTGATATCTGAGTAAGAAATTGATGTATTACCAAATAAACGATAAGTCTCTTCAAGGTACTCTTCTATAAGCGTATTAATTACATGTTTATCTGGGTGCTTAATCTTAAATTTCCAACTAAAGTCCATAATGTGTTCAATTAGAACATTAAGGTCAACGCTTTTTGTGCTACTCAGATCGTTGTGCCAAACTGTGCTTCCTTTATCTAATGAGCCTAAAGCTTGCTGTAATAGCTCTTCGCACAAAAACGACAATTCGGCTAAATCTACTTTTTCTGGTGAATATTCGTCCATAACATATCGTAATTGAATTAATAGAAAATATTCATTAATAATGATCAATGCTTAAAGTTGAACTTATTAACGGGATACATCACATAATTCATTAATGGATTAATAAAAAACATAAACTTGAAAATGAGTGTTTATATTTACTCGTATGCTAAAAGAGTTTAATAATTATATTTATTATTTCTAACAAAGTAATAGCATATCGAAAGACAACACTAAACTGCACACGAATGAGTTTAAAACTTATACAATAAGTATTTCTTTGCTTAATATAGCACTATTATTGCATAAGTCACTATCTGAACAACAGAATTTTGTCTATTTTCGTAAAAATCAAGAAACCCCGATTAAAGAGTATTTCTCTTAACTTTGTGATTTTATTTGTTTTTATTATATTTTAAATGTTTAAGCGTGTAAATGAGGCATAATTATCGTTGTTATTTATAAATAACAGAACTGCTTAATTTTGACAAAAAGTCATATATAAGAAAAAAAATAAAATAAATTTATTGATTAAAGAGATATTTCCTAAAAATAATATAATGAGATAAGTTTTCATTTAAAACAATACATCAATAGATAAAGAAAAAGGTCGCTTTCGCGACCTTTTTGGCATTACCATTCAAATTAGTGTGAATGATTTGGATGCTCTAAATCTTCATTTTTCTTCGCAAATCGTCTACGGATCACGACGAAGAAAATAGGAACAAAGTAGATAGCAAGGGAGGTTGCGGCAATCATACCACCGAATACACCTGTACCTACGGAGTTCTGAGCACCAGAACCTGCACCGTTACTTAATACTAGAGGAATAACCCCTAACATAAAGGCAAGTGAAGTCATTAGAATTGGACGTAGACGCATTCTAACAGAGTCTAACGTTGCTTCTATGAGTCCTTTACCTTCTTTCTCCATCAAGTCCTTGGCGAATTCAACAATCAAGATTGCGTTTTTCGCCGATAACCCAATGGTTGTTAAGAGCCCAACCTTAAAGTAAACGTCGTTTTCAAGGCCTCTTATTGATGTTAATGCAAGAGCACCAATAACCCCCAGTGGAACGACTAACATAACGGAGAATGGTACTGACCAGCTCTCATAAAGAGCAGCAAGACAAAGGAATACAACTATCAAGGAAATGGTATACAGCGCAGGCGCTTGGTTACCAGATAAACGTTCTTGATATGACATTCCTGTCCATTCATAACCGATACCGCTTGGTAGTTTACTTGCGAGATCTTCCATCATAAGCATTGCATCACCACTACTTTGGCCTGGTGTTGCACTACCTTGAATTTGAACTGCTGGTAAACCGTTATAACGCTCTAAACGAGGAGAGCCGTATAACCAAGGATCTTTACTTGTATCAATGAACGATGAGAATGGAACCATCTGACCGACATTGTTACGAACATAAAGATTACCGATATCTTGTGGCAACATACGGTATTGTGATTCAGCTTGAACGTAAACTTTCTTAACACGACCACGGTCGATAAAGTCGTTTACATAGCTACCACCAAACATCGTACCTAATGTTGAATAGATATCGCTAATCGCAACACCTTGAGCTTGTGCTTTTTCTAGGTCGATATATAGACGATATTGTGAAGTATCTTCCTGACCATTAGGACGCACGCCCATTAACATTTGAGGCTGTTGCGCTGCCATTCCTAGTAATTGATTTCGAGCTTCCATGAGTTTTTCGTGACCGAGGTTAGCTTTATCCACTAACTCGAATTCGAAACCACCCGCAGAGCCTAACTCAACAATCGCTGGAATGTTAAATGAGTAAACAAAGGCTTCCTTAATTTGGGATAATGCCATATTGGCACGTGCAACAATCGCCGGAACTTTGTCTTCATCTGATTTACGTTCATCCCAATCATTCAATACTACGAAAACCAGTCCCATATTTTGTCCTTGACCACCGAAGCCGAAGCCACTTACGGTAAAGACCGATTTAACGAGTTCTTTCTCATCAGTATTGAAGTAGTCGTTTACTCTTTCTAGTACGTCTTGTGTTTGTTCTTGTGTTGAACCAGCAGGCAACTGAACCATTGTCAGTAATACACCTTGGTCTTCTTCAGGTAAGAACGATGCTGGTAAGCGAATAAACATTAACGCCATACCTGCGACTAATAAAACGTAAATTAGTAAGTAACGACCTGTACCACGAAGAGTACGGGATACGCTGTCAGTGTAGTGGTGGCTACTCTTTTCAAAGGTACGGTTAAACCAACCAAAGAAACCTGTTTGCACACCGTGACTGCCTTTCGGTACAGGTTTTAACATCGTTGCACAAAGTGCTGGTGTTAAAATCAACGCAACGAAAACAGACAGAACCATTGCTGATACGATGGTGATAGAGAACTGGCGATAGATTGCACCTGTTGAACCACCAAAGAATGCCATTGGAATAAATACCGCAGAAAGTACTAGGGCGATACCGACCAACGCACTTTGGATTTGTCCCATGGATTTACGTGTTGCTTCTTTAGGCGATAAGCCTTCTTCTTGCATAACACGTTCAACGTTTTCTACCACAACGATGGCATCATCCACCAGAAGCCCGATGGCAAGTACCATCGCGAACATCGTTAAGGTATTTATCGAGTAACCAAACGCCGAAAGTATGGCGAAGGTTCCTAACAATACAACTGGTACTGCAATTGTTGGGATTAACGTAGCACGGAAGTTCTGTAAGAACAGATACATTACTACGAATACCAGCATAATTGCTTCAATCAGCGTTTTTACCACTTCGAAAATAGAGATCTTAACGAATGGCGTTGTATCGTAAGGATAAACAACTTCTAATCCCGCAGGGAAGAATGGCTCCATTTCAGCCAATGCTGCACGTACCGCGGTTGCTGTATCTAATGCGTTAGCGCCTGTTGCTAATTTAATACCGATACCAGAAGCGGGTAGGCCATTAAAGCGAGCAATAGTGCTGTAGCTTTCAGCACCCATTTCAACTATACCAAGATCTTTTAGCTTAACCTGTGAACCGTCGGTGTTAACCTTCATCAGGATATCGCCAAATTGCTCTGCGGTATTGAGTCGAGTTTGAGCAATAATAGATACATTTAAACGCTGGCCAGGAACGGGAGGTGTACCCCCTAATTGACCTGCGGCCACTTGGTTATTCTGTGCTTTAATCGCACCGATAACATCAAGTGTGGTCATGTTGTATTTCACCAGTTTATCTGGGTCTAACCAAATACGCATCGCGTATTGAGTACCAAATAACTGGGTTTCACCCACGCCGGTTACACGGCTTAATGGGTCTTTAATCGTTGCACCCACATAGTCTGCGATATCATCTTGTGACATTGAGCCGTCACTTGAGATGAAACCCGCAACCATCAAGAATGAACTTGAGGATTTATCAACACTAATCCCTTGTTGTTGCACTTCCTGAGGTAATAACGGCATGGCAAGTTGCAGTTTATTCTGCACCTGTACTTGCGCGATATCAGGATCAGTACCTGCTTCAAAGGTCAGAGTGATATTCATCATACCGGCTGAGTCACTGGTCGCAGACATATACACCATGTTATCGATACCATTCATATTCTGTTCGATAACTTGGGTAACAGTATTCTGCACAGTGGTGGCGTCAGCACCAGGATAAACCGCAGAGATAGAAATCGCTGGCGGTGCAATCGTTGGATACTGGGCAACAGGCAGTTTGATGAGTGCCAGAAGACCTGCGAGCATGGTAATTATCGCAATTACCCACGCAAATATCGGTCTATCTATAAAAAACTTAGGCATGGATCACCGACTCCTTATTGAGGATTCTTAGCTGGCTCAGTTTGTTCAGGTGATGGCTTCGCATCTAAATTCTCTTCTTGAGCCGTTACTGTCATTTTGGGTTTTGCTTTTTGCAATCCAGAAACGATAACGCGCTCACCAGCCTGAACACCACTATTAACGAGCCATTTATTACCAACAGCTTGTGACACTTCAATGGTACGAACTTCAACAACATTGTCTTTATTCACAACCATTGTTGTTGCTTCACCACGCGCTGTACGAATAACGGCTTGTTGTGGGATCAAAACTGCATTTTGACGAATACCATTCTCTAACTTAGTACGAACAAACATACCTGGTAGTAATTCCCCATTCGGGTTAGGTACGATAGCGCGCATTGTAATTGAGCCTGTTGTTTCATCAACAGTCACATCAGAAAATTCTAAATGCCCTTTCTGTGCGTAAGCTTGCCCATTCGTCAGTGTTAAATGAACAACGGGTTTACCTTGTTCTTGACGAATAATGCCGCTTTCAATTTCATTTTTTAATTTCAGATAATCTTCGCTCGATTGTGTCACATCGACATAAATCGGATCGATTTGCTGAATTGTTGTCAGTGCAACTTGTTGACCTTGGGCGACTAAAGCACCTTCAGTTACGGTTGATTTGCCTGAACGACCTGAAATTGGTGATGTTACTTTGGTGTATTCAAGATTGATTTTTGCGCTTGTCACTGCTGCTTCTGCTGCTTTAACTGCGGCAGCCGCTTGTGCATATTGTGATGTTGCGGCATCAAAATCTTGTTTACTGACGTAATTTGTACCTAGTAGCGGTTTATAACGCTCTACAGTGAGACGCGCAATTTCAGCATTTGCTTTCGCTTTTGATAATTCAGCTTGCGCACTATTTAACGTTGCTTCAAAAAGAGCTGGGTCGATTTGATACAGTGATGTACCTGCTTCTACATAGCTACCTTCTGTATAGTTACGCTTTAAAATAATGCCGCTAACTTGAGGGCGAACCTCAGCAATACGGAAGGCTGATGTACGACCTGGTAAATCAGTAGTGATTGTCAGAGCTTGCGCTCCTAACGTCACAACACCTACAGCGGGTGCAGGAGGTGGACCTCCAGCAGACTGTTTAGCTTTGTCGTCACATCCAGCAAGAACCAAGCTGCCTGATAGCACTAACAGAGCCAGAGGCAAAACCCCTCTGTTTTTTCGCATAAGAAAACCTCTATTCAAACGTTGTTTCCCGGGATAAAAATAATTAAGTTGATGATTGATTGCGATGTATAGTACAAACATACATGAATGTATGTAAATTAACTTCAGTCAAAATCGAGGATTAATGGCACGAAAAACTAAACGGCAGGCACAAGAAACAAAACAGCAGATTATTGATGCTGCACTTCGACTGTTTACTGTGCAAGGCGTTTCTGCCACATCACTTTCAGATATTGCAGCAGCGGCAGGTGTTACCCGTGGCGCAATATATTGGCACTTTAAAAATAAAGTGGATTTATTTACTGAAGCGTGCGAACTCACCGACTTAAAAATAGAATCTTTAGAAATAGAGTATCAATCAAAATACCCAGATGATCCACTATTTGTATTAAGAGAATTGCTTATTTACATATTGACATCAATTGTCGAAGATCCCAAACATAATGCACTTTTAGAAATATATTTCCATAAATGCGAATTTGTCGGTGAAATGACACCAATTGTTGAAATTCGCAGAGAATTGTGTGCAGCGGATCACTCTAGAATAGAACAGTCTTTATCTCGTTGTATTGAAAAAAAACAGCTTCCTACGGACCTTAATTTAAGAAGAGCCGCCATTATGTTAAGAGCCATGATGACAGGTCTTGCCGAAAATTGGTTATTTTCACCAGAAAGTTTTTCTATCAAAGATGAAAGTCAATATTTGGTTGATAGCTTTATTGATATGATAAAGCACAGTGCAAATATGAGAATATCTGCGACCTCTTAATTTATTTTTAAACAAAAGGAAGACATTCATGAGTAAGGTGTTAGTTATTGCTAATGGTGCAGCTTATGGCAATGAATCATTATTTAACGCACTGCGTTTATCGATTACATTAAAAGAACAGCATCCAGAAACTCAATTAAATATTTTTTTAATGTCTGATGCTGTGACTGGGGCTTTAGCCCGTCAACAACCTAAAGAAGGCTACAACTTACAGCAAATGCTGGAAATTTTAACAGCGCAAAATGTGCCTGTTAAGTTATGTAAAACCTGTACAGACACCCGTGGTATCAGTGATTTACCACTTGTTGATGGTGCAGAATTAGGGACTTTAGTTGATTTAGCGCAGTGGACACTAGATGCTGATAAAATCCTGACTTTCTGATCACTATTTCGTTTTCTCAGGCGAGAAACACCCCAAGCAACTTGTTCTGTTTACACTGCCAATTTAAAGCAATTGGATTATACTAAGAGACAGTTTTTCAATATTAATTGAACAAGTTGCTTAACCATGTGTACAAAAACTCTTTTTTCTCAATTTAATAGTCAAATAAAGACGGTTATTACAGCCTCGATTATTGTCTTTATTCTTTGGAGCCTTTCCATTACCGCTGTTTTAGCCGCGGTATCGAGTAATTTACCGACTCAAGAAAGCATTCAAAATCAGCTTAATTTATTAAATAAGCGCAGTGAGTTAAGTGCAGAAGATAAATTAACTATTGCTGATCTTGAGCAATCGCTTTTATTACTTGATGATATTCAACAATTAGAGAAAAAATCGACAAGTTACAATAAAACAGTCGATCAATTACCAGAAAAATTGCGTAGTACTCAATATCAACTCGATCAATTAAAACAAAAAATCGCTAATAAAGAAGGTGACAATTATAAAAAATCATTAGAGGCTTTACCGCTTGCAACATTAGAATCTCAACTTGAAACGGTATTACAGTCATTACAAAAATCTCAAGATGATTTAGCCAACTACAGTAATGAGCTTATTGTATTACAAACACAACCTGAAAGGGCGCAATCTGTTTTATTTAGCAATTCAGAAAGACTGCAACAAATAAGAACCTTGTTAAATAAAAGCAGTGCTGATAAAGCACAAATGCGCACTTCGGCAGTGCAACTGTTGCAATTAGAACAATATTATCTTCAACAACAAAATAATTTTCAAAAGCGAACTCTCCAATCAAATGTGCAACTGCAAAGCTTATTGCAATTACAGCGAGATTATAGCTCTGCTTATATCGACCTTTCACAAGAGCATGCTCAATTACTTCAGGATGCTATCAATGATAAACGCTTAGATAGCTCAGAGGAAACTGCCAAAGAAGCCCAAAGTACAGGGCTTGAGAATCAGATCATTAATAATGATCCATTTTATTTGGCACAAACAGAAATCAATAAACAGCTTAGTGATAAGTTGATTGTTACCACGCAAAATAATAACGATTTAAATCGCCATAGCTTACTAGTCAAGAATCGCTTAGATAGAGCCATTCAATCTGAACGTAATTTAAAAGAACAAATTGATGTGCTTAAAGGCAGTTTATTGCTGTCACGTATTCTGTTTGAAGAACAAGTTGATTTACCCGATGGTATATTTATTAATAACCTGCCTGATAAAATTGCCGATCTGCGATTAGAACAATTTGAAATAAACAAGCAACGTGATCAAATCATTCAACCTAATATTTATATTGATCAGTTGATGAAAGAGTATCAATCAACACATCCTGAAACCTCTGATGCTAATGCGCAAAAAGAGTTACGCAATGCTTTGGAACTATTAGTTGATGCTCGTAGAGAACTGCTCGATAAACTGAATAACCAATTAGGTAATCAAATTTCGGGTTCGATTAATCTCCAAATGGATCAGCAACAATTACGCAGTGTGGTAAGTTCACTCGAAAACACATTGGCTCAGCAAATTTTCTGGGTAAGCAGTAATAAGCCGATTAACCTAAATTGGTTTTCAACATTCCCCGCTCAGGCTGTTGCCGAATTTCAAGGTCTTAAACTTAACTGGTCAAATGAAAATCTGCTGATCGGGGCTAAGAAATCACTTCCTATACTTATTGCACTTATTTCGTTCAGTTTGTTGATTATTTGGCAACGTAAAAAGCTAGATGTGCAATTTGAAAAACTGAATGCGGATATTAATAAGCTTAATAAAGACTCACAACTGCATACGCCATTAGCATTAGGGATTGTATTTATAAAAACATTACCCCTTTCTTGTATTGTATTAGCAATAGGGTATTGGCTAATTAATAGCTTTAATGTTCAGCAAGAATTTATTTGGTCTTTTGCATGGCAATTTGCGGTATTTTGGCTGATGTTTGAATGGTCTTATCGCTTAATGTCTGACAATGGTGTTGCAGTAAAACATTTTAAAATTCCTCTCGAACGCGTTCAGCAAAATCGTAAACGTTTATTACGATTATCACTGCCAATGTTGCCAATTATTCTGCTTTCAGCTTATGGCATTAATAATCCATTGCTGTTGGTGGGTGATGTTATTGGGCAATTGGTTGCGATTATTTCATTATTTGGTATTAGTTTATGTGCGTTGCCATTTTGCCGTGAAATGTGGCAAGAAAAGGGCAATCATGTTGTTCGAACGGTCGTCATTACCTTATTAACGTTTTCACCCCTTATTTTAATGGGATTGGTTATTTTTGGTTATTACTACACCGCATTGCGTTTAGCAAATCGTTGGATTGATAGCTTATATCTACTTATGCTGTGGTTTATTGCTTATCACGCCAGTTTGCGCGGCTTAACAGTTGCGGCTCGACGCCTTGCCTATCGTCGTGCACTTGAGCGTCGACAAGCAATGCTTAAAGAGAAAAAAGAAGGCGAAGATAACAGTCTTGAACCTATTCAAGAACCACCAATGGATATGGATCAAATCAATCAACAATCATTAAGACTGACAACGATGATCTTATTTATCATCTTTGCGTCTAGTTTCTATGGTATTTGGTCTGATTTTATTACGGTCTTTACCTATTTAGATGGAATAACACTCTGGAGTTACACTTTACCGACAGAACTCGGAAATGTTGTTAAGGCAGTGACTGTTGCAGATCTATTATTGTCTGTTTCTATTATGGCAATTTCTTGGTTTATGACACGAAATTTACCAGGTTTATTAGAGGTATTAATTTTATCTCGTATAAAATTGCAACAAGGTGCTTCTTACGCGATCACAACCATTTTGACCTACATTATTATTGCTATCGGAACCATCGTATCACTGGGAATATTAGGTGTAGCATGGGAAAAACTGCAATGGTTAGCCGCAGCTTTAACAGTTGGTTTAGGATTCGGTTTACAAGAAATATTTGCAAACTTTGTGTCTGGCTTAATTATTTTGTTCGAAAGACCCGTCAGAATTGGTGATACGGTTACTATTGGTACTTATTCCGGTACGGTTAGCCGAATTCGTATTAGAGCAACGACAGTGACTGACTTTGATCGCAAAGAAGTGATTATTCCAAATAAAGCGTTTGTAACTGAACGGCTTATTAACTGGACATTATCTGATACGGTGACACGTATTATTATTCAAGTGGGTGTTGCTTATGGATCTGACCTCGATAAGGTCAAAGAGATCTTAATGAAAGCCGCTAAAGATAATGCCAGAGTGATGACTGAACCAGAACCTGTGGTGCTATTTACTGAATTTGGGGCAAGCACCCTGAATCATGATTTGCGTTTTTATGTCAGAACATTAGGTGACAGAAATATTGCAATAGATGAAGTTAACCGCGCTATTGATAAGCTGTGTAATGAAAATAATATCAATATTGCGTTTAACCAACTTGATGTCTATTTGCATAATAAACAAGGTGATGAAGTACAAGAGATAAAACGTCCTCTTGATGGCTCAACACCCGAAGCCAATACGCCTTTTGCTTAATTAAAGGGATGAATGAGTAGATTGTGCCGCTAATTTTTTTTCATAATCTTGGCGCACAATCTCGAGGGCTTCTAGTGCTGTTTTAGGATCAATATGGTGGCTTTCAAGTAAATAGATAAGATCGACTGCCAATTGAACAGACTCTGGTGCTTCTTTTAAACTCATTATCACTCCCTTTAAAATTTATCTTCTTGTTTCTCAATGCTCTTTTCGATAGAGAACAGGGCATTTTTGCAGCGCGCAAGGCGATTTTCAAGCGCGGCAATCTCTTTTTGTAACTCTTGTTGCTTCATAAAGCTCTGTGCCTGCGTTAACGAAAGCTCCCTATCTTGGATCATGGCTTGTAATCGGCGCTCATAATCCTGATGTTGGGCAAGCTTTTGGTATAAATCGACACTTTTTTTTCGTTGAGTAAGCTGGTTCTCTTGCTTTCTTAGTGTTTGTGTCGATAATTCACGAGTTAATGCTTCAATTTGTTGTAGGATTTGTGTGGCCAGAAATTTAACTTGCTGGCTTCGTTGTGCCTCAACACAAGCGATTAACTGGGTAAAATTATCGCGGATCTGTTGCATGTAGCCACCAAGGGAATCACTTCGGCGGTGGAATAGTGCTGTGTCGAAGCAAGGTGCTGCAATTTTTTTGTTTGCAATAGGCGCCACTGTTTCGGCTAGATTGTCTATCTGTTTTTTAAACAAGCTTAAAGGATCGGGTTTATTCATCTGGTTCTTGTCCCTGTTTTGATAAAAACATGAATTGACTTAAAGCAACAAAAAAGAGTTGTTAATTGGCTTTCTGTTGCATTTTAACGGCATATTGCATAGATTCTATCGTTTCGTTTTTTATTATGGCACTGATTATGACTGCTAACGCGCAACAACTGCAATTTATTAAAGACAGTATTGAAACCATTCCTGATTATCCAAAAGAAGGGATATTATTCCGTGATATCACCACATTATTAGATAATCCTGCTGCATATCAGGCAACCATTGATTTATTGGTAGAACACTATCAAGGTCAGGGTATCACTAAAGTTGTGGGTACCGAAGCGCGTGGCTTCCTATTTGGTGCTCCTGTCGCTTTACGCCTAGGTGTTGGTTTTGTTCCTGTTCGTAAAAAAGGTAAATTGCCTCGCGAAACGCTCAGTGAAACTTATGATCTGGAATACGGCACAGATACTTTAGAGATCCACAAAGATAGCATTACGGATAAAGATAAAGTATTAATGGTTGATGATTTACTGGCAACAGGTGGCACCATTGAAGCAACTGCTCGTCTGATCCGCCGTTTAGGTGGCACTGTGACAGAAGCTGCATTCATTATCTGCTTACCTGATTTAGGCGGTATCGAACGCTTAGAAAAACAAGGTGTTCACAGCTTTACACTGGTTGATTTTCCAGGACATTAATATCTTCACTGTTTAGAGAAGAACTAATTAAGTTCTTATCGTAAACACAAGTAAGAGTGCGGGTGTTTATATATCATTTATAATTTTTTCTATTTTTATAAATGTGTATTGCCCGCACAATTGTTGCCTCTTATCTTTACCTTAAATTTCTGCTGGTTCTTTCTCCAATATCTCATTTGTTTCTTACAGATCTCGCTCAATAGGTCGTCCCTGTGTTAGCATAGAGATAAATCTTGTTCAAATTTAGCGGAATCAATGAGCTATCAGGTACTTGCCCGTAAGTGGCGCCCACAAACTTTTAACGATGTTGTTGGTCAACGTCATGTGTTGACTGCTTTAGCTAATGGTCTTGATCATCAGCGACTTCATCACGCCTATCTTTTTTCTGGCACACGAGGTGTCGGAAAAACTACGATAGCCCGATTATTTGCTAAAGGGCTCAATTGTGAAACAGGTATTACGAGTAAACCTTGTGGTCAATGTGCAAATTGCCTTGAAATAGAACAAGGGCGTTTTGTCGATTTAATTGAAATCGATGCTGCATCTCGTACTAAGGTAGAAGATACCCGTGAACTGCTGGACAATGTGCAGTACGCGCCAGCACGAGGACGCTTTAAGGTCTACTTGATTGATGAAGTTCACATGCTTTCTCGTCACAGTTTTAATGCGCTACTAAAAACATTAGAAGAACCGCCAGAGCACGTTAAATTCTTATTAGCGACGACTGATCCACAAAAATTACCTGTCACGATTTTATCACGTTGCTTGCAATTTCATCTGCGAGCATTAGATATTGACCAAATTGCGACACAACTCGAAAAAGTGCTATCAGCAGAGCATATTGAAAATGATGTAAGAGCGCGTCAACTTATTGCACGCGCTGCTGATGGCAGTATGCGAGATGCATTAAGCTTAACAGACCAAGCTATAGCAAGTGGCGAAGGTGTTGTCAGTGCAGAAGTGGTTAGTCAAATGCTTGGCACGATTGATGATACTCAGCCTTTAGCATTGATTGAAGCGCTAGTAAAAGCGGATGGTCAACAGGTCATGTCGCTGGTTAATGAAGTTGCTTCAAGAGGTACTGACTGGGAAAATTTCTTGGTTGAAACACTCTCATTACTGCATCAAATTGCCATGTTGCAGTTATTGCCTAGTGAAGAAAATCCTCAAGAGCAATTTACTCAAGAACGCCTACGTTTATTGGCAAAATCTGTTTCTCCACAAGATTTACAACTCTATTATCAAACCTTACTAGTAGGGCGAAAAGAACTGGCTTATGCGCCAGATAGACGCATGGGTGTTGAAATGACTCTGCTACGTGCGCTTGCTTTTCATCCTAAAACAGTGATTGATGAAATACCTTCTGCGCCATTAGCACAAACTTTACCTTCAGCATCATTGCCTACAAATAGAATGTCTGAACATTATGCCCCGCAAACTGTGCAGACTCATTCGCCTCAAGTGGATCACCCATCTTCTTCACCAATAGAAAATAGTGCTTCATTAGGCAATAGCCCCGCAGCACAACTTTTAAGAGCAAGGCAGGCAATAAAGGGGACGGAACAACAAACCCCGCCAAAAAAGTCTGAACCGGCGACGCCTAATCGGGCCAAGCCGGCTGCTAGTGCATTAGAGCGGCTAGCAGCCGTGAGTGAAAAACGCCAGCAAGTTGCGAAGCGTCAGACTAATGCGCCTGAAAAAAAGAAAAAAGAAGAGTATCAGTGGCGTCCACAAAACCCTGAGTTAATGTCAACGCAAGAGGTTGTTTCTTCACCAAAAGAGATCAAAGAAGTTCTCGAATATGAGAAAACACCTGAATTAGCAGCAAAAATTGCTAAAGAGTCGCAAGAAAGAGATGCTTGGGCGGCTGAAATTGACAAAATGCCACTCCCTAAATTGGTGCAACAACTGGCATTAAATGCGTATAAAGAGACAGTAAACGAAGAAAACGTTATTTTGCATTTACGAACTAAACAGAAACATTTAAATTCAGCAAATGCGTTACGCACGCTTACTAATGCGTTAAGTGAATTGCATGGAAAAGCAATTTCACTCACAATTATAGAAGATGATGATCCAGCGGTAAAAACACCGTTGGAATGGCGACAAGCCATTTATGATGAAAAATTGGCGTTATCGCGTCAATCGATTATTACGGATAAAACGATTCAAACATTACAGCAATATTTTGATGCTGAATTGGATGAAGAGAGTATCCGACCTGTTTAATCGCAACATGTTGTATGACTTCATACTGTGTGGCTTTTACAAAGAGAGACAATTATGTTCGGAAAAGGTGGTTTGGGTAATCTGATGAAGCAAGCCCAACAAATGCAAGAAAAAATGCAACAAATGCAAGAAGAGATCGCAAACTTAGAAGTGACAGGTGAATCTGGCGCTGGCTTAGTTAAGATCACTATCAATGGTGCTCATAATTGCCGTCGTGTTGAAATCGATCCTAGCCTGCTAGAAGATGACAAAGAGATGCTGGAAGATCTGATTGCTGCTGCCTTTAATGATGCTGCGCGTCGCATTGATGAAACACAAAAAGAAAGAATGGCCTCTGTTTCTAACGGTATGCAATTGCCACCAGGCTTTAAGATGCCATTCTAATGCAAACCAGCCCACTTCTTGAATCATTAATGGAAGCGTTGCGTTGTTTACCCGGTGTCGGGCCTAAGTCAGCGCAACGAATGGCTTTCCAACTACTTCAACGCGATAGAAGCGGTGGTATGCGACTTGCACAAGCACTCACGCGTGCAATGTCTGAAATCGGTCATTGTTGTGATTGCCGAACTTTTACTGAAGAAGAGCGTTGCACCATCTGTGCCAATGTTCGTCGTCAGCAAAATGGGCAAATTTGTGTTGTCGAAAGTCCTGCGGATATTCATGCTATCGAGCAGACAGGGCAGTTTGCGGGGCGATACTTTGTCTTAATGGGGCATTTATCCCCTTTAGATGGTATCGGTCCTATGGACATTGGTTTAGATAGACTTGAAGAGCGCTTAAGCCAAGAGACGATTTCTGAAGTGATCTTGGCAACCAATCCGACTGTTGAAGGTGAAGCAACAGCCAATTATATTGCTGAAATTTGTGCTCAGTATGATATTTCGGCTAGCCGAATTGCCCATGGGGTTCCTGTGGGAGGTGAACTTGAAATGGTCGATGGTACAACGCTTTCGCACTCTATTGCTGGACGCCAAAAGATCCACTATTAACATCATAAATAGTTTATTAAAAAGCACCTTTTACAAGATGTAATAAGGTGTTTTTTTCATTTGAAATCATGAAAACACTCTCAAATTTAATTTAAAACATCGAGTTTTAAACCTTAAAGCTTATTTTTTATCAGAAATATCTTTATCTTCACTTTATTGCTTTTTTCTTTCTGATGAATTTTGCGTCTTTATGTTACATTAATCATTATCATGAAAAATAATAACTGAATGATGGAGCATCCCATGATCCCTGACGTAGCCTTGGTTGATAACAGTGAACAACGTACCCCTCTGATCTTAGTGCTAGATAGCTCTGGCAGTATGTATGGTCAACCTATTCAACAATTAAATGAAGGGCTTAAATTACTCGAACAAGAACTCAAAAACGATGTGATTGCGGCTAAACGTGTCCGTATTTTAGTGATTGAATACGGCGGATATGACCAATGTACGGTTCATGGTGATTGGAAAGATGCTATGGATTTTACAGCCCCTGTTTTAGAAGCTAATGGCACAACCCCAATGGGACAAGCCATTACTTTAGCGCTTGAAGAAATTGAAGCAGAAAAACAGCGCTTTAAACAAGCGGGTGTTGCTTATACACGACCTTGGCTATTTTTAATGTCTGATGGTGTTCCTACAGATCAATGGGAACAGGCTGCACAGCTTTGTCGCCAAGCAGAAGAAAGCCAAAAAACAGCGGTGTTTCCGATTATGGTTGATGGCGCATCAGCAGAAGTCATGGGAAGCTTTAGCCGTAATGGTGTTAATGGTGTGAAAATGCTTAAAGGGCTGCAATTTAAAGAACTGTTCTTGTGGCTAAGCGCCAGTATGCAGGTGGTTTCTCAATCAACACCGGGTGGCACAGCACAATTACCTTCAACTGATTCTTGGGCGAGTGTACCTGTTTGATGAATGATTGGTTAGCTTATGGGGCATCTGTGACAGGCATTGCCCATCAAGAACGTCAAATTCCCTGTCAGGATGCTTATTTTATTCGTCGTAAAGGTGAATATCTTATCGCTGCTGTTTGTGATGGTGCTGGTTCTTCTCGTTATAGTGAACAAGGTGCTCAGCTCGTTGCTCGGTTATTTACGCTACGTATTACAGAGTGGCCAAACATTGATTTGTTAACCGAAAAACAGATAACACAAGGGGCTAAACAACTTATTGAAGATATTCGCCTCCAACTGGCTGAATATGCAGAAATAAAGCAGTGTGCGCTTAATGAATATGCATCAACACTGGTTGCATGTTGGGTTGGTGATGATAGTGGCTATTTATTCCATTTGGGTGATGGTATTGCTGTGGTGGAATACTGTGATGGTACAAGTTATGTATCACAACCTGAAAATGGAGAATATGCGAATCAAACTTGGTTTGTGACGTCAGAAAATTGGGAAGCGCATTTACGCGTTATTCCCCTAAATAAACCAGTAAAACAAGTTATTTTGATGTCTGATGGTGTACAACCTTTTGCCATGAATAAAGCGGGTGATGCCCTTTATGAACCGTTTATCACCCCAGTTATTCGTTATTTAAAAACCGTATCAGAAGATAGTGGAAGTGAGGCGTTAGCAGGGACTTTAGCTGATCCTCGAACACATTCGATCACAGGCGATGATAAAACCTTAGTTATTTGCATCAGGGATGAAGAGTTGTGGTAAAAGCGAGAAAGAAAGGGATAGTTCAACCAGTATCTAGGCAATTACAAGATGAAAACGGTAAGATTTATCAAATAGGTGATTTGATAAAAAGCGGTGGTGCGGGTAGCGTTAGCCATATTAATAATGCACCTTTCCAAGTATCAAAAGTTTATCATGACAAAATTGATAAAGCCTATTATCTGAAAAAGATCACGGCAATGCAGAAGTTAGAACCTGCATTAAAGCCCGTTTCTGTTAACGATACGCCTATTATCCAACTCGCATGGCCTCAAGCACGTTTATACAATAGCCAAAAGCAATTTGTTGGCTTTGTGATGCCTGAACTTGATGTTAAAAATACTATTGAGTTGGAATACATTCTTCAAGAACGCCAAGCCAAAGCGCATGGCTTACCCACAGGAATGGGGGCAAAAGTGAGTCTCGCATATAACCTTTGCTCATTGATTGATGCTTTACATCAGCAAGGGCACCGTATTATTGATATGAAACCGCTGAATTTGCGGTTTTATAAATCAAGTCTGTATATGTCTCTTCTCGATTGTGATGGATTTAGTATCCAAGGCGATAATACGCGTTTTCCTGCCGGACAATTTACTGTTGAATATCTTGCCCCTGAATTTCAAGCAAAACAAACTGTTCCAGAATCTCAAGAAGAGTGGCAAGACCGATTTGCGTTAGCCGTTATTATTTTTCAGTTGCTTAATTTTGGTATCCACCCTTTTAGTGGTCGTCCTAAAAATGACACTGTACCTACGGATATACCAAGACGTATTGCGGGGCGTTTTTATGGTTATGGCATAAAGGCGCATAATTTGATCACCCCAAATGTCGCCAGTGGACATAAACAATTACCTGATAAGCTAAGAACTCTCTTTGATAAAGCATTTTCAGGCACACCTTCGCAAAGACCAAGTGCAAAAACATGGACGACAGCACTTTATGAATATGCACAACCCGAAAAGCAACAGTTAGTCATTTGTCAAAAAGATAAAAACCACCAGCATTTTGCAGGTAAAGCTTGCGCAGCTTGTGCAAGAGAGGCGAAGTTACAGCAAGTTGCAATTACTCAGAAACAAAACCAAACGCAACGTGAGCCAGTTCGTCAAAAAAGAGTACAAAATGCGAATATCCGACAAGCGCCAACTCAAACTACGCCAGCGAAACCTATTCAACCGCCAGCGATATTTATTACGGTTAAAAATGCAATAAATCAAGTACCCAAAGTCATATTACATACCGCTATTGCCATGATAGTCCCTGTATTTTTGGGTTTATTACTGATGAATTTTATTCCACAAGGAGCCAGCGGTGGTTTAGGTTCTAGCTGGATCGCAGATTTAATTAAAGCGGATTATATTGAGCAAATACTAATAACGATGTTGAGTGTGATGTTTTTAATGGTTTTAGCCATTATCTTGTTAGTTCTTTTTGTTTTCCCTTCAATGCATATTTTGAAAAGAAAGCCATAATTTAGGGAAAATAACATGAAAAAAAGAATAAAGCTGATCCTGATTATTATTGGTGTTATAACGTTACTGTTCCCTTTCTGGTTGCCAGCCTTCTTAGTTTCAACCTTTAGCTTGATTGATAGTTTTAATAGTAAAATTCTCCCCTCATCTGTTCGCTTTGATGAGCGTAATTTCTTACTGGGATTATGGTTAGGCTCTCTTATTATGACGATTGTTATGTTATTGCAATCGTGGCGAGCTAAAAATATTTACTATTTATGTGGTGGTGGATTAGTCCTTTTAATGGCGCTGAGTGTGTCATTATCGGTGATCCCAACGAATGAATTAGAAGATCGCCGTCGTTTTGTTTTACAAAATATCGAACAATCAGAATGGCAAAATTATCATTATTTTGTTGTTAATAGCGAAAATGAGATCCGTAACGTTATTCGGTCTAATCAACCGAAAGCGCTGGCATCGATTAGCGCTATTGAGAAAGTGCGAATTGCTTTACCAGGATTAGATTATTTTAGCGATGATGTGATTGAAGCGACAAAAGCGAAAGAGGCTTATTTAGTTTATACCAAGGGAACCACAGAACGTGCGGAAGCTGTAAAAACACTCAATTTTTATGGTGACTGGCTATTAAATCAACCTGATATTATGGTTGCTCAGGCATTAGCTTCTCTTTCAAATAGTAATGATGCTCAATTAACGCAATCAGGTATTAATGTTATTGCTGTTGCGCCATTATCACCTGAGGCATGGCAAGTTTTATCACTTACTTATATCGCCCATCGTTCTTTGGATGCACAAATTGAAAAAGCGATGTTAGCTTTAATGGTGGCAGATACGCTCAAACAGGCTAATCAAGGTCATAATGATATTTCAGCGCAACAATTATTGGAAAAAGCAATTTCAGAGCTTACTGAAAATCAGCGCCAGATTTATCAGATATTACAAGCGCGTGTTATTGAAGATCGTTTTTATCGACAAAACAGTACACCACCAGAAGAAGTCACTAAGCTTGCTAATCAGCGATTACCAGTGAGTAATGCAATCAATAATGATTTAACCACTTATCTTGAAATGCAATCAATGATGGGAAAAGAGTATCCCGGAGAAGTAATTGTTGAATCACCTAATGAAGTGAAAAACTTAACTGAGATCCGTTATCCAACAATCAGAAAATATATCCCTCGTGCAGATGTTATTTTATCCGTTGATGTCGATCCTCAAGGGCGTATTTCAGGGCTTTGGGTGCAAAACAGTAGTGGTGTTGATGCTTTCGATGATCAAGCAGTGAAAGCAGCTCGTCATTGGCGTTTTATGCCAAACAAAGACGGATATCGCCAACGTGTGACAGTTCGTTTTGAAAGTACCCGTCTTGGTTGGAAAGAGTATGCGGTTAAGCAACAATCAACATTGATAAAACTGGTTAAAGCTTATGCGAGACAAGATGCAAAAGGGATAACACTGACTGAAAATGCTTATACAGAACTGAAAAAGCAAGCGCCAGAATTAGATGATGGAAGAGAAGCAACTCGCTCCAGCTATGATCCTTATTCATCTTATTACCCTAGATTATCTCAACAACAGCAAGAAAAACGTGCTGCGTTACAAGCCATCTTAAAAGAGTTGCAGACATTGCCTAATGGTAAAAATAACCATGAAAGTTGGGATAACAGTATTCGCTTTTTAAATGAAAAACTCGCTCTTCATCAGGATAATGCCGATATCGTGAGAACAGTGGCACGTTTTGAATTGCAATATTACAACGTAGGAACCAACAATTTAGCCAATTCTCCTAAAATTTATCCTCAAGAGAAAAAATATTGGCAAACTTTATTACTCAATGCGCGTACTCATTTTGAACAGGCCATCGCATTAGAACCCGATCGTGAAGATGTCTGGTTAGGATGGGGCATAACATGGCTCGATGAAGATCCTGAAATTGCAGCAGGGGCATTTGCTAAAGCTTCACAGCAAAAATCAAAAGAAAGTGTTGGTTCGCTTATGCAAATGTTAGAAATGAGAATGGTGATACATACACTTGAGGGCGCTCGCTTAGATCGCTATCAAACCTTACGAGCGCGAATGGATATGCGTTATTTACCTGAAGGTATTGAAGTTAAACCTTCAGATGATTATCTCAGTGATGACCTAACTCAGATTCAATTAGCTCAACGTGTAATACCAGCATCAGATCCTAATAGTAAAGTGATACGTAAGCCGCTAAACAACAAGGTTGTTGAGCAATCAAATCGGACATTTAGTACTGATGAATCCCCTAATGATTTTGGTAAAAATCATTAAGTTAAGGTGGATACACATCTTGTCATATGATCAAATGGTTTCGCGAAAAATCAATAATCAGACAACAAGATGTGCGAACTCGATATTTTACACGACTCTCTTTACCAATTCTGCCCCGAATTACACTTAAAACGACTCAACAGCTTAACGTTGGCTTGCCACGCATTACTTGACTGTAAAACTCTCACTCTTACCGAACTTGGCCGTAACCTGCCAACCAAAGCGAGAACAAAACATAACATCAAACGAATCGACCGATTGTTAGGTAATCGTCACCTCCACAAAGAGCGACTCGCTGTATACCGTTGGCATGCTAGCTTTATCTGTTCGGGCAATACGATGCCCATTGTACTTGTTGACTGGTCTGATATTCGTGAGCAAAAACGACTTATGGTATTGCGAGCTTCAGTCGCACTACACGGTCGTTCTGTTACTCTTTATGAGAAAGCGTTCCCGCTTTCAGAGCAATGTTCAAAGAAAGCTCATGACCAATTTCTAGCCGACCTTGCGAGCATTCTACCGAGTAACACCACACCGCTCATTGTCAGTGATGCTGGCTTTAAAGTGCCATGGTATAAATCCGTTGAGAAGCTGGGTTGGTACTGGTTAAGTCGAGTAAGAGGAAAAGTACAATATGCAGACCTAGGAGCGGAAAACTGGAAACCTATCAGCAACTTACATGATATGTCATCTAGTCACTCAAAGACTTTAGGCTATAAGAGGCTGACTAAAAGCAATCCAATCTCATGCCAAATTCTATTGTATAAATCTCGCTCTAAAGGCCGAAAAAATCAGCGCTCGACACGGACTCATTGTCACCACCCGTCACCTAAAATCTACTCAGCGTCGGCAAAGGAGCCATGGGTTCTAGCAACTAACTTACCTGTTGAAATTCGAACACCCAAACAACTTGTTAATATCTATTCGAAGCGAATGCAGATTGAAGAAACCTTCCGAGACTTGAAAAGTCCTGCCTACGGACTAGGCCTACGCCATAGCCGAACGAGCAGCTCAGAGCGTTTTGATATCATGCTGCTAATCGCCCTGATGCTTCAACTAACATGTTGGCTTGCGGGCGTTCATGCTCAGAAACAAGGTTGGGACAAGCACTTCCAGGCTAACACAGTCAGAAATCGAAACGTACTCTCAACAGTTCGCTTAGGCATGGAAGTTTTGCGGCATTCTGGCTACACAATAACAAGGGAAGACTTACTCGTGGCTGCAACCCTACTAGCTCAAAATTTATTCACACATGGTTACGCTTTGGGGAAATTATGAGGGGATCTCTCAGCATTTAGTATTGATTTCTCATCAGCGAATATCAAAGGCAGTGATCAGGCATTACCGAAAGTGAATGCACCTGATACAGCACCTAAAACAGGGGATATGATCTTACAACTTGATGTTGACCCTCAAGGTGTTCCTACCGTGGTGCTATTGAAATCTGGCAGTGGTGACATGAGCATAGATAATGCCGTTATTGATGCTGCATACCAATGGCATTTTAATGGTTCACCTGCTCGAAAAGGTAATGTGCTTTTGATATCCGTTCAATTTAGCCAATAATTACTACTTAATTAAATAATGTTATAAAAAACCTCCTTTTTTGTTAGTGAAAAGGAGGGTTTCTTCTATTTTGTGAGTTTCTAACTTATTGAAAGAAATAAAATTGTTACCTAGATCACAAAAAAATAGCCTTTTCAAAAAGACAGAACCACTCAACTTAGAAAACAGACCGCTTAATTCGTTATACAACCGCTAAGCGATTTTGTCGCACTGTTTATATCTCATTCTTCTTATTATGTAGTAGCGGGCAGTTGTCTCTCATATTCGCTCAAATCATTCTCAGCTGTCTCGCATTACTCTTTGGCTGTTCGGTCTTGCCTGAAAAAAAGGTGTCTCATGAACAAAAATGCATTTTTAAAGCACGTACCTTGGGTGATCCTAGGGATTATTGGTGCTTTTTGTCTTTCAGTGGTTGCACTTCGCCGTGGTGAACACGTCAGTGCACTATGGATAGTTGTTGCTTCTGTTGCCGTTTATTTAGTTGCTTATCGTTATTACAGTCTTTACATCGCTCAAAAAGTGATGAAGCTTGATCCAACTAGAGCAACACCTTCTGTTGTTAATAATGACGGTTTGAACTACGTTCCAACTAACCGTTATGTTTTATTTGGTCACCACTTTGCGGCTATCGCAGGTGCTGGTCCTTTAGTAGGGCCTGTTCTTGCTGCTCAAATGGGGTATTTACCGGGTACGCTTTGGTTATTAGCTGGGGTTGTGCTTGCTGGTGCAGTACAAGACTTTATGGTGTTGTTTATTTCAACACGCCGTAATGGTAACTCACTTGGTGAGATGATAAAGAAAGAGATGGGTCCTATTCCGGGTACTATCGCTTTATTCGGCTGTTTCCTTATCATGATCATCATTCTTGCAGTGCTTGCGCTTATCGTTGTTAAAGCATTAGCAGAAAGCCCATGGGGTGTGTTCACTGTTTGTTCAACAGTACCAATTGCCCTGTTTATGGGTATCTACATGCGCTATATCCGTCCGGGTCGTGTCGGTGAAGTCTCTGTTATCGGTATTGTATTACTGATTGCTGCGATTTGGTTTGGTGGTGTTATTGCTCACGATCCATACTGGGGGCCTGCGCTAACCTTTAAAGATACAACCATCACCTTTGGTCTTATTGGTTATGCTTTTGTTTCTGCATTACTGCCAGTTTGGTTGATCCTTGCTCCTCGTGATTACTTAGCGACGTTCCTGAAAATTGGGGTTATCGTTGGTTTAGCCGTTGGTATTGTTATCCTAAACCCTGAACTGAAAATGCCAGCGGTTACTCAATATGTCGATGGTACAGGACCATTGTGGAAAGGGGCTTTATTCCCATTCTTATTTATCACTATCGCTTGTGGTGCTGTTTCTGGTTTCCACGCACTGATTGCTTCAGGTACAACACCTAAACTTATCGCCAATGAAATGGATGCGCGTTTTATCGGTTATGGTGCAATGTTAATGGAATCATTCGTTGCGATCATGGCGTTAGTCGCTGCATCTATTATTGAACCAGGTCTGTATTTTGCTATGAATACACCACCAGCAGGTTTAGGTATTACTATGCCAAACCTTCATGAATTAGGTGGTGAAAATACAGCAGTTATTATGGAGCAGTTAAGAGAAGTGACTGTACATACTGCTGCAACGGTGAGTTCATGGGGCTTTGTTATTTCGCCAGAAGAAATTCTACAAACGGCGAAAGATATTGGTGAGCCTTCTGTATTAAACCGTGCTGGTGGTGCGCCTACCTTAGCAGTGGGTATCGCGATGGTATTCCATAAAATCATTCCTGCTGCGGATATGGGCTTCTGGTATCACTTTGGGATCTTGTTCGAAGCGCTCTTTATTTTAACGGCGTTAGATGCGGGTACACGTTCCGGTCGCTTTATGTTCCAAGACTTGTTAGGTAACTTTATCCCTTACCTGAAGAAAACAAACTCGTTCATTCCGGGTGTGATTGGTACTGCGGGTTGCGTAGGATTATGGGGATATCTGTTATACCAAGGTGTTGTTGACCCATTAGGCGGTGTTAAGAGCTTGTGGCCACTGTTTGGTATTTCAAACCAAATGTTAGCGGCAGTTGCTCTGGTATTAGGTACTGTTATCTTAGTTAAGATGAAACGTACTAAATATATCTGGGTGACAGTTGTTCCTGCAGTATGGTTATTAATTTGTACAACATGGGCATTAGGTCTGAAACTTCTCAGCGATGATCCACAAATGGAAGGTTTCTTCTACTTAGCAAATGAATACAAAGCGAAGATCTTAGCAGGTGGTGCTGACTTAACTGCGGCTGAAATTACCAATATGAATCATATTGTAATTAACAACTATACCAATGCTGGCTTAAGTATTCTGTTCTTAGTGGTTGTTTACAGCATCATTTTCTACGGTTTCCGTACCGCAATGAAAGCGCGTAAAAACCCAGAAGATACATCACAAGAAACACCGTATGTTCCTATGCCAAAAGATGTAAAGGTGTCCTCAGGTCACTAATTTAGGTTGATAGGTTAAACCCCCGTGCTGGCTTGCCAGTACGGGGCTTAGGAGAAACTTATGTTTGGTAATTTAGGACAAGCTGGAAAATATCTAGGACAAGCAGCACGTATGCTAATAGGTATTCCTGATTACGATAATTATGTGCAACACATGAAAGATAACCATCCAGATAAGCCTGTTATGACCTATAACGAGTTTTTCCGTGAGCGTCAGGAAGCCCGTTATGGCGGTGGTGATGGTAAAGGCGGTTTTCGCTGTTGCTAATGATCCGTAAAGGAGATAAATGATGGAACCTATTGCAGTGACAATACTGACCGGTTTTTTAGGATCAGGAAAAACAACACTTTTACGTCATATGCTTAATGAAGAGCATGGCTATAAAATTGCCGTTATTGAAAATGAATTTGGTGAAGTCCCTATTGATGATGAAATCATTGGTGATAGAGCCACTCAAATTAAAACACTGACCAATGGTTGTATTTGTTGCAGTAAATCGAATGAATTAGAAGATACGCTATTAGATTTATGTGACAGCCTAGATCGCGGTGAAATCGAATTTGATAGATTAGTTATTGAATGCACTGGGATGGCTGATCCAGGCCCTATTAGCCAAACATTCTTTTCTCATGAGATCATCTGCCAGCGCTACTTATTAGATGGCATTATCACACTTGTTGATAATGTTCACGCTCAGCAACAACTGGATCAATTCACGATTGCACAATCACAAATTGGTTATGCTGACCGCATTCTGTTAACGAAAACAGATGTCACTCCAGCCTCTCCTGAATTAATGGCACGATTAAGACGTATTAATGCTAGAGCGCCTGTGCATACCGTGATCCATGGACAAATTGATTTAGGATTACTGTTTAACGTAAAAGGTTTTATGTTGAACGATAACCTCGATGTAAAACAGCCTCTGTTTCGTTATCAGGCTGATAAGCAAGATGACATTAATTCGATTGTACTAAAGTTTGATTATCCTGTTGAGTTACAAGAAGTTTCAGACGTAATGGAAAAATTATTATTAAGCTTTGCTGATAATCTTTTGCGTTATAAAGGGATATTAAATATTAAAGACCAACCTAATCGCTTGTTATTCCAAGGTGTACAACGCCTTTATAGTGCTGATTGGGATAGACCGTGGAATGAAGATGAAACTCGTCAAAGCACATTGGTTTTTATTGGTATTCAATTACCAGAAGAAGAGATAAGAGCCAATTTTGATGCATTGATGCCTAGTACAGAAGAGAAGGCTTATTAACCTAATACCCTGTAGTGAGTGTTAAAAAGCAGTAAGAAGTAAAGTAGTTAAGTAACCGTAGTCGTTGAAACGTAGTAGTTGAAATGTAGTAGCCGTAAATAGCAGTAACGAATATTGATAAGCTCCTGACTTGAGGAGGATCCTGTTCCTAGGATCTTATGTTTCACCCCATAATAACCAATATTATGGGGTGTTTTTTTTTAAACGCTCAAATTAGCCATTAGCAACGGCTTTATATTCCATGATCTCAATAATTTGAACATCGGTATGTTGCATTGCACGGCTTGCTAGTGCACATAGATTTTCAATTGTAGAATCAACATCATGAGCGACAATACCGTCATTACCTGTCACATAAGTGTTATCTAGAGCCATTAACACAGCTTTATAAGCTGCACTTGCACCAGTTGAGACTTTCATCGCACAACTATTTGAAGCACCATCACAAATCACACCGCTGATATCACCAATCATGCTACTAATTGCCATAGCCATAGATTCGTAACGTTCATCCATTAGCCATGCAATTGCACCAGCTGCGCCCATTGATGCGGTTGTTGCTGCACATAACGCAGATAGTGCAGGAAATTTATGGTGAATATAAATAGCCAGTAAATGGGAAAGCATTAATGCTCTTGCCATTTTCTCTTCGCCAACTTGTAAATATTCAGCAACCACGACAACAGGCATCGTTGCGGCAATACCTTGGTTACCTGAGCCAGAATTACTCATTGCGGGTAAAACGGCACCACCCATACGCGCATCAGAGGCAGCAGAAGTACGGATCATGATTTCTGATAATAAATCTTTTGCTAATAAGCCACGCTGTTGCTGGCGTTGTAAAGTTTGCCCAATATGTAAACCATAAGTATTGTTCAAACCTTCTTTTGATAGCGCATCATTTAAGTGTGCTGACTCAAGGATAAAAGAAATTTCTTCTACTGGAGTTTGGGTAACAAACTGGTAAATTTCTTGAGTGTTGGTTTGGGTTAACGTTTCTTTTATTTCGCAAGGTGATGCAGACTGTTCTGCGCCAGCACAAGTATTATCAAGAACAACATGACCGTTATGAATAATTTTAACAATATTAGTGTGGTTACCTGCAATAATGACAGTTGCGCTGTTTTCACTATCTTCAACAGTCACTTCACTATATAGAACTTCTTGGCACTCTTTTTTAATTGAAACATTCACAATGCCAGCAGCTAACAGTGCTTTGCTTTGTTCAACGTGTTCAGGCGTTGTATTTTTTAATACTTCTAAACCTGCTTCACTGTCACCACCAACGGCACCTAGGCTTGCTGCAATGGATAATCCCACCATGCCTGTACCTGGTACGGTTACGCCCATACCGTTTTTCATTAAATTAGGAGAGACTTCAGCACTAATGCGGGTAATCGCGTGTTGTAAGTAACGTGCTGCTGTTGCAGCCGCTAATGCAAGCGAAATAGGCTCTGTACAACCTAAAGCGGGTTTTACTTGTTGCTTAACTGCCGCTATCAATATTTTCCAACGAGAAGATAATTGTTCTTTCATTGCATGCATCCAATAAACAGTATGAAAATTCAATGGGTTATTCTATTTTTAATACAAACATCATACTGAATTTATGGGAGAAAGTTTTTTCTGAATTTACTAAGATTGTACAAATTTTGAGAAAATACTGCCCTTATTAACTTTAAAAATGGTAATTTTTTCTATGTTAAAAACAAGGCAACCGTATTGACTCTCTTGCGATATTTATCAATAAAAAGGAGGGTGTTTTGTATTCTTTTTATTAAAGAGACGTGGTGAGAAACATAAAGAGAATGAGATGGTGTTAATATCTAATAATAAGACTAAATAAAAATGCAATAGAACGAATACACCATTCTATTGCTAGTATAATTATCATACTTAATGTGGGCTAACTCAGAATAGTTAAAATAAATGGCAATGAGTGAGTGCGTTTAATATCATGTCATCATTTTAACAAAATAAATAATAGGCGTTTTATTTTCTGCTGTATAAGAATAATATCTTATTATTTTGTTAATATTTTCATTGATTTAGTAATTTTATTTTTGTTTTAAAATGATTGAGTAAATATATTTTAAATAAAATGTAACTAATTTTTTATTTATGAAAATAACAATAAATTATCTTCACTTATTTTTAAGATGTTTATTATTTGAAAATAACCTGAAGCAACAATTATTGCTTCAGGTATATTTATTAATAATAGAAGATAGCAATAATAGCACTATGGAATACAAAACCGACCATAAGCGGTACTGCTGTTCTCTTTACAACATCAAACGGTTGTAATTTTGCGCCACTCGATACGGCAATGATTACACCCGCCACTGGAGACATACCTCGTCCCATATGTGACGCTTGTTGCATTGGTAAAATCATCGCAATTGGGTTTACGCCCATGCTATGGGCAATTTGTGGAATAAGTTCAACGAAGGCAAGGAAAGGTGCATTACCTGAACCCATAATAATCGCGGCAGCTAATGTTACGATAGCGAAGACCAATGCCATTGCAAATGGTGGTAGGCCAACAGATTCTGCCATAACGATCAGACTGTCTATTGCACCACTGACTTTAATACCATGAGCAAAAACACCTGCTGCGACTAATAATCCCACAACATTACTAAATGCAGAACCCATACCCTTTAAGAAATGCTGGAAGCCCGCACACACTGATTTAAAATCACGTAAGCGTAATGTTTCAATCAGCATACAAATTGCCATTGAAATCAATACAATAGTGACTACATCAAGGTGAATGCCTTTAACAAATAGGCTTGATGAACTTACTGCCATAATGATAGGTAACATTGGCAGTAAGGCATAAAAGCCGGGTACATTTTTATCACTCTTTGCTTCTTCAGACATTTTGCCTAATTGAGGCACAAACCCAGCTTTGCGATCACAATGGCGTTGCCAGAAGATATGTGTAATACCGACGGCTAATACGGTAGCAATCGCCGCAGGTCCTTGGTAATAAAGCACATATTCAACAACGCCTAAATCAACTGCTTTTGCACCACGAATAGCATCAATTGCTGTTGGGGTATAAGCAACGCCCAATGAGGTTGCAATCACGCCAGCCGCGGAAGCGGGGGATAAGCCAAGCCCTATCATAATCGGGAACATCGTACCCATTAATAGAACGGCCAATCCTGTTGCTGAAGGAATAGCAAGTTGCAAAATACTTGCGAGTAAAAAAGAGAGAAATAGCAACACATAAGGTGAGCGCATATTTTTCAATGGACGAGTTGCAACACGGACAACGGCCTCATTGGCACCAATATGATCCATATAATGTGCAAATCCCATCAGCGCCATGATCATTAAACCAAGATCAGCCGCACGGCTACTAAAGAGATCACGCATTACTTCAAAAGGATCTAACCAGCCAATACCTGTTGTTTTGACATTTTTAGGAAGAATATCTCCCCAACCAAACATCATTGTTAGCGCCATTAAGGCTAAACCCGCCACTAACAAAACAGGCTCGGCTTTATATCCTTTCAAGATCATTCTAGCGACAATAACAACGACAACTAAGACCGCAAGAATTTGGATCATGCTTTAGCTCCAGGTGCAAAGCGTTCAGCGGTGATCTTAACGACAGATTTTAAGACATCACTTGCCGCATAAAGCGATTTAACTGGCAGATATTCATAAATAGAGTGGAAGTTATGAGCGCCAGTAAAAATATTAGGACAAGGCAGACCATTTTGAGAGAGTGCAGCTCCATCATAACCACCGCGCATTGGGATTGGGCGAGGTGTAATGCCATTCGCTTCATAAGCCGCTACTGCAATATCGATAGGATAGCGGTTATCACCTTGCAGGCTATTAAACACGTTTGCATAACGATCTGCTAGTTTACAAGTGACAGAGCCTTCACCCCATAAACCTTCACAATAATCTGAGAGTTGTTTTAAAAATGCCATGCGGTGCGCATAACCTTTTTCGGTGAAATCACGCACATCCATTTTTAATACAGTACGCGCGCTATTACCTGCTAATTGTTTTACCCAATAATAACCTTCACGGCCTTCTGTATATTCAGGTGCTTCACCGCCCGGTAACATAGCAACAAATTTATGTGCCATTAACAGTGAGTTTTTTAATTTCCCTTTGGCTGACATTGGGTGCGCTGATGCGCCTGTAAAGGTGATTTCAACATCACCCGCATTCCAGTTTTCATACACTAATTCACCAATACCACAGCAATCTAAGGTATAGGCAAAATCAGCACCAAATTCTTTAGTATCAAAGACTTTTGCACCACGTAAACCTTGTTCTTCATCTGGCACAAAACCAATTTTAACTGTACCGTGTTTAACTTCAGGATGCTGTTTAAAGTACTGCAACATATCCATAATAGAGGCGATAGCGGCTTTATCGTCAGCACCTAATAGGCTTGTGCCATCGGTCACGATAATATCGTCACCAATATAGTTTTCTAATTCAGGAAACTCGCTTTGGCGCAGATAAATATCAAGTTCTTTGTTTAAGCAAAGGTCACCGCCTTTATAAGGTAGGATTTGCGCTTTGGTATCGTTAGTTTGTTCAGCGCTGGTATCTAGATGACCAAAAAAGGCAACCGTAGGGACATCATAATCAAGGTTTGAAGGAAGTGTCGCTGTGACAATCGCGGTATCGCGAATTTTAATATCTTCAACACCTAACGCTTTTAATTCTTCCACTAATTGTAGTGCAAGCACTCGCTGACCTTCCGATGAAGGCATGATACCAGCAGCGCCATTTTCCCTGTTAGTTGTGGTGTTAACTTTTGTATAAGAAATAAAACGTTCAACGAGATTCATGACAAGACTCCATTGTGTTTGATTTTTTGTATTCTCTCTATTAAAGCTTAGTTGTCTCATTTATTGGAAAGGGCAACACCTACTTGTTGTATCATAAAAAAACCAGCAGGGAATTAGAGGAAAATAATTTTTTTTGCAGAAAATTTTTAATGTTAATTAATATTTAATTTTTGGTTTTTTCTTTATTAAAAAAAATCGTGTTTTGTATAGGTGAGGTTATTTTATTTACTTTATGACTTCTATTTTTGTGAAGTTAATCATTAAACTTCACTATTATTTCTTTATCATAATTAATATATTTTTTGAAAATTATTAAGTTTTTTTCTTAAAATAAATGCTATTTATTTAAAAAAATAGAAAAGAGAAGTGATAGATGAGGGGGATCCTGAGAGTAAAATATTGTTTATATATAAATAATATGAGTATTATGATAATGAATGGTATCAATGAAATTGGTAGAAAATCACCCTCTATTGCGAATAAAATAGTCTCCATAGACGGGGAAATAAAACTCTCTATTTCTAATCTATCTATCAAGGTGAGGAATACAATAAATGAATTTATTCACCCTAATCGCTATGAAAAGAAAATGTTTTTTAAAAAGAAACAGAGTGTTTTAAAATTTATCGAACTTCCAAATAAAGATTTGATACCAATTGATAAAGCTATTAACGCTCTTCGTTCATGTAAACAAGATAGTTTGTTGAAGAGTAAGATGTTATTAATTGATTATATTACAGATATGAAATTTAAACCTCTAATGAATAATTTTGAATTACTAGAGAAATCCAATTCTAATTATTTAAAAGAAAGTGAAATTGAATTTGATGATACAAGATATGAATCTGCAAATTTTCATTCTTATGAAATAATTGAACATGGTGAAAAAGAATCATCAACGCTATCTAATTTAAATAATGATGATACACCGATAGAATCTAATGAAAACAAATTAGCTATTGAAAAGGACAAATTTAAATCTTTCTTGATTGAAACAACAAAAGACATATCATTATTAGATAGATTATCAGATAGCGATAATAGTTATGGCTATACTTTTCTTGCTAAAGCCTCTAATTTTTTAGAAGATTATAATGGGATTGAAAATAAAGAAAAATCAAACTGTTTTAATAAGAAGAATTATTTAAATAAATTGGTTAAATCAGATTGTTTTTTTAAATTAAATAAAAAAGCTAATGATATTATTTGCTTACAATATTTAAAAAATGAGCAAAGCAAGCATGAAAATGGTGTTGTAGAAGAAATTATTATTAAGCAGCCTAGTGAAGAGGAGAAATTAAAAGAAACAGAGAAACAAAAAGAAACTCTAGCCGGAAAAGATAAGATAAATGAAAGAAATCTAGCATTGATAGAGAAAGAGCATAAAGCTAGATTTAATTTAATAAATAACAATAAATTAATTGGTGGTTTTTTAGATGAAATAGACGAACAGCTTAAAATATCGAATGAAAATAAGCATCTTACATTAAAAGAATTATTGGAAAAAGTTAAAAAAAGCTAAAATTATGATGGTGGTGCCCATGGTTTTTATTGTAGCTGTATTTTAAATTTCAATGATAAATTGATAATGTTTAAAAATAAAAACACACAAAATGGTTTTGTTACCATGCTAAATGACGTAATAGATATCAAGTTACTTGTTTAAATAAAGATAACCACCTTTATAAGGAATAACTTGCGCTTTTTTCTTATTAACTTGTTCTACACTGGTACCTAAATGACCAAAAAAGGCAACCGTAGGGATATCATAATCAAGGTTTGAAGGAAGTGTTGCTGTGACAATTGCGGTATCGCGAATTTTGATATCTTCAACACCTAACGCTTTTAATTCTTCCACTAATTGTAGTGCAAGTACTCGCTGACCTTCCGATGAAGGTATGATACCAGCAGCGTCATTTTCCCTGTTAGTTGTGGTGTTAACTTTTGTATAAGGAATAAAACGTTCAACGAGATTCATGACAAGACTCCATTTTGTATTCTCTTTATTAAAGCTTAGTTGTCTCATTTATTGGAAAGGGCAACACCTACTTGTTGTATCATAAAAAAACTAGCAGGGAATTAGAGTAAAATAATTTTTAGGTCTAAAAAAAGCATCTCTAATATCAAAAATAATCAGAGTGAAAATGATAATATAAAATTAGATTATAAAAAATAAAAAAGATATTGATGAGGTTTTTGATAGGGGTTTATCTAGAGCACAAAGAAAAGTAAAAAGTGATGAAATAAAAGAAATAGTAATTAATGATATTATCTCTTCTTTGGAGGAAACACCTACATTAGAGAAAGAAAAAATTACAGAGTTTAAGAATGAGTTATATTTTAATTCTAAATTGATTTTGTTTTCTGGTGATACAACGTCTTTAACGAAAATTAAAGAAGATTTTATGGGTTCAATAGTTGATACTCTATTAAATTCAGATGATAAGATAAAATATAATATTGGAAATATTGATGGTTATAAATATTTTTTACAAGATAGTATTAATAATACTGTCGATATTATTCTTTACAAAAATTAGCTTTATATATTTTCTTGTAAAAATTATTTATATGGATGGTGGATAAATGGTAGATGAAGAAAAATCGAAATATATAATATTATCTATATTTAACTAATAGGATGATAATGATGTATCTTGAAAAGATAAACATAATGCCACAAGGAATGTATTCAACTTTAGCAAATCATATATCAGATACTGATCTCTCTATTAATAGAGACTCAGTGTTATCAATGAAAAATTCATCGCATGAATTTATTGGTGTTAAGTGTTTAGAAAGTAAAACAATGGAGATGCTAGACGAACCAATTTATATGGACATGAGTAAAGATATCTCTTGTGTTTCTAATTCTTACGAAATTTTTTATGACAAAATCGCTGATGGCTATTTTTCTAATAAAAGTTTATTTATTAAAAGTGAAAAAGAAAATCCATTTTTTGATTTAGATAAGAAAGAGCAAGAATCAATATTTAGTTATTTAAAAAATAAAGGGTTTGATACTAATAAATTAATAAATAAAGAATTGCTAAAAAATGTTATTGATAGTTCTATTAATGAACCTATTGAAGATAATATTTATGAACCAATTTATGAACCAATTTATGAAACAATGAATCAAGATTGTTTGTTAAAAGAAAAACTAGAGCTTGTTGATGATTTATCTAAAATTATTTATAAGAATAATAAAGTGAATGGTAAGTTTAAAGATAACTTAATTAAGATTATTATCAATGTTTCATTAGATGAATTATTTTCTTCATGTGAAAAATATGAAGAGCAGTATGAGATACAAGATTATTTTTTAATTAATAGATTTATTTATCGATTTATAGAAGATTTTAATAAATCAAATAATCATAAAATTAAAGTAAATGAAGATTTAAAAAGACGTTTAAATGCTTTTATTCTTCTTGAGAGTTTAAAGTTGAAAAATAACAATATTATCTAATAGGGTTTCCCCGATAAAATATCGGGGAAAAAAAAGAGTATTAGTACTAAATATCCAAGCGCTTAGTTTGCCATTTACGAGAGCGCCAACGCCATGCGTTAGTTAAGCCACGCAGCCATTCATCACAAAGGAAGCCAATCCAGATACCAATCAAGCCCATTTCCATTTTTATACCAAGGAAATAGCCCACCGGAATAGCAATACCCCACATAAAGCAAATTGCTGTCATCAGCGGGAATTTAGCATCGCCGGCTGCACGCAAAGCATTCACCATCACGATATTAAAAGTACGGCCGGGTTCTAAAAAGACGGATAAAATAAATAGAGGGATCAATTGGTCAATGATGCGTTGGTCTTCAGTGATCGAATACAAAATAGGATCACGCATAAACCAATAAACAATCACAACCCCGATGGTAAATATCACTCCCGTTTTTAAGCTTTTCCAGCCTCTAGCAAAAGCATCATCAAAGCGTTTAGCACCAACTAAGTGACCCACTAGTATTTCATTACCAATACTAATCGCTATACCAAAAAGCATTAAAAATAATGACAGTTGGAAATAGAGAGTTTGCGCTGCAAGAGGGACTTCGCCCATTAAGCCAATAAAGGCTGATGCAGTCATATAATGTAAAATCCAAACCAAGTTCTCACCCGCAGCAGGTAAACCGATATGTAGGATTTTCCCTAACATATTTTTAGACCACACGACGAGTTGCTTGGCTTCGAATTTAATACGTAAACCGTAGAACAGTAATCCACATAGTAAAATAACTGCAATAATACGACCAACAACCGTTGACCACGCAACACCCACTAATCCGTATTGTGGCAAACCAAAGAAGCCGTAAAGCACAATCATATTACCAATAACAGTAACAATATTAGCAATCAATGTGACATACATGGCGGCTTTTGATTTGCCGTAAACTCTCAGACAAGCTGCAAGAATAATCGAAATTGCCTCAGGAATAAGACAAATACCAATAATATGCAGATAATTGTAGCCATCTTGCACCAAGTGCTCAGGCGTATTCATTATGTTGAGAATATTGTAGCCAAAGAACAGGATAATCAGTGCGCTACTAATACCCAGCAAAGAGTTAAATGCGATAGAAATATGAATTGCTTGGCTTGCTTTCTCTTTTTTACCTGCACCTAAGTATTGGGCAATAACAACGCTACACCCAACGCTAATAAAGCTAAAAATGGTGATGAAAAGATCAAAAACTTGGTTACCGACGCCCATAGCAGCTAAGTAAGCCGTAGAAACGTGACTTACCATGTAAGTATTAATTAATAGTGTGGCTAGATGTAGGAAAATATCTATAAATATTGGCCAACTAAGGGAAAAAAGCGAGCGATCCGCTACATCAGGCTGATGCATTGAAAACCTTCTTAAAAACAGAGTGAAATCGATATTATTAATATAACGCGTAGGAAGATAAGAGATTCTACAAGGTTTATTTATAAGGTAATAGCGCAAATAATGTTTATCTGGCAAAAAAGATGTTTATATGGTTTATTCATTGATAACTAATCACTATTATCATTAAGAGATGATTCACGTTAAAGTCAGGGGAATTAATGAATACTAAAATAAAAGTGGCCATTGTCGGTTATGGAAATATTGGTCGATTTGCATTAGAAGCGGTTCAAGCTGCTCAAGATTTTGAATTAATGGGTGTTGTTCGTCGAGATATTAATAATGTTCCAGAAGAACTGCAAAATATTACCGTGACTAACGATATTAAAACATTAGGTAATGTTGATGTTGCTCTCTTATGTTCACCGACTCGTGCAATTAAAGAATTAGCTAAATCTATTTTAAGCTTAGGCATTAATACAGTAGATAGTTTTGATGTTCACAGTGAAATTGTGTCATTAAAAACAGAGTTAGATGAAGTCGCAAAAAAACATGACCGTGTCGCTGTTATTTCAGCAGGTTGGGATCCGGGGTCTGATTCTATTATTCGTACGCTAATGTTAGCTATGGCACCAAAAGGGATCACTTATACTAACTTTGGCCCTGGTATGAGCATGGGGCATAGCGTAGCTGCTAAAGCAATTGATGGTGTAAAAGATGCACTTTCAATGACTATTCCATTAGGAACTGGCGTTCATCGTCGTATGGTTTATGTGGAATTAGAAGCAGGAGCAAATTTTAATCAAGTAGAGCAAGCCATTAAAGCAGATAGCTATTTTTCTTCTGATGAAACTCATATTAAGCAAGTCGATTGTGTTGATAGCTTAAAAGATGTGGGACATGGTGTACAAATGTCTCATAAAGGGGTTTCGGGTAAAACACATAATCAATTATTTGAATATTCAATGCGTATTAACAATCCTGCATTGACGTCTCAATTTATGGTATCTGCTGCAAGAGCAAGTATGAAACAACGTGCAGGTGCTTATACGGTTATTGAAATTCCACCAGTTGATTTCTTAGCGGGGGATTTAAATACATTAATCGCAAAACTTGTCTAATTCGATTAAGAGTATCTGCATAAAATATTGCCCACATAACGTGGGCAATATAGATTAACGCTTAGGCAAACTTGATGATTTTGAATTAGCGTTTAATGCTTTTAAATTCTTTGGTCGTTGCGGTTAATGCCACTTCTGTTGGTAAGCGTTCCATTGAACTTGCACCATAGAAGCCGTGGCAATCAGGGCAATTATCTAAGATATATTGTGCATCTTCTGGTGTTGCAATTGGGCCACCATGACAAAGCACAATGACATCAGAACGTACAGCTTTTGCCGCTTTTGCCCAGTCATTAATTAAAGGAACACAGTCCGCTAAGGTTAATGCTGTTTCAGCACCAATATTACCGCCAGTTGTTAATCCCATATGAGGCACAATAATATCTGCACCAGCCTCAGCCATTGCAATCGCGTCTTCACGACTAAAGACATAAGGTGTGGTTAATAAACCTTTTTCGTGGGCCTTGCGGATCATATCTACTTCAAGGCCATAACCCATACCTGTTTCTTCTAAATTAGCGCGGAAATTACCATCAATCAGACCTACCGTTGGGAAATTCTGTACACCAGCAAAGCCTGTTGCTTTAACTTCATCTAAGAATTTATCAAAGTTACAGAAAGGATCTGTACCATTAACGCCAGCAAGTACAGGTGTATGTTTAACAACAGGTAATACTTCTTTTGCCATATCCATAACGATTTCATTGGCGTTACCATAAGCTAATAAACCCGCTAAAGAACCACGGCCAGCCATACGATAACGACCAGAGTTATAAATAACGATAAGGTCAATACCACCTGCTTCTTCACACTTAGCTGAAAGCCCTGTACCTGCACCACCGCCAATAATTGGCTCATGGCGTGCAATCATTTCATTGAATTTTTTTAGTAACGTTTCACGTGAATGAGTCATTCTTCTTCTCCGTGGTTAACAAATAAGTTCCTGGTGTAAATCATAAATTTGCTGAGTAAACTCAGCAGAGTTTATGTGATAAGGACTGATGACTAACTGACGAGTCTCTGTCTCTTTAAATGTTGTTATAAATGCATCAAAAAAAGCTTGGTTCGCTTGAGGATCCCAGAAAGGGGCTCCTTCAATATCCAGAGCTGAAAAACCGCCCTGTGGTAATACAAACCGCAATGGACCTTCACACTGATTGAGTTTCTCAGCGATCCAGATACCTAATTGACGGTTTTCCTCTGGTGTTGTACGCATCAAGGTGACTTGCGCATTGTGATGATAAAATTGACGCCCTTTATATTTCTCAGGAACACTCGATGGGCGACCAAAGTTCACCATATCTAATGCGCCACAAGAACCTATATAAGGGGTTTTGGTACGGGCGATTGCACCAAAACGGTCTTCATCACAAGCAAGTACACCGTCAAACAAGTAATCACACACTTCTGTTGTTGTAAGATCGAGCACGCTATGAAGTAGGTGACTGTCTGCCAGTTTTTCCATGGCTTTACCGCCACTTCCTGTTGCGTGAAAAACAAGGCAGTCATAATTATTTTCAAGTTTTTGTGTAAGTTGTTGTACACAAGGCGTAGTTACACCAAACATTGTTAATGCGACAGCCGGTTTATCAACAACATGTTCTTCCTGGTAAAAATAGACAGCGCCAGCTATTTGGTTCGCCGCATTTCTTAGGACTTTGCGAGAAATGCGATTTAAGCCGGATACATCTGTGACGGAGTACATCATTGAGATATCACTTGCACCGATATAGCCTGAAATATCGCCAGACGCCATCGTCGATACCATCAATTTAGGTACACCAATTGGCAAAGATTGCATTGCTGGTGTAATCAGTGCCGTTCCCCCTGATCCGCCTAGTCCAAGAATGGCTAAGACATCATCTTGGTGAGTTAAATAGTGTTCAAATGCGATAGACATCGCTTCTATGGCTTTACCTCTATCGCCACAGAAAACCGCGTCTTTACCATTAGGATGAAAACTTGCGATTTCTGCTGCGGTGACATCAGCTTCTTTGGCGAGTGTCGTGGGTTTAGTTGTCAAATCGACGGTTTTAACAGGAAGGCCTGCTTTTTTAATTAAATCACTGACATAAAAAATCTCAGCACTTTTAGTATCAAGCGTTGTGGCAATATAAATAGAGCCAGAATACTGTTTCATAAGCCTTCCCTTACCTTTTATGATTATCGACGAATAGATTATAACCATAATGAGACTCGAGTTTCATTTATCATAACATCGTTTTGAGACTCTTGTCTCATTATTTTTATTTTTATACTCTAGAGGTCGATAAGGTGTGATTAATCACCTAAAGTAAACGTTAAGTGTTGTGAGTATTTGACTTAAAATAAATTAGACACATAAAGTGTGGAAATAACGAAGGATTTTCTATGAGTGACAATGACGAAACGGATGCTATGTCCGGTACACGAAAAAGAACCCATCAATTATTGGTGACAACAGCATTGGGACTTTTTGAGCAAGGAATGTTACCGACAGTGTCGGAATTAGCGGCACATGCAGGTGTTTCGAGAGCAACCGCATATCGTTATTTTCCAACACAAAGTGATTTAATTAGTGCCACTGTTGATGCAAGTTTAGCACCGATCATTGCATGGAAGCCCACTCCTGAAGATAATACGCAACAGCGCATTACTGAATTGCTCAATCTTGCCTATCCTCAAATGTTTAAACATGAAGGTGCACTGCGTGGTGCATTACAAGTCTCATTACAGCAGTGGGCAAAAGAAAGGCAATCAAGTGAATATGCAGAAAAACGATTTATTCGCGGTCACCGTAAAGAGATTCTACTCAAAGTTATTGAGCCATTAAAAGCACACTATCCTGAAGAAATGTGGGATAAGGTGATTAAATCTTTCTCTTTAATTTATGGGTCTGAAGTCTTTTTGGTAATGAAAGATATCTGGAAAATGGATGATCAACAGGTCATTGATATGACTCAATGGATGGCAAAAGCTATTCTAAATCAGGCAAAATCTGATTATCCTGCAGATAACGATTAATTATTTGAATAAATCAGTTAAAATTGTATAAATCATTTACGTTTTAGCTATTGCAGGGATCGTTATGTCACACAAAACAGAAGACCAAGAGTGGCTGGTAGAACAACTACAATTTATTGCACAAGGCATTGGTAAAACATTATCGCCTTTTTGTGAAGTTGTACTTCATGATCTAACCGATAGTGAAAATACCATTATGGTCATTGAAAATAATCTATCAGGTAGAAAAGTAGGGGATAGAGCAACTGAGCTAGGAATGGCACGTATTGAATCGTCAGATTTCCCTCAGATTGTGGCGAATTACCCCAATCAATTTCCGGATGGAAGAACGGCAAAAAGTACGTCTATCGGTATTAAAGACAAACAGGGCAATTATGTTGCAGCGTTATGTTTAAATATTGATATTTCAATGATCAAAGGATTACAAATGGTACTTAACCAATTTGCAACCCTTGAAGAAGGTAATGACATTATTGAAACCTTTAGTTCAGTGACGGAAGATTCGCTAAAAAAACGTATTGATGAGTTTTCTGCGACTTATTCAGTCACACCAAGAGCATTAAAACCGCATCAACGGCGCGAGTTGTTACTCTGTTTACAAGATGAAGGTTATCTTTCGCTGCGTAAGGCGATGGAAATTACTGCCCAATACCTTGGTGTTTCAAGAGCAACGGTGTATAACGATTTAAAAGAATGATTAAGAAATAAATTATTTTTAAATTCCAGCGGAAGATAAATCAGTAAAATAAAAAAAGATATCACTTGTTGATATCTTTTTTTATTTCTATTTTTAAATTTTAATAATATAGTGTTTTTTTATTGAAACTAGTTAACTAATTACTTGTGTGTGATTTTTATAAACATAAAAAAATAAAAGGAATAGACTGTCTATAATAATTTTTAATTGATAGGTGTTAAAATGAAAATTTCAGAAGTGAAACCAGTTATATCTACAGTTATAGATAAGATTAATAATAAAATAGATAAAGGATTTGATTTTATAAAAAATATAAAATTGATTGATAATACTACTGTTTCTTTTGATAAAGGAAAAAGAGAAGAAATATCCCAAGAAAATTATTTAAAGTATATTACAGGATGTCAGAATATATTAAATAAAACAAAGCCTGATATTTATAGTCCCCATTTTGGAAGTCTTAGAGCAGAAAATAAAGAAAGTATAGTTAATAAAGAAAATATAGTTAATGGAGAAAATATAGTTAATGGAGAAAATGTAGTTAATGGAGAAAATGTAGTTAATGGAGAAAATGTAGTTAATGGAGAAAATGTAGTTGATAAAGAAAATGCAGTTAATGGAGAAAATGTAGTTGATAAAGAAAATGTAGTTGATAAAGAAAATGTAGTTGGTGAAGAAAATGTAGTTGATAAAGAAAATGCAGTTGATAAAGAAAATGTAGTTGGTGAAGAAAATGTAGTTAATGGAGAAAATGTAGTTGATGAAAAAAATGCAGTTGATAAAGAAAATGCAGTTGATGAAGAAAATATAGTTAATAAAAATACGGATGAGTTAGAAATAGAGAAATATTTAGATGAAGTAATTAATAATTCGAATTCAATTATTAGCTTAGATAATGATGTTGGAGATACCATAGATTTTGGGAGAGATTTGAAAAGAGAAAACGTTAATATAAAAGAAACTAGAGATAAACTTCCAGATTGGATTACTAATTCAGGAAAGAAAGAGTTAAATACAGAACAAAAACTTTATTTTAGAAGCGAGAAAAAAAGGAGCTTTAAAAATCTAATTATAAATTTAACCTCTCCATTTAAATTTATAAATAGAACATTATTACCTGTAAAAATAAACTTTGAGAATGAAAATATAAATAAAGCGTTAAATACATTTAAATTTGATAATGTATCAAGTGATAATGATGCATTTAAAAATTTCTCAAATAAGTTAAATCAACTTAATAAAACATTTACTGATAATGTTAATAAGGTAATATCTAAAAAAATAAATAGTGATAACAAAATAGATATTATGATTAAATATCATACCTTAGAAAAAGCTTTGGAGTGTAAGCTTGTTGATGATATTAAAATAATAAATAATGAATTTAAAGCTGATTTGGCTAAAAATAAATTCCAGAATAATTACTCTGATTTACCTAGTAAAATAATGGGTAAATTGAATATTGTTTCAAATTTAAATATAGATGAACTATTCTCTTCTAATACAATCGATAATTTAAAGAATTTACTAAAAGAAAAAATCAACAATCAGGATAAAGATGTGAATGTTGATAGCGTTATTAATAAAATTATTGATTCTATTTTTAATAAAAAGAATAGATTAGAAATTAAAGAAATTTCTGGTGGTGATTTTGAAAATGTTAAACAAGAAATATCTTTAAGTTTAACAAAAGAATTATTTAACCAGCTATCAAAAGATGAAAACTTTATTGGCGAGGATGACTCTATTGCTAAAGTAGACAACTTAATAAGGATGGTGAGCAAGGATATTTATAAGAATATGGGAGAGCCAACAGATAAAGCAATAACTTTACTCAACAATAGTTTTTATGAAAATATAAAGAAAAATGATAATGGACATGATTTTCTTACTCGGTTATTTAAAAACTCAAGTAATAACATTAATTATAAATGGGCGCAAGATGCTGTTGTTCTATTAGTTAGTTATAGTTATTTTGGAAATAAAAATAATGAAATAATTAACTACACTAGTGACGGTATGGTTGGATATGGCGGTAGTGGTACTAGTAGCACACAAAAAACAGCAGTGGAAGATAAACTAAAAGGTATTTTTAGCCGGTTAGGGTTAAGCATTGATGATTTAGATAAATCTAAAGATGAAGTACTAAGAAAGTATTTTGCTAATTATTTTGAGCATATCTAATAATTTTATCAAGTTATTTATATGTTTAATAATTTAATTATATTTATTGATATATGGGTGGATGATTTATGATTAGCAAAACAAATATATTTAACCCCAGCGTGTTATTTGTAAATAAAAAACATTATCTTCCCAAAAATGAAGATTATATTTTTACAAAAAAAATAACTGAAATAAGAAACACACCAGTTTCACCTTCTTTTGGTAAGAGAATTATTCATGTGTTGACTTCTTTATTCCATAAACTAGAGATTGGTTTTCTTATAAAAGATATAAAAAATAATAAACTATTTGATATTGTTGATACAAAAAAACATAGTAATATTTTCAATAAAATAGATAAAGAAAACATTGAAATAGAAGGTGTTAGAGAAGAAAAAATAGAAATAAAAAATAAAAATTTAAATACTATAAATAACATAATTTCTCATGCAAATGATAAGTTTGAGTTTTACAGTTTCTGTGATTATTTAACTGAAGTGAAAAGAGCTAAAGATTTTTTCTCAGGACTAGATGATATAGAGAATGAAGGCTCTAACAGTAACTTAATTGTAGAGTGTTTAAATGAAATTATTAAACTTAGAATAAACTCCATAGATGATAAAAGTATTAAAAATATTTTCAAGTTAATAAATTCAAATTTTAACTTCGAAAATATTCATTTAAATAAAAAATATGATTTTATGCATAATTTTTCGACAGGAAAAGAAAGAGATAATTTTATAAAATCAATGAACATTTTACTTATTGGTATTGAAGAAGCCCAAGTGCTTGATAAATTTGATGATACTATAAAAAATAAAATAGAAAATAAATTATCTACTATTATGATGATAGCACTTAATAAAAATATGGGTAGTGAATATTCCTTTAATGACTTAATGCAAGAATGGATAGGAAAATATATTAGTGATAACCATAATGCGATAAAAAGAAATACGATAGTAGATACAGTTACACAAGTAGATACAGATATAATTAATGATATAGATATAGAAACAATAATAATATTACCCCAATCTACACCTAAAGAAGACTTGCAAGATAGATATATTGATATTGATGATTTTAATGTTGGGGATTATAAATTTACATTAAAAAGTGAAATGGATAATGCAGGTAAAATTGACGATGGTGATACTCAGGATATTGATGATAGTGAATTAATATTAGATAATTCAAAAGAAATGAATGAAGATGATAATCCAGATTATCAATGGGATTATGAAAATTTTAATATAAATAATATTCATTATAAAAGACCAGAATTGGATGATTTAATGGAAAAAATAAAGAATTTAAATTCAACGCTAAAGTCAGATGAGAAATTTAATAAAATAAATAATAAATTAGACTCGATTATACTCGATATAGATGAAAACTCTACTGAAGAAGACACACTTTTAGATTTAGATGAGAAATTAAAATTTTCACCAGATAATTATCAATTGAATTTTAGTAAGAACGAAAATACGAGTGAAATAAGTGAAAAAGATAAAACTAACAAAAAATTATAAATCCTTTCTTAAGTAATATTTTTTATCACTAATTGGATAGTTTTCTAACATGCCAAATATCTCAAACCCCTGCTTTTGATAAAAAGGCAGGGCTTGAAAGCTAAAAGTATCCACTTCAGCATATTTGGCTCCTTTTTCTTTTGCTGTGCTTTCCATCGTTTGCAACAATTCTGTACCTATGTTTTGTCCACGATAGGTTTTATCTACCCACAAATAACGAATGCGTAGCCAATTCCCTAAAATATCCCCTATGATCCCACCTATTTTTTTACCATTCTCCTCCTTAAAAACAGCAAGTGGTGTGTATTGATCCATATGAATATAGCTGAGGTTATGTGTTAATAAGCCTTCATAAATTTCATTGATCTCATTTGATGTGGGATTTGTGGTTATTTTCAGCGACATAATCGGCTCTATGCATTAAAAAAAATAATAATTACATTATCACTATTTGGTTATTAAATATTTATACAAATGCTAGGATGGAAACAATAATTAAAAAAGTTGGATAACACAACATGTCGTTTTTAAAAACTCTGCCAGGTATTCTATTTTGTGCATTAATCGGTGGTGTTCTTACCCTTTCAGGTTTGCCTATGGCTCTGATGTTTGGGCCAATTCTCGTTGTCATTATTGCTTATCGTTTTAAATGGGAGCTTGCGGTTCCTAAACATACATTAACGTTTATTCAGCTCACTTTAGGTACATCGGTTGGCTTAATGTTTAACCAAGTTCATTTAGGCAATGCTGATAATTTAATCATTCTATTACTGACGTTGGTTGTTTGTTTAGCCATTCAATTTTTTGTGAGCTATTTTTGGTTCCATCGCCATATTGGTTGGACGAAAGAAGAATCAATGTTAGGTGCCGTACCCGGTGCGATGGCGGCTATTTTGGCTCTTACGGATCATACTAAAACACCACCACAAAAAATCGTTATTTCTCATACCATTCGTTTAATGGTGCTGATTATTATGGCGGGTTTTATTGTGGGAGCCGATAAAGCCAATATGCCTGAATTTGCAATACCCGAAATGACAATAATTTCTCTGTTGTGGTTATTGTTGATTATTGCGTTAGGGTTGGGCTCTGGGATTTTATTACAGAAAATCCGATTTCCTGCGCCTTTTATGCTAACCTCATTAGGCAGTGCGATATTGGTTCAATCTTTTGTGAGTGAGCCTATTACGTTTCCAATGCTTCTTAATGAATTGAGCATGGTATTAATTGGTATGAATATTGGCGCACATTTTGTTGTTTTCCCGCTTTCATCACTGATTAAAAATGCATTTTCTTCTGTGCAAGTTGTGATTATTAATGTGATTTTAACCGTGATTGTGGCGTATGGGGCGGCTTATCTAACAGGTGTGCCTTGGGCAACGTTAGTATTAGCTTGGGCGCCGGGAAGTATGGAAGCAATGACTTTTGCTGCGATAACCATGAATGTAGATGCGGCTTTTGTTATGTCGAATCATATTTTTCGAATGCTGATTATTCAAAGTATTCCATCTGTTGCTTTATATTGGAATGAATATAGGCAGAAGAAAAATAATTAGCATTAAAGAAAGGTAAAAAATCTGTTGATAACCTCTATAAGTCACTTTATATCGCGACTGTATTTAAAGAGGTTATCTCGCTTTATTTATCCAATAGTGAATTAACACAAGTATTAATAATTTAATAAACTTAGCGATTTATTTGCTAATAGCTGACATTTCTTACTGTGTGTTACTTCAATGCCTTTTAAATCCTTATAGCTATCTTCATTTAATTGACTCATTGGCAACGTCGAGTAATTACTGACATCCCATTGTTGTGAGCGTGAAAAAACCATTAATGCTCTTTCAATTTTAGGTTTTGATATTTGCTCATAACCACAATCTTTATTTAGAAAAAGGTAGATAGCGGTTAAATCTGCCAAGTCTTCTGCTTGCGTGTAAGTTAACGCTTTTGTACTCGAAGAAAAGAGCATAGTAAAAGAAAGCGTTAGTGTGCAGAACAAGGCGAACATTTTTTTCATTAGGTGAGCTATTCCTTTGTGTGATGATTTAGCAAGTTTTGTTATTTGGCTTAATGTAGTTAAAAGTTTTGCAAAGACCTTCTTTTTTGTTGGGGTTTAAATTGACCTTCCAGTAAGGGGAAACTTTAGCATCAGTAATAGTTTACAAAGCTTTTTTATTCATCTTATTTCGATAAATACATAATAACTTGTTTTTATTCAAAGGAATATATTATGCAACGTCGCGAATTTTTAAAATTAGGCGCCACATTAAGTGCTGTAACATTATTACCAAGCTGGAGTCGTTTTGCGTTTGCTCAAAGTAACACGCCTTCATTGGCTATTCCACCTCAAATTACCCCAGATGCTCAACAAAAGATTGTTCTTAATATTCAACAAGGTGTTTCTCAATTTATTCCGACGGCAAGTACAACAACTTGGGGTTATAACGGCAGTTTATTAGGGCCTGCATTGAAATTGAAACGAGGTCAACCTGTCACTATCAATATCAATAACCAACTCCCCGAAACGACAACCGTTCACTGGCATGGGCTTGAAATTAGTGGCGAAGAAGATGGCGGCCCTCAAGCAGCGATTGCACCTGGGAAATCTCGCACAGTGACTTTTACACCAAACCAAGTTGAATCAACGTGTTGGTTCCACCCTCATACGCATGGTGTAACAGGTCAGCAAGTGGCTATGGGGTTAGGCGGATTAGTGATTATTGAAGATGATGAAACCGCAAACCGTAAATTACCTAATCGCTGGGGCGTTGATGATTTACCTGTTATTTTACAAGACAAACGTTTAGATAGTGATGGACAAATCGATTATCAACTCGATGTAATGAGTGCGACGATTGGCTGGTTCGGCGATATGATGTTGACCAATGGGGCGATCCAACCACAGCATATTGTGCCAAAAGGCTGGGTAAGATTACGATTCTTAAATGGATGTAATGCGCGTAGCTTAAATCTTGCCACTAGTGATGGCAGATCCATGTATGTGATCGCCAGTGATGGTGGATTATTAGCAGAACCTGTAAAAGTGACAGAACTCCCTATTTTAATGGGAGAGCGTTTTGAGGTTTTAGTGGATACCTCAGATGGTCGTGATTTTGATATTGTCACTTTACCTGTACGTCAAATGGGCATGGTGTTAGCACCGTTTGATAATGTATTACCTGTATTACGTTTATTACCGTCAGCAGAAAAAGCACAAGGTACTTTACCCGATCAATTAGCATTAATTCCGGCATTACCAACCCTCAGTAACATTGCAACTCGTACATTACATTTACGTATGGATATGCGTTTAGATATGCAAGGGATGATAGCATTAACAGAGCGTTATGGTGATAAAGCTTTAGCGGGTATTCATCATGGAATGAGTCATATGCGCCAAGGTAACGGCAATGGCATGATGGGCGGTGGAATGAATTGTGGTCATGGTAATGGGGATCTAGATATTTATAATGCTAATAGTATCAATGGTATTCCATTCTCAATGACTGAACCCGCATTTGATGTGAAACAGGGTATTTATGAACGTTGGGTTGTTTCTGGCCGTGGTGACATGATGTTACATCCATTCCATGTACATGGTACGCAATTCCGTATTTTATCTGAAAATGGTCGAGCACCAGAAAAACATCGCCAAGGCTGGAAAGATATCGTGAAAGTTGAAGGTCAATTTAGCGAAATTTTGGTGAAATTCGATCATTTAGCCACAAAAGCGCATCCATTTATGGCGCACTGTCATTTATTAGAGCATGAAGATACCGGTATGATGGCGGGTTTTACCGTTAGTAAATGATTTGTCGCTATAAAACTTATTAATATCAGTAAGATAAACCGACGAAAGGCATAAGATTAATATTTTGTGTCTTTATTTTCATTAAATCAGATCATCGCATGATGAAGGAAGTTCTGGTACAATCGTTTGCTTTCCCCGTTAACCCAATCGAAATAAATCATGAAACATATTGTTGATGTCATGATCTCTGAAGAAGAGATCAAACAGCGTATTGCTGAGCTAGGTCGTGAAATCACAGAACATTACCGCCCACGTCAAGAACAACACGATCTTGTCTTAATCGGCTTGTTAAAAGGTTCTTTTATTTTTATGGCAGATTTATGTCGTGAAATTAATGTGAACCATGAAGTCGATTTTATGACTGTATCAAGTTACGGTAATGGTATGACGTCAACGCGTGACGTTAAAATCATTAAAGATCTTGATGAAGATATTCGTGGTAAAGATGTTCTGATTGTTGAAGATATTATTGACTCAGGTAATACCTTAAATCGAGTTAAAGAGATTTTAAGCTTACGTGAGCCAGCTTCTATTTCTATCTGTACTTTATTGGATAAACCCTCTCGTCGTGAAGTTGATGTGCCAGTTGAGTGGATTGGTTACTCCATTGAAGATAAATTTGTTATCGGTTACGGCATCGATTATGCACAGCGTTATCGCCATCTGCCTTATATTGGGCATGTAACGTTATTAGATGAGTAATCAATTGACTTCAAATAGAAGTGAAAAAACCCGCTGAAAAGCGGGTTTTTTGTTGGTGTGCGGAGTGTATTAACGTGGATGGCTTAATTTTGCCATCGCTTGACGATAAGAAAGTTCAAGTTTTTCACGGCTATCCGAAGTGACATCAAGGTCGTGTAGCTCACCGTTATTTAACCCGTAAACCCAACCGTGGATCATCACTTTTTGTCCGCGTTTCCACGCTGCTTGCATAATGGTAGAGTGACCAAGGTTATACACTTGTTCGATAACGTTTAGCTCACAAAGTAGGTTTAATCTATCATGTGGTGCCAGTTCGCCTAACATGGAACTGTGCTTGTACCAAATATCGCGGATATGCAGTAACCAGTTATTGATAAGACCTAATTCAGTGCCTTCAATCGCTGCTTCAATACCACCACAACCATAGTGACCACAGACAATAATATGCTCAACTTGCAATACATCAACAGCATATTGGATCACTGAAAGGCAGTTTAAGTCAGTGTGGATGACTAGGTTTGCTACATTACGGTGAACAAATAAGTCCCCTGGTGCTGCGTTGATCAATTTTTCTGCTGGAACGCGGCTGTCAGAGCAACCAATCCATAAAAAGTGAGGTTTTTGACCTTTACAGAGATCTTTAAAAAACTGAGGATTTTCTTCAGTAACAGATTCTGACCATTGCTTGTTATTGGCTAACAGCTCTTCAATTTTTCTCATCATGACGTGACTGCCTGTAAATTCGGTTTCCCACCATTTGCGCTGACAGTACGCCAACACGAAATAGCTCTTGTGTTATTGTTGGATGCGAGAGATCCGTTAAGAAAGGGTATTTTTATACCATTACTTTTGAATTAATCAGAGGGCTTTTTAAAGCCAAGTGACAGATAATTGCTTGTATTTTTTCGCGTTCAAATAAGATAGATCTTTTTATAGCATTTGTTTAATGAATTTATCAATACATTCTTTGATGTAAATCAAATGTATAAAAAGATAACTGTTTGTTAAGCCTACTGTTGTATTATTCAAAAATAGACACTTATAAATATTATATAAATAAATCTAATGATTGTGATTATTGGTTTTATTTTTATACTGAAAGCATAAATGATAAAAAAATAAAGAGCATCATTGATTGGGGTAATGAATAGCGAGATAATATTCATCAGTAAACTTGAGAAACAAAGGCAATAATTTTATTGGTATCAATTAGGCTAAATGATTGCACTAAGGGATAAAGTTATTAAAACATCAGAATATCAGTAAGAAATAAAAGAACCTTGAGCCTTGATTGTTAATTTACATTCTCTTCAGGTCTTATTCTTTGTTATTAAAATAGTTAAAAAATATTTATTTATTCGTTTGTGTCATAAACCCTAAAACGGTTTATTTACGACCTTATTTTCTCTAGAATATCCTTATTCCATTTTGATCTTATTGAACTAAGCCTATTTTCTGAATTGAAGCGTGTGAGCAACGCGTAGCATTAGCAAGGTTTAGTTGAATAGCTATTTTCTGATTTCAGCTCAGTCAATGCTGAATAATGCAGTTGATAAAAGGTAATTCCCACTTATGACGTATGCATTGGAGTTAACGGAGTTAACGAAAACTTATCACAATGGCGTAAAAGCGCTAAAAGGTATTAACCTCACCGTTGAGGCTGGCGATTTCTATGCTTTATTAGGTCCTAATGGTGCGGGTAAATCGACCACGATTGGTATTATTAGCTCTTTAGTCAATAAGAGTAGCGGCAAAGTAAAAGTGTTTGGTTATGACACCGATACCGATATGGTAAATGCAAAACGCCAGTTAGGATTAGTGCCACAAGAATTCAATTTCAACCCTTTTGAAACCGTATTACAAATTGTTCTCAACCAAGCGGGTTATTATGGCGTGCCTCGTAAATTAGCACTAGAACGTGCCGAAATTTACTTAACTCCGTTAGATTTGTGGGAAAAACGGGATGATAGAGCGCGTTTTTTATCAGGAGGGATGAAGCGTCGTTTGATGATTGCGCGTGCGTTAATGCATCAACCGAAATTGCTTATTCTTGATGAACCTACCGCGGGGGTTGATATTGAATTACGTCGCTCAATGTGGACGTTTTTAAAACAATTAAATGCTGAAGGTACCACTATTATTTTAACGACTCACTATTTAGAAGAAGCAGAAATGCTGTGTCGGAATATTGGTATTATTCAACGTGGCGAGCTGGTTGAAAATACCAGTATGAAAGGTTTATTAAGTAAATTAGAGTCTGAAACATTTATTTTAGACTTAGCACCTAAAAGCCCATTACCTGAATTACAAAATTATCAATATCGCTTGGTTGATACATCGACTTTAGAAGTCGATGTTAAAAGAGAACAAGGATTAAACAGTGTTTTTGCTCAACTTAATGCACAAGGTATTCAAGTGTTAAGTATGAGAAATAAAGCCAATCGTCTTGAAGAATTATTTGTTCATTTAGTGAATGAAGATCATACAGTAGAAGGAGAGAGGGAATGATTCAGCTGTATTGGGTAGCCCTCAAAACAATTTGGATTAAAGAAGTTACCCGTTTTGGTCGTATTTGGGTGCAAACATTAATTCCACCAGTGATAACAATGTCTCTCTATTTTGTTATTTTCGGGAACCTAATTGGTAAACGAATTGGCGATATGGGTGGCGTAGATTATATGCAGTTTATTGTTCCTGGCCTGATTATGATGGCAGTAATAACAAACTCTTATGCCAATGTTTCCTCTTCCTTTTTTGGTGCTAAATTCCAACGTAGCATTGAAGAATTATTAGTTTCACCTGTTCCAACGCATGTTGTTATTGCAGGTTTTGTCGGTGGGGGTGTTGCTCGTGGTATTTGTGTTGGAGTATTAGTGACGGTAGTTTCACTCTTTTTTGTACCATTGGAAATACACTCTTGGACAATGGTAGTCGTGACATTACTGATGACCTCAATTGTATTTTCACTCGCGGGGTTATTAAATGCGATTTTTGCGAAAACCTTTGATGATATTAGTATTATTCCAACTTTTGTTTTAACACCATTAACCTATTTAGGCGGTGTGTTTTACTCACTGTCACTCTTGCCTGAATTCTGGCAAGGGGTATCTAAATTAAACCCGATTGTTTATATGATAAGTGGTTTCCGTTATGGTTTTCTGGGAATTACCGATGTCTCTTTAACAGTGACGATTAGCGTACTGTGTCTTTTTATTGCTGTGTTTTATGTTATTGCATGGTATTTAATTGAAAAAGGTCGTGGTTTAAGAAGCTAATCAAAAAGACACGATCGATAGTTATAAAGTTTGAAATCGGTATCTTAATTAGAGATACCGATTTTTTTTAGCTATTTTTTCAGCATAAATGTTAATTTTTATTTAAATAATGACTTCACTATTAACAAAATGGTTTTTCTTGTTTAGTATACTAAACACTTTAATGGGGATGGAAAGGAAAGGAAATGACAACGGCAAGCCAAACAGGCAAAGCACCTGAGGCAATCTCTCGTAATAAACTTTTATGTATTGCAGGCATGGGATGGACTTTTGATGCAATGGATGTGGGACTATTGGCCTTTTTACTCACAGCATTAAAAGAAGATTGGGGATTAACCGCATCGCAATTGGGTTGGATTGGTAGTGTAAACTCAATTGGTATGGCAGTCGGCGCTTTTGTATTTGGCATTATGGCGGATAGAAAAGGGCGAAAGCCTGTTTTCATCTTCACATTGCTATTGTTTAGCTTAGGTTGTGGATTAACGGCATTAGCAAGCTCTTTAATGGTCGTGCTTGTTTTACGCTTTTTTATTGGTATGGGATTAGGTGGGGAATTACCCGTTGCTTCAACACTGGTCAGTGAAAGTGTTGAAACCCATGAACGAGGTCGTATTGTTGTTTTACTCGAAAGTTTTTGGGCAGTAGGTTGGCTAATTGCGGCTCTGATTGCGTATTTTATCATTCCTGATTATGGCTGGCGTATGGCTATGCTATTAAGCGCATTACCTGCGGTATATGCCCTTTATCTACGTTCAAAATTACCTGAGTCTGTATCTCCTCACACTTCACAGAAAAAAACACGTTTATCAATTCGCCAATCAATGGCATTAATTTGGTCACCTCAATATCGTCGTTCAACATTAATGTTGTGGATATTATGGTTTTGTGTGGTCTTCTCTTATTACGGTATTTTCTTGTGGTTGCCTAGTGTCGCTATGTTAAAAGGCTTTAGTTTAATTAAGAGCTTTCAATATGTGCTTATTATGACATTAGCGCAGTTACCCGGTTATTTTACGGCGGCTTGGCTCATTGAGCGCTATGGGCGAAAGTTTGTTTTAGTGACTTATTTAGCTGGAACGGCGATCAGCGCATATTATTTTAGTGTGGCTGATTCTACCGCGACACTGCTTATTTTCGGGATGTTGTTATCGTTCTTTAATTTGGGAGCTTGGGGCGCTTTATATGCTTATACGCCAGAACAATATCCCGATGGAATTCGAACAACGGGTGCAGGAACAGCAACCGCAATAGGGCGTATTGGCGGAATATTAGGGCCTTTAATGGTGGGATATTTGGTTCAATATCAATTTAAAATAAGCTCAATATTTCTGATTTTCAGTTTTTCGATTGTAATTGGAATATTAGCGGTGATGTTATTGGGGCAAGAGACAAAAAATAAGCCACTTAACTCAATTTAGTCATGCTTTGTGCGACTAAAAATATAGAATTTTTCTTTCTTGTAATATGATAGCAGTTAAGATTTTTATGAGAAAAAGGAAATAACGATGTCTCATTATGATGAAGTGGTTAAACAGGTTGATGATGCTATTGCCACAACCAGTATTCAAACCATGAATGAACTTTTAGTGGAATTAGGTAAAGATAAAACGATTGAGTTTCCACAGCGTTATGAGCAACAAGAGCGTTTACGTACGGCTATTTTCCATCACGGTGAAAAACATCGTTAGTCGGATTGTTGCTAAGAAATAAGAATTAAAAAGCGTTTTCACCTGTTTATCAATATGGTGAAAACGCTTTTTTCTTTTTACTACATTGTATCAACATGAATTAAAACGTTTTTCGACCTTCTAGCACTGCGATCCTATTTTCAATGGAGGGATGCGTTGAGAAAAACGAATCTCCTTTATTAAAAATAAAGGCTGCTTTACGATAAGCACGTCCCGTCGAACCATCTTCAAAATTTTCAGTGTCATGTTGTGCTGAAATTTTCTTTAATGCATTAATCATCGCTTGATTGTCTTGGGTTAAATCAACCGCAGTGGCATCTGCCATATATTCACGAGTACGGGACAAATAGAAATAGAGCACCTGTGTAATGATCGGCAACACCAAGTTTAGAATAATTAAAATGAGTCGTGCTTTACTTGCTGCATCATTACTTTTACCACCACGGTTACCAGAGGCAATATATAAGCGGCTACCAAAGATATTTGTTACCGTCAGAATAACGTTAGCTAATATACCAACATATAACGTTAGTCGTGAATCACCATGAATAATATGCCCTGTTTCATGAGCTAATACTGCTTGTACTTCTTGGCGATTAAGGCGATTTAATAAGCCTGTTGTTACACCAATAAAGGCGTTTTTCTCAGACCAACCCGCTGCGAAGGCATTCGCTTCTGGTGTATCAAGAAGATAGAGTTTAGGAATGTAGCCAAGAGTTGCACTTAAGCTAAGCTCTTCAACAATATTAAGGAGTTGGCGCTCTTGTGCATTTAAGGTGCCATCAGGACTAATTAATCGTGCATTCATTCCTGTTAGCATAATTTTATGCCCTTTAAAATGAATAAAGATAAGCAATAAAATCGAGATGGCGAGAATAATTAATGTTGCAATAGGGAGCGTTTTGAAAGTCAGAAATGCCAACATATTATCAGTAAGATCTAAATAAGGATTGGCTCCAATAGCAGTATCCACCAGCAAACCGATCATAAGCATTAAGAGTAAATATGTTGCTATAACAAAACGAGTTCGAATAGCATTTTTTCGTAGAACATTTCTGAAATCCATTAGTGACTCCAAACAGCACCGTTAAGTGCTGTTTTATCAATCTAGAAGTAATAAGTATCTCTTATCACTATCAAATTAATCGAAATTAATGCGGCGTGCTTCTTCTGCTTTAATGGTTCCTTCATCAAGGCGCCAGTACTCTTTATCAATAACAAGGCTTGGGAAAATTTTGACGATAAATACCGCAGGAATAGAGGCGATGAAAGCACGGTATTGCTCTAAAGTACGGTTGTAACCGCGCTTTGCAAAAGAGAGTTTATTTTCTGTTGAAACAATCTCTTCTTGTAAATTTGCCATGATAGTGTCGGATTTTAATTCAGGGTAATTTTCAACCGCAACATTAATGGCACCACTTGAGACAATTTTTGATAACTCATCTTCAGCCGCTTTGGCTTCTTTGGTATTTGCGCTTTGAGATTGTGTTCTTAATTCAGTTATTTTAGTAAATACTTCAGATTCATGACTAAGGTATTTTTTAACGGTGGCTAATAAGCTATCAAACACTTTGCCACGACGATCTAATTGCACTGAAATTTCAGTTTCACTTGAGATAACTGCTTCACGCATAGAGATAATACGGTTGTAATAATAAAAAATAAGACCTAATAACGCGATGGTAATAATTAATCCAGTCATGTGAAGCGCTCTCTTTTCTAATAGTAAACAGGGAATTGTGCTAAATTATTAATGTTAATTTTGCCTATTATTGATAAAGATAGCCAGATTATTATTTCAACAAAGATAAAAAGAATACTGATAAGGTAAAATCAATAATATGGGCGAGATAAAAAAATACCCCGAATAAATTCGGGGTAAAATGAAAAGTAATGCTAGGTTAAATAAGCAAGCTAACTAAGCTATTTAACCTAGAGAGATAACATACTTAAAACCAAGGTGCTTGCGCCATTACATTGCCATAAAACAACATTCTTCCTGTAATTTCGCCACTAAAAAGCATCAAAATAGCGATAATAGAGAGCGATGTTTTGCTAAATGAAGCACTATGAGACAACGTAATAATACAAATACCCATAATCAGACTAGCAATGACTTGCCACCATAATAATAGGCTTGCTACATCTGCACCGGGTACTTGTGCTCTCATAACTGATCCCACAAGTACTAATAATGCGCCGATTAACGTCCCTATTTTTAATGAATTGCTAATGGTTTTACCTTGTAAACGTAACCAAGGGATCATCGAGCCAAAGCCAAGTAACAACGCTGTACCAATAAAGCTAATTTGTGTTGCTGGTGTATGCCATAACGGGTGTGCCTGCATTTGGTAATAGATTTGTGCTGTAACCAAAATAACAGGCAAACCAATAACGCCACAAAATAAGCCAAGTAGGCTATTACGGCGGATGGCATGAGGTTGTACCCAACTGGCTAATGCCCATAATGAAATCAATCCATTTAGCATCACAAAGGCAATAGCTTCGCGACTTAACCAAGAGTGAGCGATACCTAATACAGAACGATAAGCGCCAAGTGGATCACCCAAGTGCCCCATCGACATTGAGGAGCCAACAACTTCAATTAGCCAAATCAGTGCAATCGTTGTTCGTAACGCTTTGGTATTTAATATCGTTGAGTTTTGTGTCTGGTTTTGCCATTGATACAGTGAAAGTGCTAATACGGCACCAATGCCCCACTGACTCATCACCGTAAACAGGACTAACGGCAGTTGATAATCATGCATGATTAATCCTCCATACCAATAATGACAATATTAGGATTACTGATGGTGTGATCAGGAACGCCATAGCGTTTTTCCAATAAAGCCCAATTTGTTGTATGTTTTTTACGTAAATCTTCAATGTCACCAAATTCGATGGCACTCGTAGGGCAAGACTCGACGCAACGTGGTTTCAAGCCTTCATCCAGTCTATCTGCGCACATGTTGCATTTACTGGTTTTGCCTTCAACGGGATCATAAACGGGGGCATTATAAGGACAGGCCATAATACACATCTGGCAACCAATGCATTTGTCATGATCTTGCACGACAATACCATCCTCGCGTTTGGTATAAGTGTCAGCTGGACAGACTTTTAGGCATTGTGGATCATCACAATGGTTACAAGACATAGTAATAAAGGCTTGTGCATTAGGTTGATCTTCGTTGAATTCACGAACACGACGCCATAGCACACCGGGTGGTGTTACGTTTTCAGATTTACATGCCATAGAGCAGGTGCGACAACCGTAGCAATCTTTGGTATTTATCAGAAAACCATACTGTTTCTTCGCCATGATCATGCCTCCCGTCTTACGTTAACTAAGGTGCTATTACAGCAATGACCATTACCTAAAGGCTCTACGTGATCATTGGTGACATGGCTACTACTTCCGCCTTGTTGCTCCCACCATCCATTGTCTAATGAGATAACACCTTGCTTAATGTGAGTGGTCACAACGGCAATCGCGCGGTGTTCACCTCGATCATTAAACGCGATAGCCCATTCACCATTTTTAATACCGCGAGCTAAGGCATCATTAGGATGGATAAGAATATTCGGCTGATTACGCTGTACTTCTAAGATCCATTCATTCATACCATGACTGGAGTGAACACTACGGGCGAGTTTGCGTTGTACCGCCATAAGAGGATACTTTTGGGCAAGTTCAGGTGAGCCTTTTATCGATTCTTTTACTGGATAATAGGTGACAATAGGGGAGTAATTTTTGCCCTGCCACTCTTCAATAAAGAAGTGCGCTTTTTTCGTTGAAGTACGGAAAATACCATCTTTAAATGGGATCCAATCGCCTTCAACTGGGCGTACTGGGCCTTTTTCAAGCATTTCTCGAGTAATACCAGAGCCTTTTAGGCAAGCATCAATGTAATGTTCGATAGGCTGATTAAAGACTTCACCAAAGCCAAAACGCTCAGCAAGGCGAGCAAAGATCCAATAATCAGGTTTTGCTTCTCCTGGTGGCTCAACGGCTTTTTCCATTAATTGTACATACTGACTACGAACACCCGCCATTAAACTGGTATCTTCAAAAATAGTGGTAACAGGAAGCACAAGGTCGGCATAAAGTGCCGTGGATGACATTAGATTATCTGCGACAACAACAAAAGGTACTTTTTTCAGTGCATTACGCACCATATTTGTGTTAGGAAGTTGCGTCATCACCCCCATTGTCATGATCCACCAAAAGTTAATTGGGTGTGGTCTTTCATTGACAATACAATCACCGACTTTTGCAACAGGGATTGGTTTAATGGGTTTTGCATTAGGTGCTGGTGGAATAATCGGGCTAAATTTCGCCATTTGACGAGCACCGCCCGCATCACAAACTCCCGCGCCTTTTTTACCGATATTGCCGGTTAATAAGGCGAGATAAAACTGGCTTGCTGCGACATAAGCACCAAACTCGGTTCGTTGAGCGCCTGACATATTTTGCACAATCATCGCTGGTTTGGTGGTGGCATAATCGCGAGCTAAACGAATGATCGTTTCTTTTGGAATATCCGTTTCTTGGCTGGTTTTTTCGATAGTCCAAGGTTGTGCTTGCTGATAAATTTGCTCAAAAACTGTCACATAGTCAACATTAGTAGGCAGTTCATCATGAGTTAACGCAGGAACAATATTCGCTGTTTCATGATGAACAAGTTGCTGACTTAATGTATCAAAAACCAGATAGCTATCTTTATCATCATCAGATTGGCGTAATAGTTTTTGTTGTGAGTCAACAAGGTAAACGGCACCGGTATGCGCACGTAAAAAAGGCTTATCCGTGAGATTTTCGTCAATGATAATTTTGATCATACCTAATGCGAGCGCAGTATCTGTACCAGGTACAATAGGGATCCATTCATCGGCTTTAGCCGCAGTTTCATTAAAGCGAGGATCAATAACCACCATTCTGGCGCCATTTCGGCGAGCTTGGTTGTAGTTTTTAAAATAGGCTTGCATAGTGACTGCTGGGTTATTACCCCAACAAAGAATATAGCGACTATCTTTTACCGTATCTCGAGTATCTGCATAGCGTAGACCCACCATTGGGATCATCGCCGCTGTTACAGCAGAACAGCATAAAGAGCCAGCTTGTTTTGTGGAGCCTCCTAAGTAATCGAAAAACGCTTTACCCATATCGTTTTTAATCGAGTCCATATTGCCTGCATGAGTGGAGATAAATAGCCCCTCATTGCCAAACTTATCAATGGTTTCTCTGATATTCTTTTCAATAAGATCAAGCGCTTCATTCCAAATGATCGGTTTAAACTCGGCTTTCCCTTTTTCGCCAACACGTAATAAAGGTGTGGTTAAACGATCTTTATGGTATACCCACTTAGTTCGGCTCATACCACGCAAACAGCATTTCACATTAAAGCCTTCAGTGGCTTCAACTTTGATAAGTTGCCCATTATGTGTAAAAGCTGTTAGGTTACAGTGCAAACATTCCATCGCACAGGTTGAACGAAAGGTTTTATATTCGGATAATTTGATCCGTACTTTTTGGTTATATATGGGTTTATTTTCATTAACTAGACTGAACGCGTTAGGAGAAAGAGCGGCCACGCCAATAGCGCCCATTCCTTTTAACAACGTTCTTCTATTTAATTCCCATTTTTGATTTTTAGACATAGACATTCTCACGCACAAGAAAAGTTAACTATATATAAACTCAATTCATATATGGTTAACTTTGAGTTAGATCATCTAAAAATAGACAAAGAAAATAATCGATAGAAAATGATTAAAAAGCCCTATTTAAAATAAGGTTTCAGAGCAATATACTAGTAAAAATAACAAAAAAAGAATAATGGGATATCGTCATAAAATTAAGTAAATAACGAATAGGTATGGGAAAAATAAATGCAGAATTCTCAAGGAGTTAACTCGGTTGATATCGCTATTACCATTCTCGAATTTATTGCGTCGAATGGCGGGGTAGCTCGATCGTCAGATATTGCAAAAGCCTGTTCACTTTCAAAAAGTCGCTTACATAAGTATTTAGTTTCACTTTGTCGCTCAGAAATGCTGTATCAAGAGAGTGAAGGAAGCCAGTATTGTTTGGGCAGTAAAATTCTTTTCTTAGCCGAGGCGACACCAAAGCCACAATCCGTTGTGGATGAAATTAACCAGCTATTATGTGAGTTTAGAGACGAACATAATATGTCTACGGGATTGGTGATATCTCAAGGTAATCAACTATTTTTAACACGTTACAACCGTAGTTTTAAACATGTTGATATCGATTTTTTACCTGATACTCCTGTTCCTCATAAAGTTAGTGCAGCGGGTGCTGTTTTTGCCACCTTTAGTGATTTGATGATTGAAGCAGATTTATCGCAAAAGCAGCAAAATACTATTCGTCAACAAGGTTTTGCTATTCGTCAGGAGCCTGCTGATGGTATTCCTGGCGCGCAATCTATTTCATGCCCTGTCTTTAATAAAAAAGGGGAAATGGTAGCGGCAGTATTGACGATGGGATTTATTGAACCTGAAAGGCAAATGGAGCTAGGCTATGCATTAAAAGCAAAAATGGCGCATTTCTCCCATTAATTTGCTAAAGAGCTTATTTAGGCACTTTTGCATTAAAAGCAAAGTGCCTAAAATCGTGTGTTGATTAATCGAATAGTCCTTTTGCCAGAATGTCGCCTTCTTGAGATATACCGGGTAACACGAAGTAATATCCGCCACCAAAAGGTTTGATATAACGCTCTAAGGGTTCACCGTCTAAACGTTTTTGGGTATCAATAAACCCTTTTTTAAGGTTATTTTGAAATGAGATAAAGATCAGCCCCATATCTAGTTGACCTGAAGGCGTTAATCCTAATGAGTAGCTATAACTACGTCGGCGTAATTTTGCACTGTAACGTTCTGGATTTCTTGGTTCAGCTCGTCGCATATGAGAATCAAATAGCACTCTGTCACCGTGAGGATCTTTTTCAAATTGAGGATCGTCCATCTCTTGCTTCATACCTATTGGTGCACCCGTTGAGCGATGGCGCCCAAAGTTATTTTCTTGATCTTCAAGCGGTGTTCTATCCCAAAATTCCAAAGCAAAACGAATAAGGCGAACAGCTTGATAACTTCCACCTAAACACCACTGTGGCTCTTTTTGTTTCTCAGTGATCCAAACAAGATCATCCATCAAACTATTATCTGAAGAAGGGGCGTTGCCCGAGCCATCTTTAAAGCCAAAAAGATTAATAGGTGTCTGTCGATTATCGATATCACGAGAAGGAAGAAAGCCATCGATTTTCCATACAGCATAAACCTTCCCTGACAGGTGTTTTAAAATATCTCTTAACGCATAAATTACACTTTCTGGGCTATTCGCACAAAGTTGCAGTAATACATCGCCACCACACCATTTAGGATTGAGTCGGTCATTAGGAAAGGGTTTCATTGGTTCTAAACGCTTAGGTTTTTTAGCTTGAAAACCAAAACGGCTATCAAAAAAACTATCACCTAAAGCAACGGTGACGGTTAATTCATCGGGGTGTAATTGTGTTCCTAAAATACCAGATTCAGCAGGGGGGAGATGCGGGTTAGCTCTTTGTTGAAGTTCTCTGGGTTGAGTTAAAAATGCAATTCGTTGTGTCAGTGTTGTGAATATTCTTTTTACATCATCGGCGTTTGTTACTGTCAGATTAAGTGCAATTAATGAAGCATGCTTTTGTTCTGGTGTAATAACACCCGCTTGATGTTGACCTAAATAGGCAATAGCCCGTTGATAGCGAGGAGTAGATAAAGACTCTTGTTTTTCTACTGCTTTCGCTCCCATACTGGCGAGTAATAGACTCCCTCCTAACCACTTTAACGTTGTACGTTTATTTAGGTTAACAGGATTTTTTGATAGCGATTTAAAGAGAGTTTTATTTTTCATCACTTGCTTCTTTATAGTGATAGTAAACATCAATATTGAGCGTACTACGTAAGTTTGCCACTTGCTCTGCCAATTGTGTTACTTGAGAAAAAAGCCAACTTTTTTCTGTTTCAGGAAGTGCGGTTAAAGGCTGAAATAGACCTTCATCGCGCTGATATTTTAAAAGCAAAGCCCCTATATCGTCATATTGTTTGATAAGCAGTTGATATTCTGTCGTTGGAATATGATTAGATAAGATCTCTACGATTAAGCGCGATCCAGATAAATTGGCATAACTATCACCCAGATCGCTGTTTGAATATTGATTTTCAATACCAGCGAGTTTGTCAGTTAAAATAAACTCTAAGCTATCACCCGCAGACTGAACCAATTTAGGGATAGGAATATCTTCAATCGCGACACGTTTTTTTAGGTCACTAATACCTCTTAAAAGGGCTTTTGCCGATTCGGTGGCTTTTTGAGGATCTTTTAATTTAAATAGTTGATATTCAACTAAATGAAATCCTGAAAAACGAGGTGAATTTTCTCTTTCAAGAAAGAAATCGGCTCGATTATTCAATAAACGTTCGCTTGTACCAAAAAGGGCAATAATAGGGCGGATCACTTCATAATGATAATGCGCTTGTTGATAAGCATTTTGTGCATTAATAAGCTGATTTTTTTCGCTGCTTTCGATTAATTTATCGAGCGATTTTTCAACTAGCGTTAATTGTTCAACCGCCTTTTCTCGGTAATTTAAAATATCGCTTTCAAACTTTTTAGGAGTGGGGATATCCCCTTTGGCAATAACGATATTGTCGCTATCTTGAATAATGCCCTGAATAATTTTTTCCGCATAAATAGGAAAAGAAAACAACAAGATAAATAGAAAAACGGTGATCTTTTTACTTAGCAACTTTACATTATTTAGCATGGCGAGCACCTCGCTTAAATAACAGTGCAACAACCACCCAATACACAATAAATGTCACCACGCTTAAACCAATGGGTTGAGAGCGATAAGCAAAAAACGAGACTAAAAAATTACCAAAGACACTGGAATCATCAAGAATATGGCTAATATCCCAAAGTGGATAAATAAAGAAATCAGGTAATTCAAAATCCATTTCAATCAATAGATTGGCAATTTCTTCTACGGCTTTTAATAACAGAGAAACGGCAAGGAATAGTAATAAAAATCCTGTTACGGTAAAGAAATAGCGCCATGAAATAACTTTTGAAGTCAGCAAAAATAGCCATAGTGTGAATGCTGCGACAAGTAAGCCAATAAAGACTTCAATAAAGAAAGGCAGTGCTGTTTGTGCATTGAGAGCCATAATATGGCTAGAGAGGAAGACCACGACTTCGCTGCCTTCTCTGGCAATCGCAATGGCAATAATCAATAAAATACCCCATGCACTTTGTTGTTGTGTTTTTTGGGTGAGTTCATTTTCTATATTTGCTTTTAATGATTTTCCCTGCCCATTCATCCAATAAACCATCTGCACAATAAGTACACAAGCGAGGATCTCCATTGCGATCATAAATAGAGATTGCCACATATCTTCGAGTGAGCTAAATACGCCATAAATACTTAGTGCTAGAATAATGGCAAGAAATAACCCAAAGGCCACGCCACCCCATAAATATTTCATACCGTGTTGTGGTGTTGGTGAACGTTTTATCCACGCATAAATAATGCCTACCACTAATAGCGCTTCAAAGCTTTCTCGCCAAACAACAAACAGAACTTGTCCCATAATTACTCTGCCTTTTCAGTTGCAACAATTTCACCTTGGGGATGAGAAAGGTGAAAATCATCAAAGAAGGTGTAACGGCCTGGTTTTAGTGGTGCGATTACAACGACAGAATTGGCGCCCGGTGCTAATACTTTTTCTTTACGTAGCTGTGTACTTTCAAATTCAACAGGGCTAGTGCCTGTATTACGAATTTTTATTCTAATGGGTGTTTTAGCGGGGACTTCAAGTACTTGGGGAATAAGTTCGCCATCTTTCATTTCTAATTCAACGGTGTATTTCTCTGCTGCAAAAACAGAGGATGTCACCATTAACAGTAGTAATAATGTATATTTAGAGAGAGTTTTGATCATCAGCGTTTCACTTAAAAAAGAGAAAAAGGATAAATCCAAAGGGTTGGATTTATCCGTTATCAAGCTAATTAGTAACTGCCTTTACGGCCCGTACCGCTATAGGTGAAATCCCATGACACTTCAAAGGGTTCAAACCAAGGTGAAACGCCTGTTTCTTTATCGATATGGCGACCAAAAGCGATATCTTTGTTGTATGAAGGCGGGTAAATTTTATAGGTCACGTTATATTGACCATTTCCGTCTAGTTTCAGGTTTTCACCATAGTGAGGGCCATCGTTGGCAACCATTGCCATAAATGTACCTTGTTGTTTTTTTGCAGGCGCGTCGGATTTTGTTACGGTGTATTCGATGGTGAGGTAAGGGATCCAATCACCCTCAGCAAATCCATTCGGATTATCTTCTGTAGCATGAATGTCTGCTTCTAAATGGATATCTGCCTTATCAGCAGCCAAGTGATTCATCGCATGATGACCTTCTTCGGTATCCATTGTGATAGGTTGGAGATAAACCCCTTGAATTTCCATACCATTTTTAAGAATAGGATGACCAACTGGATACTCGACAGCGAGAGCGGACGCAGAAAGAAATGAGAGTGCAGTGAGAGAGAGTGCATAGCGATATTTCATGTTTAACCCTTATTATTGAATGATAATTGTTATTATTCTTAATAAGGTTAGCATAATTTGCATTAGAAATAGGAGATAATCTATACGAAAAATATCGCTTAAGTTGGCAGAAAAGTCAGTGAAAATAGTGATAACGTTTTCTTTTATAAAAGAAAAAAATTTGTTGTTCTGAAAGAAATATATGAATGGAATTAATAATTCCGGGTAATAATACTCAATGAAATCATCTAATTAAGAATGATATATGGAAATCTTATTTATCATAATGAGAAGATAAAAGAGAAGACTTCCATACTAAGAAGATTAAATCTGACTTTGAGCGCTCCAAAACTGTTTGGATTGTGTCAGTGCCACAGCAGAAACTTGCTCTTCATTTGGTGGTAGGAAAAATGCAGGAGTGACTTTTAGCTCTTGTGCAATATGAAAGAGCATATCAACATCAATCTTACATAGCCCATTCTCATAACGTGAAAATTGTTGCTGGCTAATACCGACTCGTTCAGCGACAACCTTTGCTGACAAGCGAAGTTGCTGGCGTTGTTTACGAATTTTATGCCCAATAATTTGAGAAATGGGATAAATCTTTGACATTAGTGACCTCATTCTTCCTATCAACCACCAATAATACTCAATAAATTGAATATCAAGTTTCCGTGTGGATCTTCAAAATAAACAAGCACTCCGGCTTGAATGAGTCAAATCCATACTACTGTGTTATCGGTTAATTGGATGAATTATTTATACCCATTACGTTATAAGATGATATTAATTTTCATTAAACTATTTTGAGATCTTTCTTTTTTCTAGCAGGATAATCGAGGATTTTTTGATAAGCAGTGCTATATATTGCCTAAACACCATTTATTCTGTCATTTGTGCTCGCATTTATGATTAATAAAGAGTAAATAATGCAATCACAATAAAAAAGATAAAGCCCTCTTTGACTGTATTTATGCTCGAAAATACCTTTTATAGGCTTTTTATAATGGGTTATTTTTGAGTTTTTTTTATCTCGTCGCGATTTCCCTTCTTAAACGAGTATCAAACCCAAACAATAATTTTCATTTTGTTGTCATTTATAAAATTACATTCACTTCTGATGGTCTACAGCGTTAAGATTGTTATCTATAATACTTATGCAGATTATAAGTATTGCAGGGTAGTTATCTATTTATCGTCAAGGTCGAGATTATGAATGTAAAAGATATCATTCGTCATGAACCATTTGGAACATTGCTAGGCTATGCGCCTGGTGGTGTCGCGATTTACTCTTCAGATTACAGCAGTATTGATAAAGAAGACTATGCCGCTAATGATTCATTCCGTAGTTATATTGGTAATGAATATATGGGGCACAAGTGGCAGTGTGTTGAGTTTGCTCGCCGTTTTCTCTATTTGCATTATGGCTCTGTATTTACTGATGTGGGAATGGCTTATGAGATCTTCTCACTGCGTTTTTTACGTAAAACCATCGATGACGATATATTGCCATTACAAGCCTTTGCAAATGGTAGCAAACAACCTCCAGCGGTGGGTGCTTTATTGATTTGGCAAGAAGGTGGTGAATTTAAAGTAACAGGGCATGTTGCTGTTATTACTGAAGTGCTTGAAGATAAAATTCGTATTGCAGAGCAAAATGTTATCCACACTCGATTACCCGCAGGGCAACAGTGGACTCGAGAATTACCGCTTAAAGTGACGGATAACGGTTACTTTATTCAAGATACTTTTGATAATACAACTCTATTAGGTTGGATGATCCAAACAGAGCCTAATGCTTATAGCCTTCCTCAACCTAAAATTGCGCCTGAACTGTTAGCCATTCATGCGGCAAAACTTGAGAATAAAGGCCAGTTGGATGGTAAATGGTTAGATGAAAGTTCACCGCTAGAAAAAGCGTATGTCGTCGCACAACACGGTCATATCATCAATCAAGATAGCTATGAATATTTCACCATTTCAGAAAGTGCAGAGCAGGAACTTATTCGTGCAAGTAATGAAATGCATTTGATGTATTTGCATGCAACTGAAAAAGTGTTGAAAGACGATAAGCTACTGCGTTTATTCGATATTCCTGAAGTGTTGTGGCCTCGTATTCGTTTGTCATGGCAAAACAGACGCCATCAAATGATCACGGGACGATTAGATTTTTGTATGGATGAACGTGGTGTCAAAGTTTATGAATATAATGCTGACTCTGCCTCTTGCCATACAGAAGCTGGCTTAATCATCGAGAAATGGGCACAGAAAGGTGGAATTAAAGAGGGTTTTAACCCTGGCGAACGCTTACTTGATGCATTAGCGGATGCTTGGAAACACTGTGATGCAAAACCTTTTGTGCATATTCTTCAAGATGATGATAGTGAAGAAGATTATCACGCTCTCTTTATGCAACAATCACTGAATCAAGCAGGTTATAACAGTAAAATTCTACGTGGATTAGATGAACTTCATTGGAATAGTCGTGGTCAATTGATTGATGCAGACAAGCGGGTTGTTGAATGTGTTTGGAAAACATGGGCTTGGGAAACAGCGTTAGACCAACTAAGAGAAGAGAGTGAACAACAAGCACTGATCCCTATTCGTACAGGGCATCCTGAAGGCGAAGTCCGCTTGGTCGATGTGCTTTTACGTCCTGAAATTACCGTTTTTGAACCTCTTTGGACACTTATTCCTAGTAATAAAGCGATTCTACCTATTTTATGGCAATTGTTCCCTGATAATCCTTATTTGTTAGATACTGATTTCACAGTGACACCTCGTCTTGCACAAAGTGGTTATGCGGTTAAACCGATTGCGGGTCGTTGTGGTAGTAACATTGGTTTAGTCGATCATAAAGATAATGTGTTAGATGAAACCAGTGGTCAATTTGATCATCAAGAAAATATTTACCAAGAATTATGGTGTTTACCAAAAGTGGCAAATCGTTATATCCAAGTTTGCACCTTTACAGTGGGCGGGCATTATGGCGGTTGTTGTTTACGTTCAGACCCAACTCTAGTAATTAAAAAAGAGAGTGATATTGAACCTTTAATTGTGATTGAAGATAAACACTTTCTAGCTAAATAAGATCATAGACGTTTAGAATTAATAAATGATAGGCCCGCCTAATTGGCGGGTTGATTTTAATAAAGAATATTCTCAGTGATATGTTTTTTATTTGCGACGATTAAACCTGCATATTTTGCAATAGCGATTATCTGTTGTGTTGAAAAGGTCATCTCTTTCATCGTATTTTCCTTAGAAAATTACATTCTTTCCTTGATTTGTTTTTTCAGCCACTGAATGAAAAGCTGTACTTTAGCATTATTTTTTTCATTTCGAGTGACGAGGTAATAACGCTGAGCGCAAAAAAGCTCACTATTATCAAAAGGAATAATTAATTCTTTATTAGCCAGTTGTTTTTGCACTAAACGTTTTCTTCCCATCGCCACTCCTGAGTGGTTAACCGCAGCAATAACAGCAAGATCAGAGCGGTCAAAACAGATATTGCTACGATTAGGAAAAAGTGAAAGCCCCATATATTCACTCCAAGCTCGCCATTCGTCGAAATCAGAGTTATTACTCCAAGCTTGCCTATCATGCAGTAAGGTGCAATTGGATAGATGATGAATATTGCCAATAAGCTCATGTTTTTTAGCATATTCAGGGCTACATACGGGAATAATAGATTCTGAAATTAAATCTTCGCAATAAAGATTTTGTAGTTGTTTATCATCAAAATAAATCGCCAGATCAATGCCATAACCTCGAAAGTTAATATCATCATTTCCTGTGAGTAGATTTAATTCAATAGAGGGATAACGTTCAGTAAAATCTGAAATAAGAGGCACTAGCCAACATTGGGCAATAGAAGGTCGTGAATAAACGGTGAGAATGCCTGAGACTTCTTGGTTATGAATATCTAAAATTTCTTGGTTAATATCTTCTAGCGTTTTTTTAAGCGCCCAATAAATTCGTTCGCCTTCTTCTGTTAACTCTATTCGGCGATGAAAGCGGTCAAATAGCTTGATACCTAATTCTTCTTCTAACGTATTAATACGATGACTAATGGCACTTGGCGTTAAGGACAATTCTTCTGCTGCTAAAGCGAATGAAAGGTGGCGACCTGTTGCTTCAAAAGTGTGAAGTCTTGCTAATTGATAACTAGATAATCGTTTATTTCTTAAAATCACGCTAGAAGATTCAAACATTCTTTTATTCTCGTTTTGTTGTTAATAGTAACGTAGGTTAACAATCAAGCTAATGTTAAGATGAAATACCATGCTGCTACTTATCATAATGTGATTATTTGTGCATTGTGTCACTTATTTGAGTTAATTGAGTTCATCTTAGTGTAAATTTTCATCATTTGTAAGTACCGAATGATTAATATTCAATATGATTAACAATAAATAAAATATTTGGGATGGATATATGGATTCAACGTTATGGGTGCTAGGTACTCTTATAATTAGTATCTTGCTCATTGTTTTTACTATAATAAAACTTAAGTTTCACCCGTTTTTAGCTTTACTATTGGCAAGCTTCTTTGTGGGTACTGCAATGAAGATGAATCCTTTAGAAATGGTAAATGCGATTGAAAACGGTATTGGTGGTACGTTAGGATTTTTAGCTGCAATTATCGGTTTAGGAACTATTCTTGGTAAGATGATGGAAATATCAGGTGCCGCAGAACGCATCGGTATTACATTACAAAAATGCCGTTGGTTATCTCCAGACGTTATTATGGTATTGGTTGGTCTTATTTGTGGTATTACACTCTTTGTTGAAGTGGGTGTGGTATTACTGATCCCTCTTGCTTTCTCTATTGCGAAAAAAACAAATACTTCATTATTAAAATTAGCTATTCCATTATGTACAGCATTAATGGCTGTTCACTGTATTGTTCCTCCTCATCCTGCTGCATTATTCGTGACTAATGAATTAGGGGCAGATATGGGAACCGTTATTGTTGCGGGTCTTGCAGTTGGTTTAGTGGCATCTTTAGTGGGTGGTCCTTTATTCTTAAAAATATTAGGTGAACGCTTACCATTTAAAACAGTACCTGAAGAATTTTCTGATATGGAAATTCGTGAAGAAAAAGATTTACCTTCATTAGGTGCCACTCTCTTTACTGTATTACTGCCTATTGTTCTGATGTTGATAAAAACAGCAGCAGAATTAAATATGACAAAGGGAACATCGCTTTATACTGCATTACAGTTTATTGGTAACCCAATTACTGCGATGTTTATTGCTGCCTTTGTTGCTTATTATATTCTAGGTATTCGCCGTAATATGGGAATGAATACGTTATTGAAGAAAACAGAAGATAGCTTTAGCTCTATTGCCAACATCTTATTAATTATTGGTGCGGGTGGTGCTTTTAATGGCATTTTAAAAGGTAGTGGTTTAAGTGAATCTTTAGCGTTAATTCTTTCTAACTTAGATATGCATCCTATTTTATTGGCTTGGTTAGTCGCCATTATTCTTCATGCTGCTGTTGGTTCTGCAACTGTTGCAATGATGGGCGCGACTGCAATTGTTGCACCACTAATGCCTTTATACCCAGACATTAGCCCTGAAATTATTACATTAGCAATTGGTTCAGGTGCTATTGGTTGTACCATCGTCACAGACTCACTGTTTTGGTTAGTGAAACAGTATTGTAATGCAACTTTAAGTGAAACTTTTCGTTTTTACAGTGTCGCGACCTTTATTGCCTCCTTTGTCGCACTAGGCGGTACATTTATGCTTTCTTTTGTCATATAAAAGAGAACGACTATGAACCATATAGATATAAATAAATTAACAAGCAATTTTCCACTAGTTCGTGACTTAGTGGACTTAAAAGAAGTGGTTTGGTTTAACCCAAAAGTGACCACCACTGACCAGGGACTTCCATATGTTGGTTTAACGCAAGATGACGTAATTGACGCACAAGCGAGATTACAACGTTTTGCACCTTATTTAGCAAAAGCATTTCCAGAAACGGCTGTCACTCAAGGAATTATCGAATCAGAAGTGGTTGATATTCCTAAAATGAAAGTCGCACTTGAAAAGCGTTATAACACGTCCATTAGCGGTCAATTGCGTTTGAAAAAGGACAGTCATTTACCTATTTCTGGCTCAATTAAAGCGCGTGGTGGGATTTATGAAGTACTGACTCATGCTGAGAAATTAGCGATAAACGCGGGATTGTTGAGCACAGACGATAATTATGAAAAATTATTTTCTGATAAATTCCGTGAGTTCTTTAGCCAATACAGCATTGCTGTTGGCTCAACAGGCAACTTAGGTATGTCTATTGGGATCATGAGTGCGAAATTAGGCTTTAGCGTGAGTGTTCATATGTCTGCTGATGCACGTCAGTGGAAGAAAGATAAATTACGTTCTCATGGCGTTAATGTTGTTGAATATGAACAAGATTACAGCATCGCAGTAGAAGAGGGTCGCAAAGAAGCAGAGAAAGATCCTAACTGTTTCTTTATCGATGATGAAAACTCAAAAACATTATTTTTGGGTTATGCGGTAGCGGGATTACGTTTAAAACGCCAATTTGAAGAACAAGGTGTTCGTGTTGATAGTGAACATCCTCTGTTTGTTTACCTGCCTTGTGGTGTCGGTGGTGGCCCTGGTGGTGTTGCTTTTGGGCTAAAACTGGCATTTGGGGATGCCGTACACTGCTTATTTGCAGAGCCAACGCATTCACCTTGTATGTTATTGGGTGTTTATACCCAGTTACATGAAGGCATCTCTGTACAAGAGATTGGTATCGATAACGTAACTGCAGCTGATGGTCTTGCTGTTGGTCGTGCATCTGGCTTTGTTGGTCGAGCAATGGAGCGCTTAATTGATGGTTATTACACTATTGATGACCAAGAGCTTTATGACTTACTCAGTTTATTAAATAAAGAAGAAGGGATTAAGTTAGAACCTTCGGCTTTAGCTGGAATGGCGGGCGCTGTACATGTCACTCAAGCTAAAGATTATCTGCAAGGTTTATCACTGGACAGTCAAAAAATGCAAAATGCGACGCATTTAGTCTGGGCGACTGGTGGTGGTATGGTTCCAGCAGATGAAATGCAAAAATATCTCGCTCAAGGAAAATAGAGAGAGAACGGAGGCTATCAGCTTTTGTTCTGATAGCCTCTCAAAAAATAAAGGGAGTAGTACAAGTATTTTTCTAAAACAATAAAAACGTAGCAATATGCTACACCAAGCATTACCTCAAACATTCACACCAGGATGTAAATGTCGTAGTATTATTATAAAAAAGAGGCACCCATTGGGTGCCTCGCTTACTTTTACGCATGGTTAAAGATAAATTGGCTAAAAATCAATTTTGATATTCACTCCATAATTTCTACCCGGCAAAGGGGCTAAATATTTCAACTGAGAAGAAGCGGGTCTTGCTTCTGTATTGGTGAGATTATTAATAATAAAATCAACAGAAACATCTAATTTATCAAGATGATATTTTTTGCCAATTCCTGCATCAACTAATGTGTAAGAAGGAAAAGTAATATCCCCACCATACATTAATCCACCACTTTCTTTTTGTTTTTTATAGTAAGTCGCAGTACTAAATGCGGTTAACTCTTCATGCTGATAATTAAGGCTAATACCATGTTTTTCATTGGGAAGATTAGGCAAATAATTACCTGCAATAAAGAGCTTTCTTTTACTTCTGTTTTCAACAAAATCACCAAATAGTGTGAATGTAAGATTATGGTCGTGAGGCATTTCATATAAATATTTAAATTCGTATTCTAATCCTTTTGTTTCAAGATCAGTTTCATCCCATTCCATTACTGTAACGCCACCACGGCTTACGCCCGTTAAGCGTCTAAACTTAAAATCACTATAGTCAGTTTTATACAGATTGAGTTTATTAGAAAAATTACCGATCTCAATAATGGACGATAATTCAATGCTCTTACTTTTTTCTGTATTAAATTTACTGTTTCCTTGTTCTTCAATTAAATAAGCATAGTGGGGACCATGTGTATAAAGTTCATTAATTTCAGGAGCGCGATAAGAAATATTTTTTTGTAGCTTTAATGTCCATTCATCAATTGGTGTAAAAGATAAGGCTAATGTATTTGCACTGGTATCAAAATGACGATTTTGCAGATTTGAACCTTGTCCTCGACCGCTATTATAATTATCGGGAATATTTAGATGATGATGGGTATAGCCTTTACGGTATCCCGCGGTAATTTCAAAAGGAGATAAATTTAGAGATTCAACCCAATATATTCCATACTCTTTGGTTAATACACTTGGTAAATAAGCATCATAGCCAGATGTTTTCAGATCACGATAATTACCGTTAATTCCAACAGCACCGTTAAGCCGATTAAATAGCGGAGTATGCGCAGTTTCTATCGCTAATTGATGGCTTTTAGTGTTAAATACCGATGATGCAATTTGACCGACCAACTCCTCATCTTTCGATTCAGAATAAGAGTAATAAAAAGCGCTGTCTCTGAAAAATGGCGTTAAGTGATAATGTTTTCCTTGTATATCTATTCGTCGATTATGGTTTGAAACTGAAATAGGTTTGTACATTTCTCGTGTCGTTTTCGACGTGAGATAAGCATATCCTGGTACACCATAAGATGTTTGAAAATCAGTAATAGATAGGCCTAAATAACCATCATCTTCAATATAAGAGAGTGATGCATTACCACTTTGACTTTTTAAAAAGCTATTAGGAATTTCTTTGTTGTTATTTTCAACATAATGCTTGGGCGGTGTTACATGTTCAATGGATGTGGGACTGCCAGGTTTATATTGTGAGTTAGCTTCGTTATCAACATAACCAATACCTGAAAAATAATCTTTATCTTTAAAAGTATATTTATCATCTTCGCTTAATTCATATTCAACTTTGTATTTTTTCCAAAACTCACTAATGTAAGGGTAAGCTTCAGGATTACGGCTGGTAAACACTTTCATATCAACTTGGCATTGATCACGTAACGCAAAGTGACTTTTTAGTTGTTGATAGCTATAGCAAGGTGCTGCTTTAGAATGTGTTGGAATTTTATATCTAGTAACTCGTTTAGTGGCACCCGAAATATTAAAAACCCAGTTTTCTTCATTACTGAATTTAATATTTGCTGATCCACCATTACCGTTATTGGTACTTCCATTAAATGTCACGGCGCCTGAAATCGCTTTTTCAGGCAACTGTGTCATTATCCTATCATCCCACAAATGAATTGCACCACCACTGCTACTACCACCATAAAGTAGTGCTTCAGAGTTTTTACTGATCGATATTTCATTAATTCTGTTCATATCAATGGGAATAGGCATATTTCCGCTGATAAATGAAACATCATTAATAGGAAGATTATTGACTAAAATACCCACTCTATTTCCAGACATGCTACGAATAACGGGTCTTGCGGCATTAGGGCCAAAACCTTCTGCTTGTACTCCTGCGACTTTTGAAACAGTATTACCAATGGTATTGGACTTTATTTGTTCAAGTTGTTTTCCTTTTATCTCTTCCCGATTATTCAGTAACAATGAAGAGAAAGTCTCTTTGTTTTTTATTGATGTTGCTTTAACAGTAATAACATCGTTTGGTATTTCTTTTCCTTTGCTTTTATCTTCATTATTCTCTTTTCCATATAAAGGAGACGACAAAAGCATAAGTAAAATAATAGAGAATTTACTTTTTTTCATAATTATTTTTTATACTTAGAATGTAAGAGTAGTGCCTAATATGATATTACGACCTGGTAAATACATTTCATCTTTAATATAAGAGGTACTGTCTTTTCCTTTTGCATCAAAGATATTATTAACTTTGGCATACAAGGTATAATTGGTATTATCTAAATAGCCAATATATTCACTACCTAAGCTAACTGTATTATAAGATGCTGTTGGCGTTTCGTATTCGGCTGTTTTATTCTGTTTTCCAAAGTGATCAACCTGAATTTTCCCATTTAGATTTTCTGTTAAACTATGTTTAATATAAACGCTTAATCGATAAGCGGGGATCCTTGGAATATTTCCTTTATTATGCAGTAAATTTGCTCTGACATAATCACCAGAAATACCAATTAAGCTATCTTGGTGATAGTAATAATCAATATTACCTTCTATACCTTTGAATTGAGCATCATGTTGTACGTATTGTAATGGTCGAAATCCATTATTTAATTCAGCGCCAGTAAACTTGCCATAAATATAATTATCAATATGGTTATAATAGGTACTAATATTGAATTGAATATCACCTGTTACTTTAGTGACTCCAATATCAATATTATTTGCTGTCTCTGCGGTTAAATTAGGATCGCCTTTTTCAATAGTTCGGCTTGCAGCATGAACACCATTCGCGTAAAGCTCTTCTGCAACAGGTAATCTTTTCGTGTGTGATAGTGATAAATTTAAAAAATAATCTTGTGTAAAATTCCACGCTAATCCAGCAGAAATCGAAGATGCACTCTGTTTATTGTTTTTTTGAGTTTCTCTATTTAACAGTGATTGCCACTCTTGGCGAAAACCTAATTCATAGCGAAAATCGCCGAATTGGTATTCTTCTAATAAAAAGAGTGAGTGATTTTTTGTTTTTGTTGACGGTACATAAGCCTCTTCTCCATAAGCACTAAAATCACGTTGATTAAATTGCCCGCCAATAACACCATGCCAGCCTAAAATAGGTTGATGTGTGAAAGAAAATCTTAATTCATCTCCTTTGTTTTTAAATTGGGTACTAACTTCGTGACCTTCTTTTTCATCATGATGATAATGGGTTCTGGCCGCACTGAAACGTACCGATTCAATACCGGCAAATGGGTTACTTTTTTCACCACGAAGATCCCATCGTTTACTCTCCATAATAATATAAGGAATGCCATGCTCATGTTGTTCATCAGGGTATTCATGATTGTGATCATGATGATGATGACCAACTAAAGGTGGGTGAGTAGGGGCGTGATGATGCTCCTCCTCATGAAAATGAGTATGACCAGGTAATCCATATCGGCGATGTTGTTCACCATAGCCAATCCCAATATAACCCTCATCAAAGATCCATGATGCACCGATATTTGCAGATTGGTTATCTTGATAAGAGCCAGCTAAACGGCTTGCTTCCCCTTGATGTAATGGCTCGGGTTGTTTGTAATTACTTTGGTAACGTTTCGTGCCTTCAATACGCAGAGCTAAATTATCTTGCCCTAATGTCAAACCTGCTGCACCGGTATTTCCTTTAGAAACAGAATCATATTGATAATGTAATTCGCCGTCGTAACCTTTTTCAGGCACTGACATAGGAATTTTGCTATCAATAACATTAATGGCGCCACCTATTGTGCCGCCTCCATAAAGTAATGCTGAAGATCCTTTTAATACTTCAATACGCTGGCTTAAAAAAGGTTCACTCGTGATTGCGTGATCTGCACCAATCGACGAGACATCCATAAGATCACTACCACTGTGCAATACTTTTACTCGGTTGCCTGACATCCCACGAATAACGGGATGCACTGAGCCTCCACCAAAAAAACTGGCATGAAAACCGGGTAGAGATGTCAATGTTTCAGCAATAGATGAACTACGATTAGCGCGTAACTCTTCTTGTGTAATGACAGCAACGGGTGTTGCCATTTTTTCTTGTGGTGTTTGTAAAGGTGTTGAATAAACCTTTAATACCTCATTTGGTCGTTTTTCTTCTGATTTCGTTGTGGTGTTTGCGTTTGCAAATAATGAATAACTTATTGAAATAAAAAGCGTTGTATAACTAAAAACAGACTTTTTCATTTTACTTACCTCCTTTATTTTATAATGTTATAACATAACATTTTGTAAATATTGTAAGTAAATATAATTATCATTAGCAAGTGGTGATTTTTTCAAAATGATAAAATTTTTATAAGTTATTGTAATTTATATATAAAAATATTTTCTATGAAAGAGGGAGAAGAGATGAAAAAAGGCACCTCAAAGGTGCCTTTAAGATAAATAAGATAAAGACGCTTATTCTAGGATAAACATGCCATAAGGGTGAATTTGTAGATAATAACTGTCACCTACATTCGGCTGAAGCTGTGTGGCATTGACTTGTAATAGCAAGGTTTGATTTTGCCATTCTACCGTGACTTCATATTGTGGTCCCATGTAAGCCACATGCACTATTTTACATTGCTGACAGACATCGCCTTGTTGAGATAAGGTAATCGCTTCTGGTCTAACTCCAACTCTAACTTCGGTTTTAGTCGTATTAAATGTATCTGGTTTCGGTAGGCGATATTGGAAGATATCAACATAATCAGCGCCCAATGTGGCTGGGAATAAGTTTGCATCTCCCATAAAGCTTGCCATAAATTCAGACGCGGGTTGGCGATAAAGATTTTGTGGTGAACCTAATTGCATTATCTTGCCTTTATTCATCACTAAAACCATATCAGAAACGGCAAATGCTTCACTTTGGTCATGAGTGACATAAAGAGACGTGATATTAAACTGTTGTTGTAATTCACGAATTTTCTCTCTCATACTACGACGTAAGTTAGCATCAAGGTTACTCAATGGTTCATCAAAAAGTAGAACTTTAGGTTTCAAAATTAAGGCGCGAGCTAATGCAACACGTTGTTGTTGACCACCTGAAATTTGGTCAACAAAACGGTCTTCAAAGCCTGCTAAATCCACCAGCTCTAAGGCTTCAGAAACACGTTGTTTAATTTCAGCCTTAGGGCGCCCCAGCATTTTTAAGCCATAGCCAATATTTTCGCCCAACGACATATGAGGGAAAAGGGCATAAGACTGAAACACCATACAGATGTCGCGTTGCTGGATCGAACGGTCGGTAACATCTTCGCCATCGATAAAAATTTTGCCTTCTGTTGGTTTTTCTAACCCTGCCACTAAACGTAATACTGTTGTTTTACCGCAACCTGAAGGCCCTAATAATGAAACCATTTTGCCTTGTGGAATAGACAAACTGAGATCTTCAATCACCGTGTTAGTGCCAAAACGCTTAATTACATTTTTCAGTTCAACGAAATGTTGTTGTGTCATGATTTATACTCCGTATTACTGTGCATTTTTGGCTTTAGAGCGTGAAACACGGGCTTCGCCAATCAAATAGTCAAATAAGAAAATAATTGCCAACATCACGACGATTAAAATCGAGCCGTAGGCAATTGCGACGCCGTATTCACCATCTTCAACGCGGTTTAAAATATAAGCGGTTGCAACGCGTGTATCTGGTGTAACAAGGAAAACGATGGCACTGACTGTCGTTATCGCACGCACAAAGCTATAAATCAGTGCAGATAAAATAGCAGGGCGTAATAACGGTAACAGCACATAGAAAATGGTTCTCATTGAGTTCGCTCTTAAACTTAGAGAAGCTTCATCAAGCGATTTATCAATTTGTCCTAATCCCGCAATACCTGCACGTATTCCCACAGGCACGTTACGCATTGTCATAGAGATAATCACAATTGCCGCCGTTCCCGTTAAATAGAAAGGCGAGTCGTTAAACGCAAGAATATAAGAGACACCTGCGACGGTTCCTGGTACGGCAAAACAAAGCATGGTTGTGAACTCGATACTTTTTTTACCTTTGAAGTCTTGGCGCACCACGATATAGGCAATTAATAGTCCGAGGATTGCCGTGATCGGCGCGGCGATACCGGCATATAACAAGGTATCTAATAATGAAGGCCATGCACCGTCACTCATTCCTTGACCAAATAATTTGATAAAGTTATCGAGTGTTAAGGTGTAATCAACTCCCCAGTTAACGGTAAAGCTACCGTAGAAAATACTGCCATAGAGCAGGATATTAAAGACAACCCAAATACCTAAAACAGTAGTCACAAATGCGATCAGTGACGATGGAAGAGGTTGAACATCACCGCGATAAGATTTACCTGATACCGTGACGTAAGAGCGTTTACCAATCCACATATACTGCACACAGAACACTAATAGTGAGAAAACTAACAGTGATGCACCCAATGTACTGGCTGATTGATAATCAAGCTGAGAGCCTGTGATATAGAAATAAATTTGTGTAGCGATAACGTCAAAGTTGCCTCCTAAAACTAACGGATTACTAAAGTCAGCAAGAGATTGCACAATTACAATTAAAAACGCATTGGCTAACGCAGGTTTAAGCAACGGCATAAAGACGTTAAAGAAAGTTTGATAACGGTTTGCTCTTAAGGTGTAAGAGGCTTCTTCTAATGAAGGATGAATGGTTTTAATTGCGCCATCTAAAATCATAAATGACATAGGAGTAAAGGCGAGCACTTGCGCCAACCAAATCCCTGTAAAGCCATATAACCAGTTGGTATTTTCAAGTCCTGCGTAAGTGGCAAGAAACTCTGTCACATAACCCGAACGTCCCATCATTAACGTCACCCCTAAACCGACAACAAAAGGTGGTGTAACAATAGGTAAGATAGAAAACACACGGCCGATAATGGCAGAGCGCACTGCAATACGTGACGTATAAATGGCCAGTATTAAACCAAAGAAAGTACAACCTATCCCCACAGCAATAGAAAGCACAATTGAGTTAAGCATCACTTGCACTATATGGGCTTGGCTTAAAATCGCGATAAACTCAAAAGGTGCAAAATTGCCCGCGCTATCTTTAAACATCGGAATAAAAATAGCGATACTAGGGAAGATAATAAAGGCGCCAATCAATGCAACAACAGTTATCAAAGAGCCGATAACAAAGCTATCACCGCCCAGCCATTCAAGGCGTGTTAAGGCGGTTTTCATGATCATTCCCAGAGAAATAAAGAGGATGATCGCAGAATAACCTAAGCCACGTCCTTCAAGGGTTGCACTGACTATCGTAATAAATGCACAAAATAGGGCAAAACCCGCATCAAAATAGTGGCGAGAGCGATTTTCACGTTTAGGAGCAGTTAATGGGCGAAATAGCAGTAAACTCGGTAATAAAAACCAAAGCCAACTGATATTTAGGCTACTCCAGCCATAAGAGGTGAGCAATTCATCTGCTGTTGAGTCTAAAAGACCGTAGTCAAGGCTCCATGATGGCAGTAACGCAAATGCCATCCATGCAATTAGGATCCATAAAAATATGGGATCCCGCCTCTTTTTTTCAGGTAAAGCGAGTGTGTGAGACATAAATCCCCCGAGAGTAAATGTATTTATTATTATGAGAAAAAGAGAGCGAGAGGTTATCTCGCTCTGTTAATGGGCTATTTACCCATTTTTACTTCGGTAACCCACTTATTAATCAGTTCCTTACGTACTTCACTATCGCCATATTTATCCATGTCGTAGTTAATGAGTTTTAAGTCTGATAATTTCAGTGCCATTGGTGAAGATTCAGCCGAGGTATTGGTTAGAATTTGGTAAGATTTACCTTCTTTCCAGCTAATTTCCTGAGCTTCTTTTGAGAGTGTCCAATCTACGAATAATTTTGCGTTATCCATATTGCGGGCATTTTTAATGATACTGACACCACCGATTTCATACCCTGTACCTTCACAAGGTGAAATCAATTCAAGTGGAGCGCCATTTTCAACTTCTAATGAGTAATCATGTAGGAAGCCAATACCAATGGCTGCTTCACCACGGGCTGCATTTCGTGCGGGAGCAATACCTGATTTGGTGTATTGAGAGATATTTGTATTGATTTTCTTTAGATAATCAAAGGCTTGTTCAGTGCCCCATAATTGATCAAAGGTTGCCAGTGCAGTGTAAGCCGTACCTGAGCTTTGTGGATCAGCAATTTGAATTTCGCCTTTGTATTCAGGCTTAATTAAATCTTTCCAGCAGGTTGGAATAGCAATGCCTTTTTCTTTTAAGCGATCTTTGTTGACGCCAAAACCTAAAATACCGACATAGACCGCAGAAGAGTAGTTTCCTTTGCGTTTAGCTGGATCACGAAATTGTGGCATGATCTGATCGAGATTAGGAGAAACGTAAGGCTCTAGCAGATCCATTTCACCCGCTTGTGAGTGAGGATCCATTGTACCGCCATACCAAACGTCAGCTTGTGGATTACGTTTTTCAGCTTCAATTTTAGCTAAAGTACTCCCTGAACCATTACGAACGAAGGTAGTTTTAACATCATACTTTTCGGCGAAGGCTTTTGTTTCAGCTTCACACATCGCATTTGTCGCACTACAGTAAACGACTAAGCGACCAGCCGCATTTGTTGATAAGCTAACCGCAGAAAGAGCCAGACCAGCAGCAACGAGTGTAGAGAGGGTTTTCAATTTCATGTTCAGAACCTTTTAAATGTGTCGTCATCGGAAAATGAAAGTGGACCAACTGAATGCTCTTGTTTGCTAACATCAGCAATCAACAACGGCATTAGTAAGAGTCCCATTAAGGCCGCAGCACTGGTTAATAATACAAACATCCCAGTCCAACCATAATGCGCCATGACCTGACTTAATGGCCAACCTGCCATTGCCGCCCCTAAATAGGCATACAATCCCAAGTAGCCAGTTACCGTGCCTGCTGCGTTTTTATGGCAATATTCTGTTGCAGCAAGCCCGATTAACATCTGTGGTCCGAACACAAAAAAACCGATACTAAAAAAACAGGCTGCGAGTAACGCATAATGATGAATTGGAATTAACCAAAGTGCTGTTACTGCGGTAAAAAGCCCTAGTGAAAACAGCAATATCATTGGTGCTCGTTGGCCGCGGAATAATAAATCCGAGCCCCAGCCTGAACATAACGCCCCGAGCAAGCCACCTACTTCAAACAAAGAAAGAATGGCATTTGCACTTAATAAATTGGCGCCATGTGTCTCTGATAACCAGATATTTCCCCAATCGTTTATCGCCATACGTATGAGATAAACTAAAATATAAGAAAAACCCAGCAACCAAATCATTCGGTTAAATAAAATGCTCTCTTTCAAAATAGTTAGCATAGGTTTAGGCGGAGAGGCTTGTTCTTGACGTAATTCAAACACATCGCGCCGCCATACACCCACAGTAGGAAGTCCTTCCTCTGCGGGAGTCCCTTTTAATCGTACACACAACCATAGCCCGACGATGATACCGATAATACCGGGAACAAGTAGTGCGACTTGCCAACTATAATGCGTCGCTAGCCACGCAGTTAAAATGGGAAGACTCATCCCGCCAAGGTTGATTGAGATATTCCATAATCCCCACCAGAAGCCACGTTCATTGCGTGAATACCAGTGTGTTAACAACCTTGCACAAGGTGGCCATCCAAAGCCTTGAAAGAAACCATTTAGTGCCCAGACCAAAAGCAGTGCAGGAAACGAAAGACAATAGGCAAAGATAATATTCATAATGCCTGTCATTACTAATCCCACACCCATAAACCAGCGGTATCCCCACTTATCGTGGAAAATACCAGAAACAAATTTAGATAAACCGTAAGTGAGATAAAAAAGGCTGGCTATCCAACCGATATCTCCTTTATCTAAATTCAATTCAACTTGCATAACGGGCATCACAAAGTTGACGCTTTTACGTGTGAGGTAGAAGGTGGCATAACCAATAATCATCGACAGCATTAAATTTTTGCGCCAAAAGTTATAGGTCTTATTTATTGATGCCGAATTTTTACCTGACATAACATCCTCTTTGATGTTGCAAATGTAAAAAAAATGTCGCGAAAAAGAATGAGATAAGGTTGTAGATGACTAAGACTTATTCTTAGTTTTCACTGTTTTCTTTTGAATTTGTGGGTAAGTTAACAATTATTTTCGTACCGTGATGATTTACCACTTCCCATTCTCCACCTAAAGCGCGAATGCGTTCTTCAATCCCGCGTAACCCAAAGCCACTACTTTGTTGTGCTGATAATGATGTGGGTAACATGCCAATACCATTATCACTAATCATCAGTCGTAATCGATTTTGGTTTTGAGTCAGTGAGATTTGGATATAGGTCGCGTTGGCGTGTTTACTAATGTTGTTTAACAGCTCTTGTACTAAACGGTAGAGGGTAAAAATAATAGTTTCGTTTTCAGGCTCTTTATCTAACGAGTAATTAAAATTACAGATGATGCCGTTGTCATTAAAAGCAAACTCATTAATTAAATGGTGAAGGGCTTTTTCAAGCGACATTTCTTCTAAAACAGGCGGACGTAATTGTCGGAGTAGTTGACGTGTAGATTGATGAATTTGCAGTGCAAGCCGTTCGATTTGTTCCCCTGTTTGGCGCGTTTTATCGTTATCAGCCATCTTTTTTACTAACATTGATTGAATTTGGATGGCTGTAATATTTTGCCCAATCTCATCATGTAATTCACGAGCAATGGCTTTTTTCACATCTTCTTCGGTGTGAACAAGTTGCTCCATTAGTTCGCGTCTAGCTTGAAGTTCTTGCTCTAGGCGTAATCGATAGTGACGTAAATTATGGGCTAATTGCTGTTGACGGCTTATTGCTATCCCTAAACCAATGCCAATAATAGCTTGCGTAGTTAAAAACATTTCTAACTCACGTAAGTCATTAAACGCGCCATTAACTTGTCGAGCAAAGGTAATAATTAAACTACCTAATATTGCGGATAATACGCCGCCTTGCCAGCCATAACGATACGCCATAAATACATTAGGGATAAAAACAAGAATAACTAATAAGCGTTCTATTTCGGGTGTTAAGAAAAACTGTGCACTTAATCCGATAAGGCAAAATAGAAATCCCCACATGAGTAAGGAGGTTCTTAATGGCGGATCGAGTGTGCCGTCAGAGACTAAAGTGCGACTTTGTAATTCGCGTAGATATTCATAAAGTAAAAAAACAAAAGGGGCGAGTAATATTCCACCAGTAACGGATGTCAGGAAAATACCGCTGGTGGTATTAATTACAAAACCAAGAATAAAGGCTTGTAGCAGGCTATTAAAGCCAACGGCACTAATTAATAGGGTTAGGCGTTGCCAATAAAGAGGATATCGCCACCAAATACGCTGAACTTCTAACGCGATAATAAGGCTTAGTATTGGTGAGAGATAAATAATGGCGTGGGTAATTAATTGCTCTTGCGCTAACCAGTAATAAAGCCCCCATTCGGCAAATAACATCGGTAACCAAAAACGCCGCCAAAGTAAAATTATTAGGGCTAATCGTAGACCTTGAGGTAAGAAAAGGGCGGCTTGTTGCCCGTTTTTACTTAAATAGAATCCAATCACCCAAAGTGATAGCCAAAGTAAAGAGTAGGTGAGTAATAAAAAGAGGGATTGAAGAAAAAAACGCAGTCCCCTTTTCATTTTACAGCGAGCCTGTAATCAATTGATTTTTTAAGGCGAAATGAACCAGATCGATAGTGGTTTCACAGCTTAATTTACCAAGTACATTGGCTCGATGAACGTGAACGGTTTTGTGGCTAAGGTTAAGTTGTACCGCAATTGTTTTGACATTAACGCCTTGAACTAAAAGATTGAAAATCTCTCTTTCTCGAGGTGTTAACGTATGTAATGCATCTTCTTTTTCGGGTGTTTGTCGTAACGCTTTCATTGCATCAGAACAAAGATAACAGCCACCTTGATGTACAGCGCGTACGGCTTGTACTAACTCTTCAGGGCCACAGCGTTTTGTTAAATAACCGCGAGCGCCCGAATCTAATGCACTTTGAACAAAAGCGGGCGTATCGTAGATACTTAAAATAATGGTACGAAAATCAGGGCGCTTTTGTTTTAAGCGACTTTGGAGTTGTAGACCACTTTCGCCAGGCATAGAGAGATCCATCACAGCAACATCAATATCATCATGTGCTAAATAAGGCCATGCTTCTTGCCCATTAGAATATTCACCCACGATATGAATATCGGGTTCTAACATTAAGAGCTGTGCAAATCCAGAACGCACAACAATGTGATCATCTACTAAAGCAACTTTTATCATAATTTTTTATTAGTCAGAGAGTAGTCAGACAATACTTATATGATTTATAACAAGCTACAGAAAGATAAGCGAGGAAAAATGGAGAAGAAACACGGTTTTGAATCTTATGTCTCGTTTTTGTCGTGGTGAATCGTGACAAGCAAATAATAATAATAGATTATTTGTTATTCAGGTGATAATTCCCCATAAACAGGGAACCTCTGTTTATGGGGAAATGTGTTATTTCTTATTGATTAAGCAACTTGAACAGGAACCGCTTTTGCAATACGTTTCATCTCGTTGTTATCTTCAAAATAAGCAATATTAGGTTTATGGCTACGCGCATCACTATCAGGAATTTGCACATAAGAACAAATAATTAAGCGATCACCAACGGCGGCACGACGCGCAGCTGCTCCATTGACTGAAATAATCCGAGAGCCTCTTTCGGCACAAATGGCATAGGTTGAAAAACGCTCACCATTATCAACGTTATAAATATCAATCGCTTCATTTTCAAGAATGCCTGCGGCATCCATAAAATCCTGATCAATTGCGCAAGAGCCTTCATAGTGAAGATCAGCTTGTGTGACTTTTACGCGATGAAGTTTGCCTTGTAACATAGTGCGTAGCATTGTTGTGTTTCCTATTTTTCTAATAATGAATATTAAACAAGGTTAACTTGCTGGTTATCAATCAAGCGTGTATTACCTAGCCATGCAGCCATTAAAATCACAGCCCGATGGCTCTCTTCATTTAATGGTGTGAGTGTATCCGCATCACAAATAAAGCAGTCATCTGCACGAAAACCTTGCTGCTCTAAGGTGTTTTTTGCATTTTGCAGTAGCTGATTAACATCATGATTACCCGACTTTAGTTGTTCTGCAATTTCTTGCATCGCTTGATAAAGTGCAGGGGCTTGTTGTTTTTCGTTATCAGATAATAGACGATTGCGCGAACTGAGCGCTAAACCATTTTTGTCACGTACGATAGCAACAGGAACGATGCTGATATCCATACATAAATCGCTTACCATCTTTTTGATAATTTGCAGTTGTTGGAAGTCTTTTTCACCGAACATCGCAACATCAGGTTGTACAAGGTTAAAAAGCTTACTGACAACTGTCGTGACACCACGGAAATGACCAGGACGGCTTGCGCCTTCTAATACGGTAGATAATACAGGAACATCAACAGTAGTTTGATTTTCCATACCGTGTGGATACATTTCTTTTGCTGAAGGCGCAAAGATAATATCGACATGTTTATCACGCAGTAACTCGCAATCTTCTTGTAAAGTACGAGGATAATTTGCTAAATCCGCTTCTCTATCAAATTGAAGTGGGTTAACAAAAATAGATGTGATCACAACATCTGCGTGAATACGCGCTTCTTCAATTAATTTTAGGTGACCTTCATGCAGATTACCCATCGTTGGAACCAATGCAATGCGTTTACCTTCTTGCTTTAATCGCTTGATTTCTCTGCGTAAGATAAGCGTAGTTTCAATAATTAGCACGGCGTGACTCCTTTAAACAATATTGATAATTAAGATAATAAATCAGTTAAATGAATGTTTTTCTTCTGGAAACAGGCCTTGTTCAACTTGTTGAACATAAAGACTAACCGCACCTTTTAAGGAGCCTGCTTCTTGTAAAAAGTCTTTTGAAAACTTAGGGGCTTGAGGGGTTAAGCCTAATAAATCATGCATAACAAGAATTTGCCCATCTGTGACATTACCTGCCCCAATACCAATAACAGGCATCGTTAATGCGTCTGTAATTGTTTTAGCCAGAGTAACAGGAACACATTCCAATACCGCCAATTGAGCACCCGCATTTTCAAGGGCGATGGCATCTTGCTTCAATTGCTCGGCTTCATCGTGCTCTCTACCTTGGATTTTATAACCTCCAAAGACGTTGACAGATTGTGGTGTTAGACCTAAATGAATACAGACAGGAACCGCACGCTCAGTGAGCATTTTAACGGTAGGAATTAACCAACTTCCACCTTCAATCTTCACCATATTAGCTCCTGCTTGCATCAGAATGCCGGCATTAAGACAAGCTTGCTCAGGAGTGGAGTAAGACATAAACGGCATATCTGCAATCAAGAAAGCATTAGGCGCACCAGCTCTTACACAACGAGTGTGGTAGGCAATTTGTTCAACGGTGACAGGCAAGGTGCTATTATGGCCTTGTAATGTCATACCCAATGAATCACCAATCAGCATGGCTTGAATACCTTCTTGTGCAAAAAGGCGAGCAAAACTTGCATCATAAGCGGTGATTGTGGCGAATTTTTTCTTTTCTTGCTTATAGCGGTTCAGCGTTGAAAGCGTAGTGGGTTTCATTGTAACAAACTCCATCATTGTCATTTTTTGTGTGTAGATAAAATTAATTACTTCACATAATTGTTTGTTTATTAAAGAAAATGTTAGATCATCAAAATAAAGCCGCTTTCGATTGTAGCATTTAAGGACTAAAAACGAAGAAAAAGTAATTAAATGAGTAATGAAAAATAATAAATGATAATTTTTATTTATATTTATCAATTGCCTATATGTGAAAAATAAATATAAAAGAGTTTAGAGATTGAGGAGGAGAGATGTGTTTGAAAAATTGAGGGAAAGTAAAAGAGAAGAGATAGGCTGATACTGTTTATATTTTTTACAGTATCAACCTTTAGCATTAAGAACGTACTAGTGTGAAATTACCACTTTTCCATGCCATTTTCAGGCACTAACGCCAATCTATCTGCTAATAACTCACCATCGGGAAAGCGAAGGTCGGGTGCTAATTCCGCTAATGGATAAAGCATAAATTCACGTACTTTAAGCCCGTAATGAGGTACGGTTAATCGCTCGGTTTGGATCACGTCATCACCAAATAACATAATATCAAGATCAAGCGTTCTTGGGCCCCAACGGTTGCCTTCTTTTCTAACACGACCTTGCGCTAATTCAATCGCTTGTGTGTTATTAAGCAACTCTTCAGGTGCTAACGTTGTATCAACCGCAACAGCGACATTAAGATAATCAGGCTGATCTTGTGGTCCCATTGGGCGAGTACGATACCAAGATGATTGTGCAATCAATGTTGTTTGTGGGATCTCACTGATTGCCTTAATCGCTGAATTCACCTGATTTTCAGGTGAATCCAAATTGCTACCTAAAATGATATAAACACGTTTTTTCTGTTTACTCATTGGTGTTCTCGTGTCTTGATGCTGGTTTTGCACTTGGATGACGAGGGCGTTTACGTGGACGCGGACGTTTACGAACGGGTGCTTGGCCTAATTCAGAGACCATTGAGCGCTGTTGCGTATTGTTAGAGGCTTGGAAATCAGCCCACCAGCCCGCTAACGCTTGAAGCTCTGGATTGTGTTGTACATTGGCACGTAATTCCAGTAAATCGAATGCTGCACGGAATTTAGGGTGCTCAAGTAATTTATTCGCACGACGACCTTGGCGTTTAGGCAAACGTTGCTGTAATTGCCAGATATCACGCATTGTTGTGGTAATACGTTTTGGTATCGCAATAGTACGGCATTGCTCATCTAAAATATCGTTCATCGCCATAGAGAAAGAGTCATAGTAAGAAAGACCACTTTCTTGGACTAATTTTTCGGCATGTTCAATTAATGGATACCACAGCATCGCCGCAAATAAGAACGCCGGATTGACTCGCATCTCTTTATTGATGCGGTAGTCTGTGTTTTTGAGAACTTGATCTAGCATTCTCTCCATCGGCGTATCATGTTGCTCTGTCATTTTAGATGCAATCAGCGGAAACAGCGGCTCAAGTAATTGATGACGACACATTAACTTGTAAGTTTTGTATCCTTGCCCCGTTTGTAATAATTTCAGCGATTCTTCAAAAAGACGAGCCGATGGAATATTACGTAATAAAGGAGCAAGTCTGGCAATTGGCTCTGCGGTTTCTGGCGCAATTTGCATATCCAATTTACTAGCAAAGCGAATGGCTCTAAGCATTCTGACGGGATCTTCGCGATAGCGCGTTTCAGGATCGCCAATTAAGCGAATAATACCCGCTTTCAGATCCGCTAAACCGCCAACGTAATCACGTACAGCAAAATCATCAACACCGTAATAGAGGCTGTTTAATGTAAAGTCACGACGGATGGCATCTTCTTCTATTGAGCCAAAAATATTGTCGCGCAGTAACATACCGCTTTGTGCTTGCTGGGATTGGTTATTGTCTGAAACTTCATGATCTTCATGAGAGCCGCGAAAAGTCGCAACTTCAATCACTTCAGGGCCAAACATAATATGAGCAAGACGGAAACGACGACCGACTAAACGGCTGTTACGGAATAATCGACGTACATCTTCAGGTGTTGCATTAGTGGCAATATCAAAATCTTTTGGTTTTTTTCCCAGTAATAAGTCACGGACACCGCCACCAACTAAATAAGCCTGAAAGCCAGAGTTATTTAGGCGATAAAGCACTTTTAATGCATTATCACTGATGTCGTTACGTGAAATTGGGTGTTGATCTCTTGGGATCACAGTCATTGGCAAATCACTCCCGTTCGCCTTTTCTTTATTACTCTTTTTTTTACGGGGACGGTCTGCGGATATAGCAGGACGCCGACGCACAGGTTTCTGTGTTTCTTGTATTGGTCGGTCAGATGCAGTGACTGGCCTTTCACTCGCTACCGGTTGTGTGTCTGATGACGTTGTTTGTCGCCCTAGCAGATTACGGCAGAAATGTGCTACTCGATTAAAAATATGACACCTCGAATAATAAAATCTAATAATTAAAAAATTAAGCGGCTAATCATAGCCTACTGAACATTTTTTGAGAATGCTTTGTGTGGTTTATTCATACCCTTGTTGCTGATGATTTTGTTTTAAAATCTCAGAAGGTGACCACTGCGCTATCGCAATCTCTAACAATGATGCTAACGAATAATCTTGCCAACCCGCAATAATAGGCTGATTAAGAAACCGTAAAGCATCGATAATGACGGGTCTTGGATCAGTATCTGGTAACGCATGTGCGTGATTTTGTTTTGATAATTTATTACCGTCATGATTTATTGCTAAAGGTAAATGAGCATAACGCGGAATAGGTAAATTCAGTTGTTTATGTAAACTGATTTGTCGCAACGTGGGATCAAGTAGATCGGCACCTCTAACAACTTCGGTTACACCCTGATAACTATCATCAATCACCGTCACTAGATTATACGCAAATAAGTTATCTTTTCTGTGAATAATCATATCTTCTAACACGATAGACGTACTCTTTGAATAATATGTACCTTGAATGACATCTTCAAAATGATAAACAGGATGCTGTTGGATCAACCTCCATGCACTCTCTTTATCAAAAGGTGTAACATTATTTGTGAGTGGCTCGCGATGACGACAGTGGTTATCATACACACCCCCTAAGTCATGTAAACGATGACGGCTACAATGACAGTGATAGCAGACACCCTCTTTCCAAAGAGTGTGTAAAATCTCACGGTAAGCATCATGGCGTTGCGATTGATAGAGGATCTCTTCATCCCAGAACAAACCATAATGTTCTAATGTACGAATAATTTGGGATGCAGTGCCGGGAGGTTCTCTAAGAGGGTCGATATCATCGATGCGCAAAAGCCAACGCCCGTGGTGTGCGCGAGCCTGAAGATAACTGCCAAGTGCAGTAACCAATGAGCCAAAATGAAGTTGACCCGTTGGCGATGGCGCAAAGCGCCCAATATAGTCTGTAATCTCGTGCATCGAAAGATTCAGATTAACGCCTCAACGTATTAGGCTGAGGCGTTTGCTCATTATTAGCCAGCCATCTGTTTTTCACGGATTTCAGCTAATGTCTTACAGTCGATACATAAATCTGCTGTAGGACGAGCTTCTAAACGGCGAATGCCGATTTCCACTCCACAAGATTCACAGAAACCAAAGTCATCATCTTCGACTTTTTTCAGTGTTTTCTCGATTTTCTTAATGAGTTTACGTTCACGATCACGGTTACGCAGCTCAAGACTGAATTCTTCTTCTTGTGCAGCACGGTCAACGGGATCTGGGAAGTTTGCCGCCTCATCTTGCATATGAGTAACGGTGCGGTTGACTTCATCCCTGAGCTGATTGCGCCAAGATTCAAGTATTAGCTTAAAATGCGCTAATTGGGCTTCGTTCATGTACTCTTCGCCCGCTTTTTCCTGATATGGCTCAACGCCAGCAATAGCGAGAATGCTCATGGACGATGTTTTACGCTTTTGCCCTTCTTGCATAATGCTTCTCCTACATACGCATTTCTGAATAATCCCCACCTTCAAAACAGGAAGGGGAAAAAATAGGGCGCTATAAATAGCAGATGCCCGCGAGGATAGCAATTATTCCTTCAATAAGTTTTCTCATGGTGTGAAGGCACGCAAGTAAATGTCCCTTTTTAGTTAAAAAATGCTTAACTAATGCCATGCGTTTCAATTAACTATTTGAAATAAAAGGTAATTGCTGTCCAATTGTTAAATTGTATTCACTAATATTGATGCGATAACACAAGATTTCAACCCCTGCATCACTCGCTTCTTTTAGCAGTGAAGCATAGTTAGGGTCAATCTCTTTAGCAACAGTCACTTCCACAATGCCAGTATGGGGAACTGCGTAGAATAAGACAGCCCTTAAACCCAATTTTGCGATAGCGGTCAACTCTCTAAGATGTTTCTGGCCACGTTCTGTCTTTGCATCAGGGAAATAACCCATACCGTTGTCGAGTAAGGTGACTGACTTCACTTCAATATAACAGTCAACTTTATGATTTGATTTAAGTAAAATGTCAATACGACTGTTCTCACTACCGTATTTCACTTCTCGTTTTATCTCGTCATATTCAGATAATTCTGGAATGTCTCCTGCTTCAATGGCATCTGCAACAATACCGTTTGCTCTTAAGGTATTTACACAAATCCAATCATCGGTTTGGGTCTGTGTAAGTTCCCAACTGTGCGGGTATTTTCTTTTTGCATTTGAAGAGGTGGAATACCAAACAGTATCACCGGGAGTCGCACATCCCGTCATTGCGCCAGTGTTGGCGCAATGGAGCGTGAATTCTTCCCCATTTGGGGTGACAACGTCTGCTAAAAAACGCTTATATCGTTTTAGTAAAGTGGCGGATTGTAGCGGTTGCTCAAATTTCATAATGACTCCGAGGAAAATATGACCTTTAATAAAGCGCTAATGCTACAATGCCAAGCCAAGAAAGTTAATGAATCATGGAGCCTGTGTGCATTTATTGCCAATCTTTGATGTAACAGAAAAAATCGTTGCTGCGTTAAAACAATCCCCACAAGTTTTACTTCATGCTCCCACTGGTGCAGGTAAATCCACGGCGCTTCCCCTTTATTTACTGGAGCAAAATTGCTTTGATGGCAAAATAATTTTATTAGAGCCAAGACGAATTGCTGCCAAAAGTATTGCTTATCGTTTAGCCAGTCAGCTAAATGAAGAAGTTGGCAATACGGTGGGGTATCGAATGAAAGCGGAAAGCAAAGTCAGCTCAAAAACTCGACTTGAAGTGGTAACAGAAGGGGTATTAAACCGTATGTTACAGCAAGATCCAGAGTTGGCTGGCGTAAGCCTTGTGATTTTAGATGAATTTCATGAACGCAGTTTACAGGCTGATTTAGCATTGGCTTTATTGCTCGATGTACAAATGGGATTACGTGATGATTTGCGTGTGTTGATTATGTCAGCAACATTGGATAATCAAAAGCTCACCGCATTATTACCTGATGCTCCTATGATCAGCGCTGAAGGCCGTAGCTATCCTGTAGAACGAGTCTATTTTCCTATTAATACACATCAACCCTTTGAGCAAGAAATTGCCACTATGGCTTTACGATTACTTGCGCAAGAATCGGGTTCCATGCTGATTTTCTTGCCGGGTAGTGCCGAAATCGTGCGTGTTGCCGACATTCTAAAAGATAAAATAGATAACAATGTTTTGTTATTTCCTCTTTATGGTGCGCTTTCATTAGCTGAACAACAAAAAGCGATTGAACCCACAGAGAAAGGTTATCGGAAAGTCGTTCTTGCGACCAATATCGCAGAAACGAGTCTTACCATTGAAGGAATTCGTTTAGTCCTTGATAGTGCTATTGAAAAGCGTGCTCAATTTGATTTGAAAAGTGGTGTCACTAGCTTATTGCGTCAACGAACTAGTCAATCATCACAAACGCAAAGGGCTGGGCGAGCAGGGCGTCTTGAGGCAGGTATTTGCTGGCATTTAATAAGCCAAGAACAAGCAGAGCGCGTTGCTTCTCATCAATTGCCTGAAATATTGAGCAGTGATTTATCATCGTTATGGCTTTCTGTTTTGCAGTGGGGATGTCGTGATATTAATCAGTTGAGCTGGTTGGATACCCCAACACCACAAGCATTACATGCCGCTAAAGAGTTATTGTATCGTTTGGGTGCGATAGATAAACAAGGTGGATTAACACCACGAGGTTCACGTATGGCGCAATGGGGCATTGAGCCTCGATTAGCAGCAATTTTAGATTATGCGAGTGAGCAAAGTGATAATCATCTTGTTACTGCCGCACGTCTATGTGCAATTTTAGAAGAGCCACCAAGAGGACAAGAAATTAATCTAGAGTGGATTGCACAACAAAAAAACACCTTTTGGTCTCGACGTGAAAAACAGCTCTCTCAACATCGAAAAGGAACGTTTTGCTCGGAATTATTAGGTTCATTATTAGCAGTAGGATTTCCTGATAGGATTGCTAAAAATCGTGATAATCAAGGGCGTTTTCGTTTAGCAAATGGGCAAGGTGCTATGATGGATGACACGCAATCTATGAGTAATGCACCGTGGATTTTAGCGCCATTATTACTGCAAAATGCACATTATGCTGATGTCCGTATTTTATTAGCTTTGCCTATTGATATTGATGAAATATCAGCTACCTTTCCTAAGCTTATTGAAAATAATACCACGGTTGAATGGGATGAAAAACGCGGTACGTTAGTTGCATGGCAACAACGTCAATTAGGGCGATTAACCTTAAGTCAGCGTCAACTCGACAAGCCCAATAAACAGCAAATGCAACAAGCGTTATTGAATTGGTTAAGAGAGAACGGCTTAAGTGCTTTAGCACTTAGTGAAGAGACCCAACAGTTTTTTATTCGTCTTTCTTTAGCGAAAAAGTGGTGTCCAGAAGCTTTATTGCCTGATTTAGAAGAAGCTGTGTTACTTGAAACTTTAGAAACATGGCTCTTACCTGAACTTGGAGAAGTTCAGACATTAAAAGCATTACAACAAATTGATATTAATACGATTATTAAAAATCAATTAACATGGCATGAAAATCAGTTGCTTCAAAGCTTATTTCCAACGCATTATTTGGCGCCGACAGGGACAAAAGTGATTATCAATTATGATTTGGAGTTGCCGCCTGTGATTGCTATTCGTATTCAAGAAGTTTATGGCGAACAACAAAGCCCTATTATTGCGAATGGTCAATTGCCTGTTGTCATGGAATTATTGTCACCAGCACATCGTCCTATCCAAAAAACACAAGATTTGGCCACGTTTTGGGCAGGAAGTTATAAAGAGGTGCAAAAAGAGATGAAAGGGCGCTATCCAAAGCATTTATGGCCTGATGATCCAGCGAATACGGCACCGACTCGGCGAGTAAAAAAATATAGCCAATAAATGAATATTAGTTTCACCCCAGATCAATATGCTCTAGTTTTATTCGTATTTGAGAGCTTTCTTGTGGGATAACACAGAAAAATAGCGACAATGTTAGGCTTCTTTATCCCGTGATAAAGGGGTTTTAATGAGAGATACAGTTCATGAGTAGAAAGAAAAGACCAGCGAAACAAACCAAAAGAGGTCGTTCTTGGTTTTGGTTATTTGTCAAAATCGCCATTGTGGTTGCGGTTTTAATGGGCATTTATGGTGTTTATTTACATTCTCAAATCAAAGAGCGCCTTGATGGCAATGTTTGGGAATTACCTGCTGCGGTTTACGGACGTACCGTTAACTTAGAACCGGGCATGAATTATAGCCAAAAAGAGATGGTGAGCTTACTTGAGGGTATGCAATACCGCAATGTTAACAAAATCACACGTCCTGGCGAGTTTGTGGTAAGAGGCAACACCATTGAAATGTTGCGCCGACCATTTGATTTCCCTGATGGTCGTGAAGAGCAAATTTTAGCTAAATTAGCCTTTGAGCAAAATTCACTTGTTAGTATCACTAACATGGATAATCAGCGCCAATTTGGCTTTTTCCGTCTTGATCCTAAGCTGATTACCATGATGCAATCTGCAAATGGTGAGCAACGTTTATTCTTAGCGAGAGACAAATTTCCACAGTTATTAGTGGATACGTTAATTGCAACAGAAGATCGTCGCTTCTATGAGCATGACGGTATCAGCCTGTATTCTATTGGTCGTGCTGTATTAGCGAATTTTACTGCGGGTAAAGCGGTTCAAGGCGGTAGTACCTTAACGCAACAGTTAGTGAAAAACCTATTTTTGACTAACGAAAGAACGCTAAAAAGAAAGCTTAATGAAGCCTATATGGCAATCATTATGGATGCGAGTTATAGCAAAGATCGCATTTTAGAGCTGTATCTTAACGAAGTCTTTTTAGGGCAAAGTGGTGATGAACAGATCCGTGGTTTCCCATTAGCTAGCCTTTATTATTTTGGTCGTCCCGTTGATGAACTAAGCCTTGATCAGCAAGCGCTTTTAGTGGGTATGGTTAAAGGTGCATCAGCTTATAACCCTTGGCGTAATCCAAAAGCGGCGTTAGAGCGCCGTAATGTAGTGTTAAAATTACTGGAAACCCAAGAGATAATTGACCAAGAGCTTTATAATGTGCTTAGTGCGCGTCCTTTAGGAGTGAAGCCACGCAGTGAAGCGTTAACACCTCAACCTGCGTTTATGCAATTGGTTCGCCAAGAGTTACAAACAACCCTAGGCGATAAAGTAAAAGATTTATCGGGTACGAAAATCTTCACAACATTAGATCCTGTCTCGCAAGACGCGGCTGAAAAAGCGGTTGAAGTGGGTGTCGCTGATTTACGTAAAACACGTAAAATAGACGATCTTGAAGGGGCAATGGTGGTTGTTGACCGTTTAAGTGGTGAAGTTAGGGCGTTAGTAGGGGGCTCTCAACCACAATATGCGGGCTTTAACCGCGCATTATCAGCACGTCGTTCTATTGGCTCTCTGGCAAAACCTGCCACATATTTAACGGCATTAAGTGAGCCTGATCGTTTTCGTTTAAATACATGGCTTGCTGATGAACCTATTTCAGTGCCTATTCCGGGGAGTAAGCCTTGGCAACCCCGTAACTATGATCGCGGTTATAAAGGCAAATTAATGCTGGTGGATGCATTAGCAACCTCACGCAATATACCTACTGTAAATCTTGGTTTAGAAGTCGGATTAGATCGAGTAATTCAAACTTGGATTAACTTGGGCGCACCAGCGGAAAATCTGGAAAAAGTACCCGCGATGCTATTGGGTGCATTAAACTTAACACCAATGGAAGTAGCTCAAACCTTCCAAACAATTGGTAGTTTAGGTAATCGTGCAAAACTATCATCATTGCGCTCGGTTATTGCTCAAGATGGTACAGTGCTTTATCAAAGTTATCCTCAAGCGGAAACCACTGTTTCACCTCAAGCGGCTTATATGACGCTATTTGGTATGCAACAAGTGGTGAATTCAGGAACAGCATGGCGTGTATTAAAACCAAAATTTGGTAATTACAACCTTGCGGGTAAAACGGGTACCACTAACGATTTACGTGATAGTTGGTTTGCGGGGATTGACGGCAAAGAAGTGACGATTTCATGGATGGGTCGTGACAATAATGGTCCAACGAATTTAACGGGTTCAACAGGAGCATTATTGCTATATCGTAACTATTTAGAGAATCAGGCACCGTTGAAATTAAATCCACCAGCACCAGAAGATATCGCAGAGATGTCTGTTGATGCTCAAGGTAACTTTGCTTGTTATGGCGGTGGAGTGCGTACATTGCCAGTATGGACATCAAACCCAGATGGATTGTGTACGCCCGTTCAGCAAGATACCGATGAAAGTGGCGCGCCAAAGTGGTTACAAGATCTGTTTTCTGAGTAAGTCATCACGTAGGTTAGATCAAATCAAAACGGCACATAAGTGCCGTTTGTTTTTTTGTTGCTATAGCGTAGTTATTTTGAGTAAGTTTATTCTTCTAGCTACATAAGCTAAGACTAATTCTCTATGTTCTTCTGGCATATGGCTTTCATTATATGTATCAATAATGAGTTGGTGACTATTTATAATATCGCCTAGCCATTTTTGAGCAAGTTTAAGGTTAATATCAATATGTTCCGCCAGTAGAATGAAATCAAAACCAATATACTCACCATATTTTGAATTTAATCCTGGAGCTGTGTCTATATCGTTTTCTTCTAATGCAAGTAATGGGAGTGCAAGATATTCTGTAAAAGCTGAAGGATAAGGGACAACACTGACAAAATCATAAACTGGCGCTAGTGATGGAGGCGCGTTATCAGGTAAAATGATACCCATATTTCTTAAGTGGTAATCATTGTTTCCTAAAACATAGGCATAAACGATACGCAGAAAGATATCTCGTTTACTTTTAAGACTATTATTTACATTGGTGATTAAATATTTTGCAGCAGATTCATAGCTAACAGCCTTTTTGCCCTCAGAAAGCCCATATTTATCATTTATTCCCATCGCACCATCTAATTGTTCTTGATGCAATCGAACTGCATCAGAACCAATACGATCATATCGCTTAATAACAAAAGCAAATTCTTCTGGCTTTCCATCTTCTTGTTTAAAACGAAAAAGACCAAATGGTGGAATACTAAATTTTAGTCGTTGCATTACCATCATGGTCGCATGTTCATTTTCAGCGAGATAAGGATATTCTTCAGGTGAAGGTTTGAGGATATAAGTACCGTTATTATTAATGACTTGTAGAATGTTATCTTTTACATATAGTGAGAGTTTTGGCTGATAACCTGAAATGCTCATCCCTTTTTGGCGTTCAGGTAATTCTTGAATGAATTGACTACGTGTAAAGGGTAAATTCAGGATCATATCTTTATTGCTAAAAAGAGATTTTATTCCGAGCAGAGAATAGCCTGAGTCTAATTCCGACCCCTGTAATTTGTTTAGATTGATTAAACAATGTTGTAAATTCATAAAGTTATCTCTTTAAGTACAACAGCCCCTAATAAGTCATTACCATTTTTCATTAATAGACCAAACAAATCTTTATCATCAATTTTTTGAATTTCAGAGTAACGTTTACGTAACCATCCTTCTGGTGCTAGCCCTTTAAAAAAAGGGTGTAATTCTTCACTCCAATAATGCTCTGTTCTAACAGGCATACTTAAAGATATTGCTCTGCCTGTGTAGTTATCATAATAGTGAAAAATAAACCCATTTTCTTCTTCACTTAAAACACCAGCAGGCTTTTCATAAAGCCAGACTTCTATTTTTCGAGGCATAATTTAAATCCAAGTTCTTTCAATAAAGAATGAAGATTAATCGTTTTTGCCATTAATGGCTTGGCAACTATTCGTTTAAAAGTGGCTATAGATACATCAATTTGCATAGCCATCTCTTCATAGGTAATGCCTTGCTTTTTTAGCTCTAAGGTAATGATTTTTTTAATCTCATGCTCTTCTAGTGCAAATAGATTAAGTGATTTTTCAGGGTTGCATATCTCATTGAAATAACGATAGTTATTTGATTTTTGCTTAGAGTTTAATTCTAAGAATAGCCTTGTTTTTTCTTCAGCTGATAAATCATCGATTGTCTTCAAAATTTTATTAAGGCTCATTTTTGATACTTTTTCCTATTTTGATTGTGACGAGAGCATATATTTTCTCTAAAAAATAAGCAAAGTATCAAATATGATACTTTAAGTCGTATTTTAAAGCCACCATGGCAATAAATGATTAAATTTAACACGAAAGTATCAAATATGACGCTTCGATTTGTGTTTTAAAGTCATTATGGCAACAATGGGTTGAATTTAATTCAAAGATGTCAAAAATGATACTTCTATTGATATTGGATAGGAAAAAGAAATCATAACCGCCCGTAAAACGGGTGGTTATGATTTAAGACGCTGACGCGACTTAAACTGGCTAAAGCCAATAATAAAAAGCCAGTCACTTCACAATTGTGAACTAACTGGCTTTTATAAAGGGATATTTAAACTAGCCTTTCATTTTTCCAAAAGCATATTCCGCCGCATCAATAGTGCGTTGAATATCTTCTTTTGTATGAGCGATAGACATAAAGCCCGCTTCAAATGCAGAAGGCGCAAGGTAGACGCGTTTTTCCAGCATTAAGTGGAAGAATTGTTTAAAGCGCTCGACATCACAATTCATCACATCTTGGTAGCAAGTGACTTCTTTCGCATCAGTAAAGAATAGACCAAACATACCACCAACATGGTTGATAACCATTGGAATGCCTGCTTGTTGAGCTTTCTCAAGTAAACCGTCAGCTAGCATCGTTGTTAGCTCATCTAATGTTTGATGAACACCTGGCTGTGAAACTTCGTGTAAACACGCTAGACCCGCTGCCATTGCAATAGGGTTGCCTGATAAGGTTCCTGCTTGATAAACAGGGCCAATTGGCGCGAGTTTAGACATTACATCCATATGTCCGCCAAAAGCACCCACTGGCATACCTCCACCGATGATTTTACCAAGGCACGTTAAGTCAGGATCAACATCGTAATAGGCTTGTGCGCCACCTAATGCCACGCGAAAGCCTGTCATAACTTCATCAATAATCAGTAAAGCACCAAACTCATCACATAACGCACGTAAACCTGGTAAGAAGTCCGCTTTAGGTGGTACACAGTTCATATTGCCAGCAACGGGCTCCACGATGATACAAGCGACTTCTTCAGGATAGTTTTCAAATGCTTGGCGTACAGAGTTTAAGTCGTTGTAAGTGCAAGTTAAGGTGTGTTTGACAAAATCAGCAGGTACACCTGGTGAATTAGGTTGTCCCATCGTTAATGCGCCAGAGCCTGCTTTTACTAATAAGCAGTCAGCGTGACCGTGATAGCAACCTTCGAATTTGATGATTTTGTCACGTCCAGTATAGCCACGAGCAAGGCGAATGGCGCTCATTGTTGCTTCTGTGCCCGAGTTCACCATACGAACCATGTCCATTGATGGCACAAGTTCAGTGACTAGGTTTGCCATTTCAACTTCAGCGGCTGTTGGGGCACCAAAGCTTAAACCTTTTTGTACCGCATCAGTCACTGCATCACGAATAGCAGGGTGGTTGTGTCCTAATACCATCGGTCCCCATGAGCCAACATAGTCAAGGTAAGCGCGTCCGTCGGCATCATAAATATACGCACCATTAGCACGTTCAATAAAAAGAGGGGTTCCACCTACACCGTTAAATGCTCTAACAGGTGAGTTGACACCGCCGGGGATCACTTGTTGTGCGAGATTATAAAGCGTTTCAGACTTGCTCATGTCAGACTCCTAATGATGGGTGAGCGTAAGATTAAGGCGTATTCTAAAGCACCGCGCAGATGAAGCCAAATACACGGCAACAAGATTTTGATTTATCACTGTTATTGTGAGTACGTGATTTATCGTAAAAAGTGATAGGTAGCAAAAAGTGTATTTTGTCCACAACAAACTTGAAGGTTATGAGCAGGTATTAGATAATCATCACATTATATCAGCAAGAAAGATAAATTTTTGCTGGCTGTTTTTTTGCTGGAATACCCAGTCTGGAGTGAACAATGAGTGATGATATGGCTCTGCCGTTACAATTTACTGACGCGGCTGCAAATAAAGTAAAAGATCTGATTGCAGATGAAGAAAATCCAAATCTGCGTTTACGTGTTTATATCACGGGCGGCGGTTGTAGCGGATTCCAGTATGGTTTTACCTTTGATGATGCAATGAACGAAGGCGATATGACCATAGAAAAACAAGGTGTTGCCTTAGTGGTTGATCCTATGAGCTTGCAGTATTTAGTGGGCGGTTGTGTGGATTATACCGAAGGGTTAGAGGGGTCGCGTTTCATTGTAACTAATCCTAATGCTAAGAGTACCTGTGGTTGCGGCTCTTCTTTCAGTATCTGATCCTTCTTTGGCGTCGTGGCTGTGCAGTAGTGCTGTGGCGTTATAGCACCGCTCGTAATGCTTTGTGCTGTTTATCTTCTTTGGCGTCGTGGCTGTGCAGTAGTGCCACGGCGTTAGAGCAGTGCTCGTAATGCTCACATACTAATGTATGCTCCGCTTACTGCGCGCTGTCTGCCTTGTTGCACTGCTTGCTTGCTCACGACTTTTGTCTGTTGGTTAAAATTTTTTTCTCTTCTTTATTCTTTCTGAGCTTATTTCATAAAATCACTCATTCATTATTAGCGATGGCTTCGCAGATTTGCTGTGCTGCATTAATAATACGTGGTGAAGAGCGACTAAAACTGTCTTCATCAATAGCAATAACTGGAACAGTAAGCTGGGGTTGCCAAAATGTTTGTACGGTAGGTATTTGCTCTGCTTTACCACTGAATATAATCAAATCAGGTCGCTTTGTAAGTACTTGCTCACGACTTACTTGAGGCCAAGTGACAGGGCTATTAGCAAAGATATTCTCCCCACCGCAAAGCGCTGTAATATGGCTCTGTAATGTGCGAGCTGATGTCGTAAATAAAGGTTGCATCCCAAACTGAATAAACACCTTTTTTTTAGGGTGATTCGATATATTTGATACATATTTTTGCTGTAACGCTCGATATTGCTGGCGCAATTGTTGGGCATTTTTTAATGCTATATCAGGATGATGGCTATAATTGGAAAGAGTAACGAGATCGTCTGCGATTTCTTCAATACTTTGTGGATCAGAATAAATGATAGAAATACCCAAAGCTTTTAATTGATCTAATGAACGTTGTGGATTACCGCCTTGCCATGCAATCACTAAATCAGGCTTTAATAATAGAATGCGCTCTATATTAATACCTTGCCAATTGGCAACTTGTTCAATATTTTTAGCATCCTCTGGATAATCAGAGTAAGCACTAACTCCGACAATATTATCACCCATACCTGCGGCATAAGCCATTTCAGTGGCAGATGGTGATAGTGTAATAACACGATCAGCAGGCGTGATAGCAATGGCGAACTTGAACCAAAATAATGAACAGAGTAATAACCAAAAATTGATAAATAAACGCATTACTTTTCCAATAGTAAAAAATACCCACCTGTTTTTTATCTTAGAATAAGTAAAAAATAAAGGCGGGGTATTGATAAAGCGATATTAGGATTATCTCGACTTAATTAGTCTTTTAATTTATCCAACATCGCTGTCACCATTAAGCTTGATTGTTCTGCAGCAACAGATAAAAACTCATCAAAACTTAAGTGCGATTCTTTATCTGCTACATCAGAAATAGCACGAACCACAACAAATGGTGTACCAAACTGATGGCAAACATGGCCAATCGCGGTCGATTCCATTTCTACGGCTGCAACATCTGGGAATGTGCGACGAATACGGGCTAAAGGTTCAGCGCCATTAATAAAGGCATCACCACTACAAATTAAACCGCGAACAGCATTTAATTTTAGCGATTCAATACATTCTTCTGCTATTTGAACAAGTTTGGGTTCAGCAATAAAAGCAGGAGGACATTGTGCCATTTGACCAGGTTCATAACCAAACGCAGTAACATCTGCATCGTGATAGCGAACTTCCGTTGAAACAACGATATCACCAACATTCAATCTTGAGTCTAAGCCACCCGCAGAGCCAGTATTGATAACGACATCAGGACGAAAATGCTCAAGTAATAATGTTGTACCAATCGCCGCTGCAACTTTACCAATACCTGATTTTAATAATGCAACATCAACACCGTTGATTGTGCCTGTATAGATTTCACAGCCGCCACGAGATAAGATTTGGCAATCTTCAATTTTCTCACGCAGAAGTGTGACTTCTTGCTCCATTGCACCTATTACGCCAACTCTCATTGTGTCATACTCACTTGTAGGTTAATAATAAATAGAAATTTAAATAGAGTTTAACATCTATCGGAAAAACACGATATAACACAAAGAATAGAGAATTCGTTTCATCGAAACCAGAAAGAGGACAGAAATGATCGATTTTAAGCTGAAGTTAAATTATCAACGCAAATATAACAGCAGTGATATCGATATTAACGATGAAATACAGGTTTCTCGTCAATTTGAAAGTGATCGTGGACGTATTATTAACTCAGCCGCTATTCGTCGTTTACAACAAAAAACGCAAGTATTTCCCCTAGAGCAAAATTCTGCTGTACGTAGCCGTCTTACTCATTCTCTTGAAGTTCAACAAATTGGGCGTTATATCGCTAAACAGATTATTGGCGAATTAAAGAAACAAAATAAGCTTGAAGAATATGGTTTAAGTGATCGTATTGATAGTTTAGAAAGCTTAATTGAAATGGCGTGCTTAATGCATGATATTGGTAACCCGCCTTTTGGACATTTTGGTGAAGCCGCGATTAAGCATTGGTTTCAAAAAGTATTATCACCAGAGGCGACAGCCGAATTCGATAGTTGTCCTTTTATTCCTATGCAGTATTCAGCTAAAGTGCAATTAAATGAATTGCGACAAACTTTACGCCAAGATTTATGTCAATTTGAAGGGAATGCTCAAGCTATTCGAATGGCGCATCATCTGCTTAAATTGAATTTAACCTATGCTCAAATAGGTTGTGTATTGAAATATACCCGTCCTGCTTATTGGCAAGGGGAAGTGCCTAAAGAATATAGCTATTTAATGAAAAAACCGGGGTATTACTGGTCTGAATTAGCATTCGTAAAAGAAGTGCAAGAAAAATTAGATATGGGTGAATTTTGTCGCTTTCCTCTCACTTATATTATGGAAGCGGCTGACGACATCTCTTATTGTATTGCGGATTTAGATGATGCGGTAGAAAAGGGGATTTTTGATATCAACCGCCTTGTTCACCTTTTACGAGATGCATGGCGTGAAAATGGTGATGTGATTGAAGGTGATTTATTCGATATTACTGTGAATCGTGCTTATAAAAAAGTCGATCAAAATGAAGCCAAACGCAGTATGCAAGACCAGTTTTTTATGTATTTACGAGTTTATATTACTGGAAAATTAGTGCCTTATACGGCGTACCGTTTTATAAAAAACCTTCCCCAAGTTTATGAAGGGAGCTTTAATCATGCCTTGCTTGAAGGAAATAGTGCGGAACATCGTTTATTAACGACATTAAAAAGTGTCGCTAAAAAATGGGTATTTAGCCATCCTGAAGTTGAAGAGCTTGAAATGAAAGGATATCGCGTGATCAGTGGATTACTTGATATCTATAAGCCCTTGCTTTTATTATCAACGGAAGATTTTTTAAGATTGCATAAATATAATGAACATCCTAAATATGTAATTGAGACGCGTTTATATCATAAGCTTTCTGTTAAGCATAAACTGGCTTATAACGAGATGTTAGAAAAGCTAGATGATATAAATTCTGAAAAAGGAAAAATGTTAGAGTTTTATTATCGTACAAGATTAATTCAAGATTATATCAGTGGAATGACCGATCATTATGCTTATGAAGAATATAGGAAATTAATGGTTTGTGATTAATTTATAATCATTAAGAGAAACGCTATCTAATTGATTGGTGATAATTTTTAGACTTTTCTTAGTGATAATAAAGATTTATTAAAATAACAGAAAATAGATGTTATTAATTGTAAATATATTCAATATAAAAGTTATATATAATATTTGTCAGTTATAGAACAATATAAAATCCATAAAACAAGTATCTTAGGTTGTGATCATTAAAAGTTTCTCATTTTAACAAAAATATTGCTTATATCAGTTAAGTAAATAACTTGTTCGATGTTATACTCTCCCCATGTTTTCTTCTGAAATGCATAGTCATTCATGTAACGCTGAAAAACATACAGCGTATTCTAAAACGATGTCATTTTACTGTTAATCCGTCATTGATACTTAATTTAATACTATGGTGCAGTTTTATTCCCCTAAAAAACGTCCTGTGAAAAAACAGGCAACAACTCTGGAAGTGACCGCCAGTGCATTGGATGCAAATGGTCAAGGTATTGCTCATGCTGAGGGCAAAACGATTTTTGTAAAAGGACTACTCCCACAAGAAACTGCTCGTATTCGTTTAACAGAAGAAAAGCGCCAGTTTGCTAAAGGCGAGGTTATTAAGCGTTTGACTACCAGCGAACAGCGTATAGCGCCTCATTGTGAATATTATGAGCGTTGTGGTGGTTGTCAGCAGCAGCATGTACCTATTGCGCTACAACGTACAACAAAAGCAGGTGTGTTATCGCACCTTATTAAGCGTGAAACGGGTGTGATTATTTCAGCCGAGCCTGTGATTGCGGGAGCTGAATATGGCTATCGCCGTAGAGCAAGATTGGGATTACGTTATCAACCAGAAAAAGGGTTGGTGATGGGCTTTCGCCAAGAGCGCTCTAATGATTTGGTCATGATAAAAAAATGCCCAGTATTAAAGCCACAGCTAAATGATTTATTGTCTCCTCTTTGGACATGCCTTAAAAATTTAACATCAGTATGTGATTTAGGGCATGTTGAAATGGTGCTCGCTGATAATGGGCCGCTGGTTATTTTACGCCATCTATCGCCATTGCCTGAGAGTGATAAACAGAGTTTGCGTGATTTCTCTCAAACTCATCAAGTTACGATGTATCTTGCAGGTAATAATAGCGAGATAGCACGATTAACTTCAATTGAGAAGGAACCCTTCTATCAAATAGAAGGTCTTAATTTACGTTTTGCACCCACTGATTTTATTCAAGTGAATGATGAAATAAATCCTAAGATGGTTGCTCAGGCTATTGAGTGGCTTGATTTATCGCCAGAAGATCGCGTGTTAGATCTGTTTTGTGGTATGGGGAATTTTACCTTACCTATCGCAAAACGCGTCAGTGAAGTGGTGGGTATAGAAGGTGTGCCCGCACTGGTTGACATGGCGAAAAAAAATGCAGAACTAAACCAATTAGGTAATGCGCATTTTTGGCATGCAGATTTATCGGCTGATTTTTCTGCGATGCCGTGGTCGAAAGAAGGGTTTAACAAAGTATTGTTAGATCCTGCAAGAGCAGGGGCTTTGGAGGTAATGTCACATATTGTGAAGTTATCCGCAGAAAAAATCGTGTATGTCTCCTGTAATCCGACCACGTTAGCCAGAGATAGTAAGATATTATTAGATTCTGGATATCAGCTTATCGGTTTAAAAATGTTGGATATGTTTCCACAAACGGGTCATCTGGAATCAATGGCACTGTTTAGTCGAAAATAAATTTAGTCGAAAATAAACAGTTAGCCAGTAAATAAGTCGCAAATAAGATTTATACCGTGTAGGGAGAGAATATGGTTGCAGTAAGAAGTGCTCACTTAACACCTGCAGGAGAGTTTGCTGTTGATAAATGGGTCAATAGCTTGAACTTAACCCATGTCAATGCGGGTAGTGAAATCATGCAAACCTGGGAATACTGCCATCGTACTGTTCAAGGGCGTGAAGATGCCGAACTGCTATTGTGGCGTGGCGTTGAAATGGTTGAGCTTCTTTCGACATTAAGCATGGACAAAGACAGCATGAGGGCAGCGCTTCTTTTCCCACTTGCTGAAGAAAATCTTATTGATCAGGAAATCATTACTGAACATTTTGGTGATGCGATTTGGAGCTTAGTACGTGGTGTAATGGAAATGGACGCCATACGCCAGTTAAAAGCAACGCATACCAATGAAACAAGTTCTGTTCAGGTGGATAATGTTCGCCGTATGTTGTTGTCTATGGTGGAAGATTTCCGTTGTGTGGTCATCAAACTTTCAGAGCGTATTGCCCATTTACGAGAAGTGAAAGATGCCACAGAAGATGAGCGCGTACTGGCTGCAAAAGAGTGTTTTAATATTTATGCACCATTAGCCAACCGATTGGGTATTGGGCAATTAAAATGGGAATTAGAAGATTTCTGTTTCCGTTATCTTCATCCTGATGAATACAAAAAAATAGCCAGCTTGCTTCATGAGCGTCGTATCGACCGCGAACAGTATATTGATAATTTTGTCAGTACAGTACGCGGTTATATGAAAGAAGAGAATGTTGATGTAGATATTTATGGTCGTCCCAAACATATCTATAGTATCTGGCGCAAAATGAAGAAAAAGAATCTTGCATTTGATGAGCTGTTTGATGTGAGAGCGGTGCGTATAGTTGTAGAACGTCTTCAAGATTGTTATGCCGCATTAGGTATTGTGCATACTCATTTCCGCCATTTACCAGATGAATTTGATGATTACGTTGCAAATCCAAAGCCAAATGGTTACCAATCTATTCATACCGTTGTTTTAGGGCCTGAAGGTAAAACGGTTGAAATTCAAATTCGTACTCGACAAATGCATGAAGATGCTGAATTGGGTGTGGCTGCGCACTGGAAATATAAAGAAGGTGCAACAGGCGCTGCGACGAAAGGTGGTACAGGCAGCTATGAAAACCGCATTGCATGGTTACGTAAACTGATTGCATGGCAAGAAGAGATGGCGGATTCTGGCGAAATGCTGGATGAAGTTCGTAGCCAAGTCTTTGATGACAGGGTTTATGTGTTTACGCCAAAAGGTGATGTGGTTGATTTACCTGCGGGTTCTACACCGCTTGATTTTGCATATCATATTCACAGTGATGTGGGGCACCGTTGCATTGGGGCAAAAATTGGCGGGCGTATTGTGCCATTTAGCTATCAATTACAGATGGGCGACCAGATTGAAGTTATTACGCAAAAACACCCAAATCCAAGTCGCGATTGGTTAAATCCTAACTTAGGTTATGTCACGACAAGCCGTGGACGGGCGAAAATTCACAATTGGTTCCGTAAGCAAGATCGCGATAAAAATATTCTTGCGGGGCGTCAGATCTTAGATAACGAATTGGCGCATATGGATATCAATATGAAAGAAGCAGAAAAACTGCTGATCGCACGTTATAACGTTCATAGTGTTGATGAAGTATTAGCAGGTATTGGTGTCGGTGATATTCGAATCAATCAGTTGGTAAACTTTATTCAAAGTCGATTGAATAAAGCCACCGCGGAAGATGAAGATAAAGAAGCACTGCGGACACTCGAAAACAAAACGCCAGCACCAAGAACCACTGGTTCGGGTGGAAGTATTGTTGTCGAAGGTGTAGGTAACTTAATGCACCATATTGCACGTTGTTGCCAGCCTATTCCGGGTGACAATATTGTCGGCTTTATTACTAAAGGTCGTGGTATTTCGATTCACCGTGCTGACTGTGAGCAACTTGCTGAATTACTTTCTCATGCACCAGAGCGTATTGTTGATGCGGTATGGGGAGAGAATTATTCCAGTGGTTATTCATTGGTAGTACGTGTTGTAGCGAATGATCGTAGTGGGTTATTACGCGATATAACGACAATTTTAGCGAATGAAAAAGTAAACGTACTGGGTGTGAGTAGCCGTAGTGATGTGAAGCAACAAATTGCGACAATTGATATGAATATTGAGATTTATAATCTCCAAGTATTAGGTCGTATTTTGGCAAAACTTAATCAGTTGCCTGATGTGATAGAGGCGAAACGCTTTTCTCACTAAAAGATGAAAATGATAAGATGCCGAGACAACTGTTCTCGGCATTTTTTTATCTAAAAATCAGAAAATTTGTATATTTAGTTAGTAATTTAATTGCTAGGATTTATTTAAAATAAATATGGTTTTAAATAAAAGGGATCTAACGGATAACGATGAAAATAACTAAAAAATACTATATTAATAATATGTGTTGGGGATGGTTTATTGGCGCTCTATTTTTATACTCTTGCTTAGAGTATGAGTTGAAGTATGAAAGTCTAATATTGTTAATTAGTATTTCTGGTATTGGATTATATCCGTTGGCTAAATGGGGGATTGAATATTTTTTTCTTCAATTTACTACTAGAGAATTTTGGAATCGAGGACTATTTTTAGATACAGCTGGTAAAGCTGGTGGTTTAGCTTTATATAGTTTCATCGTGTTTTTATTATCTATACCAATTACAATAATTTTTATATTATTTGTGTTAGTGAAAAGGTTGTTCCTCTAAATAAACAACCTTTAAAGTATTAATTAAATACCAATCAAATTATTGGCTTTTTCAATTAAGTCGTTATCAATCAATGCTCCAATACTTGCTATAAGCAATCCATATCCTAATACCCCTATGGGACCACCTAGAAGTACACTAAATGTAAATCCTGCTACAGATGTAGCCGCCATTCCTACAAATATAGTCTCTGCTTTAACAAAAAATGGACGCCAATTATCTGTTTCTGTTGCTTTTATTAACTCTATCGATAGATCTTTGACGTCAAGAGCTTTACTCACAAAAAACATACCTTTACTAAATTTTTTTAATTTTTGAGCAATATCATCGAGTTTGATCGATTCCAATGCAGTTGCAATAGCTTTACGATCTTTGGCATTAATTCTTCTATTGATATCCGCTTTGTATTTTTCGTAAGCTTTTAGCGCATCATCAACGTTACGGATGGTTTTTCCTCTGGCTTGTTGTGCTAAAGACTCCGCTAATTTCCTTGCTTTATCACCATAAGCATTAAACACTTCTTTATAAAAATCAGCAGTAAACTTTATTGAATCATGCAACTGCTTAAAATCATCGTTTGTTTGTTCTTTTTTATTTGCTTGTTGCGCTAAAATATCAGCAATTTGGAAATTACGACGTGTAAACGTCATATTCTTGTGGAAATTTTGGCATGCAGATTTAAAATCTTGTTCTCTGATATATTTTTGCATCTCAGGGAAATTATTTATATTGTCTGCACCTTTATCTGCATATAAGGCATGTAAAGCTAATCTAACTGAGGGTAACCAGCGGGAATATTCCCCAAATTTTTCACCTATATTTTGTAACATAGGGTCTGGATGAGGACTAAAATGAATATCAAAAAGAAAACCATTTATATAGTTCATTTTTTGGTAAAACATTCTACTTAGATTCAGGTCTGCTTCAAATATACGACCTATATTTTCATTATTTAATGGAATATTATTTTCTTCCATATTTAATAATAGCAATGGAGAACTTTCATTAAACTCGTTTGATCTATGCATTAAAGCACGGCCATAGGGTCGCATTCTTAATGCTTTTTTTAATGCTAATTCGGTTTTCTGTTTTAAGTAAGATTTACATTCATTTTTAAACTCAGGGCAATTTTTCTTTCCGCAAACAGGGCATTCTTGATTTTTATCCTGCATAAAAGTATTGCAAATTATATTTGTTGCTTGATTAAATGAGAAGTTATTATTAAACGCATATTCAGGAATATAACTGTTATGTGGTGTTACAGTGAGTGAACTAAATTGAATTACATTTAAACTCATTTTATTACTCCTTTGATAAACAGTTGTGTTTATAAATACGGATAAAAATGACGTATTTATATAGAGTTGAAAAATGGATTAGCTATAGTGAGGAGTATATTTGTAAATAATGAATTTATGGTTCTATTTAAAATGTTATTGTTCTTTCAAAAAAGTTATTTTTAAAATATAGGGCTTGAAATGATAAGATGCTGAGACAACTGTTCTCGGCATTTTTTTATCTAAAAATATGTTAAACAGGATAAAGCTAACTCTTATTTAAAAGGCAATGTGATGTCAGAAAATCGTGAAATCTTTCGTTTATTAGAAATTATGGCACAGCTACGTGATCCTAATACTGGATGTGAATGGGATAAAGTGCAGACTTTTGACACCATTGCACCTTATACATTAGAAGAAACCTATGAAGTATTAGATGCCATTACGCGCAAAGATTTTGCTGATTTAAAAGAAGAGTTAGGCGATTTACTTTATCAAGTCGTTTTTTATTCACGAATGGCACAAGAGCAAAATCTATTTGATTTTAATGATGTCTGCGAAGCCATTAGCAATAAATTAGAACGTCGCCATCCTCATATTTTTGTATCTGAAAGTGACAATAATTTCGCCACCGAAAATCACCGTTGGGAAAAGCTCAAAGCTCAAGAGCGTGAAGCCAAAGCTCTATTTTCATTGTTAGATGATATCCCTGTGTCATTGCCCGCTTTAATGAAAGCTGAAAAAATCCAAAAACGATGTGCTTCTGTGGGATTCGATTGGAATGAACTAGAGCCTGTTTTAGGTAAAGTTTATGAAGAAATTGATGAAGTGATGGCTGAAGTGAAAAAAGAGCCTCAAGATGCCTCTCGAATTGAAGATGAGTTAGGCGATTTACTGTTTTCTGTGGTGAATTTATCACGCCATTTAAAACAAAAACCTGAACAAGCACTCAATCGAGCATGCAGAAAATTTGAACAACGCTTTCGTTTTGTTGAAAAAACGCTCTCAGAAGAAGGTATAGGCATAGAAAATGCCTCATTGGAAGAGATGGAGATCTGTTGGCAGAAAGCAAAAGGACAACAGGTTGAGTGAATTGTGACACGCAAATTAACGCCAGCGTGACATAAAGTGCGATAAAAATAGTCTATAACATCTCGTTTTTTCAGCGATTTTTATAAAAGATTTTAAAAAGCGAAATTATAAAAGGTAATTTCGTTTTTTTGTTTTTGGGTGATTTAAAATCTTGTAGTTACATTTTATTGCATTAAAAATGTGATTAACCTCAAAAAAATTAAAAGCATGATCATAAGCAAAAGATCTCGCTATAAACCTGCTACACTTAATACCGTGAAAAAAATAAAGCATCTCTTCTTTAAAAGTGATATCTTAGCTGAAAGGATTAAGCTAAAATGCTTGAGAAATATTTTCACGGGTTTAGTTAATTGAATTTTTACTGTTTTTTCGTGTTTAAACGGATAAGTGGCGTGATGAAAAAGAACTTTATACTACTAAGAATGTTTGTAGCGAAAATAAGGTTCGGGTATACTGTGTTCCCGTCCAGTTATATCCATCATCCTAATACACCTAAACTTTCAGGTTCAGCATGAAAACGAATTATATTTTTGTGACCGGCGGGGTCGTATCCTCTCTGGGTAAAGGCATTGCCGCAGCCTCTCTGGCGGCTATACTCGAAGCCCGTGGACTCAATGTCACCATGATGAAGTTGGATCCGTATATCAACGTCGATCCAGGTACTATGAGCCCAATTCAGCACGGGGAAGTCTTCGTCACTGACGATGGTGCTGAAACTGATCTCGACTTAGGGCACTATGAGCGCTTTATTCGCACGAAAATGACTCGTCGTAATAACTTCACGACAGGTCGCGTATACTCTGAAGTATTACGTAAAGAGCGCCGTGGTGACTATCTTGGGGCTACAATTCAAGTTATTCCTCATATCACTAATGAAATCAAAGAACGTATTATCCGTGGCGGTGAAGGTCATGATGTTGTTTTAGTTGAAGTCGGCGGGACAGTTGGTGATATCGAATCTTTACCATTCTTAGAAGCGATTCGCCAAATGGCAGCAGAAGTGGGTCGTGAGCACACATTCTACCTGCATTTAACTTTGGTGCCTTATTTAGCTGCTTCTGGTGAAGTGAAAACCAAACCAACTCAGCATTCTGTAAAAGAGTTACTGTCGATCGGTATCCAGCCTGATGCGTTGATTTGCCGTTCAGACCGCGTTATTCCTGCGAACGAACGTGCCAAAATTGCACTGTTCTGTAATGTGCCAGAAAAAGCGGTTATTTCATTAAAAGACGTCGATTCCATTTATAAAATCCCTGCACTATTGAAATCACAGGGATTAGATGATTATATCTGTAAACGATTCAGCTTAGATTGCCCAGTTGCAAATCTTGCAGAGTGGGAACAAGTTATTTACGAAGAAGCTAATCCTGAAGGCGAAGTGACCATTGGTATGGTGGGTAAATATGTCGAATTACCAGACGCCTATAAATCAGTGATTGAAGCGTTAAAACATGGCGGTTTCAAAAGCCGTGTTGCAGTAAATATCAAATTGATTGATGCACAAGATGTTGAAACCCGTGGCGCTGATATGCTTAAAGGGTTAGATGCAATCTTAGTACCAGGCGGTTTTGGTGAACGTGGCGTTGAAGGCAAAATTATGGCCGCTCAATTTGCCCGTGAAAATAAAATCCCTTACTTGGGCATTTGCTTAGGTATGCAGGTTGCTATGATTGAGTTTGCTCGTAATGTTGCCAATATGGCAGATGCGAACTCCACTGAATTTGCACCAGATTGTAAATATCCAGTCATTGCGTTAATCACAGAATGGCGTGATGAAGACGGTAATGTCGAAGTGCGTTCAGAAGACAGTGATTTAGGTGGCACGATGCGCCTTGGTGCTCAGCCTTGCCATTTAAGTGGTGATAGCTTAGTACGTACTCTGTATGGCAAAAACACCATTACAGAACGCCATCGTCACCGTTATGAAGTGAATAATCTGCTATTAAAACGTATCGAAGATGCGGGTTTACGTATCGCAGGTCGTTCAGTAGATAACAAGCTGGTGGAAATTATTGAAAATCCAAACCACCCTTGGTTTGTTGCTTGTCAGTTCCACCCAGAGTTTACCTCAACGCCGCGTGACGGCCATCCGTTATTTGCAGGCTTTGTGAAAGCAGCCTTTGATAACCAAAAAGGTCTGCTGAAATAGGATATATGAGAAGAGATAGGGTATCTCTTCTCGGAAATTTAACTTGTACAGAGGAAAACCGAATGTCCAAAATCGTTAAAGTACTTGGTCGTGAAATTATTGATTCTCGTGGCAACCCAACAGTTGAAGCAGAAGTTCACTTAGAAGGTGGTTTTGTTGGTATGGCGGCTGCTCCATCAGGCGCATCAACAGGTTCTCGCGAAGCTTTAGAATTACGTGATGGTGATAAATCACGTTTCTTAGGTAAAGGTGTTCTGAAAGCGGTTGCTGCTGTTAATGGTCCAATCGCTAAAGCGATCCTTGGCCAGGATGCAAAAGACCAAGCTAACATCGATAAAATCATGATCGATTTAGACGGTACTGAAAACAAATCAAACTTTGGTGCAAACGCAATCCTAGCGGTTTCTTTAGCAAACGCAAAAGCGGCTGCTGCTGCGAAAGGTATGCCTTTGTACGAGCACATTTCTGATCTGAACGGTACTCACGGTCAATATTCTATGCCTCTGCCAATGATGAACATCATCAATGGTGGTGAGCACGCAGATAACAACGTTGATATCCAAGAATTCATGATCCAACCAGTTGGCGCACCGACTCTGAAAGAAGCAGTGCGTATGGGTTCAGAAATCTTCCATCACTTAGCAAAAGTGCTGAAAGCAAAAGGTATGAACACTGCAGTTGGTGACGAAGGTGGTTATGCACCAAACTTAGAATCTAACGCTGCTGCATTAGCTGCTATCAAAGAAGCAGTTGAGAAAGCAGGTTACGTTTTAGGTAAAGACGTTACTCTTGCTATGGACTGTGCAGCTTCTGAGTTCTACAACAATGAAACTGGTAACTACGAACTGAAAGGCGAAGGTAAAACCTTCACTTCACAAGAGTTCACTCATTACTTAGAAGAGCTGACTAAACAATACCCAATCGTTTCTATCGAAGATGGTTTAAACGAATCTGACTGGGATGGTTTCGCATACCAAACTAAAGTTCTTGGTGACAAAATCCAACTGGTTGGTGACGACCTGTTTGTAACTAACACTAAGATCCTGAAAGAAGGTATCGATAAAGGCATCGCTAACTCAATTCTGATCAAATTCAACCAAATCGGTTCACTGACAGAAACTTTAGCAGCAATCAAAATGGCGAAAGATGCTGGCTACACAGCAGTTATCTCTCACCGTTCTGGTGAAACTGAAGATGCAACTATCGCTGACTTAGCAGTGGGTACAGCAGCAGGCCAAATCAAAACGGGTTCAATGAGCCGTTCTGACCGTGTTGCTAAATACAACCAACTGATCCGTATCGAAGAAGCATTAGGTAATAAAGCGCCTTTCAACGGTCTGAAAGAAGTTAAAGGCCAAGCATAATCGCTTATTTGATTAGAAAATCTAATTGATTCTAAATGGGTAAACCTGATGTTTACCCATTTTTTTTGCCTAAATATAAAAAAAATAAAATTACCGCAGCCTTTAAACGATCAAAAAGTGTGATGCATAAGAGATAATAGTGTTCAATTATTACTCTTTTATTAATAAATTGGTTAATTCTCGTGGATGAGATCCCAATTATCGCTTTTGCGCATTTTCAATGGTGCGAAATGTTTTTATATTTCACATATAACCTATTTCGTTAACAATTCAAGCTTAGTGAACCTAATGTTCACATCAGTTAATGTGGAGTATTATCATGGACGCGTCCAATTTAGCCCCATCGGCAAAATCAAGCCCGATAAATAAGAGAGGGTTAATTATTCTAGCAATAGATGTTGTTTTGCTACTGCTATTGTTAGAGTTTTTACCTTATGATCCAAAGGCTAATGCTGGCCTAGCATTAATGGTATTTGTAGGGGTACTATGGCTAACTGAAGCTATTCATGTAACGATCACGGCATTATTCATTCCTATTTTAGCCGTTGTACTTGGGCTAATGAATACCAATGAGTCATTAAAATCATTTGCTAACCCTATCATTTTCTTGTTCTTTGGTGGATTTGCTTTAGCGACAGCACTTCATATTCAAGGGTTAGATCGCTTAATTGCTAACCGCTTACTAATGATTGCAAAAGGTAAACTTTCAGTCGCGGTATTACTGTTATTTGGCGTTACTGCATTACTCTCCATGTGGATCAGTAACACTGCAACAGCAGCAATGATGCTCCCTTTAGTCTTAGGTATTTTATCTAACTTAGATATTCGTTCAGAGCGTAATACTTTTGTATTCGTATTATTAGGTGTGGCTTATAGTGCCAGTATTGGTGGTTTAGGTACGTTGGTTGGTAGCCCACCAAATGCGATTGCCGCAGCTCAACTGAACTTAGATTTTATTACGTGGATGAAGTACGGTATTCCAATCATGTTGGTGCTATTGCCTATCATGTTTATTGTGATGTACCTGATGCTACGTCCTAACTTAAAACACAAATTTGACTTAAAACTAGAAGTGTTAGAGTGGAATAACAAACGTGTTATCACCATGATTATCTTCTTAGTTACCGTATTTTGCTGGATCTTCAGCTCTTTCATCAGCAGTGCTTTTGGTGGTGTAAAAGATTTAGATACAGTTATTGCTGTGAGCGCGGCCATTGTTATTGGTGTAACTGGTGTCGCAAGTTGGAGTCAAATACAAGAAAACACAGAGTGGGGCGTATTAATGCTGTTTGGTGGTGGTTTAACGCTGAGCGCAATTTTACAGTCTTCTGGTGCAAGTTTGGTTATGGCTGACTTTATGAAAGATACTTTCGGTAATAGCCATTGGTTTGTGATTATTCTTGCCGTGACCACCTTTATCATCGTATTAACTGAATTTACCAGTAACACAGCAAGTGCCGCATTGTTAGTGCCAATCTTTGCAACAGTAGCACAAGCATTAGGCATGCCTGTAATGGCGTTAACAATGATTATCGGTATCGGTGCATCTTGTGCATTTATGTTGCCTGTTGCAACCCCACCAAATGCGATTGTCTTTGGTTCAGGTTACATTAAACAAACTGAAATGGTACGTGTTGGTGGTGTACTAAACTTAGTGTGTATCTTTGTTATCTCTCTGTTTGCTTGGTTCTTCTGGCTGTAAGTGAATACGCTGAATTAATCAGGTAGAGTTAAAAAACAAGGCGCTTGATAAGTTAATATCAGGCGCTTTTTTTATTGGCAATAAAAAAGCCATCGACATTTATCACCAGTAAGGTATCAAACATATCGATGACTTTTAAAGAAGCATAAAACAGAGACGATATTAACTATTTAGTATAAAGCGTGAGTTGTGTACCCGGTTTTAACATCTTAATGTCGGCGTTCCAGCTCATTAATAATTTAAGATTAATGCCGTGACGGCGGGCAATACTGTAATAAGAGTCACCTTGGCGTACTTTATAGTAGCTTGGTGAAGGTTTTGTTGGTTTCGTTGTCGTGGTATTACTGACACTACCTGCATTATGAATTTTTAATGTTTGACCAACCAGTAATGTGCTCTTTGCATTCAATCCATTAATACGCTGTAAGTCTTTTACACTCATATTGTAGCGACGAGCAATGGCGTAAAACGAATCCCCTGAACGAACCTTATAAACGCCTTCTTGCTTAATAGATTGATTCGTTTTGGCAACAGCCAAGCGAATAGTTTCTAATACAGCTTCGTCTTCAAAAGCGTTGCGGAATTGGTCAAGCTTGTTGCGAGGCAACATAATGACATGAGGGCCATTCGGTGCGGTTATTCCACGCTTATAGCCGGGATTATAATCTTTTACTGTATTAATAGGTAACTGACTTAATTCAGCGACTTTATTTAACGTGATTTGCTCGCCGACATCAAATGAGGCTAACGCTTTATCTCGGTAGTTACTTTTGGGAAAAGTAATGGTTTCTTCGTTTTCACGAATAACTTTGCTCAATGCTAGAATTTTAGGAACATAATTCATGGTTTCTTTGGGTAAAGAAAGCGACCAATAGTCTGTTGGTAAGTTCTTACTTTCATTTGCCTTTATTGCTTGCATAACACGGCCTTCACCTGCGTTATAAGCAGCAAGGGCAAGTGCCCAATCACTATCAAACATCACATAAAGGCGCTCAAGTAAATCAAGGGCAGCTTTAGTTGATGCCATAACATCACGACGACCGTCATACCATTGGTTTTGTGCCAAACCATAGTAATTACCGGTTATCGGTACAAATTGCCATAAACCTGCGGCATTTGCAGAAGAGGTAACATGGGGATTAAACTCACTTTCAACGACAGGAACAAGTGCAAGTTCCATCGGTAATTCACGTTTTTCAATTTCATCAATAATCGAATACATATAAGGTTCAGCACGAGAAGCAACACTCTGTATATGTTTGGGATTATTTAAAAAATATAATTCTTGCTGCGAGATCCTTTCATTTTCAGGGAGGTCCATTTTCAATTCACTTACCACATAACCCCATAAATTGGTTTTTACATCATATTGAGGTTGGTGAGAAGTTGAAGTCCCTTTCGTTGATGTTGGTGTGATCGCAGACAAATTAGGTTTAATGTTCTTCGATTGCTGGCAACCCGCCAAGAGCAATATGGAGAACAAAATCGCTTTTGTCTTCATAATAGAAAAATTCATCCTGTGTGTTTTTTGAACCAAATAATACTTAGTGTGCCAAAATAAAACAACCAATAGAAATTAAAAGTTGTCTTTTAATTCTCTTAATTTTGTAAATGTCTTAATTGGCGCGTAAGTATTAGGGGTTATACCTAAAATCCTTTGTAAATCAATATCGTCAGATTTCAAAAAAAGATTAATATTCTTTTCGTTTTTTAGTGTTATTGGCACAGTAGGTTGCAAATTTTTACGCATTTCACTAACTTGGGCTAAATAATCGGTAATAAGTGCATTTTCTGGCATGATATGATGTGCAAAGGTCATGTTTGATAGGGTGTATTCATGAGCACAACAAATTAATGTGTTATCAGGTAAAGCTCTCAATCTTTGTAATGAACTAAACATTTGTTGTGCGGTACCTTCGAATAAACGACCACAACCACCAGAAAAAAGTGTATCGCCACAAAATAAATATGGTTCACAATAATAAGCAACATGACCTAATGTATGACCCGGTGTGCCAATCACATTAAAAGTGAAAGAGCCAACAATAATACGCTCTTGATTATGAATAATATTTTCGGCACCTTTATTTTGTGTTTCTTGTGGGCCAAAAACGTCAATGTTAGGATATTTTTTTACAAGTTCAGCAACTCCACCAACATGATCATCATGATGGTGGGTTAATAAAATCGCGATAGGTATTAGTGAGCGTTGAGAGAGCATTTCAATAACGGGCTCGGCTTGTGAAGGATCCACAATCACACATTCACTATTTTCATTACTTAATAGCCAAATGTAGTTATCGGATAAAGCAGGAATTCTGATAAGCTCCATATAAGTTACCTTACTTATAAAATATAAAGGGTTAAACGATGAAAGCAGCGCGTTCAGTAAAACCAATTACAATGCCGGATTCTTGGCGTGATATTCCTTGGGGGGAATATTATCGCATGGCGATTGAATTGCGTTTACAAAACTGGTGGCCGAAAATATATGGCTTTCATTTGCTAAAACTCGGTCAACTCAGTGCCGAGTTGGATACCAAATTAAGTATCGTTTCACATCAAGTCAATGTGACATCAAATGCAATAAATGCGGATGTTATCGCGTCTTTAGATTATCTACCCTTTGAAAATAAATCGGTTGATGTTTGCCTTATGGCTCATGTACTTGATTATAGTGCAGATCCTCATTGGCTATTAAGAGAAGCTGATCGTGTTTTAATTGATGATGGCTGGATAGTATTAACGAGCTTTAACCCTATTAGTTTATTAGGACTGGGTAAATGCACGCCTGTTTTACGACAAAAACAGCCTTATTCAAGTCGCATGTTTTCACTTCGACGCCAAATTGATTGGCTTAGTGTGCTAAATTACGAAGTGATGACACAACAGAATTTCCAGATTATGCCATGTTCAAGACCAATAAAACGTGATGGTAGCCGCTATCACACCGGTGGCTGTTTAAATTTAATTATTGCTCGTAAAAGAACGCTTCCTTTAACACCCACTGCATTGAAATTTGCATTGCCACGCATGAGTGTAAAAGGTCGAGTATTAGGTGCTACACGCAATCACTCAGAGCCATAAAATATAATTCATTGTGTTTTATCTTTCTGGCTTTCAATATAGCCAGTATCTTCTTGTGTAGGTGATTGAGCTGCCGTTTTTGCTAATTCATCACAACGTTCATTTTCATCATGACCTGCATGGCCTTTTACCCAATGCCATTCAATTTCATGACGAGTAATAGCACTATCTAAGCGTTTCCATAAATCGACATTAAGCACAGGGCTTTTGTCTGCTTTGCGCCATTGGCGCTTTTTCCAGCTATGGATCCACTGTGTGATACCTTGTCTGACATATTGGCTATCTGTTGTCAGTGTAATTTTACAAGGGAATTTTAATGTTTCTAATGCTACGATAGCGGCAAGAAGTTCCATTCGGTTATTGGTGGTCATAAAAAAACCTTCACTTAGGGTTTTTTCATGTTGTTGATAGCGTAAAATAGCGCCATAACCACCGGGGCCTGGGTTGCCTAAGCATGAACCATCGGTGAATATTTCTACCTGCTTGTGCATAAAGGCGACTTATCCTTTTTGATTAATACGAAAAACTAACCCTAAGTCTGACATAAAAACGGATTATGAGCACTCCAATCACACGACAAATTGTACTTGATACCGAAACCACCGGTATGAATAAGCTGGGCGTTCATTATGAAGGTCATAATATCATTGAAATTGGTGCCGTAGAGGTTATCAATCGTCGACTAACAGGGCGAAATTTCCATGTTTATATTAAGCCTGAAAGATTAGTTGATCCTGAAGCGTTTGAAGTTCACGGTATTAGTGATGAATTTTTAGAGGATTGTCCTTCTTTTGCTGATATTGCTGATGAATTTTTAGAATATATTCGTGGCGCAGAGCTGATTATTCATAACGCATCGTTCGATATCGGCTTTATGGATTATGAGTTTAGAAAGCTTAATCGTGATATTCCGCCTACCGAAACGTTCTGCCAAATTACCGATAGCCTTGCAATGGCAAGGGCATTATTCCCTGGTAAACGAAATAATCTTGATGCCTTATGTGATAGATACTTAATAGATAACTCTAAACGTACTCTTCATGGCGCGTTATTGGATGCTGAAATACTTTCTGATGTTTACTTGGCTATGACCGGTGGACAAACAGCATTGGCATTTTCAATGGAAGGCGAATCAAGTAACGAGCAAGAGCAAAATGATATTCAGCGTATCGAGCGCCCAGTTTCAGGCTTAAGAGTAATAAGAGCAACCGCAGATGAACTTGCTGAGCATGAGTCTCGATTAGATTTAGTTGAGAAGAAAGGCGGGCATTGTTTATGGCGTCCTGCACCAAATGATGAAACTGTTTGAATATAAAAAAAGCACAAAGAGTAAGTTGAGATTAAAAATTATCCAAATGCATCTTTTTGTTAGAAAAACAGTTGACGACAAGGCAAGAGATTCGTAATATTCACCTCGTCCGAAAGGATACGCGGAGCGGTAGTTCAGTTGGTTAGAATACCTGCCTGTCACGCAGGGGGTCGCGGGTTCGAGTCCCGTCCGTTCCGCCAACATTCCAAACCCCAGCATTTATGCTGGGGTTTTTGCATTTATAGCCTATCAAACTGTTCCTTTTATCAAACTAAACCACTTTGCTTATCTGTCTTAATCATGCTATTTCTTATCTTTATTTATAAGGATGGTTTGCTATTGATAAAAGACATCAAATCATACTCTTAGGTATATTTAGGATTCATTTATGAAGCAGGAATTTCGTTTACGTTTAAATACGCTATCCAAAGAACTCGATAACTTTTATTATCAGGAATTCGAAACTGAACAAGCCGAATACAGTAAAAATAAAGAGATAAAACAAGCGATTGTTCAATTTATTCTTGAAATAAAAAAATATGATGAGCAAGCATTAATTGATAAAGCGTTAACCCTTATATTTCATAATACAGGTTGTCATATTGATTGCGAAATTCTAGATGAAATTATGCTTCCTGTTATTGAACAAAATATTATCACACCAGAATTGATTGATAAAAATCTGAGAGAGAATTCACCTATGGGGCGTTGGTGCTGATCCTAAGGAGAAATAGTGACATTTTATAAGTTTGGTTTTATTGCTAATACACAAGGTACACTTATTGATGTAAAAGAGATGAAAAATCGGTTGATTAGTTATTTCCAAAAAATTTGTTGATCTTTGTTCGTTACATAGGCTGAATATCGAATTTATAACGGCTCATTAATATTCTTATTTTAAGGAAAGTAATGGAATTTGTTTAATAGAAAATACGTTTTCTTACCAACTTACTGGAATGTTGTTTGATAACAAATTGATTGTTGCTAATTTAGTCTTTGAAGATGATCTTTTTTATCATTACACATATTTTGAAAATCAGTATATTACTGTGACTGTTGATAGAATTGATGTTGAGTTTATTGAGCCGATTAATCATGATTTTTTTTGACGAAATACGACACAAAATAGAGAGCTCCGCTTTTTTTTCTAATATGGGAAAAGCGGATTTACAGGCTGATAATGTGATTTTATTTTCAGATCTGGAGAGTTTATTGCTCTCTGAGTTGGATTTTATATGGTTACCTACCTCACCAACTCAAGATGATCCTTTTTATACAAAGCAAACCCTACCTAAAGCATTAATAGAACAACGTATAAAGATAACGCGTTGTGTGATGGATAGCGTGAAAAATATCCCGTGTACTCCATTTAAATATGATGCCCATGATTTCAATATTGCAGCTAAAAATGCGATTAGTTACGCATTTCGGCAATACTTATCAGAAAAATACTTTTCCCTTGGAGACAACTGGGAAAATATTGTTAATATCTACTATCAAGGATATTGGCCAATAGGGATCTACCATAATAAAGTAATAACTATTTAAATTTGCTGGTTTTTTTAAGGTTTTATAATAACGTAAGGACGTAGAGAAATGGATATCACTAAAATTTATCAATATAAATTAAGAAAATTATTTAATCCAAGAGTGCTTCCTTTTGAACATGATATTTTATTTTTACAGACTTGGGAGGGTGAATTGGATGAAATTATTTCAGTAAAACTAAAAAATAAATCAGCTCTTTATCTTTCGTGGTGGAATGAGCTTTTTAATTCAAAAAAAATAGATGAGATTATTAGCGATGAACCTTATGATCAAAATTATTATCAATTTTTTTCTTTTCTGAGGATATTACCTAATTTATTGTCTATAAATAGAACTGAAAACTTTTATAATAAAAATTTATTTTCAAGCTATATTGTTTCGCAATTAAAATCCGATCTTTCTTTTTTAGGTAAAGAAAAAGAGAATACCTATAAAACCGAACTTATTAATTATTTATTCTATGATATGGGATTTGCTGATTATTTTATTGTTGAAGATAATAAGCTCTACTTTCGTTATTCTAGTGATGAAGTGATAAAAGTTGACGAGCTAATTAATGCAACTTATGATCTTGTATTAAAATACAGTAATGAAAAATATCATGATGATTTTAATATAATTAAAAAACAACAAATAGAGATCGTTAATTTTCTTCTAGAGAAAGATGAAAACTTTATTTTTACACTAGAAGATCAATGTTTAATTTATTTATCACCTGAAAAATTTATCAAAACGTATAAAAATGATACGGATAAAATATTTAAAATATTAGCTAGTTTCTTAAGTAAAGATCAAGCAGCACTCAATGTCTTTGTGTCTAAAATGATCATCATGAATTATAATTATTATATTTTAAAAAACAATCCCAATGAAATTTTGAAATTAAAAGCTTTTTGTAGAAGAGATAATTTAAAATTTTTTCTATTATTGAAATCAATTATTGATTTGCATTTTTTTGTCAGAAAAGAAGATTTTAAGGAATTACACTTAGAATATTACTTATCTAAAATTAATTAAAAATAAGTAGAATATATAAATAAGTTATTTTTATAAAAGGGGTAACAACTGTGTTACGCGATGTTTTCCTTTTATTTATATATGATGTAAATAGGATTTTTATTACTGAATCAGTGAATTATCTGCTTTTTATCTTTTTAAAATTTGTATAATTCTACTTCCTGATAACAAGTCCAGTCAGTTATTAGGCTATAATTAACACAAATACGGTATTTATTTGATTTGATGGATAATTCAGCAATGAAATTTTATCTTGATTAGTCATATCAAGCTAGGGTTTAATAGCACGCTTCTCAATTGCGCAAATTATTGTCTCTTTTACTTTTTGTTGCGCAACAATGCGGTGGTGTAATGTTATTTTCCGCTTTGATTGTAAAAAATGCTGTGCAAATCAAAGAATTATTGCTTTATGCTAATTACGATAGCCACCTTTGTGGATTTTTTATATTGCGGTTTTTTGCCCGCATTGAGAGAATCAGCTATCTAGATGCTTTTTATCCGACTTGGAGTAGAAAATGACCACTCGTAAAACCCTTGCTAATGCGATCCGTTTTTTAAGTATGGATGCTGTGCAAAAAGCGAAATCAGGACACCCTGGCGCCCCTATGGGTATGGCTGATATTGCAGAAGTATTATGGCGTGATTTTTTAAATCATAACCCAACTAACCCTAACTGGGCTGATCGTGACCGCTTCGTTTTATCTAATGGTCATGCTTCAATGCTGATTTACAGTTTACTGCACCTGTCTGGTTATGAAGTTTCTTTAGATGATCTGAAAAACTTCCGTCAATTGCATTCTAAAACACCAGGTCACCCAGAATATGGTTATACCCCAGGTGTTGAAACAACAACGGGTCCTTTAGGTCAAGGTATTGCAAACGCAGTGGGTTTTGCTATTGCAGAACGTACATTAGCGGCTCAATTTAACCGTCCTGGTCATGACATTGTTGACCATTACACCTACGCCTTTATGGGTGATGGTTGTATGATGGAAGGTATCTCCCACGAAGCGTGTTCTTTAGCGGGAACATTACAATTAGGTAAACTGATTGCATTCTATGATGACAATGGCATCTCTATTGATGGTCAAGTGCATGGTTGGTTTACTGATAACACAGCAGAACGTTTCGACGCTTATGGCTGGCATGTAATCAGTGGTATTGATGGCCACGATGCAGCAAGCATTAAAGCAGCTGTTGAAGCAGCAAAACAAATCACTGACAAACCTTCACTGCTGATATGTAAAACCACTATCGGTTTTGGTTCTCCTCATAAAGCAGGTACTGCTGATTCTCACGGTTCTCCATTAGGTGATGCAGAAATCGCTGAAACACGTAAAGCGTTAGGCTGGGAATACGGCGCATTCGAAATTCCACAAGAAATTTATAAAGAGTGGGATGCGAAAGAAGCGGGTAAAGCAAAAGAAGCTGCATGGGATGCTAAATTTGCTGCATACGCAGCACAATTCCCTGAATTAGCGGCTGAATTCAAACGCCGTGTTTCTGGTGAATTACCAGCAAACTGGGAAAAAGATTCCAAAGCATTTATTGAAAATCTGCAACAAAACCCTTCAAGCATTGCAAGCCGTAAAGCGTCTCAAAATGCATTAGAAGCATTCGGTAAAGTATTACCAGAATTCATGGGCGGTTCTGCGGACTTAGCACCAAGTAACCTGACTATGTGGTCTGGTTCTAAAGCGCTGAACGAAGACAAAGCGGGTAACTACATCCATTACGGTGTACGTGAATTCGGTATGTCTGCAATCATGAACGGTATTGCACTACATGGCGGTTTTGTTCCTTACGGTGCTACCTTCCTGATGTTTATGGAATATGCACGTAATGCTGTACGTATGGCTGCACTGATGAAGATCCGCAGTATCTTTGTTTATACTCATGACTCTATCGGTCTGGGTGAAGATGGTCCAACTCACCAACCTGTTGAGCAAATGGCAAGCCTGCGTGTAACTCCAAACGTGAGCACATGGCGTCCATGTGACCAAGTTGAATCAGCTGTTGCATGGAAATATGCAATTGATCGTAAAGATGGTCCAACAGCTCTGATCTTCTCTCGTCAAAACCTTGCACAACAACCACGTACTCCAGAGCAACTGGCAAATATCGAGAAGGGTGGTTACATCCTGAAAGATTGCGCTGGTACTCCAGAATTAATCTTTATTGCCACAGGTTCTGAAGTTGAATTAGCGGTTAGCGCTTATGAACAACTGACAGCTGAAGGCCGTAAAGTACGTGTTGTTTCTATGCCAGCAACAGATGCATTTGATAAACAAGATGCAGATTACCGTGAGGCAGTATTACCAGCATCAGTGAAAGCGCGTGTTGCTATCGAAGCAGGTATTGCTGACTACTGGTTCAAGTATGTTGGTTTAGATGGTGCGATTGTAGGTATGCGTAGCTTCGGTGAATCTGCACCTGCAAATGAGTTATTTGAAGAGTTTGGTTTTACTGTTGAAAATGTGGTTACACAGGCAAAATCTTTACTTAAATAATCAATAAATGTTAACAAGAGCACATTTTTGGGAAGAATTTCTCAGATGTGCTCTTTTTTTATCCTTCCATCTTTGTTTACTATTGCGATCTTCTCTCATTTCTCGTAATCTGACTATCAGTAAGCTGAACCGTTTCAGTTAATCCTAAAATGTCGATGACTGCACAATTTCTAGATTTACTTGATTTATCGTTGTTGATTAGTATCTTGCTCTATTATTCTAAGCGGTTGCAAATCACGAGTTATCAAGGAAGTCACATGACAATCAGAGTCGCTATTAACGGTTTTGGTCGTATAGGGCGTAATGTGTTAAGAGCGCTTTATGAATCAGGTAAACGAGCTGAAATAACAGTTGTTGCAATAAATGAATTGGCTGATGCACAAGGTATTGGGCATCTTCTCAAGTATGACTCCAGCCACGGACGTTTTGCTTGGGATGTACGAATTAATAACGATTTATTGCAAGTGGGTGATGATACTATTCGTTTATTTCATCACGCTGATATTACTGATTTACCTTGGGGTGAACTTGGTATTGATGTCGTACTTGATTGTAGTGGTGCTTACGGCTCACGAGCTGATGGCGAAGCGCATATTGCACAAGGCGCAAAGAAAGTACTTTTTTCTCATCCTGGTACAACGGATTTAGATGCAACTGTCGTTTTTGGTGTGAATCAACACGAACTTAAAAAAGAGCACCGAATTGTTTCAAACGCATCTTGTACAACAAATTGCATTATTCCCATCATTAAAATGATGGATGACGCGTTTAATATAGAGTCAGGAACAGTAACAACAATCCATGCAGCCATGAACGATCAACCTGTGATTGATGCATACCATAAGGATTTACGCCGTACTCGAGCAGCAGGACAATCTATTATTCCTGTTGATACGAAATTGGCGGCAGGAATTACTCGAATTTTCCCGAAATTTAAGGATCATTTTGAGGCAATTTCTGTACGAGTTCCTACAATTAATGTGACGGCAATTGATTTAAGTGTCACTGTAAAAACTGCTGTAAATGTGTTAGATGTCAATCGGTTAATTCAAAAATCAGCAACTGGCGCATTTCGTGGTATAGTGGATTACACAGAATTGCCATTAGTCTCAACTGATTTTAACCACGACCCTCATAGTGCAATCGTTGATGGCACACAAACAAGAGTCAGTGGGCAACACCTGATCAAGACTTTAGTCTGGTGTGATAATGAATGGGGCTTTGCTAACAGAATGCTTGATACAACGTTAGCAATGGCTGCAACTGGTTTTAAATAATCATGTTTTAATGACGGTGTTGCGTAATAATACAAGGCACTGAACAGAAGATTACTAAATTTTAGAGAATCAATGAGAGGATTCATCATGTCTGTAATTAAGATGACCGATTTAGACCTAGCGGGTAAACGAGTTCTTATCCGTGCTGACCTGAACGTTCCAGTTAAAGATGGTAAAGTGACTTCAGATGCGCGTATCCGTGCTTCTTTACCAACAATTGAAGCCGCGTTAAAACAAGGCGCTAAAGTGATGGTAACTTCTCACTTAGGTCGTCCTACTGAAGGTGAGTACAACGAAGAGTTCTCTTTAAAACCAGTTGTTGACTATCTGAAAGATAAATTAACTGCACCAGTTAGCCTTGCTAAAGACTATTTAAATGGTGTTGAAGTCAATGCAGGTGAATTAGTTGTTCTTGAAAACGTTCGTTTTAACAAAGGCGAAAAGAAAGACGACGAAACTCTGTCTAAGCAATACGCTGCATTATGTGATGTTTTCGTCATGGATGCATTTGGTACCGCTCACCGTGCTCAAGCATCAACTCATGGTGTTGCTAAATTTGCACAAGTTGCTTGCGCGGGCCCTCTGTTATCAGCAGAGCTTGAAGCATTAGGTAAAGCATTAGATAAACCTGCTCGCCCAATGGTTGCGATTGTTGGTGGTTCTAAAGTTTCAACTAAACTGACTGTATTAGATTCTTTATCAAAAATTGCTGACCAATTAATCGTTGGTGGTGGTATCGCAAATACCTTTATCGCAGCAGAAGGTCATCCAGTAGGTCGTTCTTTATATGAAGCAGACCTTGTTGATGATGCTAAAAAACTGATGGAAAAATGTGATATTCCAGTACCAAGTGATGTTCGTGTTGCAACTGAGTTCTCTGAAACTGCTGAAGCTGTTTTAAAATCAGCAAGTGACATCAAAGATGATGAACAAGTGCTGGATATCGGTGATGTGACAGCAGAACGTTTAGCTGAGATCCTGAAAAATGCGAAAACTATCCTGTGGAATGGTCCAGTCGGTGTGTTTGAATTCCCTAACTTCCGCAAAGGTACAGAAATCATTGCTAATGCAATCGCAGATAGTGAAGCATTCTCTATCGCAGGTGGTGGTGATACGCTGGCTGCTATTGATTTATTTGATATCGCAGACAAAATCTCTTACATTTCAACCGGTGGTGGTGCTTTCTTAGAATTCGTTGAAGGTAAAAAACTTCCTGCTGTTGCAATGTTAGAAGAACGCGCTAAACAGTAATTAAGTCAGCTCATACAGGTAGAAAGTTATTTTCTACCTGTTCCAAATATAGGATCTTATTACATGTCTAAAGTTTTTGATTTCGTGAAACCGGGTGTCATCACTGGTGATGATGTACAAAAAGTATTTGCGGTAGCAAAAGAAAATAAATTTGCTCTGCCTGCGGTTAACTGTGTAGGTACTGACTCAATCAATGCTGTGTTAGAAGCTGCTGCGAAAGTTCGTTCTCCTGTTATTGTACAGTTCTCTAACGGTGGTGCTGCATTTATCGCAGGTAAAGGTCTTAAATCTGATGTACCACAGCAAGCTGCTATTTTAGGCGCAATTTCAGGTGCTCACCATGTGCACCAAATGGCTGAATATTACGGTGTTCCTGTTATTCTGCATACTGACCACTGTGCGAAAAAATTATTACCATGGATTGATGGTCTGTTAGATGCTGGTGAGAAACACTACGCTAAAACAGGCAAACCACTGTTCTCTTCTCACATGATTGACTTATCTGAAGAGTCATTAGAAGAAAACATCGAAATCTGTGCTAAATATTTAGCGCGTATGGCTAAAATCGATATGACTTTAGAAATCGAATTAGGCTGTACGGGTGGTGAAGAAGACGGTGTTGATAACACGGGTATGGACAGCTCTGCGCTTTATACTCAACCAGAAGATGTTGCTTACGCATACGAAAAACTGAGTGCGGTAAGCCCTCGTTTCACTATCGCGGCATCTTTCGGTAACGTTCACGGTGTTTATAAACCAGGTAACGTTCAGTTAACGCCAAAAATTCTACGTAACTCACAAGACTACGTATCAGAAAAATTCAACTTACCACACAATAGCTTAGATTTCGTATTCCACGGCGGCTCCGGTTCTTCAGCAGAAGAAATCAAAGAAGCTGTTGGCTATGGTGTTATCAAAATGAATATCGATACAGATACTCAGTGGGCAACTTGGGATGGTATCTTACAGTTCTACAAAAAGAACGAAGGCTATTTGCAAGGTCAGTTAGGTAACCCAGAAGGTGCTGATAAACCTAACAAGAAATACTACGACCCACGTAACTGGTTACGTCAAGCACAAGCATCAATGGTTGTTCGTTTAGAACAAGCCTTTAAAGAACTGAATTCAGTTGATGTTCTGTAATTGGATCATTCTTAATGATTAAACTAAACCCGCTTATTTAGCGGGTTTTTTTATGGCTAGCAAAAAGAGAATAATCTTCTTAGCCCAAAATAAAAGCGCCTATAAATAAGCGCTTAATATTCAATTAGATATTGATTGAAAGATTAGCCAGCGACTTTAACGTCTTTGCTTTCTTCTTTCATCATGCGGTTCAGTAAAGGTACTGTTGCCCACATCACTAAACCAACAATTAAGGTCACAATACCAATTTTACCAAATACATCAGTGTAAATAGGTAATGTTTGTAGTGGATCAGTAATACCTTCTGGTGCTGCTGTGAAAGTCGCTACATAACCCCCTAACAGATAAGCCGTGGCTTGTGTTAAGAACCACATACCTAAAATAAAGCCCATCATGTATTGCGGTACGAATGCTGCAACCATTGCTAAACCTAACGCACTGATCATCAGTTCACCTAAGCTCTGGAATAAGTAAACCAAAACGATAAACCAAGGTGATGTTAAGCCTTGAGCATCAGCAAACCACATACCTGATGCTGCCGCTGTAAGGAATCCTAATGAGCACAGAAGCATACCAGCAGTAAACTTCGCTGGCATTGAGAAATCTTTACCTTTCGCGCCAAAATGGCTGTAAGCGATAGCAAGGATTGGGCTAGCAATAATGATCCAGAATGGGTTTAGTGCTTGGAAGCTTACAGGGTTAATATCAAAGCCTAAAAGCGTGTGATGAACATTATGAATAGCAAAGAAGTTCAGTGAAGTTGGCATCTGAGCATACAGAATGTAGAAAACAACAGCTTCTAACATCAGAACAAATGCAACATACATTTTATTACGAGCAACTCTGTCTTTTTGTTTAAAGGCTTCACGGAAATAAATGAAGACAACAATAATAGACAAGCTAACTAAGACAATATTTGCAATCATCACGTTGTGCAATAACCATGCACAAACAAATACCATAGCAATTGAGCCAGCAATAACTAATAACAGTTTGCTAAAGTTCATCGGTAAATGGTCTGGTTCAGAACCAATATTGGCAACCATTTTACGACAGAAGAAATAAACTAATAACGCCATGATCAAGCCAATACCACAGATATTATAAGTCAGTGCATATCCGTAACGTTCAGCAAGTACCGGGGCGATAGATAAAGAAATTAATGAGCCGATATTGATCGACATATAAAATAGCGTAAATGCGCCATCAAGACGTGGATCTTTAGGTGGATAGCATTTCGCTAATAAACTTGCAGGATTGGCTTTAAATAAACCATTACCTACTGCGATAGTTCCCAATGCGTAGAAAATTAAATTAGGATACATAATTGACATACCAGTCATGAAATAACCGATAGCCAAAACAATAGCACCTAAAACAATGGTTCGTTTTGTTCCTAATAAGTGGTCACCAACATAACCACCAATAGAAATAAGCCCATAAACCAGTGCAGAGAATGCACCAAAAGTAATGAAAGCCTGTTCTTGAGAGAAACCGAGTTTACTAACAAAATAAACGGCAAGAATACCTTGTACGCCGTAGTAACCAAAACGTTCCCATAATTCTACAAAGAAAATCATAAAGAATGGTTTAGGCTGTTGTAATAAACCGACTTGAGCGGGTTTATCCATATCTGTAATGCCCCTAATTATTATTTATTTTCAACAACGATGTTATTTACTCACATTCACGAGGAATGTTACACGACGGTAACATTATCTGTCGCATTTAGAGTGATGTTTGCAAATTTAAGAAGGTAATCAGCAAGTCGAGTAGACTAATATATTGATGGAATGACTTCTCAAAGGTTGATCACACTGTGGGTAAGATTAATACCAGATTGAAAAAAATATTCATTAGTTTATTTTAAAATAAAGTCATTTAATTGCTCTTTGGTATAAAATATAACCAAGAAGATTATTGTTTGTTTATATTTTAATCTAAGTAAATTAAATAAAGATACAGGATAAAAGTAGAAAGAAAATATTTTTGATTATGTGACTGATTGATTCTAGACAGAAATTTTTTATTATAATTAAAAAATATTCTTTTATAACAAACAGATGTTAATAAGTATTTAATAAATATCTAAAGGCTAGTTAATGTCACTTCGTTAAATAAGTATTCATTTAATATAAATAAATATTTAATTTTATGATGTGATTATAATCAATAAAAAACGCCCTTATTAAAAGTGCGTTTTTATCTTGAGGTAAAATAGGTGAAATTTAAACAGGGATTGGTACTTGTTCATTTTTAACAGAATGGAAACGACGCTTGAAATAAATAAGCCCATCACCATCTTCACGCACCGAAATATTCTTAATTTCGGTCATATAAACAAAATGTGTACCCACTTGGCGTACATCATAAATATCACCTTCTAAGCAGGCGAGGGCATTTGCTAATACGGGTTGTTGTAATTGTCCGTGTTGCCATCCTGGTTGGGTAAAACGCTCTGCCATCGCAAGCCCTGTCATTCCGGCGAAATGACATGCCATTTCTTCTTGCTCATGATTCAATATATTGATGCTTAATTTTCCATTTTCTTGAAAAATAGCGTTCATCTGGCTTTTACTGTTGATGCAGACCATCACGGTAGGCGGGTTATCAGTAACAGAACATACTGCTGTTGCTGTTAAGCCACAACATCCCGCATCACCATTTGTTGCCACGATATTGACCGCAGCACCTAAGCTTGCCATCGCATCCCGAAAAAGTGGGTTAGCCTGTTTTTCCTCAGACATTATTTACTCCTACTGCCAGACTTCTCGTCTGTGGGCGTCTTCACTTAAAATAATTATTAGTTAGATAACTAAAAAAATCACCTAACTACTCCGCTAACAAAGTTGTGATGTTATTGCCGGTTTCTTTGTTGCGTTGTTTTAAAGCCGTAACGCTACCGCGCATGAACAAAGATAGCAATCTTTCTTTGTTACAACTCGTTAACTTTATCTCAAATAACGGTGAGACAACCTTATCGCTAAGCGCCATTATTCCTAATATAGAGGTAGGATAATAGGCAAATTAGGCTACTTTTTTTGATTGGTAAACAGATAACACAAATTGCCAATTCATAAAAATTGCGTATAGCTCAAGATGTTGTGGAAGATGAAATTAATCCTAAAAAAGGAACATGGGTGATAAATTGCACAAAGGGAAGAAAATTGCAAAAATTGAGTCAACTTTATTTATTTGTTAATATGAATAATTGTAACAATTAGTCTATTCTTAGAATATAGTCATTTTATAAACCATAAACAGCGGTACTTTTTCACTGTCTATATTGAGTGATATTTTGTCATTTCACCTATAACACCATATAAAGAGCTTCTTGATTATGCATGAATCATTAACTATCGCGCTATTACAAGCTCGGGAATCTGCAATGGGTTTTTTTCGACCTGTTCTCAAAGAGCATAATCTGACAGAACAGCAGTGGCGGATTATTCGAGTACTTGCGGATAAGCGTTCTATTGATTTTCACGAATTAGCGCAAAAAGCGTGTATTCTTCGACCTAGTTTAACGGGCATTCTGATTAGAATGGAAAGGGACGAATTAATTTGTCGCTTAAAACCCGTGAGTGACCAACGTAAGCTGTTTGTCTCTCTTTCTGCTAATGGTCAAAATTTATACGACATAATTCAGCCTAAAATAGATAAAGGCTATCAATTAATTGAGCAAAAATTTTCCACTGAAAAATTACAGCGACTGTCAGGTCTATTAAAAGAGTTGATTGCTTTAGAGGCTGATGACTCGGCGCAAGCTGAAAAATAAGTTATCTTGAAAGTAAGAAAAAAAGGTGATGTTTAACACATCACCTTTTGGACTTTTATCAGTGGATAGAATTATTGTTTACCTAACACATGTAAAAAGTGAATGTGTTTTTCGTACTGATCAAGAATATCGTGAATGATTTGTTCTTTCGTCCAACCCATTACATCGTAATCTTGCCCACCTTCTTTTAAATGAATTTCAGCACGATAATATTTATGCTCTTCGTCTCTTTCTTCATCACTTAATCCAGCTAAAGCAAAGGCAGGTTGAGTATAAAAACGTAGGCGAACTTCATAGAAGAAATTCATGTCATCGCCTAAATCGACTTCAAAACCAATTCGATCATCTTCTTCATTATGGATAAAACATTGCGTTGCTTGCTTACTTAACTCAGCAGACACCATTTCCATTGAGGGTTGGATCACTTCATCCATAAAACGTTTTACATGAGAGCGTTTAGGAAAATAGGCAATATTTCTTAAACGGCGTTGCCAAGGGATCGGATTGCGGCTTGCTGGTGGTGCAATTGTCGTTAGTTGTTGGCTATCACGTTTATATACATCCACTCTCAATGCTTTTATTAGTCCATAAATAGAAGCAAGCAATACCATCGAGAAAGGAAGTGCACTTGCAATGGTTACTGTTTGTAGTGCAGTTAAACCACCCGCTAACAATAAAGTAATTGCAGAAACGCCCATTAAACCCGCCCAGAAAATGCGTTGCCATACTGGTGTTTCGCTATCACCACCAGAAGCTAAAGTATCAACAACCATCGCGCCTGAGTCTGCTGAAGTCACAAAGAAGACAACGACCATCAACATCGCAAAGAAGGATAAAACAGATGATAATGGGAAATAATTTAAGAACTCAAATAAAGCCAATGACACATCTTGTTGTACGATATTGGCGAGGGCTTCTGCCCCTTTATCTTTGATTAAATGAATCGCTGTGTTACCAAAAACGGTCATCCAGAGTAAAGTAAAGCCAGCAGGAACAAACAGAACACCGACAACAAATTCACGAATAGTACGACCTCGTGAAATACGGGCGATAAACATCCCTACAAATGGTGACCATGAAAGCCACCAACCCCAATAAAGCAGTGTCCATCCCCCTAACCAATCACTCGATTTTGGCTCGTATGCGTAAAGATTAAAGGTTTTACTGACAATTTCGGATAGATATCCCCCTGTATTTTCAACAAATGATTTTAATATCAATACAGTTGGACCGAGAATTATGACTAATAAAAGAAGAATAACCGCCAATCCTAAGTTAAGTTCAGATAAAAAACGAATGCCTTTTTCTAAACCAGAAACAACAGAAATGGTTGCAAGCCCTGTGATCACAACAATCAATACGACTTGAACCGTTGGGTTAATAGGTACATTAAAGAGGTGATTTAAACCCGCATTAACTTGCAGAACACCAAAACCAAGGGAAGTTGCGACACCAAATACGGTTCCCATAACAGCGAAAATATCAACAGCATGGCCAATTGGGCCATGTATGCGATCACCAATAATTGGATAAAGTGCAGAACGCAGTGTTAACGGTAAACCATGGCGATAAGAGAAGAAAGCTAAGATCAAAGCGACAATGGCGTAAATTGCCCATGCATGTAATCCCCAGTGGAAAAAGGTTAATCGCATGGCTTCTTTTGCGGCTTCTATGGTTTGAGCTTCACCGGTTGGAGGCATCAGATAATGCATAACAGGTTCAGCAACACCAAAGAACATTAAGCCAATCCCCATTCCTGCTGAAAAGAGCATGGCAAACCAAGCAAAATAACTAAAGTGAGGGCGAGCATGATCAGGGCCTAATTTGATTTCACCAAACCGAGAAAGCCCTAAATAAGTCACACTCAGCAAAATCAATGCAACGGCTAGAATGTAGAACCAACTCGCATTCGTGAAGAGATTTTCCTGAAGATGACTGAGTTTATCATTCGCCAGCTCTGGAAATAATGCAGAGAAGCCAACGACCAATAAAATTAATAGCGCTGATGTATAAAAAACGGGAGGATTAATTTTCATCCTAACTTTTTGAGGGGTTATATCGTTTTGTTGACTCATAGCTAACCTATTTTTTGTTATTTTCCTAGAAAGAGACTTTTCGCTATCAACTTTCTGATTGTCTATGTGATCAGAAAAGAAAAGTTCATAAGAAAATTTGAATAAAGCATCAAATTAGTGTGATGTTTTATAAAAGAACGGAAGTAAATTATTTTTTCCGTAAGATGAAGAAAATGACAATTAAATCAATTTATTGCTGTTTTTTGTTTATAGGTGCTTTCGCTCTTTAATAGGTTTCTCCTGTTGAAAAAAGGAGAACATGGTTACATTTTTTGCTTAATCGATCAACCCTTGTCTTTTTTATGAACAAAAAAAGCCAGTGAAAATTTACTGGCTTTCGAATCATCAAAAATTCTGAAATTGGATTATTTGTTTTCAGCTTTTAAATCATCAATTTTTTGTTTCGCTTGATCGGTTAATTGGTCAGCTTTATCAAGTGCTTTGTTTTCAGTTTCTTGGGCCTGCTGTTTTACATCATCACTTGTTTTTGCTGCATCACCTTTTAATTGATCAACTTTGCTATCTGTCTCTTGCTTTAAGTTATCAATGGTTTTATTTGCATCTTGTTTTAATTCAGCTGCTTTTTCAGCTAATTTATCACTTTCTACATCTAAGCTTTGTTTGATTTCATCAGTTTTAGCGGATGCAGCCTGTTTTAACTCATCTGTTTTTGCGTCAACTTGAGTTTTCAATTCTGCGGCTTTTTGTTCAGCTTTGTCTTTTAGCTCTTGAGCTTGTTGTGTTAATTCATCTGCTTTTGCTGATGCATCTTCTTTCAAGTCAGCAGCTTTATCTTTGGCTTGTTCAGTTAACTCATTCGCTTTATCTTGCGCAGTTTCTGTGACTTGAGTTGCTGTCTCTTTTGCCTTATCAATGCCTTCATCGACTTTTTTAGATGCATCATCACAACCAGCTGTAATGGTAACAAGACCCGCTAGAACCAATGAAGTAAGTAGTTTTTTATTCATTTTTTTCTCCAAAATATGTGTTCAAAAACAATTCAGTGATATCCCGCGTAAAAACTAGAAAAGGCGAGAAGCTATTGCGTTGATTGTAAGAGATTACGGCAAAACTATCTTAATAAGTATAGTGCGAGTCTTAAAATCAACAAACCTAAGTATATTAAGTGTTTTTTCTTAGTCAAATTCCATGAAAAATAAAGTAAAAATAATTTAGATTTTTATCTAGATGAGATTTTCTGCTTTATAATAAGTGCAGAAATTATTGGAAATGTGAGACGCAAATGGAATATTACTTTCTGGTTATTATCAAATTTATTATTGGTTTTACTATCATATTAGCCCATATGAATTTATCGGGTAAAACACAACTTTCTCAATTAACACCTATTGATTTTATTGGTAATTTTGTGCTCGGTGGCATTATGGGTGGGGTAATTTATACTGATGCGATCCCTCTTTATCAATATATTATCGTCTTCTTAATTGGTGTTTGTTTTATCTCTTTGCTTAATTATATCAGCAAGCACTTCAATTTTTTCCGTGCAGTGACCATTGGTAATCCCATTCCTATTATCAAGAAGGGAGAGTTTATTATGGAAAACATCATGGAGAAAAAAAATAAAATAGACATTCTTAACATCACGTCTCGTCTTCATGCTCAAGGTATTCATTCATATCAGGAAGTCAATTACGCCCAGATTGAACCTGATGGGCAAATCACGGTGGTATGTGATGGTGCAAAAATGCCTTCGATTATTGTCATGAAAGACGGAGTTATTCGAACATCAGAATTAGCGCAAATAGAAAAAGATGAAGTGTGGCTACAAGATGAGATGAAAAATCAACATATAGATAAATCAGAAGATGTTTTCTTGGCGGAATTTTGGGATGGCAAAGTGAATTTTATTTTGCAAGATGGAAAGATAAAACGTACCGCGCCATTGAAGGATAATTAAAGAAGTCTAAATCAATGGTTGGGTGATTTGTGAATAGCGAAATGGCGACATCATGTCGCCATTGTTATTTAGTGAAAATGCCATTACAACTTAAATACCTCAAAATCAGAAGCCATTTCAGTATGGCTAAAGATCTGTTGGCTTTCATTGAGTAACTCAACGCAGTCTTCGGGTAAATAACGGCTACTAATATGAGTAATAATCAGCTTTTTAGCATTAGCCTCTTTTGCTAATGTTGCCGCTTGCACAGTTGTTGAATGTCCGCGACTATTTGCTTGCTCTGCCATTTCATGCTTAAACGTTGCTTCATGAACAATAACATCAGCATTATTAGCCAGCTTTAATGCATTAGGGGTTGGTTGAGTATCCCCAAAAATAGCAATACAACGACCTTCTATTTCATCACCAATATAGTCTTTACCATCAATTGTTCGTCCATCTGGTAATGTTATGGTTTTGCCTTGCTTTAAGTCTTGTAACCAAGAGCCTGCTGGAATATTTTCCGCTTTCAGTTTTTCTGCATCTAGCTTACCTGGTTTGTTTTCTTCTTCTAAGCGGTAACCAAAACAAGGTACGGGGTGAGACAGTGCCTCACAACTGACTTTCATACCTTCTTCTTCAAAAAGAAAACCTGCTTTGTCAATTTCTACAATATTAATAGGGTAAGTTAAATAGGATTGGCTTAATGTTAGCGACGTTTCTATAAAGGCTTTTATACCCGTAGGACCATATACTGTTAAAAGTGTTTCCGTTCCACCCATTGAGCGACTACAAAGTAATCCCGGTAAACCAAAAATATGATCGCCATGTAAGTGGGTAATAAAAATTTTATTTAAACGCGGTAGTTTCACGCGGGTATGTAATATTTGATGTTGTGTCGCTTCACCACAATCAAACATCCACATACTTTTTTGTTTATTTTGTAAATCGAGCACCATACTTGTGACATTGCGATCTTTAGAAGGAACGCCTGCGTTAGTGCCTAAAAAAGTGAGCTCCATAATGAAATATTATTCTCCATGTCTAATTTGTTCCCAACTTAAATCGAATTTCGCAAGATACTTACGTAGGCGATCGGCATCGTTGGGTTGTTTTTTATTTTGTCTTGATACTGCGAAAAGTTTTCTACCGGCTTCTGAGAGTGTTGATGATTGCTGACACGTTTTGATAACGGTATTCAGTTGGCTAAGATCGAAAAGATCAATATCAGTGCTATTAAATAAAGAAGAGGAAGCAACTCCCCAATTTTGTTTTAAACGATTAATTTCTTCATCAACAAGAGGAAGGGTAATACGACCATTTTCGGCAAGTGTTGCCATTCGCGTTATACTAGCACTAAGTTCACGGAAATTGCCACGCCATAATGCCTGTTCAGATGTTGCAAATCGAATATAGTGTGATTTTGCATCAGCGTTAAAACGGATTGCCTTTTGATAAAGCTTTGCAAAGTGATGCAATTCATAATCAATATTAGGCTCAATATCCTCTTTACGATTGGCTAAACTCGGTAATGAAAAAGACCATAAGTTGATCCTTGCATAGAGATCTTCACGAAAAAGTCCTTTCGCAATTTGCTTGTCCATATCACGATGCGTTCCTGCGATCAGCTGAAAATCACTTTGTACCTCAGTATCTGAGCCATAAGGATAAAAAGATTTCTCTTCTATCGCTTTAAGCAACATGGCTTGCTCATCAAGTCCTAACTCTGCAATTTCATCAAGAAATAAAATCCCTTTATCGGCTTCTCTTAATAATCCTTGTCTGGTTTGTAATGCGCCTGTAAATGCCCCTTTTACATGCCCAAATAAAGTGGACATTGCATTGTCACCACGCAAAGTGGCACAGTTAACAGCAATAAAACGACCTTTTACAAAATGGCGAGACTGTCGTAATTCATAAATACGTTGAGCAAGGAATGATTTTCCAGCGCCTGTGGGGCCTGTTAATAAAATAGGCGCAACGGAGCGTAATGCAACACGTTCAATTTGAGCAATTAAAGTATTAAAACGTTCATTACGTGTGGCGATCCCAGATTTTAAGAAAGAGAGGGACTCATTATGGTAATGCTCAAATCGGCTCGTTAGTTTTGTATAACGGCTTAAATCGAGATCAATAACAGCATAACTACCTGTGGATGATTGTACTGTTTTGATGCCATCTTCATTTTCTATTTTAGAAGAAGGAGAGGTTTGTAATAGTTTTGCAGGTAAGTAATGGGCTTCAGTCAGGAGGAACCAGCAAATCTGGGCAATGTGCGTACCTGTTGTGATATGTACATAATATTCTTCATTTTCAGTATCAAATGGATAATTTACTGCAAAATCAAGAAAGTGACTATAAACCTCTTCTAGATCCCAAGGATCACAAATGTCAATTTCGTAAGGTAATACCTCTGTGTCAGGGGAGACAGTATGAATATCTTCAGTGATTTTTGACGCTAACATTGAATCATTAGGTTGATGGATCATGACCAATCGACTAACGGGGAAATCTTTTTGATGGCAAATCGAAATTGTTGGGCGCCATGAGTTCCATCTTTTATGACTTTTACCTCGTTTATCTAATGTTGTGCCTAAAACACCAATCACCACTTTGCGTTTCATTAAGTTATCCCTACTTATTTTTTATCTATATTTATAAATGTATAGATAAAAAGATAGGTTTTTATCATTTTTAATTCAATGGTTAAATATTTAAAAATTACGTTAAAAATATTTTTTCAAACAAAAACAATGAATTAAAAATATTTTTAGTGAGTTTTAAAAACTTGGCACGATCCTCGCAATATTATGAGTGTCTTGAGCAGATTTTAAATCTGGTAGGCACATAAAGAACACTCTGTGGTGTTATCTAAATGTGTTCCTCCACATCGGGACTCTGTAGGTGAAGAGGGTTATTTTCAGGTTCGATTCCTGACACCAAAAACCATTACAAATCCAAATGTAAAATTAAAGATAGAAAATCGTTGTGACAGCAGTACCGTCACCTTGCTTATCCACCAGCAACTACGCTGGATTGAAGGCAGAAGAAGAGACAAACAAAGCATCGTTCCTCTCTTGTTTTCCCTTCGATTTCGCCAAGTTTGTTCGTGGAAAGCAAGTCACGATAAAAATGGTAATAAAAGAAAGCTAATAATAAAGAAGAGCAAAAGGAAGCAATGATGATAAGAACAACAATAAAAGTGAAACAAGGACAGCTGGGTTTATTAAAGAAGGATGATGAGTATATTGACGTCCTTGTAGCTGGTGAGCATAAATTTTTCGATCTTCGTCGCCAATTAAGTGTTGAGCTGGTGGAGTTAAACGGCCCTGCAATTGAAAAAGAGAAAGCCGAGTTTTTACGCCAATATCATCCAGAATGGGTGAGTGAATATTGTTTTGATATTGTGCTATCTGATGAAGAGATTGGCTTACTCTATGAAAATAGCTCACTCAAAGAGATCTTAGCGCCGAGTACTCGCCGTCTTTATTGGAATTATGCACAACGCTCAATGGAAGTGTTGTCAGCAAATGAATTGGAAGTTTCGCCAACTTTGGTTAAAAAATTGCAGCATCCAAAATTACGTAACCAAACTGTAAAAGGCAGTGAAGGTGTATTAAGTGTGGATATTCCGACATGGCATGCTGGCATTATCCGTGTTGATGGTGAAGTTCAATCACTATTGCCGCCGGGATTAAAAGGCTATTGGCGTTATCAGCACAAAGTTGATGTTGAGGTTGTTGATATGCGCTTACAAACACTCGATGTGAGTGGTCAAGAGATCTTAACGAAAGACAAAGTAACATTACGCATTAATTTGTCAGCAAGTTGGCGTTATAGCGATGTGCTTTCAGCGTACCAATTACTGAGTTCACCTCTTGAGTTCTTATATAAAGAGTTGCAGTTTGCGTTACGTGAAGCCGTAGGAACAAGAACATTAGATGAATTATTAGAGAATAAAACGCTGATTGACACTTTAGTGAGTGAAAAAATCAGTGAAGTGACTAAAGGATATGGTATTGAAGTGGCTTCATTAGGGGTAAAAGATATTGTTTTACCAGGCGAAATGAAAACGATTTTAGCGCAAGTGGTTGAGGCAGAAAAATCAGCACAGGCTAATGTTATTCGTCGAAGAGAAGAGACATCCGCAACACGCTCTTTATTAAATACGGCAAAAGTGATGGAAAACAATCCAGTAGCCTTACGATTAAAAGAGCTAGAAACCGTAGAACGTATTGCAGAACGTATTGATAAGATTTCCGTTTATGGCGGTTTAGACCAAGTATTAAACGGGTTAGTACAAATTAAAGGGGCACAGGCATGATATTGGATCATCAAATAGTAAAAGAAGCAGGAACTGCTGAAATCAAAATGTGGACAAATGGTGTACCTGTTGAAGCAGATGCTCTAAAACAACTTATTAATACCGCGAAGATGCCTTTTATTTTCAAACATATGGCAGTAATGCCAGATGTTCACTTAGGGAAAGGTTCAACAATCGGGAGTGTTATTCCAACAAAAGGCGCGATTATTCCAGCTGCTGTTGGTGTGGATATTGGGTGTGGAATGATTGCGGTGAAAACATCATTACACGCAAATGATCTGCCAGATAATTTATTTGCCATAAGAACGGCAATAGAAAGAGCAGTACCTCATGGAAGAACAAGTTATCAATCAGGGAATGATCGTGGTTCATGGAAGAACCCACCTAAACTTGTTGATCAACATTGGCAACAACTTGAAGGGCGTTTTAAGGTTTTAACTGATAAGTACCCACGTTTACGAAATACGAATAACTATCGTCACCTTGGTACATTAGGAACAGGAAATCACTTTATCGAATTGTGTCTTGATGAATCAGATAATGTTTGGGTAATGCTACATAGTGGCTCTCGTGGTGTTGGTAATGCTATCGGTACGTTATTTATACAAATGGCACAAGAAGATATGAGGGAACATATCGCTAATTTACCTGATAAAAACTTAGCGTATTTAAAAGAAGGAACGCTTTTCTATGATGACTATATAGAAGCCATAGAATGGGCACAGGATTTTGCCCGACATAATCGTGAAATTATGATGGAACGCGTGTTGGCGGCATTATCGACACAAATAACTAAACCTTTTACGACACAGCAACAGGCGGTGAACTGCCACCATAACTATGTACAAAAGGAAATGCACTTTGGCGAAGAAGTACTGGTGACTCGAAAAGGAGCCGTTTCAGCTCAGAAAGGTGAAATGGGGATCATCCCTGGTTCAATGGGCGCTAAGAGCTTTATTGTAAGAGGAAAAGGAAATGCCGAAAGTTTCTGTTCATGTAGTCATGGCGCAGGACGCGTAATGAGCCGAACAGCAGCGAAAAAAGCTTTTAGTGTTGAAGACCAAATTCGAGCAACAGCACATGTGGAATGTCGAAAAGATGAAGATGTGATTGATGAAATTCCGATGGCTTATAAGGATATTGATGCTGTTATGAAGGCTCAGTTATCACTTGTTGAGGTTGTTCATACACTACGACAGGTTGTTTGTGTAAAAGGATAATTGTAGTTTTTAAGGAAATTCATAACTATCCCCAAACGATAACGTTGGGGATAGTGAGATATGAAAGCGTGTGCCTAGAATGCAAATGAATAAAATTTTTAAGAATAGATATTTTCTTTAAATAAGATCCTTATTTCTTGATTAAAAATCAAACAAATAATGTTTAATATTATTAATAAATAAAGACTGATATTAAATTTATTGCCTTCCAATAAAGATAATCAAAAAAAGAATAATGATATTGAATTATTCTTTAATTAGAAAACGATTATTAATAAATTATTAATACCTGCAATCGTGATTATTTATTTAATATAAAACAATTCCTAATTTTCTTAATTATATTAAAATTAACTGTATTCTTATTGAAAAAATATAGTCTACTCTATTTAGTGTATTAATTCTTAGAGAATATATTAATTGAATAAATATTGTTAATTTCTTGCATCCCAAATGTGAACAAATCGTTTTGAATTACTTGCAGTATAGATAACAGTATGTGAAATATTACGATGTCCTAAATAATCTTGAATTAAACGAGTATCTCTACCTAAATCAGCGAGTGCATAGCCACATGCATGGCGTAACATATGGGGATGAGGGGCTATGGATACATTAGCATCTTTACCTAAACGGCGAAGTAATCCATACACTTGTTGACGAGAAATTGGACCTGTTTTTTGGGATAAAAAGACCCATTCTGAGTCAGCCTCTCTCCATGTTTCCCTTTTTTTCAACCAGTTAACTAACGCTTCATACTCCTCTTCGATAATCGGTTGTGTTGTTGATAAACCGCCTTTTAAGCGTCTGACATAGAGTATTCGACTTTCTAAATCAATATCGCTTAAGGTTAAATTACATAGCTCGCTCACGCGAAACCCATGTAAAAAACACATTAAAAACATACAGTAATCTCTTTCTGGATACCGTCCTTCCTTTGCTTGCTTCAAAATAGAATTGATCTCAAAACGTGTAAGAAACTTGCGCTGCTTCATTTTCATAACCTTTTCAATGAGATAACAAGGAACAAAAGTCAATTGATGCATCACTATAACAAGTAATATGCATCAATAAAGAGTTGTATTTTTTTTATGCTTACACTTTTACTTGTTCATTTTAAACAAGTTTATTGAAAGTTTATTTATTTTTAGAAAATGAAAGTGATTGATTGAAAAAGCGAAAAATGAGTATGGATAGGAATTTGGTTATCTTTAGAGAAATAAACAGAATACACCAAATTGTTTACTATTATTCTCTGGCTTCTCACTTAAGTCAAATTTAATGTTAATCACTTATCTTCATTTATTTAACATATTGATATTTATCATTATTTTAAAAAACAAACATGATTGGTTACTTTGTTTAAAATCCAGAAATAATTTTTTTTACTTTTTTCACAAATTATAGTAATTGCACTTAGAATTATAAACTCTTTTTTCGATATTTAAAGTTTGATTATCTAAATGTGTTTAATTTCGAGATGAAAATTTTTAACAAAACAATTTGGTGTATTTTGTTTTGTTTCTAACGATATTTAATTTCGTTTTGGACGGGCACAAGTATACCAAAATTCAAAAACTCAATAAGTGAGTCATTCAATTAGGAATAATTCAATCCTAATGAATTTATTATTTTTAATGTCTTCGTCCTTTATATTTTAGGAAACAAAAAGATGAAATTAAATAAATTAGCGTTAGTTCTTGGCTTAGGTTTAACTGTTGCTGCAGGTTCTTCTTTTGCTGCTGATCAAGGTCACGGCACCGTTAAATTTGTTGGTTCAATTATTGATGCACCTTGTTCTATTCATCCTGATTCAGAAAATCAAACTGTTCCATTAGGTCAAATTTCTACTGCTTCATTAAAAGATGGTGGTCGTAGTAATTCTCGTGATTTTAAAATCACTTTAGAGAATTGCACAACAGAAACTTATAAAACTGTTCAAACAACCTTCACTGGTTCAGAAGATGCAAACATCTTAGCTGGTTCTTTAGGTATTGAAGGTATCGCTAAAAATGCTGCTGTTGTTATCACTGATGCAGGTGGCAAACAAATCAAATTAGGCACACCAAGTGCCGCTCAAACATTACGTGATGGTAATAACGATCTGAACTTTGCTGCTTACTTACAAGGTTCTTCAGCAGAAGCTGCCGTTCCAGGTGACTTCACTGCAATCGCAACTTTCGCACTGACTTATCAGTAAGAAAAAATAAGCACAGTACAAGGATGTACAGTGCTTTATTTCCTGTGTCTATTTTTAACGATTTTTTTCTTACGGAGAAAAATATGAATCGCAAGATGACACCACTATGGCTATGCCTTATTGCCAGCTTACTGATAACAACAGCAGAAGCGAGTGATGTAAAACAAGATAAAAACATGCATCAGCGATTTGGGGTACTTAATCTTTCAGGCTCGATCTTAGAACCATCTTGCACGATTGCAGCAGGAAGTGGTGAACAAGTTATTCCACTGACAACGGTTTCTATTCCAATGCTAGTGACTGAAGGACAAGGACCTATTGAGTATTTTTCTATCAGATTAACGGAATGTACGCTAATTGAACAAAAAGGTCAGGAAGCGGACAACCCTCGTTTTATTGCAACGTTTGAAGGTCCCTCTAACGAGAATGGTAATTTTGCACTTTCTGGTGAAGCGAGAGGCGCGTCATTAGCGATAGCTGATCGTTACGGTAGGCGAGCCATCCCCGGTAAGCCATTACCCCCAGTTGGAATTGACTCCAAATCAATGGCGTTACTTTACCAAGCGCGAATAGTCAAAAATAACGAAATACCAAAAGCTGGAAATTACCGAACAACGCTGCGATTTAAGCTGGAATACTATTAAATGGATCGGGTTGGATAACTTATGGTTAGAACATTCAAAACCGTTGGTTTAGGGACGGAAAAAAAGAAAAAACAACATACTATTCGGCCTGTTGCTGTACTGATCTATTTAATTCTTACTGGCGCTTCCAGTATTTCAAGTTCAGCTTTAGCAAATAGTAATATTGAATTTAATGCCGATATTTTAGATCTAAAAGATAAGCAAAATATCGACTTATCAGATTTCTCTCGTGCTGGCTATATTATGCCCGGCCGATATGAGTTTGTTGTTCGCGTGAATAATAATGAACTCCCTGAACTCTACAACATTAGCTATGTTGTACCAGCCAATGATCCTAAAGGTAGCGAAGCTTGCTTACCGCCAGAATTGATCCATCAAATAGGGCTCAAACCTGAATGGGCTGAAAAAGTTAAATATCAAGATAACGGAAGCTGCCTTGATATCTCTTCTATTCCCGGAATGACGGTAAATGCAAGTCTGGGAAATGGCAATCTTATTCTTACTATTCCTCAAGCGTATCTTGAATATTCAGCACCAAACTGGGACCCACCTTCTCGTTGGGATCACGGTATCTCAGGTGTGCTTTTTGACTATAACGTCAATGCTAACGTGACAGATCCTGCTAAAGGAAAACAGCGTCAACAAGTTACAGGCTTAGGAACCGTGGGAGCAAACCTTGGTGTTTGGCGTTTCCGTGCCGATTGGCAAGCAAGTTATCAGCATACAACAGGTATTCCTGATAGTACTGAAAATAGTTGGAAATGGAACCAGATTTATCTTTATAGAGCCATCACGCAATTAGGGGCTCGCCTTGTGATGGGGGAGACTTACTCTCGTTCTGACATTTTCGATAACTTCCGTTTTACTGGGGTTAACTTGTCTACGGATGACAATATGCTGCCACCTAACTTAAGGGGATATGCCCCAGAAGTAACGGGTGTGGCAAAAACGAATGCGAAAGTGACGATTAGCCAGCAGGGCCGTGTGATCTATGAAACTCAGGTTGCTCCAGGACCGTTTCGCATTCAAGACATCAATGATGCAGTCAGTGGTAAATTAGATGTACGTGTTGAAGAACAAGATGGATCTGTTCAAGAATTCCAAATGGATACGGCCAGTATTCCTTATTTAACACGCCCCGGCCGAGTGCAATATAAATTATCTGCGGGTAAACCGTCGGACATGAACCGTAATACAGAAGGCCCTATTTTTGGTATGGGTGAATTCTCATGGGGGATCAGTAACGGTTGGTCACTTTATGGCGGTTCATTAGTATCGGGCGATTATAACTCGGTTTCTGCGGGTATTGGTCGTGACCTAATGGCATTGGGTGCTATCTCTTTTGATGCGACACATTCTTGGGCAAAAATTCCAAGTGATGACAAACGTTATCACGGGGGCTCTTATCGCGTCAGTTACTCAAAACGTTTTGAACAAATAAATAGCCAAGTGACATTTGCAGGCTATCGCTTCTCTGAACGTGACTTTATGAGTATGAACCAATATTTAGATCGCCGTTATCGTGGTGGTGAAGAAGATAATAATAAAGAGCTTTATACCATTATGTTTAGTAAGCAGTTCCCTGAATGGGGATTGAGTGCTTACTTAAACTATAGCCATCAGACTTATTGGAATAAGCCTAATAACGATAACTATAACTTGTCATTAGCCAAAACGATGGATATTGGTAGCTTTAAAAATATCAATCTCAGCCTGTCGGCGTTTCGCAATAAATTCAATGGCACCAATGATAATGGCGTTTATATGAATGTCAGTATGCCTTGGAGCGATCGCGCAACTATTAGCTACAACACGGTGATTAATAAACACGGTAATTCACATAATGTCAGCTATTACGATCGTATTGATGACAATAGTAGCTATCGAGTTGGTGCTGGTTTAAGCAGTAACGGTAAACCATCCGCAGATGCCTATCTTATGCATTACGCTGATGCTGCATTGGTCACTGCTAGTGCGAGCCATATTAATGGTGAATACACATCAGCCACCTTATCACTACAAGGTGGGGCAACATTAACACCAAAAGGTGGTGCATTACACCGAACAAGTCGTACGGGTAGTACTCGTTTACTTGTTGATACAGATGGCATTTCAGATGTTCCAGTGAAAAGCATCGGCGCTATTACGCGTACCAATGCTTTTGGTAAAGCAGTACTGCCTGATATCAATGATTATTATCGCAGTAGTGCCAGCATCGACCTTGATCAGATGCCAGATAACGCTGAAGCATTACGCTCAATTCAACAGCTAACCCTAACAGAAGGTGCAATAGGCTACCGCCACTTTGATGTGGTCTCGGGACAAAAAGCCATGGCTGTCATTCGCTTACAAGATGGAACTTATCCACCATTTGGTGCCAGTGTCACAACCGAGAAGGGGCGTGAGCTTGGTATTGTCAATGATGGTGGGAATGTCTATCTGACGGGGATTAACAGTGATGATCTATTGAGTGTTCGTTGGAATGGTCAAGAGCAGTGCAAAGTCCGTATTCCAACATTAGTTGAAGGATTATTTATGTCTTCATTATTACTGACTTGTAGTGATGGTGACGCAACACCTTCAACAATCAATCAAAGAACAGAGCCCTTACCTAAACCTCAACTGATCACGCAATAAGGTTAGGAAAAAAGGGAAAGATAAAAATAATTTCAGACAAAAAGAGTAATTTAAAATGATGTTATTAAAGCGCTTATTCATTGTAACAACCACTTTATTGACTGGAATGGTCTTTACTAGTCAAGCCCTTGCTGCGATTGCTTTAGATAGAACGCGTGTCATTTTTAATGGTGCCGATAAGTCGATTAGCTTAAATGTCAGTAATCAGAATAAAGAACTACCTTACTTGGCTCAGGGTTGGATGGAAAATGAAAATGGAGAACGTATTGACAGCCCATTATTAGTTTTACCGCCTATTCAGCGTATTGAGCCGGGCGATAAAAGCCAAGTCAAAGTGCAGTCATTACCTGATATTGCCAAATTACCACAAGATAGAGAAAGCGTTTTCTATTTTAACTTGCGTGAAATTCCACCACGTAGCGATAAACCTAATGTACTGCAAATTGCATTACAAACGCGCATTAAACTTTTTTATCGACCAGCATCGATTTACGCCACACAAACGGATCTCACTCATCCTTGGCAGGAAAAAATCACCTTAATAAAGAAAGGTGATCGCTATGAAGTGAATAACCCAACACCTTATTACGTGACATTAGTGGATGGGTTAACAGGATTGCAAGGAAAAAGCCTTGATGGTTTTGAACCAATCATGATTGCCCCTAAAAGCACAGGAACGATAAATCTGCATACTTCTGCGTTTGGCGCATCGCCTGTACTCAGTTACATCAATGATTACGGTGGACGACCACAAATGAAATTCACCTGTACTGGCAATGAATGCAAAGTTACAGAAACATCAGCAGGAAACTAAATAGGTCTATTTTATGAAAATGGAACAGCGGTTTAGCCCAAGCAAAGCAGTGTTGATTCTTATTTTGGCAACGTTTACTGGAGGCCTAAGTTTTACTGCTGTTGCGAATTTACCCGCTAGAGCGGTGAAAGATGTTATTCCGGGAATTGTTTATATCAATATTTCAGGGAATGTCATTGCGCCACCGCCTTGCTTAATTAATGACGGCAAAATGATCGAAGTTAATTTTGGTGAGGTAATGAGTACACGTATTGATGGGGTTCGTTATAAAGAGCCTGTTCATTACACCGCGACTTGCCAAAAAATGCCAACTAATGCCATGAAAGTTTATGTTACGGGGAGCGCAACGGGATTCGATTCAAATGCGCTACAAACCAATATTACGGGATTAGGAGTGCGTATTCTGTATCAGGGAAACTTATTAGATTTAGGTAAGGCGGTAAATTTTACCTATCCCAACTTACCTGAATTAGAAGCTATTCCTGTTCGTGATCAGAATGAAAGCTTAGTGGGTGGTGATTTTGTCGCAAGTGGCACACTGCATGTGGATTATCAGTAAGAGGTCAGAAGATGAATAAATTAAAGTACCTATGTCTGATCGCATTACTGAATTCTTATTCTGTTATGAGTGCAGACGCACCTAATATGAAATTATTTGGCACCTTATTAGTACCACCTCCTTGTGTCATTAGTAACAACGAACTGATTGATGTCTATTTTGGACACAACGTAGGTATTCATAAAGTAGATGGCATTAACTATACCGAATCGGTGAATTATCGATTGGTCTGTGATCCAAATTTAAAAGGTTGGGATTTAGGGCTTTCTATTATTGGTCCTAAAACACAGTTTGATGAAGCAGCGCTACAAACCAATATTCCAGATTTAGGCATTCATCTTACGCAAGATGGTAAGCCTTTTAAATTAAACGAGCGTATTGCGATATCACCCGATAATCCTCCCGTGATCCAAGCGGTGCCCGTTAAAAGACCGGGTAGCACTTTGCCTGAAGGTGCATTTGAAGTATCGGCAACACTGCTTGCTGAATACCAATAGGAGCGTATTGATGAATATAAAAAGGTTATCGATCCCGTTCGTATTGGGTCTTGCCACATTTACGGGATTAATATCAACCGCTTTCTCGGCGCCAGACAATATGCGTTTTCACGGCATATTAGTTGACGAGCCTTGTACCATAAAGCCCGGTGACGAAACCGTTGAATTAGATTTTGGCAATATACCAGACAAGAACCTTTATGCGTATCAAAGAACACCAAGCAAGTTGTTTCAAATACGCTTGTCTGAATGTGATTTAACGATTGGTAAAAGCGTCAAGATCACTTTCAAAGGGGATGAAAATCAAGCTATGGCAGGACAAGGTTTTTTAGCAATTAGCCCAAGCAGTCAAGCGGCGGGTATTGCTGTTGGACTGGAATCTGAAAATGGAAATGCACTACCTGTTAATAAAGAAACAGACAAACTCTCGTTAAATGCGGATGACACGATTTTAAATTTTTATGCCTTTATTCAAGGGGAGCCAGATGCGATTGCCAACCAATCCATTAAACGCGGCCCATTTAGTGCAATCGCCACATTCCATTTGAATTATGACTAATTATTAGGGTTGAGGTTTTATATGTCCATATTAAAGCGATTTTCAGCTTTATGTCTTGCAATAGGTTTGTTGTTTTCGGCACCCGCAATGGCATCTATCTTTTCTTATATTACTGAATCGACAGGAACACCCTCAAATGCAACCTATACCTATGTTATTCAGCGTTGGGATCCTGAAACGTCGGGAACATTAAATCCTTGTTATGGATGGTCTACTTGTTATGTAACGATTAACCATAAACATGATCTTGATGGGTCTGGTGGATCAGCTAAGCAACTTATCACAAGAATTGAGAAGTTGCGTACTTTAGCTGAAGTTCGAGAGGAAGTTTTAAGAAATATTTCCTTTCCACTTGAAGGAAAGACAAATCACGTAGGGCCTGCTTTAAATTCTAATCAGGAATGTGTGGGATTATTTTATCAACCAAATTCAAGTGGAATATCACCGAGTGGACGTTTATTGCCGGGATCATTATGTGGTATCGCACCGCCACCTGTTGGTGCCTGCAAAATAACAGAAGGTGCTGTAAACCTTAATTATGGTGATATAGATGAATATAGTTTAGAGGGTGCTCAGCGTTATCAGAATATCAATGTTACTTGTAATTTAGCGATGAAAGTCATGGTTATTGCATCAGGTTCAGATAATGGGAGAGTGCTTTTACGTTCAGACAACAGTTTATATGCTGATTTATTTCTTGATGATTATCCAGGCGAGACCGGTAGCATAATTAATGTTCCCGCTGGCGGTTCAGTGCCTGTAAAAGTAAGTTCTACTTTACATACAAATGGTCGCGTTGCACCGGGCTATTTCTCTGGTTCAGGATCAATTATTTTAACGATGCCTTAATCATGATAATGGGTGAATATTATGATGAATTACGATTTTACAGATATTGATGTTAATGCGTTGGTTGGAAAACGAATTCAGAAAAAGCGTAAAGAATTAGGTTATACCGGTATGCAAATCGCTGAAAAAATTGGTGTAAGCCAACAGCAATTCTCTCGATATGAGCGCGGGATGAACAAGATAGATTTAAGTTATCTTGTTCTATTAGCCAACTATCTAAATACACCTATTTATTGGTTTTTTGAAGACTGTTTTATATCAAAATCGTCATCAGAAAATCAATGTACCGATAAACGAAGTAGCATCATTGCTGAAGCGATGCCTGATGTTTTTTTATACTAATGCATATCGCTAAAGGATACTCAAACTTGGTGTTTTAGAGCGTATGCTTTTTCTTTGATTGATTACCAAATTGGTAAGGCAGGGGAAACCCTGCCCTTTTTTTATGCTAAAAAAGCTAAGTGCCGTTAGTCAAACTCGAGTTATTGATAGTGTGATCAGCAAAAAGGAAGGAATGGATAATCAATTTTTACTCTTTTATATAGAGAAGAAAATGGGGCATAAATGTAACGTTGTCATTTTATGATGATAATAATTATCTAAAACAGGTGCTTTTCTTGAAAAGCGGGATAAGAATACTCTTAAAGCGAGTATTTAGAGAATATTGATTTCTATTAGGTTGAAAATGCCTTTTTTTTATTTCATCGTGAAAAAGATAAATAAAGCTAACTTAATTTATTAAATAAAGATACTCTAATAATGATATTCTTATTAAGACGTTATTAGTTAAATAATTAAATAATACTAATGTAATTCTCTATTTTTATTTAAATTATTAACTTGTTATTATTCAGTCTATAAAGGATTGTTTCCAATATATACCTTAAAACTTACTTCTTTAGATTAATTAACTATTCGAAAATGAGTTAAATCTATTCAGATAATATAAAATTATTCCTAATTTATCGTAAAAATAAAAAAACACCAATATTCTTATTGAAAAAAATTTGATAATTAGAAAACAAGTAATAACGACTAATATTTATACGCATTATATGAGTAATGTTAAATTAATGAATTCATAATGTAAATAAAATGTATTTTACTGTGTTTCTATTTGGATAAGAAAATGTGGATTCTATGGGGATTTAATAATATGAATAAGCTAATAATGAAATTAGTAGCAATACGTAAAATAGTCAAGGATCCAATAAATAATTAATTTAATTTTTTGAAGCTGCTCTTAATAAATACATTAAAATTTTTACCCAAAAAAAGCGTAATTATTCTCAATCAAATGATTAGATTTTTAGGTTTTTCTGAGAAAAAAATAGGCGTTACACGAATTTCTTTTTTGAATTATCAGTTAGTTAACTTATGAGAGTGTTCTTAATCAAAAAATGCAATTTGTACAAAAACTCGCTTTATGACCTCAATTTCCTAAGTGTAAATACTTAAATTAAAGTGTTAAATTATTATAAAAATACTCTATTCTTGATTAGTTTATTTAAATAATCAATTATTTATCAATTACTTATGATTTTTCTGCTCTTTTTATTTTGTTTATTGTAAATATACGTAACTATAAAAAATGTAACTATTAATTTTTATATTAAATACAAATACTTATGTTTATTTAATGTTTTATTTTTAATGCTTATTTCAATTTGGGATTATCATTAAAGGAGTTATTTGATGTAGTTTATACATGGGATTAAATAATGATAATAAATAAATTAACAAATCCATTATTTTGATCTGCTTGTAAATCAATGGATTAAGTCAAGTTTGTTTCATTATGTAAAATTTTAGTTATATTGAGTTAAAATAAACAAATAATAAAATGTTATTTAATTGACAATTAATCCTATTCGTAAAAAGACAATTAGATCTTTTCACTTTAAATTCCGAAATAGCAGAATTTAAATCTCATATATCTCTTTTTAAGAGTGTGAATTTAGTTTTTAAATCCATTTCTGTCATTTTCAAAAAGTAATATTTTGTATGAAAATGTAAAAAATACACCTAATATCAGTAAATTAATAAAAATAGACTTAATGAAATTGGGGTGGTTTGACTTAAATAAAACCAGAGAGAATAATATATCCAACTTGATACGCTTCCTTTATCTAATTTCATAATTAAATATGAAATTGGCTGGATGAACTTTATCAAAATATAGAAACTTTATTTAGTGTGACATTCATTTAAGTAATTTGCTTATATTGAATTTTATTATTTTAAATATCTTCGTTCTTATATTTTCAGGAAACATAAAGATGAAATTAAATAAATTAGGTTTAGTTTTAGGTTTAGGCTTAACTGTTGCTGCTGGTTCTGCATTCGCTGCTGATCAAGGTCATGGTACTGTAGAATTTTGGGGTTCAATCATTGATGCTCCATGTTCAATTGATCCTAACTCAGGCGACCAACGTGTTCCACTCGGACAAGTTTCAGCAAATGCACTGAAAGATGGCGGCCGTAGTGTTTCTAATACTTTCAAAATTAAATTACTGCAATGCTCTACTGAAACTTATAAAACAGTTCAAACTACCTTCACTGGTGCTGAAGCAGCGGCTATTCTGCCAGGCTCTTTAGGCATCGAAGGTTTAGCGAAAAATGCAGCAGTTGTTATTACTGATGCTGGTGGTACACAAATTAAATTAGGTGAACCAACAAAAGCTCAAACTATTCGTGACGGTTCAAATGATCTGAACTTTGCTGCTTACTTACAAGGTTCTGCAACAGATGCAGCTGTACCTGGTGACTTTACTGCAATCGCTACTTTTGCATTAACTTACCAATAATAGATGTCCTTTTAGGCCCTGTATAAGGATGTATAGGGCTTTATCTTTAGCTGTATTTTTATGGTTTATCTTATGGAGTAGAAAACAATGAATCGCAAGATGGTGCCACTATTATTACTTGTTACAACAGGACTATTTGTTAAGCCTGTAATGGCAGTGACCGATATAAAACAAGATGTAAAATCACATCAGCGATTCGGCGTGGTTAGTCTACAAGGTTCTATATTAGAGCCAACATGTACTATCTCGGCAGGAAGTCGAGAGCAAGTTATCTCTTTGAGTACCGTGTCTATTCCGACCTTAGCTGTTGAAGGTCAAGGACCTATTGAACATTTCTCTATTCGATTAACAGAATGTTCCCTTGTCGACCAAAAAGGTACACAAGCTGAACGTCCTCGTTTTATTGCTACTTTTGAAGGCCCTGCACAGAACGGATTATTCCAACTTTTCGGCGACGCTAAAGGTGCTTCGTTAGCTATTGCTGACCGTTACGGAAGATTGGCAACACCAGGGAAACCTTTACCTCCTGTGGATATCGATACTAAATCGTTGTCTTTGTTGTATCAAGCAAGGCTTGTTAAAAATAACGACATTCCACGAGCAGGTAATTATCAAGCAACCCTGCGTTTTAAACTCGAATATTATTAAATGGATTGGTTGGATTATTTATGGCTAAATCATTCAAAACTGCTTCAAGAAAAGCAGAAAAAAAGAGTAATCAGCATACAATTCGACCTGTAGCAGCACTGATCTATTTAATTATTGCTGGTATGGCGAGTGCCTCTAATATGGTATTTGCAGCCGGTGATATCGAGTTTAACTCTGATATTCTTGATCTAAAAGATAAACAAAATATTGATTTATCAGATTTTTCTCGTGCCGGCTATATTATGCCTGGTAAGTATGAATTTATTGTTAAAGTTAACAATAATGAATTACCTGATCTCTATACCATTAATTATATTGTCCCCGCAAATGATCCTAAAGCGAGTATTCCTTGTATTCCTCGTGAATTAGTCAATCAATTTACGTTGAAACCTGAGTGGCTCAAAGCGGTAACTTGGAAAGATGATGGCTCCTGTCTTGACGAGTCATCGATACCAGGTATGACAACAAGTACTAACTTAGGTGCAGGTAGTTTTGTTGTTACTATTCCTCAAGCCTATGTTGAGTATGCAACCGACGATTGGGATCCACCATCTCGTTGGGATGAAGGTATTTCAGGACTTATTTTTGACTATAACCTGAATGCTAATGTGACCGATCCTGCTAATGGTAAACAAAGACAACAAGTTACAGGTAGTGGTACTGCGGGTGCTAACTTAGGTGTTTGGCGTTTTCGTGCGGATTGGCAAGCAAACTATCAACACACAACAGGCGTGAATGGCAGTACTGAGAATAATTGGGATTGGAGTCAATATTACCTTTATAGAGCAATAACCCAATGGGGTGCTCGCCTTGTTATGGGTGAGACTTATTCACGCTCTGATATTTTTGATAACTTTCGTTTTACTGGTATCAGTTTATTAACGGATGATCAGATGTTGCCTCCTAATTTGAGAGGTTATGCACCTGAAGTCACTGGTATTGCAAAATCGAATGCGAAAGTGACGATTAGTCAGCAAGGTCGTGTGATCTACGAAACACAGGTCGCTCCGGGTCCATTCCGCATTCAAAATCTTAATGATGCAGTCAGTGGTAAGTTGGATGTTCGTGTTGAAGAGCAAGATGGTTCAGTACAAGAATACCAAATGGATACGGCAAGTATCCCTTATTTAACACGCCCAGGCCGAGTGCAATATAAATTATCAGCAGGTAAACCTTCTGATATGGATCATAAAACCGAAGGACCCGTTTTTGCAATGGGTGAGTTTTCATGGGGGGTCACAAATGGTTGGTCACTCTATGGGGGGTCATTAGTTGCAGGAGATTATAACTCTGTTTCTTTAGGTATTGGTCGTGACTTGATGGTATTAGGTGCAATTTCATTTGATGCGACACACTCATGGGCAAAAATTCCTAATGATGATAAGCGCTATCATGGTGGCTCTTATCGAGTTAGCTACTCTAAACGTTTTGAGGCTATTAATGGACAAGTGACTTTCGCAGGTTACCGCTTCTCAGAACGTGACTTTATGAGTATGGATCAATATTTAGATCGTCGTTATCGTGATAACAACCGAGATAATAATAAAGAGCTTTATACCATAACATTAAGTAAGCAATTTCCAGATTTAGGCTTGAGTGCTTATCTTAACTATAACCATCAAACTTATTGGAATAAGCCTAATAACGATTATTACAACTTATCTTTATCTAAGTTTATGGATATTGGTCGTTTTAAAAATATCAATATTAATTTATCGGCTTATCGGAATAAATTTAATGGTGAGAATGATGATGGTGTTTATCTAAACGTCAGTATGCCTTGGAGCGATAAAGCCACAATTAGTTATAACACCGTGATTAATAAGAATGGTAACTCTCATAATGTGAGCTATTTTGACCGCCTCGATGACAATAATAACTATCGCTTAGGTACGGGTTTAAGTAGCCGTGGTCGTCCATCTGCTGATGCTTATTATACGCGTTATGGTGATACAGCATTGGTAACAGCAAGTGCGAGTCATATTCAAGGTGAAAATACCTCAGCCTCGCTTTCGTTACAAGGTGGAGCAACGTTAACACCTAAAGGCGGAGCATTCCATCGTACTGCAATGCCAGGAGCTGCGCGTTTATTGGTCGATACTAATGGTGTGGCTGATGTACCAATTAGAAGTTTAGGGGCTGTGAGCCATACTAACTATTTCGGTAAAGCGGTACTTCCAGATATCAATAATTACTATCGGAGTAGTGCAACAATTGATTTAGATAAATTACCTGATGATGTTGATGCAGTGCGTTCAATTCAACAATTAACCCTTACCGAAGGGGCGATAGGTTACCGTGAGTTTGACGTTATTTCAGGGCAAAAAGCGATGGCGATTGTCCGCATGAAAGACGGTAGTTATCCACCATTTGGCGCTAGCATTACCACAGAAAAAGGCCGAGAACTGGGCATCGTGAATGATAGCGGTAATGTTTATTTAAGTGGAATAAACTCTGGTGATATTTTAGATGTACGTTGGAGTGGTAAAAAACAGTGTGAAGTACAAGTACCTAAATTAGATGAAGGTATCTTTATTTCTTCACTATTATTAACGTGTGGGGACACTCCATCAATCTCTTATTCAGCACAAGAGAGAACCGAATCACCATCTCAGCCACAATTAGTCAAAACTGAAGGTTGAGAAGGGAAAAATTAAACGATTTTATAAACAAAAGAGTAATTAAAGATGATGTTATTAAAGCGCTCATTCATTGTAGCAACCACATTATTAACGGGTATGGTATTTACTCAACAAGCTATTGCTGCGATTGCATTGGATAGAACTCGTATCATTTTTAATGGAGCTGATAAATCAATTAGCCTTAATGTCAGTAATCAAAATAAAGAACTACCTTATTTAGCACAAGGTTGGATGGAAGATGTCAATGGACAAAAAGTGGAAAGTCCATTAATCGTTCTGCCACCTATTCAGCGTATTGAACCCGGTGATAAAAGCCAGATAAAAATACAAGGATTACCTGATGTCGCTAAATTACCTCAAGATAGGGAAAGTGTGTTCTATTTTAACTTACGTGAAATTCCACCACGTAGTGATAAACCCAATGTGTTGCAAATTGCATTACAAACACGGATTAAATTGTTTTATCGCCCTGCGGCGATTTATGCCACACAAACAGATTTAACAAATCCGTGGCAGGAAAAAATCACCCTAACGAAAAAAGGGGATATCTATCAGGTTAATAATCCAACACCTTACTTTGTGACAATTGTCGATGGGTTAACTGGGTTAAAAGGTGAAAGTATTACTGGGTTTACGCCTTTAATGGTTGATCCAAAAAGTAGTGCAGATCTTAATTTGAAAGCTTCTACACTTGGTGCATCCCCTGTACTTAGTTATATCAATGATTACGGTGGACGCCCTCGTTTGAAATTTAGCTGTAGTGGCAATGAGTGCAAGGTTGTAGAAACAGCAATCGGAAATTAATAGGTTTATTTATGGATATGGAACAGCGGTTTAACACAAGCAAAGCAGTGTTGATTTTATTAATGACAACATTTACTGGTGTCCTGAGTTCAGCTGCTGTTGCAAATACACCACCTACAGCGAGAGCGGGTAGCACTATACCTGGGATTGTATATGTCTATATCTCGGGTAATGTTATCGCTCCACCTCCTTGCGTCATCAATGGAGGAAAAACGATTGAGGTTGATTTTGGTGAAGTCATGAGTACGCGTATTGATGGTGTTAATTACAAAAAGCCTATTACTTATAGTGCTGAATGTAGAAAAATGCCAACAAATACAATGAAAGTCTCTATTTCTGGAAATGGTACTGGGTTTGATTCAAATGCTTTGACCACAAACATTACAGGATTAGGGGTACGTATTCTTTACCAAAATAAATTATTAAGATTGGGGCAAGAAGTGAATTTCACTTATCCTAACTTTCCTCAATTTGAGGCAATTCCTGTTCGTGATTATTCTGCATCATTAACTGGAGGTGATTTTTACGCTACTGCAACGCTTCGAGTAGAATATCAGTAAGGAGTCAGTACATGCTTATTAATTTAAAAAAGGTTTGTCTGACAACATTACTCGTCATGTCGCCTTTATTTGTCAGTGCGGATGAACCGAATATGAAATTATTTGGAACATTATTAATTCCGCCTCCTTGTGTGATCGAAAATAATAACTTAATTGAAGTTTATTTTGGCCATAACGTTGGTATTCATAGAGTTGATGGCATTAATTACACCCAACCCGTGAATTACAAATTAAAGTGCGATCCCAATATTAAAGGGTGGGATCTGGGGCTTTCTATTATTGGCCCTAAAAGCCAGTTTGATGATGCAGGATTACAAACTAATATTGCCGATTTAGCGATTCATATGACTCGCAATGGTGAGCCTTTTATTTTAAATGAACGATTTGTTATCTCACCAGATAAGCCACCTATTATTCAAGCTGTACCAGTAAAAAGACCAGGAAGTACATTAGTAGAAGGTCCATTTGAGGTAACAGCAACGTTGCTCGCAGAATATCAATAGGAGTGTGAAAATGAAGCTTAAAACATTACCGCTTCCTGTTATTTGCGGGCTTACGCTTCTAATAGGAATATTTACAGCTGCCAATGCAGCACCGAATAATATGCGACTTTATGGCACATTAGTTGATGAACCTTGTGTGATTAAACCGGGGGATGAAACCATTTCTCTAGAATTTGGTAATGTGCCTGATAAAACGTTTTATATTGGCGCAGGTAGAACAAATAGCCAAAATTTTCAAATTCATTTATCAGAATGTGACCTTTCTATTAATAAAAAGGTGAGAGTGACATTTAGTGGTACTGAAAATCAGGCAATGGTTGGGCAAGGTTTTCTTGCATTAAGTACAGGAAGTCAAGCTGAAGGTATTGCCATTGGGTTAGAAAACTCTGATGGCAGCCCACTGCGGATTAATCAGGAAACAAGCAATATTGCCTTAAATTCAGGAGATTCTATTTTAAGGTTCCGAGCTTTTATACAAGCCGAGCCTAATGCTATTGCTAATGAATCAATAAAACGAGGTCGTTTTAGTGCTATAGCCACATTCCACCTGAATTATGATTAATTATTAAGATTGAGGTTAATATGTTTACCCCAAAACGATTATCAGTATTATGTCTATTTAGTGTGATGATGCTCTTTTCTGCGTCATCAATGGCTTCTATTTTTTCTTATATTACTGAATCCAAAGTTCTTTCTCCTTCTTCTGCAAATTATACTTTCATTATTCAACGTTGGGATCCTGAAACAACGATGACCTTGAATCCTTGTTATGGTGGCGCATCTTGTAAAATTACGATTAATCATCGACATAATGCATCAGGACAAGGTGGGGCAGCGACAAGAACAGTTTTAACAGGGGCGCAAAAATATCGCACTATGGCGGAATTGCGTGATGCTGTTATGCGAGTGCAAAGTTTTCCTACGTCACCTACTGTAGCTCACCACTCAGGGGTGCCTAATAGTGAAATTCAAGAGTGTGTTGGTTTATTTTATGAAACCGGAACGACAAAATTACTACTTCCAGGATCAATGTGCGGTATTGCACCACCTCCTGCTGGGGCTTGTGAGATAATTGATGGTTCAGTCAACCTTAGTTATGGCGATATTGATGAAGATAGACTAGGTGACTCAACACAGAATAAACGATCACAAACAATTCGCGTGACATGCAATAAAGATTTATCTGTTGTTATTTATGCATCATCTCTAGATGGTCCAAATGTCAGATTACGTCCAGACGGTAGCCTCTATGCGGATTTATATCTTAACAATAAACCAGGTGAAAATGGTGAGACAATTTTTGTACCTGCAGGGAGAGCAACACCTGTAGTTGTTAGCTCTGTATTACGTCCTTATGGTCGAGTTGCTCCTGGTTCATTTTCTGGGGTAGGTACATTAATTTTGGCAATGCCTTAATATAAACGAAGTTGGAAAACGCGATGATGGATTATGATCTTATAAACATCAATGTGAATGAGCTAGTTGGTCAAAGAATACAGAAAAAACGCAAAGAGCTTGGTTATACTGGCGCGCACATTGCTGATAAGTTGGGAATTAGCCAACAACAGTTCTCACGTTATGAAAGAGGGTTAAATAAAATAGACCTAAGTTACCTTGTGACATTAGCTGTTTATTTAAAAACTCCAATATACTGGTTCTTTGAAGATTGTTTTCATGTTGAAGCTGAAACGGAAGATAAAAATATCCGCAAATCTACATATTTTATGGCGGAATCGACACCCGATTTTATTTTCTAATTACAGATATTTTTAACACTGGGTTTAAGTTATACAGAAGGAGGCAGGAGAAATCTTGCCTTCTTTTTTTATCCATAATAATTATTTATTGTCGATTTTTTTATTTTATTACTGTTTAAATGATGGTTGGTTTATTATCTTTTGTGTTACAAATAAACTAATTTTTAACCTATTTTGTGTTTTTATTCGTCACTAATTTCCTCTTTATAGTAATTTCGTCCGTTACTATCAGGTTTATCAGAGTATTGATTCGATTCTCCCCATTATTTCAGCAGATCTTTAACTACTAAAGGTTAATAATTAATCAAAATATTGTTAAAAATGTTACCTTATGCACATTTTTTAATTTTAGATATTATAAATTAATTTTAATGTAAGTGATTTGTAATTGTGTGATTTATTTTTATTTTATTGTTTATTAAGGTAAAAAATATTTTATTTGATAACTTTATTCTGATGTTTATCTTAAATAAAGCATTTGTAAATAGGATTAACAGATAGTCATAATAAAAAGGGTTGTGTACTGTGCATTTTCTGTTTTTTTATAAAAAGGATAAATGATGCAAACAAAAAAACAGGGAGGCAGTCGCTTTCTACGCACAGTGGAATGGCTAGGAAATGCGCTACCCCATCCCGTTATTTTATTTATTATTTTAATTGCTATTTTACTTGTCTCTTCGGCAGTTGGTGAATACTTCGGTGTTACGGTACAAGATCCCCGACCAGAAGGCGCCAAAGGACGCGCAGAAGATGGCTATATTCACATTATCAGCTTATTAGATGCTGATGGTATTCGCCGTATATTGGCAAATATTGTCACAAACTTTACTGGATTTGCGCCTTTAGGTACGGTGCTGGTGGCGTTATTAGGTGTCGGTATTGCTGAACGAGCAGGTTTATTATCTGCGGTTATGCGTTTAGTGGTAATGAAAGCCCCTCGCAAGATGACCACATTGGCGATTGTTTTCGCTGGTATTATGTCAAATACTGCGGCTGAATTGGGTTATGTGGTATTGATACCGTTATCAGCGATTATCTTTCATTCGTTAGGACGGCATCCTCTTGCTGGTTTAGCGGCTGCATTTGCAGGGGTTTCTGGTGGTTATTCTGCTAACTTACTCTTAGGGACGATAGATCCGTTATTATCGGGTATTACGCAGCAAGCCGCGCGCATTATAGATCCAACTTATATCGTTGGTGCTGAAGCAAACTGGTACTTTATGTTTGTCAGTACATTCCTTATTACTTTCTTAGGTTACTTCATTACAGAAAAAATTGTTGAGCCTCAACTAGGGCCTTATAACGGTAATGAACTTGATGATGAAGAAAATGATTTAAGGAATGCTGCTGAAGTTACGCCACTAGAAAAGAAAGCATTATGGGCTGCAACAGGAACCTTTATTGTTATGGGCGTGATTTTGGCGCTAACGGTTGTTCCTGAAAATGGCATATTGAGAAACCAAGAAACAGGGCTAATTGGTAATTCTCCTTTCTTAAAATCTATTGTTGTCTTTATTTTTTTATTCTTTGCAATTCCGGGTATTGTTTACGGATGGGTTGCTAAGACAATGCGTACAGATAAAGATATCGTTGATGCTATGGCGAATTCGATGAGCACATTGGGGCTTTATCTGGTCATTATTTTCTTTGCGGCTCAGTTTGTTGCGTTTTTTGGTTGGACAAACATCGGTCAGGTTATTGCTGTCAAAGGTGCAGCATTACTTAATAGCATTGATATGCCAAGTGGATTACTGTTCTTAGGTTTTATTTTAATCTGTGCTTTTATTAACTTAATGATTGGCTCGGCTTCGGCTCAATGGGCTGTAACCGCGCCTATCTTTGTACCCATGTTAATGCTTGCAGGTTATGCGCCTGAGACAATCCAAGCAGCATATCGAATAGGAGATTCTGTTACTAATATCATTACACCAATGATGAGTTATTTTGGTTTGATATTAGCAGTTGCAACAAAATATAAGAAAGACACTGGTATTGGTACGATGATCTCTATGATGTTGCCATATTCCGTTATTTTCTTAATTGGTTGGTCATTATTATTCTACTTATGGGTATTTGTATTCAACTTACCAGTAGGGCCTGGCTCACCAACGTATTATTCTCCAACAGCAGGTTAATTCTCTGCGATAAATGAAAGAAGCTTATACAGGGATGTATAGGCTTTTTCTATGTTGATATTTCATTATTTTTGTTCGGTTTCTTTTTTATGATTTGTCAATTTTTCTGTCAGTTGTGTAGCATAGTCCGCATGTAAAAATTGAGTATCTAAACCAGCCTGCTGCAATTTCAACTCAAGTAATGCCAAACGTTTTTGCAGTGTTCCATTCTCTATTTCTGTTTCATTTAATGTGCTTAAGATTTCAGCTAGAGATAAGGCTTCTTTTCTATCTTGCATTTCAGGTGGTAAAAAACCTGCATTTTTTAATAAGTGATAGCTTGCTCTAAGTGACTCTGGAACATGGCTATTATCATCAAGGATCAGCGGTTTTCCTTCACCTTTAAGTGATGAAAGTTCTCCTTTTTGTAACGCTTTTTCGATATGGCGTTCAGCCCACTCATCTAAAATAGACACTTTAAACCTCTTCTTTGGTAACTATCATGATAAAAAAGATCACATCAAATTAAATTCCCTTGCTTATATTATATGGTTTGATAATATATTTTTATATTATATAAATAAATATATTATTAAGGGATCAAAAATGAGCAAGTACAAAGAAATAGTAACAGACATTGCAGGTAACATGGGGGCATTGTCGCAAAATATTCCAGAAGTGATGAAAGCTTTTATGAGTACAACAAAAGCGGGTGGTAAAGACGGTGCTTTAGACGCAAAAACAAAAGAACTGATCGCCATTGCAATTGCTGTCGCAAATCGTTGTGATGGTTGTATTGGATTTCATACAAAAACACTTGTGGAGCTTGGCACAACAGAACAAGAACTCGCTGAAGCATTAGGCGTTGCTATTTATATGGGGGGCGGCCCTTCAGTTATGTATGCATCCAACACCATGGGCGCTTTTAAAGAGTTTAGTAAATAAGATTTTTATCATCATATAATTAAACAAAGTAATCAAAAACCAGAATAAGTTCCTTCTGGTTTTTTTATTTATATATTTTGTTTATTTTCTGTTTATGTATAATTTTTTATCCTCCATTTTTTAATTTAATACTATTTAGGTAGATTTTTGATAAAAAACTTGCTGTTATTAAAAAAAAGATTAATAAAAAATTAACGTGTCGTTATTTTAATTACTAACTAAATTTTATCAATATCTTATTGATTAGTATTGATAATGCTGTTTTTTTGGGTATCTTTGTCGTTGGTTGAAAATAAAACAATGTGTTAATTAATTATAATTTAATAAATAATAATTGAATCTTTTATAGGATAGCTATTCTAAGTGAATAGTTCGTATAAGGTGATATTGTTTTATTTTAACGAGGAATATATGCGTGTTGATTTTGTAGAAAGATATGAATGGTTTCTACTTTTTATTTTTATATTTTTAACTTATTTAATTCCTCTCGAAACGCGACTGCTCTGGCAACCAGATGAGATCCGTTATGCTGAAATTAGTCGAGAAATGCTTGCATCAGGTAATTGGTCTGTACCTTATATGCTGGATATTCGTTATTTTGAAAAGCCAGTATTGGGGTATTGGCTAAACAGTATTGCACAATGGTTATTTGGCGGCGGTAATTTTTCTGTTCGTATTGTCGTTGTAACTTCAACTTTATTAACCGGCTTATTTGTTTATCGTGCTGCTATGCTAGTTTGGCATAACCGTACTTTGGCGTTTAATGCACTGGTGGTTTTTTTATCCTCGTTTCTTGTGTTAGCTATTGGTACTTACAATATTCTTGATCCTATCGTGACAATGTTTGTCACGGCAACAATGTATTATTTTTTATCTGGATTACATGCAACTAATAGAAAGAGTAGAATTAAAGCTTATATTCTCGTTGGTATTTTCTGTGGATTAGGTTTTCTAACCAAAGGTTTTATTGCTGTTGTATTACCTGCATTAGTTTTTTTTGTGACCGCAATTAGCTTATCTCGTTTTAAAGAAGTCCTTTGTTATACACCAATAGCGCTTATCTCTATGGTTATTATTGCTGGTCCATGGGTGATTTCAGTTGCACTTCAGGCACCTGATTATTGGCACTACTTCTTTTGGGTCGAGCATGTTCAACGTTTTGTTGAAAAGGGATCAGCAAGATCACAACCTATGTGGTTTTATTTACCTATTGTAATTTTGGGTATTTTGCCTTGGTTAGGATTCTTATTTGGGGCTATTAAATCAGCTATTTTCTTGAAGAAAGGAACTCTTTATTTTTCGTTTTGGTTATTCCTGTTTTTTGCTTTCTTTTCTGCCTCCAGCGGTAAGTTATTAACCTATATGCTGCCTTGTTTTGTGCCACTTTCTATCTTGATTGCACATTATATGGAAGAGCTAAAAAATAAACAAAATGAAAAAATTCATAATATTAATGCGATCATAAATACTGTTTTTGGGCTTGTAGGCGTCTCTATTATTGTTTATTCGCTTCTCTCTACACGATTTATGTTATATGAAACAAATGAGCAATATAAAGCGTTGCTGGGTATTGTGGGCTTCTTATTTTGGAGTGTGATAGGGATTGCTTCTTTCTTTAAACCCACACGCTTACTGACTTTATTTTGCTCGATAGGATTAAGTCTAGCAATTGGGTATGCTATTCCTCATAAAGTAGAAAGCAAAAGCACCCCTGAAAAGGCAATTAATCACTATTATAGTGAACTAGCAGATAAGCCTTATATTTTAACTGATGAAGTTGGGATCGGAACGTCTTTAGCATGGAGGTTAAAACGCACTGATATTCGTTTAACAGAGACGAAAGGGGAGCTTGCTTATGGTCTGGCATATCCTGATGTGCAAAATAAATATTATGATCTTAAGCAGTTAGTTAACTTAATTGAAGAGAATAACTATCAAGGGCTTGCGATTGTTTTAGTCCGACCAGAGCGAAAAGAAATATTATCTGTTATAAGCCAGTTAAAGGTAAAACCTATTGTAGAAAAACAGGGTGATTTAACATTTGTTTTCTTTAATTAACTGATTTTAAAGATTATTTATTTTTTTCAAAAGACGGTTATAAAAGAGCAAATAAATTTAACTTCGGCTTTTAAAATGACATAAATTTGATTTTTTGTGTTGTTTTTATGTGATCAAAGCCCAAAAATGGATTTTGTTGAGAAATATATTTTGCTCTTTTTAGTTTTAATGGTAGGTTTAAAATGTGTCCATTAAATCGGAGTTAGCTAAGCACTATATGACAAGTCACTTTACTTTATCAGAACCCCCGCCCAAACAAAATGTACTTATGAATGGGGGTAATTTATGCTGATTTTCCTAGCTGAATGTTTTATCGGTCTAGCATCAATTGCTCTTACTCACCGTGTATTAACGTTGTACGGTACTAAAAAGAAGTGATGATACCCGCTAGCTAAAATAAGTGATTAACTATTGCTTATAACTAAAAGTCCTATATCTATTCCATGATCTAGGACTTTTATAATTATATTCATATCTCTTATTAAACGATTTAACAACTCTATTGAAAATAACCTTCAATTAATTTTATTTTTTCAATATCTAATGTATTAGTGTATTGATGTAATAATGTCCAAGCCTGAATATAATCATATTTAGCTTTAATCAAATCTTGTTGAGCGCGATATAATAATTCTTCAGCATTAAGAACATCAACCATTGTCCTCTGCCCACCAATATAACTTTTTTGAGTCGCATCTAATTGTAATTTAGCAGAGGAAACGGACTGCTCATAAGCATTCAATTTAATATTACTCGTTGTACATATTTGGTATTGATGACGTAGTTCTTGCGTGATTTGTTGGATAATTGAATCTCTTTCAAAAGCACTCATTTGATACAATGCAGTAGATTGACGCATTGAAGCTGTTGTTTTTCCACCATTAAATAAAGGCAAACTGACATAAAAACCGACGTTCGCTGATTGATATTTTTGATTTACAGTATTATTACTATCGGAATCACTATTAGAATAAGAGGCATAGAGTTGCACTGTCGGGAAAAATTCACCTCTATTTTTCTCCACTTCTTGTTTTGCTATTGCCATTTCATAACGAGCTGTTTGAATATTGAGGTTGCTTTGCATAACCTCATTTTCCCATGACTCGTAATTATTGGGTGTGATAGGTTGTAATATAAAGCGATTACTGCTTAATTTTGCTATATGTTCTGCATAAGGTAGTGGCGTGCCAATCATTGAACTTAGTTTATTTTTAGCATTATCTAATTCAAGCTGAATATCTGTATATTGAGATTGAGTTAAATATAATCGCGTTTGGATCTCTGAAATATCTGTTTTTGTTCCTTCACCTAATTCGAATAGACGCTGACTTGATGTTAGCTGCTTTTTATAAATCTCTTGCTGTGAAAGGTTTAATAATAATTTATCCTGTGCATAAGCCAATTCTATATAATTATCCACTAATCTGATCACTAGCTCGGAAAATTTTACTTGATAACGGCTGTCTGATAATAATGTTTTGATTACCGATGATTTGTAATCACTAAATGCAGTGTAATCAAAGAGTGGTTGGCTAATAATTGCACTGATAGAATGGCTTTGATAATTTTGATATTCTGTTCTTTCCATTTCCCCTTGATTCGTATTAATAGGATAAACTTTTCGTTGCCAATTTCGTGGGTTGTTTTGATAGTTTACATGTACGCTTGGGAGTAATTGAGATAATCCAATATTTTCATACTCTTTACCCGCAACCTGTTCTTTAATCGCAGCATTAAACGTAGGGTCATTTTTTACTGCTAAGAAATAAAGATCAGATAAATTGATCGCCAAAGCGTGAAAACTTAGCATCCATATAAATAAAATGGTAGAGAGTTTTTTTATTTGCATCATTATTCTTCCGTTAATGAAGTATGGATCCTATCTAAAACAGGCTTGAAGAGATAATTTAGTAATGAGCGATCGCCTGTATTAATAAATACATCAACCGGCATTCCAGCCTTTAATTTATTTTTATTGTCTGTAAGAAGAGCATTATCTTTAACATTAATAAATACTTGGTAATAAGGTTCAGTTGTTCTTTCATCAATAAGTCTATCTGCTGAAATTAATGTTACCTCTCCAGGAATTTTAGGTGTTGTATTTTGATTGAATGCACTAAACATTAAATCAACAGGAAGACCAAGGGTAACTTTATCAATGAGGTGAGGTGCTAAACGTGCCTCAATAATTAATTGATGATCTTGAGGAACAACTTCCATTAATGTTTGACCTGTTCTTACAACGCCACCTTGGGTAAAAACAGATAAATCCATTACTATTCCCGAAATTGGGGCAGTAATTTGCATCTTTTTTAGTTTATCTATTTCAATGATAAGTTGTTTTTCTGTTTCACTTATTTGTAATTGAACTTGGTTAAGTTCAGTACGTGCCGATTGGTAAAAATTAGCATTACGTTGCAATATTTTTTGTTGATATTCCAATTTTTGTTTTTCTAATGTACTTATTTGTCCATATGTATCATTAAGATGGTTATTATTTTCAGCAAGTTCACGTTCAATTTCTTGATAACGATGACGGGGAATATAGCCCTCATTAGCAAGAGTATATAAATCTTTGATTTGAATTTTTAAGCTATCAATTTGATGTTGTTTATTTAATGTAGATCTTTTTAAATGAACTAAACGATTAGAAATACCATCAATAATAGCTTTATAGCCATTTATCTCACTATGCAATTCAATATACTTTTCATTAAGTAGTTTATTTTGCAGTAGGGATAATTTATTTAAATTCTCTGAAGGAGAATAATATTTTTCATTGGGATCTAAGATAAACTCTGTTTTTTCATTTAATTGAGCATATAAGCGTTGTTGAGTAATCAGTAAATTATCATATTGATCAGATAAAGATTTGACTAAAGCTTTCGATTGAATAGGGCTTAATTGAATAAGCGTTTGGCCTTCGATTACGCTATCACCATTCTTCACTAAAATGTCAGTGATAATACCTTCTACTGAAGCTTGAACACTCTTTTTATTACCTGAAATTGAAACATTTCCTTTTGCAGATACGCCTTTATCTAAAGGAGCAATGGCAGCCCAAAAAATAAAAATAGCAAGACCTAAAAGAATAACTGACCATCCTATTATTAAGAATTTTCTAGGATCATCTGAAATACCATGAACAATATCGATTTCATTTTTTTTTGTGATCATAATAATCTTCTCAATATTAAATATTGCTTTGAGTAATAGGTGTAGTTGCTGGTGTTGGCGTACTCTTTATTACTGATGAGTTATTTAACTCAGCAATAACAGCTGTTGTAGAGCCAAATAATTTGGTGTGACCATCGAAAAGAACCAAGAGTTTATTGGTCACTGAGAGTAATTGTTTTTGATGCGTGATTAATATAACGGTTTTTTTATTTTGCTTAAGTGTTTGAATTGCCTGCATTAGAGCTTTAATGCCCAAATCATCCAAATTAGAATTGGGTTCATCTAAAACGACTAGAGCAGGGTCACCATATAATGCGCGAGCTAACGCAATACGTTGTCGTTGTCCTCCTGATAATCCTTCACCATGAGCGCCAATAACGGTTTCATAACCATCAGGAAAACGTAAAATCATTTCATGAACATTTGCCATCATTGCAGCTTGAGTGACTTTTTGAGGATCTATTTCAGAAAAGCGGGCAATATTTTCGGCAATCGTGCCAGGGAAAAGGGCGATTTCTTGAGGAAGGTACCCAATATATTGGCCAACTTCACTTTTATTCCATTGATATATATCTGCATTATCAAGGCGTATGGCACCCGTCTTAACTTCCCATATGCCCACAATAAATTTAGCTAAAGAGGATTTTCCTGAAGCACTAGGGCCAATAATGCCAAGTACATCGCTGGGGCTTAGTGAAAAATGAATATTATTTAATAGTGTGCGTTCCGTTTGAGGATATTGAGCTTGATTAATATTTACTGTTAATTCACCTTTAGGAGCAGGCAGCGCCATTTTTTTATTTTCTTCAGGATACGTTTTTAATAGTGTGGTTAACCTTTTATAAGCTTCTTTACTACTATCCCAGTTTTTCCATACACCAATAACTTGTTCAATTGGCGCTAAAGCGCGACCTAATAGTATTGATCCTGCGATCATCATTCCTGGGCTAATTGTATTATCTATTGCTAGCCACCCACCTAATCCTAGCATTAAAGATTGCAGTGCCATTCGGGTGACTTTTGTTATTGCATTGATACCTGCTGCATTATCACTTGCATGAGTTTGTGCTTGTAGATATTTAAAGTGAGCAATTTGCCATTGGTTACGTAAATAACCTAGCATTCCCATTGCTTCAATAGGCTGTGGATGTTCAAAATGATGACCTTGTATTACCTGAGCTTGATTAGCAAACTCATTGGCCTTTTTTAATGATGATCGAGACAAGTACTCATTAAGAATTGCTAAAGAAAATAAAACGATCGCACCACATAATGCAAATAATCCTAACCATGGATTAAATAATGCGATAACAAGAAGATAAATAGGGAACCAAGGTAAATCAAAAAATGCAAAAATAGCGTGGCTTGTAATAAATTGCCTAATAGTCACTAAGTCATTAAATGCTAAAGAGGAATTAATACCGGGCGTTTTGTTTAATTTTGCTTGATATGCAGCGGTATAAATTCTTGAGTTTAAGGATAAATCAAGTTTGTTACTCATTCTAATGACAATAATGCTTCTTAAGTATTCCAATCCTCCCATAAAAATAAATAATGCTAACATAATGAGCGTTAGCATTAATAAAGTCATTTCATTACCTGATGGTAAGACTCGATCATAAACTTGCAACATATAAATAGAAGGAACTAACATTAAAATATTTATTAAGGCTGTAAATATTCCAATGGAAAGAAATACTTTCTTTCTTTCTTTTATAATATTTGTTATTTCATTATTGTTTTTGCTTGCTGACATAATGTTATTCCTGATTTTATTCCTATCTGTTTTATTGCTATTTACTGCATTTCTTCTATCAATACGGAGTGTTCAATCTATCTTTTTTTTAATAAGATAATATAAAAATAACTCCTTATAGGTAAAAGAAAGGTAGGAGAAATATCTCTCTCCTACCCAATGAAAAATTAAACAATAAAGTCAGTTTCGTAATTAACAAATCCTACAATGTCAATTTTGAAATCAGGGCTATAACCATAAGCATTAATAGCAAGTTCACTTGAGTTTGTTGATTGATCATATTTAATGGTTGCTTCACCTGCGCGACCTGTAAAATTATCAACAAAGTTAAGGAGTTTATGACTAAAGGTATTTTCTATTAATGCTGATAAATCAATCTTATCAATACCTGATTTGAAGTCCATTATCTTGTCAGCGGCAGATACCAGAGAGTCAGTGATATCTTTATAAACAAAGGTATTGCTGCCTGTACCACCCCATAATGTATCTTGACCAGCGCCACCATACAGTATGTCGTTACCGCCACCGCCGATGAGAATATTATCAGCATCATTGCCGTAGATAATATCATTACCAGAGCCACCGATTGCATTTTCTATTGTCACACCTTGTGCAATAGAAACGTTTTTCTGTAGTCCGCCAACATCAGAGAAATGACCCTCACGTAAATCAATAACTTGATCTTGATAATATCCTGAGAAGTCAAAAGTATCGTTACCAGCACTGTCCCAAACAGAGAATATTAATTTATCGTTTCTGCTTGTTGCCGTGTAATAATCAATACCAGTGTTTGAGTTGAAACCGTAAACATCATCACCTGTTCTGGTTGTGGTATTTGCGCCATAAAGATATTGCATTGCTGAAATATCATGAAGTAAAGGAGCTCCGGCATAAGCACCTTGGAAGTGTGCGCCTGTTTCATATTCATCCCAATAACTCATAACAGTATATTGGCGACTATCTTCAGCGTAGTCAGATTTTAAATAGCCAGGTACGTTTTGCCCTGCGTTATAATCACCAGGGTGCATTAAACCAAGGGCATGACCAATTTCATGGATAATAGTTAAACGACCGTAATTACCTAATTCAGGTGTTGTATTACCAGCATAATAATAATCACTAAACCAAGCTTGTCCTGAAAGATCACGTCCATAACTATAGGTATTTGGCAACGTCGCATAAGCTTGGAATGTACCGTTTGGATCAGTGATATTACCAAAAGTAATATCTGATTTTGCACCTGGTGCTACTTCAGTAAATTTGATATTTGCAATATCAGACCATGCATCTAAAGATTGTCTTGCATGATCTTTTTGCGCTGAATTAAATCCATAGGGCTTTTTATCACCAAAATCATTAAACTTTTTACCAGCCCAAGTTGGGAATGAATATGTCACTTCTGCCGCTTGTCCAATAACATATTTCCCATTCCATGTGGAATTTTCGCGTGCAATATGTTTTCCAGCAGTATCATAATCAAAAGAAGGTAGAGTCTTAGCTGAGAAATTATAAAAAATTCCACTTTTATCTAATAAGTCAGAAACATTAGATAATCCTACTGCTTTTTTTAATAAAGAAGAACCCATAATATCCTCCGGATATCAAGTTTAGGTTAGGTTTATTTTCATGTTGAAAATAGTTTAATTATCTGGCGAACGCCAGCGATAATAAAGATAGCTATTTATTGATATTAATCTAGAGGGGAAAAATAAGTTTTTAAATAATTGTGAAGTGAGGTGTGTTTTAAGTCAGAATAATTTTACTAAGTAAATAAATTTCAGGTTATCTTCTCTAGAGAGATGTTTTTTAATGTTATTATATAATTCCGTCATGGTTTTATAATGTATTTCATTCTCTCATTATAAGGCTTGAGTAAATACAAGCCTTATAAAATGTTCACTACTTTTTAAGGTAATTAATTATATTAATAAAATAGATCTTCATAACTAAAATTCCCAACAATATCTATTGTTAAATTTGGAACTTCTAGTTGTTCTTTTGTTTTTATTGCTAATTTTGTTAAATTATCTTCTTCTTGAAAACTCATATTAAGCGAAATTGAATTTTGAGATATAAGTTCCTTGATATTTAGGCTTATTTTGTTTTCATCTAGAAAAATAAGGAAATCTTCATTTATATTATAATCCATGATTTTATTATGGCTATTTGTCTTGTTGCTAATTTCGAAAAAAAACATATCAGCATTCTTTCCTCCGAACAGCATATTATGTCCATTACCTCCAGAAATTATATCGCAGCCATCTTCTCCATTAATGAAATCATTACCCTCATTACCATAAAGTGCATCACTACCTTTACCGCCAAAAATTTTATCATCCCCATCATATCCATAAATAATATCATTACCATGATTGCCAATTAGGTGGTTATTTACTTCATTACCAATGATATGATCGTTATCCTCACCTCCTATTACGTTTTCAATTATTGTTTCATACGCAATAGAAATGTTACTTTTTAGCCCGCCAATATCAGAAAAGGCACCTTGATTAAGATCTATTTTTTGATTTACAGTATATTTTGAAAAATCCAGAGTATCACAGCCACCGGCATCCCAAATACAACTAATAATGATATCGTCTGGTGAAGTTAAACTATAACAGTCTCTTTCTGTATTAGAATTAAAGCCATAAATCGTATCATCGGTTCGAGTTGTTACATTTGCTCCATAGAATTTTTGAATGACATATATATCGATTAATAATGGAGACATAGGAAAAAAACCACCTAAATCAGCTTCTTTTGTTTTTGGGTGGCGGTATGACATTATAGAATATTTAAAACTATTTTCTTCAATATCAGGATTATTATGATCATTTACTCTAAAGGTATGTGGTAAACCAAGAGCGTGTCCAGTTTCATGTATATAAGTTTGAGTTTCTTTATTTCCTTTTTGTAATATTATAGGTTGATTATTTATATGACCATTTTCATTATTGTTTTTATATAAAGTAATATGAGTATCTGTTTCTATATAATAATATTTTATATTGTCTGATTTTTCTTTAAATAAATCTATTTCATTTTTTTGCTCTGGTGTCATTTCATGTTTATTGAATTTTTTTATACGTGTAGTTGAAGATATATTAATCCAAACATGTCCTCCTATACTGTAATCAGTGATTTTTTCTATTTTTTTATCTGGCTCTGTATTATTTAATGGGAATGTTGCAACACCAGCGACTAAATGAGAATTATCTTTCGTTAGTTCATTTATATTATTATAAACACCAAATTTAATATTAGTATCATATTTATTTTCTTTCTTAACGAATGTAATATTGGCAATGTCAGCCCATAGTTGTAATGTTTTTTCGGCAAGTTCTTGTTGATATTGATTTGATGTTGTAATAGTTTTATATTCCTCACCCCTTAAATTGCTCCAGTCAGGAAAGCTATATGTTACTTCAGTAAAATCACTATTAGGATCTTGTTTTTTCCATCTGCGTAGAGGTCTAAAACTCTTTATTAGATTGATAATATCACTATTTTCTAGAGGGTCATTTTGATGAGTATTATTCATAATATATTAATATCCTTTTTATAAATATTTTCCATGTAAAAGCATGCTTATTTTATTTATCTTGATATTAAATTTCTTTTAAAAATTGATTATCTTTAAATAGGCTGGATGATTTAATCATATTTATATTGAGGAAAGTAAAAATGATAATAAACCAATAAAGGTTTATTATCATTTAAAAGGGGGAATGTATAATTTAATTATGAAAATCTTTTTTATAATTACTCACCTTATTTTCTTTAAATGCAAATATAAATACAATAGCAAGTATAAGTGTATAGGATGCAAAAATTAACCAAATAGATTGCCAGTTTTTCATTCCATTAACTGTAAAATGATCAACGACCATACCACTTAAAATAGAGCCTGCGTATGCACCAACACCATTGACCATGGTCATAAATAACCCTTGAGCACTGGCTCTTATTTCAGGGTTAACTTCATTTTCAATATAGATAGAGCCTGAAATATTAAAGAAATCAAATGCACAACCATAAACAATCATTGAAAGCATTAGCAATACAAATCCCCAAGGAGATGGATCACCATAGGCAAATAATCCGAAACGTAAAGTCCATGCAATCATACTAATTAACATGACTTTTTTAATACCAAAGCGTTTTAGGAAAAAAGGAATTGCTAAAATAAAGGCAACTTCAGCCATTTGTGATACTGATAATAAAATTGATGGATATTGAACAATTAAACTATCAGCAAATTCAGGATTTTTAGCAAAATCATGAATAAAAGGACTACCAAAAGTATTGGTAATTTGAAGTACCGCACCTAATAGCATGGCAAATAAAAAGAAAACTGCCATTATTGGTTTTTTGAATAAAACAAAGGCATCTAATCCCAAACGAGATGCCCAAGAGGTTGATTGTTTATGCTGGGCTGTTGGAATTTTAGGTAAGCAAAATGAATAGAGAGCTAAACAAAGAGAAGCTACTGATGCAATATATAATTGAGTGTTGCTGAGTTCTAATTTAAATAAACTTACACACCACATGGCGATAATAAAACCTATCGTACCGAAAACACGAATAGGAGGAAAATTAGCAACAGAATCTAGCTTGTGTTTATTTAAGCAAAAATAACCAATTGAATTTGAAAGCGCAATAGTTGGCATAAATGCTAATGCATTAATGAACATAACCCAGAACATGATTGTTGGATCAGTCACTGATGCCGCAAAGAATAAAGCAACAGCACAAATAAGATGACAAATAATATATAAGCGATTTGCAGGAATAAATTTATCGGCAATGATACCTAATAAACCAGGCATAATCAGAGCAGCAATGCCTTTAGAGCCATAAACTAATCCAACTTCAATCCCTGTGAAGTTTAATGTTTGCATCATGTATGCACCTAGGGTAATTAACCAACTTCCCCAGATAAAATATTGCATAAACATCATGCCTTTGAGCTGTATTTTTATACCCATAACAATCTCCACTGTTGGGGATATTGATTTTAGTGGAGCATAGGCAGCTATCTATTCTCCACTTTTTCTTTTATTGATAAAAAGTTATAAGCGAGCGATCACTTCACTGATCAGTTTTAAGAAGGTAGATTTCACACGTTCTGCGGTTTCAATAACTTCATCATGACTAAGAGGCTGTTCTAAAATGCCACAAGCCATATTGGTTAAGCATGAAATACCAATGGTATCAATACCTGAATGGCGAGCAATAAGTGCTTCTGGAACGGTTGACATGCCTACGGCATCGGCACCTAATGTTCTTATCATGCGAATTTCTGCTGGGGTTTCATAAGTTGGCCCTGTCCACCATGCATAAACACCTTGACGTAAGGTAATGTCTTGCTCTTTGGCAATATCAATAACAATTTGGCGCATAGCTTTGTTATAAACTTCACTCACATCTAGAAAACGAACACCTAATTCGGGGTTATTTGGCCCAATCAGTGGGTTGTTTGCCGTTAGATTAATATGATCCGTAATTAGCATTAGATCACCAGGATTAAAATCTGTATTTACAGCGCCACATGCGTTAGTGATAATCAGCTTTTCAACACCCAATGCTTTCATTACACGAACAGGAAAGGTGACTTCATCGAGCGATACACCTTCGTAGTAATGAAAACGACCTTTCATTGCAACAACCGTTTTTCCTGCAATTTTACCAATCACTAATTCATTAGCATGCCCCACCGCTCCTGATGCTGCAAAGTGTGGAATGGTGTGATAAGGAATATGTACGGCATCTTCTAATGTATCGGCAAAAGGACCTAAACCTGATCCTAAAATGATCCCAATAGTTGGTTTTTCTGTGGTTTTAGATTGAACAAATTCTTTTGCTTTATTAATTTCAGAAATCTGGTGCATGACTCTCTCCTATGTAAATCGTCATTACATTTTTAATTGTGCTTGAGAGTACTTTGCCTGATACACAGAAATGAACAACTTACTTTTTCTCATTTTGAGATTAAGATCATGTTGTTTGTTTTGATTAAGGAACTATTGCTTTTTTTACAGTAAGATAGCGATATTCTTCTTTGAGTGGCTAAATAATTTAATAAAGGAAATGGCTATGCTATTGAAAAATTTAAAAGAACTTCAGTCTTCTAAGACTTCAAAAGCATTGAAACTTAAAAGCCTTTATAAATTAGTGGCAGAAAATGGTCCAATAAAAACAGAAACACTCACTGAATTGGCACAAATGAAGCCTGCTACTTGTGCTCGACTACTGGACGAGTTAAATGCTCTTCAATTAATTACAACCGCAGAATTAGGTGAATCAACGGGTGGTCGAAAACCTATTTTGTATAATATTAATACAGAAGGGGTGTTTTTAATTGGCATTGAATTAAGTAAGGTCTATTCAACCATTGTGTTGATGGATCTGAAACTTAATATGTTGGATAAAATTAAAATATCGCCAGAACCTTACTTATCTGCATATGAGATGACAGATAAGCTATTACCTAAAATTGATGCCTTGTTATTCAAAAATAACATCAGCTATGAAAAAGTTTTAGGGTTAGGAATTTCTATTGAGCATGTTGTCGAACATCAATTGGCTTCAAAATCCCTCAATGAAGAATTCAGTGAATTAGAGGCGTTATTACGTAAAAAAATTCCTACTTACGTCACAGTGGGAAGTGGAGTGCATTTTGCTGCTTTAGCTGAATTTCGTTTATATTATCGCCAAAAAACACAACGATTTTTATTTACTTCTTGTGATACCGAAGTAAGAGGATGTGCCATTATTGGTAATCAGTTTTTAACTGATACCTCAGCGACGATGAATTGTTTTGGTCATATGACGATTGATGTAAAAGGGCTATTGTGCGAATGTGGCTCTTATGGTTGTTTAAATACATTGTGCTCTTTAGATGCCATAAAAAATAGTATTATTCATCAAATAAGGCGGGGAAAGCACTCCTTATTAACTTCTCTTGTCAGTACAGATGATGAAATTAACTATCACACGATTTTTCAAGCAATAGAAATGCGAGATCCTCTGTGTATTGATGCATTAGAAGAAGCGGCTTATTACTACGGGCTTGCTATTGCAAATACGATTTTAATGCTCCAACCTGATATTGTTGTTTGTGGCGGAACATTAATACCTAAATATACGTTTTTTGATACCGTCAAAAAAACGATTGAAACTAAACTCGCACTTTTCCCAAATATAAAAACAGAAGTTTATCCAGCAAGCCACGCTTATGAAATCGTTTCTCAGGGCGCTGGCGCTATGGTATTAGAGCATTTAGTTAATTAAATAATGAAAAAGGCGGTGTAATATCAATTACATCGCCTTTTAGTTTTTTTATTGTTGTTTGTTTTTACTGCTTTAACCCTGGTGAGGTTACCTGCTAGGAGACAGGTTTATTGATATAGACTAACTTTTTACTGCAAACTTTTTTTATTTACCTCATTGTGAGAAAGGTGATTCTTTTTATTTTTGGTTTAATTTAAACTATCTGAACTAACGTCTTATTATTGTGCCGTTACTTTACCCTGGTACTTTGTGCATTTGGGAGCCAATTATAAATATGCCTTACATACCTAGAGAAAAAATAGATTATCAAGCCATTGGCTATCGCTTGCGTGCTTACCGCATAGCCTCTTCATTAAAAGCTGAAGATGTAGCAGAAAGCTTGGGTATTTCTCGTGCTGCTGTGTATCGGTTAGAAAAAGGCGAAATTGTTAAAATTGAGACACTTGATAATCTTGCTAGATTATTAAATACCTCGTTAACCAGTTTGTTGGGTATTAATACTGAATATTATTCAAGTGCAAATGGCTTTTTTGAACGAATGCGCCAACTTGAAAGTCAATCTTCACATATTTATACCCACTTCGAACCTTTCTCTTACTTATTAACTTCAGATTGTTATGACAAAACATTGGTTGAAATGCTAACAGAGGCATCACCTTTAAATCTTTTGTCTGAAAAACAACAAGAAGTTTTGTCTATTTTAAAAGAGCGTAAGAAACATCAGTCCTTACATTCGCCCCATATTTATAACCTTATTAGCCAGCAACAAATTGAAAAATTTCTTTATGTTGGCATGCTAGGTTCGGTTAATTTAACTAAAACACTGCAACAAGAAAGAAAACAACGAGCAAAAAACGAAATTCTTCATTTAATTGAAAAGTTAGAGCAAAAAAATAGTTATCTTAATATTGCAATTATTTCAGATACTATGCCGTCTTTAACTTTCCAATTATTTTATCAAGACAAAGTCCCTCTTTCTTTAGCCGTTAGCCCGTTCCGTTTAGGTGAATTTCCTAATGTCAGCACGGGCATTGCTACTGTAACCTCTTCAACTGAGGCGATATTTCAATATCAATCCCTCTTTGATAAATTATGGTTAAAAGCAACCAAGGGAGATGATGCAATTAACCTTCTAAAACAAATAGTCAGTCATTATTGATTGGCTAATGTGCCTAATGTTTCTGCTAATAAATCTGCAGCGACAGCAATATCACTAAATTCGGTAAACTCATCAGGATGATGACTAATACCGGCAACTGAAGGTGTAAAGATCATCGCAGTTGGATAAAGTGACGCCATATTCATTGAGTCATGGCCAGCACCACTTAGCATTGTCATATAGCTGATATCGTGTTTCTGGCATAAGCTTTCAATAACTTGGCAAATTGAATCATCTAGTTTGACTGGCGATTCAGCAGAAATCGGTTGAACATCAATAGAGACGCCAAAATCTTTTTCTGCTTTTTCCACACTATTATTTAGGCGTTGTACAACACGTTGAATACTTTCAGTATCAATACCACGAATATCAACAGAAAATTTTACTTGTCCTGGAATGACGTTCATGGAGTTCGGCACAACATTGAGTTTACCCACTGTACCTACAGTGCCATAAACGGCTTCAGTACATGCTGCACGGTTGATATCGGTAATAATCCCTGCACTTGCCACTAACGCATCTTGGCGTTGATACATAGGCGTTGCACCAGAGTGATCCGCATGACCATTAACAGTGACTGAAAAACGAGTTGGTGCCGCAATACCATTGACAATACCAATAGTTTTTTTGTCATTCTCAAGGCGTTTACCTTGTTCAATATGAAGCTCAACAAAGGCACTATAACGATCAGCTTTGACTAAACAACTATCCAAATTATCATGCTGATAACCTAAAGATTTTAAAACTTCAAAGAAGTTATTGCCGTCATCATCTCTATTTTGTTCCCAGCGAGCTTTATCTATTTTTCCTGTTAATACCTTACTGCCAATACACGAAAAGCCAAAACGGCTAGATTCTTCCGCACGAAAAACAACAAGCTCAAGGTCACGTTTAAGTTGTTGTGGTTTGTATTGCATTAATGCATAAAAACCTGCAATAACACCTAAAGCTCCATCATAAGCACCGCCTTGAGGGACTGTATCAAGATGAGATCCTGTACCTACTGCGGGTAGTGAACGATCTTTACCTGGTAAACGTGCGTAAAGTGTACCAATACCATCACGATAAACTTCAAGACCCGCTTCTTTCATTAAACCAGCAAGGTACAGATGGGCAGCTTCATCTTCTTCGCCATAAGCAATACGAGTTATCCCTTTGCCACTGTTGTCTTTTTTATAAATCTGCATTGTTTCAATTAATGTTTTCATATCATCAATTGAATAATGAGTTGCTGTATCTTGTTGAGTCATAAGAGAATTCTCCCGTGGTTTCTGTAATATTTATTTGTCTAAAAAATGAGACAATTTAAGGATTAAAAAAGCCACCTTTAAAGATGGTCACTGTTTTTATAATCATTGCTTATTATATTTACTGCTGAATCTATATTTCGTCAATGACAATTAAGGTGAGTTTCATATTCTGTGAGGTAGGTTTCAATTAAAAAGAGATATATAGCAGGGGTATTTCTTAAATGAACTTAAATTGTATTATAAATGTTATAAAAGCGATCGCTTTTTTATGTTAAGTATATTTAAAATTTTATTTTTAATTTCAAAATGAAAATAAGAATTATTATTGGTAGTAAATTTATTGTTTTAAGAGTTATTTAAATTGTGATTTATATACTAATAATAAAAGATAATTAAAAATATCCCTGACTTTTTTGTATTAATAAAGATATCATTTTTTATATATAAATAATATTTATGACATTATCAGGGGAATGTTGGGTTTTCCTGTAAATATCATAAAGACCATGTAAATATATAGAGGTCTTTATATAAAATTAATTTTCTAATTATAAAAATAAATAATAACCTATCTTATATATTTAGATTTATAGTCTATTTATTTTATTGCTTTGGTTAAATGGAATTTTATCTCTCTGCTAAGTAGAAAACTAAATATTCACTATTGATAAGAATTATTAAATATTACACTATAATAGCCGATAATTTGGATGAGATATTACTTAAGTTTTTATTTTAAATAAGGATGTGAAAGAAATGACGGAGTATGAACTAGACTATAGTTATAGTGTGTATATAGAGATACATTAAGAAGAGAATCCAGTTATTTAAAAAGAATAGCAATGAAATTTGCCTATCAATATATTGGTGATTCTTTTGCAAGAATGATGTTCTTAAATGATATAGAACAACTGATTGCTAGAACAGAGTTAGAGGTAAGTAGTTATTGCTTAAGTTTATCAGCAGGATTAGATAATATCTCAGATGAAATTGAAAGGTTAGAATTACAGGATAATTTACTAAGAAATCGAAGCGTAATGCAATATGCACTTTTTGAAACAATACGTAAAAAAGAAGAATGTGAGGAAAATAATAAATTAATACTCAAACAAGTAGGTTTTGTCAGCGGAGTAATGCAAATATATGGAGGGGGGAGCTTCTTGTGTGGGATCTGTCGGAACATTATGCAGTAGTTTAGAGGTTGGAATGGTATCTCAAGGTGTAAATAGTATGATTGAAAATGGATATTATTTAGAGAGGAATATAGCGGATCTGTAAGAAACGGATATAGAGCAACATCTAAAGCTTTAGGTTATGGTGATAATGAAGCGGATATATTTTATAATGTGGTTGATTTAAGTTTATCTGGTGCATCACTACTAAAACCAGTTCTTAAAGAAGATTCATGGAAGTTATTTCATTATATTAAGAGTGATTTTATAACATCATGGCAAACAATGGGTAGGGTGCCTCTTATGTCCGAAATTTTCTTTGAGGGTATGGCTATTTATTCTACATACGATTTATATGAAGAGAAAAATAAAAGTGAATGATTTTGATGTGTTATCACCTTTTCCTTTTGGCTGGTTGGAGCTTTTTCTATTTTATCTATCTTCATTTTTTTTATTTTTCATTTTATATAAAATTCAACTCTATATTCTTCGTAAGAAAAATAGATTTTTAGATCTTATTTATCTTTCAGTTGTTGGTTTATGTGGAAGTTGTTTTCTTATTATATTTAAATTTGGTGATAAATTTTTTATTGGTGAATTATTTATAAGATCTGGTAATAAAGATATTATTCGCTATAGCTGTCTCTTTTTTGCACTTTACCTTTGTATCTCACTGACTTTTGGTAAAAAAAGTAATTTATCATATTGATATTTTATGAAAAATAGATTTAATATTGCCAAGTGAATCGTATGAAGAGCATCCTGCGGAAATATTACCCTGAACATTTCCATTTATTCTTAAATAAATATTATTAGACATTAATTATTTTCCTTTTTATATAATTAAACTTCATGTTTAGCTAAAGCTAAATTTACTTTAAAGTTAATCTTATTAGATTAATTTATGTATTTATTATATTTAAAAATGGATGAATTACTATCTATGTATTGTGGCAATTTATATGATGCAATCACCAGAACGTAATCTTTATGTTGTGAAAAGGCTATTAGGTCATGCCAACATTACATCGACATTAGAATACATTGATGAAAGTGTTGATAACTTGCGAGATATACTTGAAGCGGAATTGATGTGATGAAAATAACAGGAGGAGTATCAAGATTTGACAGTGATTAGGAAAGAAAGTAAAAGTTACAAATAAAAAAAACAGCCTTGGTATGAACAAGACTGTTTATTCAAAGCTTTTGATTAATTTTAACAACAGATAACTTACGTTAAATTTGTGTCTTATCTTAGCTTTTTTGCCCTCTCAGTGATTTAACTCACTGACGAACAAATGAAAGATGGTGCCCGAACTCGGAATCGAACCAAGGACACGGGGATTTTCAATCCCCTGCTCTACCGACTGAGCTATTCGGGCAACGGGGCGTATTAAACCCGATATCGCCTTGCTCGTCAACGTTATTTATCACAAAACCGTTCGATTGCTGTTTTTTTAAACTCATTGGGTATTAAAACGCTATTTGTCGTGGGAGATGAGTAAAAATAAAGATAAAGTCTTTTGCAATACTCAAAAAATACATGACGATAAAACCGTTTATTAAGTCTTAATAACAAAAAAAGCTTCCCCAAATTCATTGAGGAAGCTTTGTTTTTTTTGATTAAGCATCAACTAACGATAGTTACGTTGAGCTGTACTGACTTTCTCAAGATAACGACGAGATTGGTCGGCAGGGTGTTTATTACGTAATGTGGTATACACCTGCGTTGGCTCTAAGTTGTTAATCATGGCAGCAGCTTGTTTTTTATCGTTATGGAATATCCGCAACACACTACCTGCACCACCGTTGTAAGCCTGTATAACGGCGTAACGGCGCGAAACAGGATCTTTGATATCACCAAGGTAGCTATTTTGTAGAATTGAGATATAAGCCGCACCAGCATCGATATTATTAGCTGGATCAAATAAGTAACTACGACTTGGTTGCCCAGATTTTCCTTGCATTCGGAATACATCTCGTCCTGCCGTTGCTGGCATAATCTGCATTAAACCTAGCGCATCAGAACTACTCACGGCATATGGGTTAAAACTTGATTCAATTTGCATAATTGCCAAGATCAGTGATGGTTCAACCCCATATTTAGCCGCGGCTTGTTGAACTAGCGGTAAATATTTATGAGCACGTTTATCAAGGTGATTAGGAACAAGATTAATGGTGACATACCAAATGGTATTTATACCTGATTGGCGTTTTTGTAATTTATTGGCAATCAGATAATCTGCAAACTTATTGGCTCGCCATTCCCAGCGTATAGGTTGTCCCGTATTATCAAGAACCTGCCCAGATAAAAACGGTTCAGTGCTGTGAGGAATATTATTAACGTCAGAGTAGAGGTCAATAGAACCTGGATCTTCACCCATTAATAACGTTGTGACTATCGCTTTATGCAATTGGAATTGAGGCGCATCATCACCTAAAGTTTCTATCGTAATTGTACCTGCTTCAAAATTAATATGGCTACGTGTTTTATAAGCATTGGTATATTTTACGTAATCTTTAGGGCCTGCGATTAATACTTCCTTCATACCCCAAATCATTTCGATATTATTGGCAAATTGTCCCATAAGAATATCGAACGCATTGGTATCCTTTGCGTAATCAGGCTCAAATGTTTTTGGTGGTTGGCTACTACATGAAATGAGTAGAGGGGCGATAATCAGCAAGAGAAGGATTTTTTTCATGGTCAATTGCATCGCTATGGTGAATAAAATACCAGAGCCTTAAAGGCTCTGGAAAAGTGAATATTATTTTTCAGGTGGTGTGTAACCGTCAATATGAACATCATGGCCTTCGAATAAAAATCGTACCATTTCTTGTTCTAATAGTTTGCGATCATCAGGATTCATGGTGTTAAGTTTTTTCTCATTGATAAGCATGGTTTGTTTTGTCATCCATTGAGCCCATGCTTCTTTTGAGATCTCATTGAAAATGCGCTTTCCAATTTCTCCTGGGTACAACTGAAAATCAAGTCCATCAGCTTCTTTGTTAAGGAAAGTACAAAAAATAGTTCTGCTCATAATAAATCCTCAATATCGCAGGGATTAGCTTAGGCTAATTGTCTAAGTAAATTCTCTACAGGTGCTGCTAACCCTACGGTTGCAGGTGTCTGTAAGTTATACCAAAGTCCTTTTTGCGCCTCCATCATAGAGGTAAACGCTGAGAGTTTTACGCAAATTGGCACAATATCTAAATGAAAGTGGCTAAAAGTATGTCTAAATGAAATCAGTTGCTCTGATTTATTATTATCGAGCCCATGCTCGGCTAGCCACTGTTCTAAAAGCGCTTTTGTTTCAAATTGAGGAAAGGCAAATAACCCGCCCCATATTCCTGCTGGTGGCCTTTTATCTAACCAAACAAGATTATCATATTGTAAAATAAGAAAATAAGTTGTTTTTTCTGGGATGACTTTTTTCGGTTTTTTCCCAGGATAATCCGCCCAATTATTTTGAGCATAAGCGATACAGCCAGTATTTAATGGGCATAATTCACATTTAGGCTTACTTCTTGTGCAGACCATTGCACCCAAATCCATCATTGCCTGATTAAAATACTCTACACCTTCAGTTGGAGTGACGTTTTCGCTGATCTCCCACAACGTATTTTCAACCTCTTTTTTACCCGGCCAGCCTTCGACAGCATAGCAGCGTGCTAAAACACGTTTTACATTACCATCAAGAATTGGATAAGGTTTTTTCAGTGATAACGATAAAATAGCACCGGCGGTTGAACGTCCAACACCAGGTAAGGCACAAACGTCCTCAAAGGTATCAGGAAACTGCCCTTGATGTTTATCTACAATGTGTTGTGCTGCTTTATGTAGGTTTCTGGCTCTTGCGTAATAGCCAAGTCCTGTCCATAAATGAAGCACTTCATCAAGAGGTGCTTTAGCCAATGCGCTAACATCAGGAAAACGTGCAATAAAACGCTCAAAATAAGGAATAACCGTAGCAACTTGAGTTTGTTGCAGCATTACTTCAGATAACCATACGTGATAAGGCGTTTTTTCTTGCTGCCAAGGGAGCGTTTTACGTCCATATTTGTGATACCAATTGAGCACGACTTGCGAAAATTGCTGAGCTTCCATCATGTTTTATTTTATTAACTCATGTTCTGATTAAGGTAAGATTGCACCACAGAGAGAATAAACTGTAAACACTCTTAATATTTATCTTATAGAGTGATGCTTCTATGAGTGACTCTTGCTAAACTTAGTGATCTTTGGATAATGTCGGTTAAGTTGCACTATAGCGACATTATAACGATTTTAAGTAAATAATTGGCCTAACGACTGACAGTATTAGACATGATCAAGAATGTAATTTCTCCGGAATTCAATGAAGAAGGGCGTGCTTTACGACGCGTTCGTAGTTTTGTTCGTAGACAAGGTCGTTTGACACCTCGTCAAGAGCAAGCATTAGAAACACAGTGGCCTGTCTTTGGTATTGAATATCAACCGGAACCCATCGACTTCAGTCAGGTTTTTGGACGCGAAGCGCCTGTAATTTTAGAAATTGGCTTCGGCATGGGCGCATCGCTCGTGACTATGGCAAAAAATACACCAGAAAATAATTATTTCGGTATTGAAGTACATGCACCGGGCGTTGGGGCTTGTCTTGCAAATGCTGAAGAAGAGCAATTAAGTAATCTGAGAGTCATGTGTCATGATGCGATTGAAGTGCTTAATCATATGATCCCAGATAATAGTTTAAAAATGGTTCAGCTATTCTTCCCTGATCCATGGCACAAAGCGCGTCATAATAAACGCCGTATTGTTCAAGTGCCTTTTGCAGAATTAATTTTAAAAAAATTAACGTTAAACGGTGTTTTTCATATGGCGACAGATTGGGAACCATATGCAGAACATATGCTTGAAGTGATGACAAGTGTTGAGGGTTATCAGAATTTGTCAGAAACTCAGGATTATGTACCACGACCAGAAACACGCCCTGTGACTAAGTTTGAAAAACGCGGTCATCGTTTAGGGCATGGAGTCTGGGATCTTATGTTTAAGAGGGTAAAATAATGGCTAAACAACGTAGTCGCCGCTTACGCAAAAAAATGCGTATCGATGAATTTCAGGAATTAGGTTTCTCAGTTAAATGGACTTTCCCAGAAAATACCCCAATTGAGGAAGTAGATCGCTTTGTTGATGAACTGATCCTCAAAGTTATTGAGCCAAACGGGCTGGCATTTGATGCAAGTGGTTACCTGAGCTGGGAAGGCTTAATCTGCTTACAACAAATTGGTAAATGTACAGAAGAACATCGCCAATTAGTCGAAAACTTCCTCAAAGAAAGCAAAATGCAAGATGTACAGACCTCTGAACTATTTGATGTTTGGTGGGATTGATAGAAAATTATACATTTAGCAAATAATTACAAGGGCATCCAAAAGGATGCCCTTGTCTGTCTGGGGAAGGGACTGTGACTACAACGTTATCTAACGCATTACTGTCAGATATTTTGCAACAAATTCGCCCATTAATCGGGCAAGGAAAAGTCGCGGATTATATTCCCGCATTGGCTCAAATACCTCCAGAACAGCTAGCTATGGCTGTTTATACGGTTGATGGTGAACTCTATCAATCAGGCATGGCAGATAAGCGCTTTTCGATTCAATCTATTTCTAAAGTACTTAGCTTAACGCTTGCTTTAACACGTTATGAAGAAAATGAAATTTGGCAACGTGTAGGAAAAGAGCCATCAGGACTGCCTTTTAATTCCTTGATACAGCTAGAAATGGAAAAGGGAATACCGCGCAACCCTTTTATTAATGCGGGTGCCATTGTTATCACTGATATGTTGCAGTCTCGCCTTAGTGCGCCTAAGCAAAGAATGTTAGAAGTGATCCGTTTTCTTACCGATACTCCAGACATTTGTTATAACTCAGTGGTTGCAAAATCGGAGATGGAGCATCTTAGCCGAAATGCATCAATCGCTTATCTGATGAAATCTTTTGGTAATTTTGAGAATGATGTTATTACGGTGCTTGAGACTTATTTTCACTATTGCTCCATAGAGATGAGTTGCACCGAGTTAGTACGATGTTTTAGCTATTTAGCTAATCAAGGTATGTGTGTGGGTAATAAAAATCAGATTATTACGCCAAGACAAACCCGACAAATAAATGCGTTAATGTTAACTTGTGGCATGTATGATGGTGCAGGTGAATTTGCATTTCGTATTGGTATTCCCGGAAAATCGGGCGTGGGTGGTGGCATTATTGCAGTCGTTCCCGATGCTTTTACGGTTGCAGTTTGGTCACCAGAGCTGGATAAATCAGGTAACTCATTAGCAGGTTGTGCAGCACTTGAATTATTAGCAAACAAAGTCGGGCGTTCAATTTTTTAGGTGTGTTTTCAGGAGCGTTGTTATGAATTTAAGAAATATTGCTGTCACACTGTTTTTTGTTGCGGGTACAGCAAATGCATCACCAAGTTTTGATTGTGCTGTAATGCCAAAAGATGATTTACGCATAACCTCTGAATTTGTTGAAGTCGCTGGTTCACATGGTTTAATGGTGATTTATCCTGATGGCACATTATTTCAAAATGAAAAAAGTGCCACATTGACACCACAACAACAAGAATTAGCAAAAAAATATCAAGCCACAGTAAGACGAGACGTACCTTGGTTAAGAACTGAAACTGGGGTAAAACTGCAAGATTCTCGCAAAGTGCTTGATAAAGTAGTGATTGAGGCTTTTGGTAAAGAAAGCAATATCCTCAATAGATTAAGTAGATTAGAGAAAGATCTTAATCAGCAAATGGATAGAGTGGTCAGCATAGAACCGAATAACATTACGTTCCATTCTCAAGCCATTAAAGAAGTTGAAGCTAAAGGCCGTGAAATCGTAGAAAGTAGCCTTGGTGGTATGTTGCAAGACAGCATTAATGAATTGGGGAAAAAACAGTTATTAGCCGCGGCAGGTGGCGACAGTAAAAAAGCCTTAGGCGGATTATTAGGAAGCTTAGATGGTTTCCAAAAGATCATAGATCAGGAGTGGAAGCAGCAAGAAGCAGCGTTTACTCAATTTGGTCAGCAAGCTTGTAGCAAAATCACACAGATGGAAAATCAACGTGTTGAATTAATTAATGCATTAAAGAAGTAGCTGATCCGTCTCTCTAATGATTGGGTTATTAACCAGATAATTAATAAGCTTTACAAATGGCAGATTCACAATAATTGAAAATAATAATGAAAATCATTCTTGTTCAATTGACTTGTGGGGAGAGCTGTTTAGAATACCCTGTTTGAGTATTCCACTTAAACAGGGCAAAATTAATGAAGAAGATCCTTCCTTTAGTTATCGCATCTATCCTTTCTGTAACGAGTTTCTCAGCGTTAAGCAAAACGCCAATCGAATACCAACCTAACCAAGTTATTAGTCAGCAAAATGACAAAATGGTGATTAAACATCTGTTGGGTGAAACGTCGGTTACTAAGAACCCTTCAAAAGTTGTTCTATTTGATTTTGGTTTATATGATTCTTTAGTTCAGTTAGGTTTAGCTGATAAAGTGGTGGGGTTACCGTTAGGTAATGCGCCCGCTTATATTAAAGGAAGTATTGCAAGTAATGTGGCTAATGTCGGTGGTATGAAAGCGCCTGACTTAGAAAAATTAGCCGAAATGAAACCTGATTTAATTATTATTACGGGTCGACAAGGCGCTTCTTATGAGGCTTTAGCGAAAATTGCACCAACCGTTAACTTAGGCACCAATAGCGCTAATTATCTTGATTCAGTTGAAGCGAATATTAAATTAATGGGAGAGTTGTTTGATAAGCAACAAGCAACCCAAGAGCAACTGACAAAACTGAATACAGTGATTGAGCAGGCTCAGAAAAAAGCGGCAGAGTCTGATAAAAAAGTTTTAGTGTTACTGCATAATGCAGGCAATTTAATGCCAAATAACCAAAGTGTTATTTATGATGTAGTTAAAGTGAAGAAAGCCGAATTACCTCCTGTTGCTGAAGAAGATAAAGGTAAACGTCGAGTTGTCACTTCTGAAATGATCGCAAAAGCAAACCCTGATGTGATTTTCATTGTGGATCGTAGTGAAGCGATTGGTGCTGATAAATTAGAAAAAGCGACTTTTGAAAATGATGAAATTAAAACGACATCTGCTTATAAAAATGGCGATATTGTTTATCTGCAAGCAGATCTTTGGTATCTCTCTGGCGGTGGATTAGACAGCTTAACTAAGCAGATTGAAGCGGTAGAAAGCGCATTCTAAGGCTTTTATGATCGTTTAAATGGTTTTATCATAAATAAAAAATACCCATATTGTGAATAAACTGGGGTCAGTTCAGAATAACAGTATGGGTATTTTTAAATTAGCTATTTGAAATCAGCAATATTAAAGAAATAGCTCAAGTAATGAATTTAAAAATAGCTTACCGTGAGGGGTTATTTGCCAGTGAGAGTCAGTTTCACTGATATAACCCAACGCCAAAGCTTCATCTATTTGATGGCGAATCACTTCTTCAGAAAGCCCAGTGTAATCACTGAAATCTTGTCTTGGAAATGCTTCTAATAGGCGAAAACGGTTCATAAAAAATTCAAATGGACGGTCATCATTATCAACAAAATTTTGCTGATCGAGATAACGGCCTTCCATAAAACCTTTAGGGTGCTTGGTTTTGACTGTTCGCATTATGCGACCATCTTCAAAGCTTATTTTTCCATGAGCGCCACAACCGATACCTAAATAATCACCAAAACGCCAATAGTTTAAGTTGTGCTCACACTGAAAGCCCGGTTTACAATATGCTGATGTTTCATATTGTTGATAACCTGCGGCTGTCAGTAATTTATCGCCTTGTGAGAAAATATCCCACAGCATATCGTCATCAGGTAATTTAGGTGGGCGAGAGCCAAATTGTGTATTAGGTTCAATGGTTAATTGATACCAAGACAAATGTGGCGGAGATAACGCTATTGCTTGCTGTAAATCCGAAAGCGCTTGAGATAATGATTGGTCTGGTAATCCATGCATTAAATCTAAATTAAAGCTACGTAAGCCTAACTCTTTGGCTAAACGAGCCGCATTTTTAGCTTCATCTGCATCATGAATTCGACCTAAGCGGATAAGCTTGTCATCGCCAAAACTTTGTACACCAATAGAGATACGATTTACACCCGCACGTTGGAATCCAGCAAAGCGTTCAGCTTCTACGGTTCCTGGATTCGCTTCCATGGTAATTTCTGCATTGGGGCTAACAGCAATACGCTCTTTCACTCCATAGAGTAAATCAGCCATTGATTCAGCACTTAATAAGCTAGGTGTACCGCCACCAATAAATATTGTCTGGACTTCACGGGAGCCAACGTGAATAAGATCGGCATCTAAGTCATTGAGTAAATGTTGCACATATTCCTGATATGGTACTTCTCCCTTTAAGGTGTGTGAGTTGAAATCACAATAAGGGCATTTTTGTACACACCAAGGAATATGAATATACAAACTTAATGGGGGCAACTTAAGCATTCTTAAGGGCATCCAACATTAACTTAAGTGCTTTACCACGATGTGAATGCTGATTTTTTTGCTCTTTAGTTAATTGCGCCGCAGTACAATTTAATTCAGGAACAAAGAAAATAGGATCATAGCCAAATCCACCTTCACCGTGCATTTCTGTGCTTAATACACCATGCCATATACCGTGGAAAATCAGCGGAGTTGGATCGTTTTCATGGCGCATATAAACCAATACACAGTTAAATTGAGCTTGGCGTTTTTCAGCAGGTACATCTTTCATTGCATCAAGCAATTTATCCAGATTTTGCTGATCGTTTGCATCAACACCCGCATAGCGTGCTGAGTAAATACCTGGAGCACCACCTAAAGCATCTACCGAAATACCTGAGTCATCAGCAATGGCGGGAAGACCTGTCACTTTTGCTGCATGACGCGCTTTAATAAGCGCATTTTCAACAAAGGTTAAGCCCGTTTCTTCCACTGAATCAACACCTAGCTCTGTTTGGGCAACAATATCTAAACCAAAATCAGAAAGCAAAGAGGCTAGCTCTTTGACCTTTCCTGGATTTCCTGTTGCGAGAACGACTTTTTGCATGAGTGTTATCCTTAGTAAAGCGTTACGCTAAGTAGCCATTGTAAAACGTCTACACGCAGATAATTCAAGGCATAAAGTACCAGAATCACAATCATTGCAGAGAAATCTAAGCCACCCATTGCCGGAATTACACGACGAATTGGTGCCATTAAAGGTTCTGTTAATTGAAATAAAAGGTGATCAATTGGATTACGACCTTGGCTTACCCAGCTAAGGATTGCTCGGATAATAATCAACCAGAAAATCATCTTACCTGCTGCTGTGAGCAGTTCAATAAAGGCAAAAGGGAACATTAAAGCGAAAGGAATTGATGTCCCTGACAAGTAAGATGGAATAATAATACCAAGCAGAATGAGTATATAGGCTAATAAGACTGACGCGGTATCAATAGGGCCAATAGAAGGAATAAAACTTCTTAATGGACGAACAATTGGCTGTGTGATCTTGACGATAAATTGTGAAAAAGGATTATAAAAATCAGCTCTAACACATTGCATCCAAACACGTAATAGAAGTACGGATGTGTAGAGTTGAAGAAGAGTCAGAATGACGAAATTTAAAAAATTCATTAGTTGGCCCTGATGAAATTAAAATTGTTTTTCCATTTCTTGCGCACGTTTAATCGCAGCTTGCATGGCAGAAGCGACGTTTTCAGGTAATTTCCCTTCATAAAACTGCATAAGTGCAGCCGCTGTCGTTCCACCTTTTGATGTTACTTGCTCACGTAAAGTTGAGAAAGGCAACATATGTTGTTTCTCAGCTAAGGCGGTAGAACCACTTGCGGCTTGTTGCACAATAGCTCTTGCTACTTCAGGAGAAAAACCCAAACGTTCAGCTTCTTGTTGCATTGATTCCATAAACAAGAAGAAATAAGCGGGTGCACTACCAGCAACGGCGATAATATCATTGATGGCAGATTCTTGCTCTACCCAAACAGTTGTTCCGACACTTTTCATTAATTCGTCGGCAAACTGTTTATCTTGAGATGAAAGTGAATTGTGCGCAAACATACCACTTAAGCCTTTACCTACCAGTGCTGGAGTATTTGGCATAATGCGAACAAGCTGTAATTGGGTTGCAAAATAGTCGTTATAACGTGTAGCAGGGATGCCAGCAGCGATAGTAAGGACTAACTTTTTGCTCATATCGATATTTTGTAAGGGCTTACAAACTTCTTCCATCATTTGTGGTTTTACTGCCAGCACAATAACATCCGCTTTTTGAACGGCATCAATATTGTCATTAGTACTATGAATGCCGAACTCTTTTTCTAAAGGTTCACGGCGAACGGCAGAAGGTGAGCTGACGGTTATCTTATGTGCTGGATATCCACCTTGAACCAATCCTGCAATAATGGCCTGAGCCATATTTCCAGCGCCAATAAAAGCGATGTTACGATGTTCCATATAAACCTCTATTTCTACTTAGTCGCGTAATCTCTTGCGCCAAAAATTGCTGTACCAATACGAACGAGTGTTGAACCACAAGCAATAGCTGCTTCCATATCACTCGTCATTCCCATAGATAACGTATCTATATTGGGATATTGAGATTGTAATTGCTTAAATGCGAGATGCATTTTTTCTAGCACTTCAACTTGTTTGTCATACTTGCTTTCAGGTGCTGGAATAGCCATTAATCCACGTAATTTAATGCCTGAAAGAATAGAAATTTGTGCTGCTAACCCATCAAGCTCACTCAGATTAATACCTGATTTACTATTTTCATCACTGATATTTATTTGAATAAGTACATTCAATGGTGGCAATGAATCAGGACGTTGGTCACTTAATCTTTGAGCGATTTTTAATCTATCAATGGTATGGCACCAATCGAAATTCTCAGCAACAAGGCGTGTTTTATTTGACTGTAAAGGGCCGATAAAGTGCCACACTAAAGTGTGGTTATTAGCAAAATAATGGATTTTATCAACACCTTCTTGGACATAGTTCTCACCAAATTCAGTTTGTCCACATGCTATTGCTTTTTCGATGTCACTCACAGGTTTGGTTTTACTCACTGCAAGTAGTGTTATTTCTTCTGAAGAACGGCCGCATTTCTGCGCTGCTGTGTCAATGTGAGACCTGACATTGACGAGATTCTGTTTAATAGTATTCATGGCAACTCAGGAGATAATAAGATGAAAATGGAAAATTTAATTGCATATAGTGTAAAGCATAACGCTTCGGATCTGCACCTTTGTTGTGGTGATGTACCTCGATTGCGGATCAATGGAATACTTTATCAACAAAATCAATGTAAACCTATCACTTCCGATAGTCTACTAACGTGGCTCAAGCCTTTTTTGAGTGATGCTCAAAAGCAAACTTTTGAGCATGAAGGGCAGGTTGATACGGCACTTACACTGTCTTGTGGGCAACGACTTCGTATTAATTTATTTCGCCAACAAAAAGGTGTCTCAGCAGTATTAAGAATAATTGAAACACAAATTCCTTCTTTAGATAAACTTCGAGTACCCAAATCGGTTTCAACATTATTAGATAATTATTCTCATGGACTTATTTTAGTGACTGGCGCAACAGGAAGTGGAAAATCATCGACATTAGCCGCAATGATCAACCATTTAAACCAATATCAACGTCAGCATATTTTGACATTAGAAGATCCTATTGAATTTATACATGGCAATAAGCAAAGCATTGTACAGCAAAGGGAAATAGGGCGAGATGTTCAACATACTGCAAATGCAATAAAGAGTGCTCTACGCCAAGATCCAGATGTCATTATGTTGGGTGAGTTAAGAGATGCACAAAGTATTCAGTTGGCATTAACGGCAGCAGAAACAGGGCATTTGGTGCTGGCAACATTGCATACTCAAGGGGCGGCACAAACGCTTGAGCGCGTAACTAATGTATTTACAGGTAATGAGCGGCAATGGATTTCATCACAATTAGCGTGCAGTTTAAGGGCGATAATTTCACAAGAGTTAGTGCCTTCAACTGAAGGTGGGCGTGTGGCGTTATTTGAAATAATGCAGGTTACGCAGGGTATTTCACATCTTATAAGAGAAGGAAAATACCACCAAGTGACAACATTAATGCAAACAGGCTGTGAATACGGTATGCAAACCTTCATGTTAAGTCGGCAGCAACGCCAACATGAAGGTTTAATTCAAGCTGAATGATAACTTATAAGTAAAAATAGGTGGGGATCACGAAGTGAAACCTATTTTTTTAGGGTTGCTGTTCAAACCAGCTTTCAAGAATAATAACGGCAGATGCTGCATCTACACTGCCTTTATCTAAGGAGCGGTAACCACCACGTTCAAAAAGATGAGCGCGAGCTTCTACGGTGCTAAGGCGTTCATCATGCAACGCAATTTGTACACCAAATCGACCATGAAGGCGATTAGCAAACTTTTTAGCTTGAGTTGTGACTAACTGTTCGGTGCCATCCATATTAAGAGGTAAGCCGACAACCACTAAATCAGGTTGCCACTCTTTTATGATTTTTTCGATTTGAGTCCAATCAGGAATACCATCTTTTGCTTTAAATGAGGCTAAAGGTCTAGCGGTTCCTGTAATTTCTTGACCAATAGCGGCACCAATGCTTTTAGTGCCGAAATCAAAGCCCATTACCGTTCTGTTTGACATTATGCGTGACCCGCTATTGGTGAAATGGTGTGGATATTAATCCCAATTAATTCAGCGGCTTTATGCCAACGTTCAGCAATAGGGGTATCAAAAATAATTTGAGGTGAGGCTTCAACTGTTAGCCAGCTATTTTCTAAAATCTCTTTCTCTAATTGGCCTTGTTCCCAACTGGAATAACCTAGAGAGACTAATGTTTTTTCTGGTTGCCTTGCTGTACCTAGGGTTTCTAATACATCTTTGGAAGTTGTGATCATTGTGCTGTCACTAATTTTGATGCTAGAACTAAAACCTGAAACTGGAGTATGCAAGATAAAACCATGTTCTTCTGCAACTGGGCCTCCTGACATCACAGGTTTTTGTAAGCTAATTGCTTCGTCTCTATCAGTCGAAAAAATTTCCAATTGATCTAATACACCTTCCACAGAGATATCTTCGATAGGTTTATTAATAATTAAGCCCATCGCACCGTTTTCATTATGTTCGCAAACATAGACGACCGAGCGTTCAAATAACGGATCGCTTAATGAAGGCATAGCAATAAGAAAATGGTTAAGTAAATTCATAATAGTAGTACTGTTCCCTGATCATTTTTATTAAAAAAACCTAGCCCTTTTATACATTGTATTTCTTAATGTATACCGCTTATTGATTAATATGTGGGGGCTAGGTTCATACTTTTAAACCCATTAATCTCTGTGTCTAAAAGTTAGTTTTTCTTGTTTAAGCGTACTTCAATAGCATCCATTAACATGCCTGTAATAGAAATATCAGGATAAGCTGCTTCAATTTCACGGGCACAGGTTGGGCTTGTAACGTTAATCTCAGTCAAACGATCGCCAATAACATCTAGTCCGACAAAAATAAGACCTTTTTGTTTAAGAATAGGTGCAACTTGACGCGCAATTGCCCAATCACTTTCTGTTAATGGACGAGCTTCTCCACGACCACCAGCAGCTAAGTTACCTCGTGTTTCGCCTTTTGCAGGAATTCGAGCTAAGCAATAAGGCACTGGTTCGCCATCAACAACAAGGATACGTTTGTCGCCGTTAACGATTTCAGGTAGGAAATTTTGTGCCATACAGAAACGATGACCATGTTCTGTCAATGTTTCAATAATAACACCTACGTTTGGATCATCTTTTTTCAAGCGGAAGATTGATGCACCACCCATACCATCTAGTGGCTTGAAAATAACATCACCGTGTTTTTCATGGAAAGCACGTAAATGCTTAGCTTCACGAGTGACTAATGTGTCGGGTGTTAATGTCGGGAACCATGCAGTAAAGAGTTTTTCATTACAGTCACGTAAGCTTTGTGGCTTATTGACTATCAGTGTTCCCATATCTTCAGCGCGTTCTAAAATATAGGTTGCGTAGATAAATTCGGTATCAAAAGGCGGATCTTTACGCATTAAAATAGTATCTAATTCACCTAAAGCAATATCCTGCTCTTGGCCAAATTCAAACCATTTTTTTGGGTTCTCTTCTACGCTGAGTAAACGAGTGTGAGCGCGTGCTTCACCTTGGTGTAGGTAAAGATCGTTCATCTCCATATAATGAATTTCCCAGCCACGACGTTGCGCTTCTAATAGCATGGCAAAGCTGGTGTCTTTTTTGATTTTGATGGATGAAATTGGGTCCATCACAATACCTAATTTAATCATTACTTCTCCTTTATCCCAGATCGCCGAACCGAACCTGCAAAGCGGTGATTGCGGTGAGTGCTGTTGTTTCAGTTCTTAATACACGAGGACCTAATAAAATATCAGTAAAATGGTGCTCTGCTGTCATGGCGATTTCTTCAGGAGAAAGTCCACCCTCAGGGCCAATCAATAAGCGCACTTTTTTAACCGGTAAGGGTAAGGTATTAATACTTTGGTTAGCCCTAGGATGTAAATTGAGTTTTAAACTACTATCATCTTGAGCACACCATTCTTCTAATGACATCACTGGCATTAATTGTGGAATGCGATTTCTGCCACATTGCTCACATGCCGAGATAATAATTTTTTGCCATTGCTGATGCTTTTTCTCTAAACGGCTAGGGTCAAGTTTAACACCACAGCGTTCGGAGATCAGTGGAGTGATCGTATTAACACCTAACTCAACTGATTTTTGAATAGTAAACTCCATTTTCTCGCCTCGTGAAAGCACTTGCCCTAAATGGAGGTCGAGAGGGGATTCTTTATCATCAACAATGCCATCATTAATTTGCACAGTGACTGACTTCTTTGTGCTTTCGATAATTTCAGCATCAAATACCTGATTTGAACCATCAAACAGTGCCAGTTTTTGCCCAGTAGACATTCTTAATACACGCCCAACATGATTAGATGCTTCTTCATCTAATGCTGTTTGAGTACCTGCTGTGAGTGGTTCTGGATGATAAATGCGAGGAATACGCATAACGTGAAACCCTTACGTAAAAGATGGTTAACCGTGATAAATAAAATATGTGATATGCATCATACGCATGACATTATGGCATGCAAGTTATCACTTTGCTTTTATCGTTATTATAGCGCGGATCTTATTGCGTGTTTTGTCGCAAAATTTCATGTTTTCATTGTTATTATAAAGAAAATTCTCGGTATTAAATGGGGACTCTTATACAGTCGTTTAACAGAGATAACGAGGTATCTAAGGAGTAGATATTTATGCCATTAAGCCGTTGTTGTTTTATAAAAACACCTTTACTCTTTTTTTTGAATGAGTTTCTTGTTTTTATTAAGTTTTGTCTGCCTTTTTTACTATTATTTTTGTTACCTAAAACCCGTCGTAAACAACTTGCTATAAGTTATATCATTATTTGTTTATATTGGTTTTTTTCAATTTATTCGCTTTCTTTATTGATAATACTTTCTGTATTAAGTTTTTATTTATTAATGCTCTCTTTCTTTGATGCTGATTATTTTCTTTTGCCTAATACATTGACTTATTGGCTAATATTTTTAGGGCTATCGTGCAATTACACAACCTTTGGACTAGTACCTTTTGATCATGCTTTTTATGGTTTTTTAGGTGGTGCAGGGCTTTTTTATGGCATCTATTTATGGGGATATTTGATCTATCAAAAATGTGTTTTAGGTTTTGGTGATGTGAAACTATTTAGTGCGATAGGTGCATGGTGTGGATTTGAAAAATTACCTTATATTTTATTACTCGGCTCTTTGTTGGGATTAAGTGTGTATTGCGGAGTATTGCTCACAACGAAAGAGTTTTTAAAAAAAGTAGCATTTGGCTCTTGTCTTTCATTTTCAACATTAATGATATTAGGTTTTTATTTTTCGTCTTATAATTCCTTTAATTAGTTGATTTCAATCTGTTCTGGTTAGGCATTTATAACAAAAAATAAAATAGTAAAAATCGAAATAAAGAAGACAGTGTGCGGAAATTAATCAGCACACTGAAAAGAAGATTATAGATTTTCTTTTATAAATTGCTGCCAACGTTTTGTATCACCTAAATATTTTTCAATCGATATCAGGCGATAACCTTGGTTATCTTCAATAAATAAAGTCGGAAAACCACGACCATTAACTTGGTGCATTAATTGTTGTGTTTGGTTTAAATGTTGCTGAACTTGGTTATTGCTGATGTCAGATAATAAGGATGCAAATTGTTCAACATCAAAGCCAAGTTTTTTCACAATAAATAGCAGTGTGTCTTTGTCACTGATATTTAAACCATCAAGATAATAGGCCTCTTGTAATGCTTTTAGTAAATAAACATCACGGTTTCCCATTTTTTCGGCAACAAGAATAGCTGAAATAGGTAGCAGTGAATTTAATACCATCTCCGTATTACCAAGGCAATCACGATACGCATGACTAAAAACTTGGCCAGATAATTGACTAATACGGTCATCAATTGGCGTGACATGCTCTTTCCATGATTGACCTCCCGTTACTACTCTTGCGGGTGTAAACAATCCACCACCATGTAGCTTAATGGAATGTGGAAATGCATTGCTTACTGCTTCAATCAAAGGGGCAATGCCGTAGCACCAACCACAAAGAGGATCATAAACATAGTGCAATATTTTAGTACCTAGGGTATTACCTGTATTGCTTGCTACTGAGGCCACTGCATCTCTCCTTTTAGTACTTTTGCACTAAGCTCTAGGCTTGATTTATCTGCTAAATTCTGATGATTTTTTTCCATTGCTGCAATAAATTCATCTGAATTTTTTGTCTTTTCAAGATTTTTCTCAGCTTCAATTAGGTAATTCATTGTGAAGTCAACAGCTTGTAGGTCATATGTTGCTTTTGGTAAATAGTGACCAGGAATAACGGTTTTTGGGGATAGTGATTTTATTTGCTGCAATGCACTAACCCAATGTTGGCGTTCTGCCACGGTTTGAGTATCAGCCAACCAAACATGAATATTTTCAGAAACTAAAACACCACCCATTACTGCATTAAGTTTTGGAACATACAGGTATGTTCTATCTGGAGATTGTCCGTCTAAGCCTTTGACTGAAATGGTTTCACCTTCTAAAGAAAAACTATCACCTTTTAGTACTTCAGGAATGATAATTTTCTGAGGGGCATTTTCTTTAAGCACAGGCCCCCAGTAGGCAAGTTTTCCTGCTTGTGTTTCATTAATGGCTTTAATTGTGGGTGCGGTTGCAATCACTTTGGCATTTGGAAATGCATTAGTAATGACATCTAACCCAAAATAAAAATCAGGATCAGAGTGGCTGATATAGATATAAGTCAGGTTTTTTCCAGAGGCTTTTATTTTATCAACCAGCGCTTGTGCATCATTTTTTTGAAATTGTGCATCAATTAATACGGCATCTTTATCGCCATAAATAATTTCAGAAGAGACAGGAAAAACACTCGCTTCTTCTGGGTTATAAATATCTAATGTTAAATCAGTTGCTAGCGCTGATGTTGCGAAGAATGCGGTAGTTGCAAGTGTTAAAGGAAGTAATTTTTTCATCTTTTGTTTTCTCCATAATGTTGTTGCTGACTATAATATGTTGCATAAAACAAGAGAAAAACCCTATTTTAGGTAATTAATTGTTGCGTAAATCGAGCAAATAAAATGGATAAAATAAAATCATCAGAAGTGTTTGTAACCATTGTGAAGCAGGGAAGCATGATAAAAGCTGCTGATTATCTAGGTATGTCTAGAGCTATGGTGACGCGTTATTTAAATGAAATGGAAGAGTGGGCTGGGGTGCGTTTATTGCATAGAACGACACGCAAACAAAGCCTAACATCAGTAGGTGAAATGGTATATGAACAGAGTTTACAGCTATTAGAAATGGCTGAACGTATTCCTGCCAATATTCCGAAAGAACGTCATCAAATCAGCGGGCTTGTTCGTATTACCAGTTCACAATCATTAGCAAATAGTATTTTGTCAGTGGCGATATGCGAGTTTATGCAACGTTATCCTTTAATTGCGGTTGATTTACAAATTACCAATCAAACCGTGAATTTGGTAGAAGAACGAATTGATATTGCATTGCGTATTACGAATCACCTTGAGCCTAATTTAATCGCACGCTCGTTAGCGACATGTCTTTCAGTGGTGTGTGCTCATAAAGATTACTTAGCAAAAAAAGGTATACCTCAAACGCCAGATGAGCTTGCTCAGCATCAATGTTTAACTTACCGATTTTTTGGTCGTAGCTTGTGGGAATTTAATTTAGGTGATGAACGTTATTCAGTCCCTGTTGGCGGTAATTTAAGTGCAAATGAATCAGTTGTTTTATTGCAAGCTACGTTAAAAGGAGTCGGCATATCGCTACAACCTTATTATTCAGCCAAACCTTATCTTGAAAGCGGTGAATTAGAACAAGTTTTGGCTAACTATCAAGCTTTGCCGATGGGGATTTATGCAGTTTTAGCGAGTCGGCAAAATATGCCCGCAGCTGTCAGAGTATTGTTGGATTTCTTAGTTGAGTGGTTTTCATCATCACCTTACTGGCTTGCTTTATCGGGTAAAAGCTTGGGTTAGTTGCTTAGGGTAATCTGATAATGTTTCTTTCATCACATCAATAAAATAGGAAACAAGTTGTGATGATGGGCGATGTGATGGAGTAATTAAGCTGATGGTAAAGGGGATAGAAAAGCTTAAAGGACGAAGACAAATAGACTTATCTAAGTAATCAAGTGCGGTAATCGGGTTAACAATTGAAATGCCGATATTTTCACTCACCATGGCACAAATAGAGGCAGCACTTTGCGTTTCCATCACTAGCTGTCGTGTAATTCCATCTTTAATAAAAACGGTATCAATCAATTGTCGGTAGCTATCATTGGCAGACAAGCTAATAAAACGCTGGCTTTGAAAATCAGCAGGATTTAACAATGGCTTTTTACACAATGGGTGTGATTTTGGCAAAACTGCAACTTCATTGAGTGTGAGTAGCGTTTCTTGTTGCGTTCCTGCTGGCGTTTGAGTGTGTTCAGTTAACCCTAAATCATAATGTTGAGCCGACAACCATTCTTCTAATAAAGGCGATTCTTGCGGAACAATGGTTAAGTTGACATCAGGATATGTATCTAGAAATTGTCGGCAAATTGAAGGTAATAATGACTGAGCAAATGCGGGCAAGCAGGTGATATTCAATTCTGCTTGGTTAAAATGGCGAATATTTTCAGCGGCGTTAATTATTCTATCTAAGCCATAATAAGAACGCTGTACTTCCTCAAAAAAGCGTAACCCTTCAGTTGTGGGTTGTAAACGACCTTTTATTCTATCAAATAATTTAAATGCTAATAGATGCTCAAGACGAGACAACTCTCTACTGACAGTGGGTTGTGATGTTTTCAGTAACTCTGCGGCTTCAGTTAGATTCTGAGTGGTCATCACTGCATGAAAAATTTCAATATGCCGCCAATTAAAAGGAGCTTTCATTGTCTATTCCTATATCACAAGTGAATAGAGTGTAGCTTATTTGATATTTTTATTCCCTTGTAAGTTAATAAATAATGAATTTATTCCCCCCGTGATTTTTATGAGTAGATAACATGACAACATCAATAACTATGGCTCAATACCAATTAGCACAAACTTATGGAACGCCATTATGGATTTATCAGGGCGATACGATTTCTCAGCGTATTGCTCAGCTTAAATCTTTTGATGTGGTTCGTTTTGCTCAAAAAGCCTGCTCCAATATTCATATCTTACGTTTAATGAAAGCACAGGGTGTTAAAGTTGACTCTGTTTCATTAGGAGAGATTGAACGTGCTTTAGTTGCGGGTTATCAAGGAGGTAGAGAAAAAAGTGAGATTGTCTTTACGGCTGATTTACTTGATGAAAGAACCATTGAGCGTGTTGTTGAATTAGATATTCCTGTTAATGCTGGCTCCATTGATATGCTTCGTCAATTAGGTGAACGCAATCAAGGGCATGCGGTTTGGATAAGAATTAATCCTGGATTTGGTCATGGACATAGCCAAAAAACCAATACAGGCGGAGAAAACAGTAAGCATGGTATTTGGTATGAAGATGTGCCTGAAGCGTTAGCCGTGATCCAACAATACAATTTAACGCTAGTTGGTTTTCATATGCATATTGGCTCTGGTGTTGATTATCAACACCTTTCTAGTGTCTGTGATGCAATGGTAGAGCAAGTGCTTACCTCTCAAGTTGATATTCAGGCTATTTCGGCAGGAGGCGGATTGTCAACGCCTTATCAAGAGGGTGATGCGATAGTCGATTTGGATCACTATTTTTCTTTATGGGATAAGGCTCGTCAGCGTATTGCACAGCAGTTAGGACATTCTGTTGAGTTAGAAATCGAGCCAGGACGTTTTTTAGTGGCTGAGTCAGGGGTATTGATTTCACAAGTGAGAGCCGTTAAATCAATGGGAAGTCGTCATTATGTGCTGGTGGATGCTGGATTTAGTGATTTAATGCGCCCTGCAATGTATGGCAGTTATCATCAAATTTCAGTTTTAGATAGCCATGGTCAAATAAAACCAATGACAGAATTACAAGAGACGATTGTGGCTGGTCCTTTGTGTGAATCTGGAGATGTTTTTACTCAGCAAGAGGGAGGCACTGTTGTTCCTCGTTTATTACCTCAAGCACAGGTAGGTGATTATTTAGTTATTCATGATACTGGCGCTTATGGTGCTTCAATGTCATCAAATTATAATAGCCGACCACTTATTCCTGAAGTGTTGATAACAGAGGGCGTTCCCCAATTAATTCGTCGTCGTCAAACAATAGAAGAGTTATTAGCGTTGGAATTAGATCTCTAATTCATTTTTTTATTAAATATGCTTTCATTGAAAAATAAAAAACACCTCATGACTATTTTAGTGATGAGGTGTTTGTGTTTTATAGGGAAACATCTTCCCCTATATATTTTTAAGCGGCTTTATCTGTTTTGAGATTGTCAGCTTTCTGCTTTTTTGCAGGTACCGCCAATGCATCAAAGTCAAACTCATCAACATTGATACTCCGTAAGCGACTCTGTTCTGCTTTACGTAAGATATCGGCTTCTTCTTGAGTTACTCGTTTATCAGCCAGTGCTTTATCCGCTAATTTATCTAATTGAGTAAAGCTAAATTTCTTCTCATAGAGGCGGCAAATGCGGTCGAAAATAGGCTCAGCAGCTAAGATATCCAGTAGTGCTTCTTCCATTAAACCATGTGGATTATGCTCGCTCGGTGTTAAGTACTGACCTCTACCAATGCGATCACGAGTTTCAGACGGTTGTTGGATAAGTTGTGCTACTTTGCTATCTAATTTATCTGATGGTAATTTTTGAGCTTTACCTAGTGGGAAAATAATTGCACGCATGGTGCCTGCGATAACACGGCTTGGAAAATTGCGTAGCAGTTCATCAATTGCATTCTCAGCTTGGTATAAGCACTCTTTTACGCTCCAATGTACGAGAGGTAAATCCGCGGTATGGCGACCTTCATCTTCATAACGCTTAAGCGCGGCAGAAGCGAGGAAGATATGACTTAATATGTCACCTAAACGTGCTGAAATACGCTCACGACGTTTTAAGCTTCCACCTAAAACTCCCATTGAAACATCAGACAATAGCGCCATATTGGCACTTAGGCGGTTAATTTGTTGATAATAACGACGGGTTTCATCATTAGTAGGAGAATTACTTAATCGACCATTAGTGATACCCAACCACAAACTGCGTAAGGTATTACTTGCCACATGGCCAATATGACCAAATAAAGCGCGGTCAAAATCATGTAGGTTATTGTCTCGTGCTGCTGCAATTTCATCTAATACATAAGGATGACAACGGATAGCACCTTGACCATAAATGATCATGCTACGAGTTAAAATATTGGCACCTTCAACAGTGATGGCAATCGGAGAGCCTTGATAAGAACGTGCGACAAAGTTTGATGGTCCAAGGCTGATCCCTTTACCACCCACGATATCCATTGCATCAATAACGCCACGTTGTGCTCGGTGAGTACAATGATATTTGACGATAGCTGATAATACGGCGGGTTTTTCTCCCAGCATAATGCCCGTAGTAATTAAGGTTGCCGCAGAATCTAAAAGATAGGCGTTGCCAGCCAGACGTGCTAATGGCTCTTCAATACCTTCCATTTTACCAATTGGAATTTTGAACTGACGACGGATACGAGAATAAGCACCAGTTGCCATTGCCACACTTTTTAATCCACCAGTAGAATTTGAAGGCAGAGTAATCCCTCGACCTACAGAGAGGCATTCCACCAGCATTCTCCAACCTTGACCTGCCATTTTTGGCCCACCAATGATGTAATCGATAGGAACAAAAACATCTTTACCACGAGTCGGTCCATTCATAAATGGTACGTTCAATGGGAAATGACGATGACCGATTTCAACGCCTTTGACATTAGTTGGAATTAACGCGCAGGTAATGCCTGGGTTTTCGTCATTACTTAATAGATGGTCAGGATCGCGTAATTTAAATGCTAATCCTAATACGGTCGCGATAGGAGCAAGAGTGATATAGCGTTTATTCCATGTTAAACGAAGACCAAGTACTTGCTCGCCTTGCCATTCACCCATACAGACAACACCACTATCAGGAATAGCTCCTGCATCGGAACCCGCTTCAGGGCTTGTTAAGGCGAAACAAGGAATTTCATCCCCTTTGGCTAAGCCTGGTAAATAGCGTTTTTTCTGTTCATCAGTACCGTAGTGTTGCAGTAGCTCACCAGGACCTAAAGAGTTAGGTACACCAACGGTGATGGCTAAAATACCAGACACTCCTGACAGCTTTTGCAATACGCGTGATTGAGCGTAGGCTGAAAACTCTAACCCGCCGTACTCTTTTTTAATGATCATCGCAAAGAAGCGATTATCTTTAAGGTATTGCCAGATTTCAGGAGGTAAATCAGCTAATTCATGAGTGATTTCAAAGTCATTTGTCATGCGACAAACTTCTTCGACTGGGCCATCAAGGAAAGCTTGCTCTTCAGCTGTTAGCTGTGGTTTAGGGTAATTATGAAGTTGTTTCCAGTCGGGAGCACCACGGAACAACTCACCTTCCCACCATGTTGTACCTGCATCAATAGCTTCTTGTTCTGTTTTAGACATAGAAGGCATGACTTTTTGAAATGCTTTAAGTGCAGGTACTGAGATATAGGCTCTACGAATAGAAGGAATAGTAAAGGGTAATAAAACCAATGCAACGGGAAGGAGTAACCAGTAACTCCAAATATTGGCGACACCCATTACTAATGTATAAGCAATAAGCGCGAGGCTACTTACCGCAATACTGAATTTGCGATAACTAAGTAAGCCAATAAGAACGATAAAAAGTACGATACTGAGTAGTGTCATAATAAACTCCTGTATTTAGCAAGAGATCAGAGGTCAGACCTGTTGTTTGTTATTTAGATCTAATCTAGTCACTAACTTTTATCAATATATTTACATTCTAATTACAATATAGCTCACAAATTATTCGTAAATGAGAGAAGTTAGCATTTGTCTATAATAGGCATCTTCTTTCATGGCATTTAATCCGTTACACTGAGAAACAGAAAATTTCGATTACCTTTCTGGAGTAAAAATCCTATGTACCAAGATCTTATCCGTGGTGAATTAACAGAAGCAGCAGATACGCTATCTCGCTTTCTTCAAGATGACGGAAATATTGAAGCTATCCAAAAAGCTGCGGTGTTATTAGCAGATTCTTTTAAAGCAGGCGGTAAAGTATTATCTTGCGGTAATGGTGGCTCTCATTGTGATGCAATGCATTTTGCAGAAGAATTAACTGGACGCTATCGTGAAAATCGCCCTGGTTATCCTGCCATTGCTATTTCAGATGTAAGCCATATCTCATGTGTAAGTAATGATTTTGGCTATGAATATATCTTTTCTCGCTATGTTGAAGCTGTGGGTAAAGAAGGTGACGTTCTGCTGGGTATTTCAACCTCAGGCAATTCAGGCAATATCATCAAAGCAATTAGTGCTGCGCGTGAGAAAGGCATGAAAGTCATTACGCTAACGGGTAAAGATGGCGGAAAAATGGACGGTACAGCAGATATTGAAATTCGTGTACCTCATTTCGGTTACGCTGATCGTATTCAAGAAATTCATATTAAAGTTATCCATATTCTGATCCAATTAATTGAAAAAGAAATGGAAAAATAATTTGTTGATATTGCTATAAACTAGCAAGAAACATCGGCAAGAAGGAGTGAGCGATGTGTGAGTTGTTAGGCATGAGTGCAAATGTACCGACAGATATTAATTTCAGTCTAAGTGGATTAATTCCAAGAGGTGGTAAGACAGGACCTCATAAAGATGGTTGGGGAATTACTTTCTACGAAGGATTGGGATGTCGTACATTTAAAGATCCTCAAGCTAGCGCAATTTCACCAGTCGCTCGCTTTGTTCAAGAATATCCAATTAAATCAGAGGCTGTGATCGCTCATATTCGTCAAGCGAATCGAGGTAATGTCTCTTTAGAAAATACCCATCCTTTTACCCGTGAATTATGGGGAAAAAACTGGACTTATGCACATAATGGTCAACTAAAAGGTTATCAATCTCTTGATACGGGGCGTTTTAGAGCCATAGGACAGACGGATAGTGAAAAAGCTTTTTGCTGGATCTTAAATCAGCTCGAAAATCGTTATAAAAGAACCCCTGTGAATTGGCCTGCTGTATTTCGCTTTATCGCCGTTTTAGCCTCTCAATTAAAGCAAAAAGGGGTTTTTAATATGCTGTTGTCAGATGGTCGATTTGTAATGGCATATTGTTCAACTAATTTACATTGGATCACGCGTAAAGCACCTTTCGGCAAAGCCAAATTACTTGATCAAGATGTAGAGATCGATTTCCAACAACACACACAATCAGATGATGTGGTTTCTGTTATTTCAACATTACCATTGACTGGAAATGAATCTTGGCAGCGTATTCCCGCTGGTGAGTTTGTCTTATTTGATCGTGGTGTGCGTATCCTGTAACCATTTGCTTTCACTATTTTGCGATAAGTTAAGGACGGGGTTTACACTATTAGATGAAGTCAAAGTGCTATTAACGAAATAACGCCCATTTTGAACGGTAACAGATGGGATTTGTTTGCGTTCTTCAACATATTGGTAGGCTGGCATAAGCTGTTGCCAGAAATCCATATCTTTTGAATACTGATGTTTCTTCATATTTTCAGTGGTCATTTTAAATGGAAAAATATGAATATTAATCGTAGATTGACCACCTTGTAGCGCCAATTCAGCATACTGATAAATTTCATCCATCACAGAATCTGTCATTGCATAGCAACCAACCGACTTACAAGCCCCGTGGATCATTAAAAAATCGCCAGTGTATCCTTTTGATTTATCATATTGATTAGGAAATCCTAGGTTGATAGCTCGGTAAAATCGACTGTTCGGATTTAATTGTGAGAAATTAACCTGATAAAAACCCTCTGGGCTTTTTAAATCACCTTGAAACTTTTTAGGTCCAAGGCCACCAGAATAGCTACAAATGGGGTAAGTACGTACTTTTTCTAATTGTCCATCTAATTTTTCCGTATAAAGTTCAAGTAAGCTTTCTTCTTTGAAAATCTGAATATAGATAGGCTGATCTGTACTTTTTTTAACAGGTTTCATTAGAAAACTTGAATTATTTTCAGCGTTAACAAATAAAGAAATTAACATTAATGTTAAAAAACTGATTAGTTGTTTTGCGTGACTGGTCATGGTTTTATCAGAAAAATAGCTTAAAATTTGTTGATAAAGTAGATCGTAGATTGCTATGAAGCAATAAATTTGTAAATTAAAATCTGATATGGTTTCTTTTCTTTTACAAAATATTCTGTATAAAATTTAAGCGCTCGTCGAAAAAGATGATATTTTAATTCGGTTTATACGAGTTATTAACGTTTCAGTCAAAATAATATTCCCATTTGCTTGAGCTAAATCACTCGAATAGTCAGACAGGTTTAGGCTGAGATGATAAAATTCAGTTCGGCAGAATAAGAGAAATAGTTAACAATTATCGGAGATAAATAACTTAGGGTTCAAAAACACCTTAAGATGTTTTTATTACAGAGTCGCTACATTTTCGGGGTGAATTTGTAGCTTAGGGTTTAACTGATAAACTTGTGCAAATCTTATGATTAAAATTAAAAAAGGACTCGACCTCCCAATTGCAGGAGCACCTGCCCAAGTGATAGAAGACGGACCCGCGATTCGACGCGTAGCATTGCTAGGTGAAGAATATGTCGGTATGCGTCCTTCTATGATGGTTTCGGAAGGTGAGCATGTAAAAAAAGGGCAAATTCTTTTTGAAGATAAAAAGAATGCCGGTGTTATTTTCACCAGCCCAGCTTGTGGTAAAGTCGTTGCAATTAACCGCGGCGAGCGTCGTGTGTTCCAATCTATCGTTATCGAAATTGATGGCGACGAAGAAATCACCTTTAACCGCTATGATAGCTCAACGCTCTCAGACCTGACCCGCGAACAAGTTGAAACTAACCTCGTTAATTCGGGAATGTGGACTACATTAAGGACTCGTCCTTATAGCCGTACTCCGCGTTTAGGCACAACACCTGTCGCCATTTTTGTCTCTGCAATGGATACAAATCCACTTGCAGCAGATCCTATGGTTATTATTGAGCAAAATGAGAAGGCATTTAATGATGGTCTTGTTGTTTTAACTCGTTTAACCGAAGGCAAAGTCTATGTTTGTCATGGTGAAAAATCACCTACAAAATTAAATGATGGACAAATTAGCTATAACCAATTTGCAGGCCCACATCCAGCAGGATTAGTTGGTACGCATATCCATTTCTTAGAACCTGTGAGTGCTAAGAAAATGGTTTGGCATTTAAATTACCAAGATGTCATTGCTATTGGTTATTTGTTTACAACAGGTTCTTTATATACAGAGCGTGTTGTTGCATTAGCTGGCCCTCAAGTAAAAGCACCTCGTTTAGTGCGTACTCGTTTAGGGGCTGATCTCTATGAGTTAACTAAAGATCAATTAGTTGATGGTGAAAACCGCATTATTTCTGGCTCTGTATTATGGGGATGGAAATCTGATGAGGCTCATCACTATTTAGGTCGTTTCCATAACCAAGTTTCTGTATTACGTGAAGGTCGTGATAAAGAGTTATTTGGTTGGGGTATGCCGGGTAGCGATAAATTTTCTATCACTCGTACAACTATCGGTCACTTCTTAAAAAATAAACGCTTTGCATTTACAACTACAATGAATGGTGGCGAACGTTCAATGGTACCAATTGGTAACTATGAGCGTGTGATGCCGTTAGACATTATGGCAACGCATTTATTACGTGATTTAGTTGTAGGTGATACTGACAGTTCTCAAGCATTAGGTTGTTTGGAATTGGATGAAGAAGATTTGGGATTATGTACTTATGTTTGCCCAAGCAAATATGAGTATGGCCCAGCACTGCGCCAAGTATTGACCAAAATTGAGCAGGAAGGGTAACTCATGGGTTTGAAAAATTTATTTGAAAAAGTAGAGCACCATTTTGAGCCCGGTGGCAAATTAGCAAAATGGTACGTACTTTATGAAGCCGTTACCACGGTATTTTATACGCCTGGTACTGTCACGCGTAATGGTGGGCATGTTCGTGACACTATTGACCTAAAACGCATGATGATCTTAGTTTGGTTGGCTGTTTTCCCAGCAATGTTTTGGGGAATGTATAACGTCGGTCATCAAGCGATCCCAGCACTTAATCAGTTATATAGTGGTGCTGAATTACAGCAAATTATTGCTTCAGATTGGCACTATCGCCTCGCTGAATTTCTCGGCGCATCATTAACAACAGATGCTGGATGGGCAAGTAAGATGCTACTTGGTGCAACTTACTTTTTACCTATTTATCTTGTTGTTTTTGCGGTTGGTGGATTTTGGGAAGTTCTTTTTGCCTTTATTCGTGGCCATGAGATTAACGAAGGCTTCTTTGTTACATCAATCTTATTTGCCTTGATCGTACCGCCAACATTACCACTTTGGCAGGCTGCATTAGGTATTACGTTTGGTGTTGTTATCGCGAAAGAAATCTTTGGTGGTACAGGGCGTAACTTCTTAAACCCTGCATTAGCAGGTCGTGCATTCCTATTTTTTGCCTATCCTGCTCAAATCTCAGGTGATCTGGTTTGGACTGCGGCTGATGGCTTCTCTGGTGCAACACCATTATCGCAATGGTCTGTATCGGGTGAAAGTGCATTATTAAATACCGTCACTCAACAACCAATCTCTTGGATGGATGCTTTCCTTGGATATATTCCAGGGTCGATCGGTGAAGTTTCTACACTGATGATTTTAATCGGCGGAGCTGTCATTCTTTTTGCTCGCATTGCTTCATGGCGTATTGTTGCTGGGGTAATGGTGGGCATGATTGCAATGTCATACCTGTTTAATTTTATCGGTTCAGATACTAATCCTCTCTTCTCTATGCCTTGGCACTGGCACTTAGTATTAGGTGGTTTTGCTTTCGGTATGATGTTTATGGCAACAGACCCAGTATCCGCATCGTTTACCGATAAAGGTAAATGGGCTTACGGTATTTTGATTGGCGTAATGGCTGTGCTTATTCGTGTCGTCAATCCGGCTTACCCAGAAGGTATGATGCTGGCAATCTTATTCGCAAACTTATTTGCACCACTGTTTGATTACGTGGTTGTTCAGGCGAATATTAAGCGGAGACAAGCTCGTGGCTAAAGAGAAAAACAAAGATAGCGTCGCAAGAACGTTCCTCGTTGTATTTATTCTATGTCTTGTGTGTTCCGTGGTAGTAGCAGGAGCCGCTGTTGGACTGAAGTCTAAACAAGAAGAACAAAAACTTCTTGATAAACAACGTAATATTCTTGATGTTGCGGGTCTGCTCGTACCTAAAATGAGTGCGACAGATGTACTGAAGGTGTATGACACTCGTATTAAAGCAAAAATTGTTAATTTCCAGACAGGTGAACTGACTGATAGTAAAGGCAGTTTTGATTTAAGTGCGGCTTTACGCAGTGATGACACTTCAATTGCATTATCGCCACAAGAAGATATCGCCAAAATTCGCCGTCGTGCTAATACAGCAGAAGTCTACTTTGTGCTTGATGAACAAGGCAAAACCACAGAAGTTGTTCTACCTGTTTATGGTTCTGGCTTATGGTCTGTGATGTATGCTTTCGTTGCGGTTGATATTGATGGTGTGACTTCTAAAGGCATTACCTATTATGCTCATGGTGAAACACCGGGCTTAGGTGGTGAAGTAGACAATCCACAATGGAAAGCACAATGGAAGGGTAAGCGCTTAATTAACGAACAAGGTACTCCTGCAATTAAGATAGTACGTAGTGGTACAACTGATAGCCCTTATGGTATTGATGGACTTTCTGGCGCGACACTGACCTCAAATGGTATCCAGCATATGTTCGATTTCTGGTTAGGTGAAAAAGGTTTCGGCCCATTCCTGAAAAAAGTTCGTGAAGGAGAGATCAATGGCTGATACAAAAGAAATTAAACGAGTTTTACTTGGGCCATTGTTAGATAACAACCCGATTGCCTTACAGGTATTAGGTGTGTGTTCTGCATTGGCTGTAACAACAAAACTTGAAACTGCATTAGTGATGACAATTGCGGTAACTTTGGTTACTGCATTTTCAAGCTTCTTTATTTCACTCATTCGTAATTACATACCAAGTAGTGTTCGTATTATTGTTCAAATGGCGATTATTGCTTCATTAGTTATCGTTGTTGACCAAATACTACAAGCTTATGCGTATGAAATTTCTAAGCAACTTTCTGTTTTCGTTGGTCTTATCATTACTAACTGTATTGTAATGGGACGTGCTGAAGCTTATGCGATGAAAGCACCTCCTGTTGAAAGCTTTATGGATGGTATTGGTAACGGCTTAGGATACGGCGTTATCTTGATCCTTGTTGGTTTTTTACGTGAACTTTTTGGTTCTGGTAAATTATTCGGCATTACAGTGATGGAGTCTGTCCAAAATGGTGGCTGGTATCAGCCAAACGGTTTATTCCTGTTAGCACCAAGTGCGTTCTTTATTATTGGCTTGCTAATTTGGGGATTACGTACATTAAAACCTGCACAGGTTGAAGAGGACTAATCGCCATGGAACATTATATAAGCCTGTTTGTTCGTGCTGTTTTTATTGAGAATATGGCGCTCGCATTCTTCTTAGGGATGTGTACATTCCTCGCCGTTTCTAAAAACGTAAAAACAGCTTTTGGATTAGGTATCGCTGTTACCGTTGTTCTAGGTCTTTCTGTACCGTTGAATAACTTGGTTTACAACTATGTGTTACGTGATAATGCATTAATGGAAGGTGTTGATTTAAGTTTCTTAAACTTTATCACTTTCATTGGTGTGATTGCGGCACTGGTACAAATCCTAGAAATGATTTTAGACCGTTATTTCCCTGCGCTGTATAACGCACTAGGGATCTTCTTGCCACTTATTACCGTTAACTGCGCCATTTTCGGTGGTGTGTCATTTATGGCACAACGTGACTATAACTTTAGTGAATCTATTGTTTATGGTTTCGGCTCTGGGATTGGTTGGATGTTAGCCATCGTATTACTGGCTTCTATCCGTGAGAAAATGAAGTACGCGGATGTACCGGCAGGTATGAAAGGGTTAGGCGTTACTTTTGTCACCACAGGGTTGATGGCATTAGGTTTCATGTCCTTCTCTGGTGTTCAGCTATAAAGGGTGAGAAGAACTCATGGATATAATTATTCTAGGTGTCGTGATGTTTACCCTGATTGTATTGGTATTAACAGCGTTGATTTTGTTCGCAAAATCAAAACTGGTCAATACAGGGGATATTTCAGTTGAGGTCAATGGAGACCCAGACAAAAGTTTTGATGCACCAGCAGGTGATAAATTACTTAACGTACTATCAAACGAAGGTATTTTTATTTCATCAGCTTGCGGTGGCGGTGGCTCTTGTGGTCAGTGCCGCGTTAAAGTACTGGAAGGTGGCGGTGATATTTTACCGACAGAACTTTCACATATTAATAAGCGTGAAGCTAAAGAAGGTTGTCGTTTAGCGTGTCAGGTAAACGTAAAAAACAACCTGAAATTAGAATTACCGGAAGAAATCTTTGGTGTTAAAAAGTGGGAATGTGAAGTTATCTCAAATGATAATAAAGCCACTTTCATTAAAGAATTAGTGTTAAAAATCCCTGAAGGTGAGGTTGTACCTTTCCGTGCAGGTGGATTTATTCAAATCGAATGTCCTCCTCATACGGTACGTTATGAAGATTTTGATGTACCAGAAGAGTATCGTGAAGATTGGGATAAATTTAATTTGTTCCGTTATGTTTCTGATGTTAAAGAAACTACTGTACGTGCTTATTCAATGGCGAACTACCCAGAAGAGCATGGCATCATCATGTTAAACGTGCGTATTGCAACACCTCCGCCACGTAATCCTGATGTGCCACCAGGAATTATGTCATCATATATTTGGTCATTAAAACCGGGTGATAAGGTGACGATTTCAGGGCCATTTGGCGAATTCTTTGCTAAGAAAACTGATGCTGAAATGATCTTTATTGGTGGTGGTGCAGGTATGGCACCAATGCGCTCACACATTTTTGATCAATTAAAACGCTTACATTCTAAACGTAAAATTAGCTTCTGGTATGGTGCGCGTTCTGTTCGTGAGATGTTCTACACAGAAGATTTCGACATGCTCGCGAGAGAGAACGAAAACTTCACATGGAATGTCGCGCTTTCAGATGCATTGCCTGAAGATAATTGGACTGGCTATACTGGATTTATTCACAATGTGTTATTTGAAAACTACCTCAAAAATCATCCAGCACCAGAAGACTGTGAATTCTATATGTGTGGACCGCCAGTGATGAATGCAGCAGTTATTAAAATGCTCAAAGATTTAGGCGTTGAAGATGAAAACATTATGCTGGATGACTTTGGGGGTTGATCCTAACTTCCGATAAAGCATAAATGAATGAAATGACAAGCGCCCACTTATGTGGGCGCTCATGATCAGAAGAGAGAGTTATGTTAAAAAGAAAGATGATAAATTGGATAGTGATGCTGTCTGCATTAGTTCTATTATCTGCATGTGGTGAAAAGCAGCAGGTATTAGAAGGTGAAACCATGGGAACTTATTACTCGATTAAATATGTTCCTGACAGTAATTCACCTCCACAAAACGTCTTACAAACAGAGATTGATCGTATCCTTGAAGAAGTTAACGATCAAATGTCAACATATCGTCCTCATTCTGAACTCAGTCGTTTCAATCAAAGTCGTGAAATTAATACCCCATTTCCTGTTTCACCCGCGACAGCTAAAGTAGTCAGTGAAGCTATCCGTATTAATAAAATAACAGATGGTGCTTTAGATGTGACCGTTGGACCGTTAGTTAATTTATGGGGATTTGGCCCAGAAGGCCGATTTACGCATCAACCTTCTGAAGATGAATTAGAAAAACGTAAACAGTGGATTGGAATTGATTACCTTGCTGTTGAAGGTAATACATTAATTAAGAAGATCCCTGAGCTTTATGTCGATCTCTCTTCGATTGCTAAAGGCTATGGCGTTGATGCTGTGGCTGAATATTTAATTTCACAGAATATTACTAACTATATGGTTGATATTGGTGGTGAAGTAAGAACCCAAGGCGTGAATGGTAATGACAAGCTTTGGCGTATAGCGATTGAAAAACCAGCAAATGACGGCACAAAACAGAGTGTTCAGTTAATTATTGAACCAGGTGATAACTCAATAGCCACTTCTGGTGATTATCGTAACTATTTTGAAGAGAATGGTGTCCGTTTTTCTCATACTATTGACCCAACCACAGGTCATCCTATTAAACATAACCTTGTTTCTATTACTGTGATTGTGCCAACTTGTATGAGCGCAGATGGTCTTTCGACAGGATTGAATGTTTTAGGACCTGAAAAAGGGTTAGCAGTAGCAAACGAGCTAAATATTCCTGTCTTTATGATAGTGAAAACTGAAAATGGGTTTGAAGAGCGTTATAGTAAAGCATTCGCCCCGTTCTTGAAAAAGTAGAATTTAAGGAGAGAAGGTTATGTTAAAAATATTTCTATTTGCCTTCATCTTATTCTTGATTGCTTTCTTTGGTATGGCGTTAGGCTATATTGTAAAACGTAAAAGCCTTCAAGGTAGCTGTGGCGGTTTAGGTGCTATGGGCATAGAAAAAGAGTGTGATTGCCCCGAACCTTGTGATGCACGTAAAAAACGTATGGCAAAAGATGCAGCAAGAGAAGAATTGCTTAATAAAAATAGAATTCTTTAAGTAAGATATAAAAATAAAAAAAGAGTGGTGTATATATTTACATCACTCTTTTTTATTTTCTTCTTTCTGTAGAAGCGAAGCTAAAAGTTAGGGGCTTACTCTTTTCTAAATGCTTTCATATTTGCGGGTGAATCGACCATAACTGCATCAGCACCTAATTCTGTGGCTTGAATAAAATCTTTCTCTGTATTGATCCCAAAAAGAACAATATGAGCATTGCCACCAGCACGAAAACAAGACATAGCGTCTTTATCCCAACTTAGAACCGATGCTGAGCGTGCTTCACCTAATGTGTATTTCTCAACAACTTCTACTTTGCGGTGAAGCTCAAGCCCATACCAACGAGTAATATCTAAATTTTCAGGTAGTAGGCAAATATGGCTCATTGTGATATTGGCTAAAATATCACGAGTAATATCACGACTTTCAAAACGTTGTACATTAGTCGATAAGGCGTCAAGAAATGCAGTATTTGTAGAATAAACGCGAGTTCTATCCAGTGCGTTATGATTATGAAGTACGGTGGTTAATGCTTCAGCTTGGATTGCAGGATCAGCATCTGGTGATTTTAAATCAAGATAAAACTGTGTTGTAGGGAATTGAGTTAATATCTCATCCAATGTTGGAATGGTGACACCTTTATTTCGATAAGGAAATTGTTGTGCTTCACCAAATTTATAGCCTGCATCCCATTGTTTAAGCTGCTGTGCAGTAAAGTCAGACACACTACCTTGCCCATTCGTTAAGCTTTTTAAATCGCTAGGGCGATAAAGGACAGGAATATTATCTTTCGATAATTGAATAGTGATCCAAATTGCATCAGCTTGATTAGCAAGGGCTGTTTTTATAGCAATTTCAGTATTTTCAGGGGCATCAGCGGTGCCACCTCGATGTGCGATAATTTTAGGAGATGCCATAAGAATTACAGAATAAAAAAAGAGAGAAATAGCGATGAATAATTTGATCATGAAAAAACATTTCCTTGTTTTATATGTGGTTACAAAACAATATTTAAAATTAATGTAATTAATCAGCGAGCTAAAACAATCTATCACCACTTTGTGACAATTCTATAAATAAACAGACTAATTCAGATTTTTATGAGAAATACACCTCAATAGAGGGAGATGAGAAGGAATAAAAATTGTAGTTAATATTTATTTACTGTATATTTAAACAGTAAATGAGGCGAGGTGATTGTATGCGTAAAATTATTCATGTTGATATGGATTGTTTTTATGCTGCGATTGAAATGCGAGATAATCCAGCACTAAAAGAGATCCCAATTGCGGTTGGAGGCAATGCTTCTAGCCGAGGTGTGATCTGCACGGCGAATTATCCTGCTCGTCGTTTTGGCGTCCGTAGTGCTATGTCAACGGCGACAGCGTTGAAGTTATGTCCTCACTTAAAAGTTTTACCCGGCAGAATGCCTCTCTATAAAGAGACATCAGCAAAGATCCGCCAAATTTTTTCTCGTTATACCCACCTTATTGAACCTCTTTCACTCGATGAAGCTTATCTTGATGTATCTGACAGTAAGCATTGTCATGGTTCTGCAACGTTGATCGCTCAAGAAATTCGCCAACAAATTTTTGATGAGTTAAATCTTACTGCATCCGCAGGGATTGCACCGATTAAATTTCTCGCAAAAATTGCTTCTGATATCAACAAACCAAATGGGCAATTTGTTATTACACCTGAGCAAGTCGATGATTTTATTTTAAAATTACCGCTTAATAAAATACCGGGGGTAGGTAAGGTGACATTTGCTCGCTTACAAGAAATGGGTTTAGAAACATGTGCAGATATTCGCCGTACTGATGTCATTTCTTTAGTAAAAGTATTTGGAAAATTTGGTCAAAATTTATGGGAACGCAGTCATGGCATCGATGAACGTGAAATTAACCCTGATAGACTTAGAAAATCAGTCGGAGTTGAACGTACTTTTGCTTCAGATATTAATTCTTGGGATGATTGCTTGGCATTACTTGACGGATTATATAGCGAATTAGAAAGGCGACTAACAAAAGTGAAACCCGATTTAAGGATAGCAAGGCAAGGCGTTAAACTAAAATTTGATGATTTTCAATTAACGACACAAGAGCATACTCATCCTATTTTAGAAAAAGCCGATTTAATAAATATTGCCTACCAAGCATGGCATGAGCGCCGAAATGGCAGAGGTGTGCGATTAATCGGGTTTCATGTCACCTTACAAGATCCGCAAATAGAACGACAACTTCTTTTAGCACTGTAAGAATTAAAAAAATCATAGCCGATCAACAGACAGGCTATGGCTAACGTAGTTAATTTATGTAGTTAATCTATATAGTCTTACCAGCGATAATTCATTGTTGCTGTCATTGTTCTGCCGATCCCATAAAAACAGGCAGTATCACCAGCACAAGATGCAACATAGTGTTTATTCGCAATATTATTCATATTAAGCTGAATTTCAGCACCTTTTAAAGAAGGTGATAGCTCACCTAATGAATAGCCAATCATGGCATCATAAAGCGTAACTGCGGGCACACTGACTGTATTTTTGGTATCACCTTGAGATACGCCAACATATCGCACGCCAAAGCCTGCTTTAGAGCCATTGAATAGCCCTGATGTTTCATCATATTGACCCCAAAATGATGCCATGTGCTTAGGAACTCTAGGGAGTTCTTTTCCCTGTGTTCCCACAATAATGGTTTTTCTTACTTCAGTATCGGTATAAGCATAACTGCTGATAAATGAAATATTTTCAGTTAATTGGCTATTAATTTGTGCTTCAACACCACGACTTCTAATTTCACCCACTGGTTCAAAATACGCTTTTTCAGCATTGTAGTTGGTCACATTGCGTTGCTGTAATTGATAAACAGAGAGCGTTGCCAATGTTTGTTCATTTGGTGTGAGGTATTTAATTCCAGCTTCTAATTGACGACCTTCGCTAGGCTCAAAAGGGGCACTTCCTGGTGCGCGGCGAGTTTGTAAATTAGGTTCAAACGAGGTGCTATAACTAATATAAGGAGAAATACCATTATCAAAAGAATATAAAAGCCCTGCGCGACCCGTTAACTTATGATCATCTTGTTGAACATAGCTTTTAGCTAAGAAATCATGAGTCCGAACTTGAGCCCAATCTTGGCGTAAGCCTGCAAGTAAGATCCAATTTTTCCATTGGATCTGATCTTGTAGATACAACCCGATTTGATCACGCTTTTGTCGCTGATCGGTTGCGGGTTTTTGTAAGCTCATATCAATTGGATAGTGATAATTAGGATCACGCCAATCAAGATCGTACTCGGGGCCCATTGCACGAAGTAAATTATCTTGATCTTTACTCCACTGATAATCAATACCAGCAATCACAGTATGATTAAGTTTTGCAGTAGCAAAGTCAGCTTGTAAGCGAGTATCTATTCCTAAAGTATCTGTTTCTCGCTGCTCTTGTTGAGCTCGGCGCTCAAGAATATAAGGGTTATCTTTTCTTAAAGAACCAAAAACAAGATATTTATATTTTTGATTAATATGGCTGTATCGAGCATTTTGTACAATTTTTAGTGTGTCATTAAATTCGTGTTCGAATTCATAACCTATACCATATTGCTGGCGCCATGATTTATGGTAATCGGGATTATTGACATCAAAATCAAAGGGAATAGTACCTTCTGGCGTACTTTTTACTGTACCGTAAGCGGGTAAAAAATTACGATAACCGGCTTCAGGCTCTTGCTGAATAAAGCTTAATAATGTTAAACGTGTTTGTTCATTCGGTAAAAAGGTAATGGCAGGAGCGAGCGCAAAACGCTCTTCTTTATAATTTTTTATTTGGGTATGTTGTGTTTTAGCAATACCATTTAGACGATAAAGAACTCGATTATCATCACTCAATGTACCCGAAAAATCAAAAGCGGTTTCTGCTAATTTATCATTACCTGCACGTACTTGAATGTGACGAATAGGGGATGCAGTTGGTCTTTTACTTGTCATTGCAACAAGGCCACCTGGGTTTACTTGGCCATAAAGAACAGATGCAGGTCCTCTAACAACTTCAATACGCTCTAATAACCATGGATCAATTGCGCCAGTTGACGATGAAGCTCCCATTCCATAACTTAATCCATCAAGAAAGCGTGGTGCATAACTGTATCCACGAATAAAAACCTCATCATTACGATTAGAACTTCCACGATATTCTGTGAAAACTCCAGGTGTATAACGTAACGCCTGAGAAACTGAGCTGACATCTTGAGCGTCCATTTGATCACGGGTGATCACGCTAATGGATTGTGGTGTTTTTTCAATTTCAGTCGGTGTTTTATTTGTTGATAATGTTTTTGTTGCCACAAAACCTGAAACAGGCGCTTGTGGATCTTGTGATGAAGTTGCTGTCACAACTATTTTTTCAGGCGTATTTTGATTAACTGCTGCATGAATTTGAACAGATAACAGACTTAGCGGTAAGGCAAGTAAGACGCTAACAGCATAATTTTTATTAGACACAATCGATCCCTTTGAATTTTTTATTTTTAACTTTAACTGCGGAGCAGTGAAAATATCACTCATTAAACATTAATGCTAATGATAATAATTAGCATTCTATAGATTGTGATATTTAAGGGAAATTCATTGAGAATGAGAGAGAAATGATTTTTTTGCAGAGACTTCAGTAACAAAAAACCCGCCAATAAGCGGGTTTCATTATTAACGTTAAAGCGAGATTATTTAGCAGGGATTGCTTTTAAAATCGCGGTTAATAATTGCCAGTATTGACCGACGCTCTTAATGTGAACGCGTTCGTCTGGTGAGTGAGCACCACGGATTGTTGGCCCAATAGAAACCATATCCATATCTGGGTAAGGTTTTTTGAACAGACCACACTCAAGACCTGCGTGGATAACCATGATATTTGGCACTTTATCAAACAGTTGTTGGTAAGTGTCACGAACTAAATGCATAACAGGAGAATCTGCATCTGGTTTCCAACCAGGGTAACCGCCTTTCGTTTCAATATCGGCTTTAGCGAGTTTTGCTAATGCTGTCAGCATGCTAACAACATAGGTTTTACCACTATCGATTAGAGAACGAATTAAGCACAGAATTTCTACTTTATCATCAACAATGCTAACAACACCGACGTTTAGTGAAGTTTCAACAACACCTTCAACATCGTCACTCATACGAATAACGCCGTTTGGCATTGCATTAAGTAAGTTAATGACACGAGATTGGCAATCTGCGGTGAACGCTTTTTTATCTGTTGTTGTATCAATTAATTCAACTTTTAGATTCTTCTCTGCGATCGCTAATTCGCTTTTTAGCAATTCTTCAAAGCGTACTTTTAATGCTTCTAATTCTTTGACTTTATCCGCTGGAATTGCAAAAACAATGTTTGCTTCACGAGGAATCGCATTACGCAGTGTACCACCGTGGAAATCAATTAATTTCAGTGATAATTCTTCTGCATGACCCGCTAAAAAACGTGCCAATAATTTATTTGCGTTACCTAAGCCTAAATGGATATCACCACCAGAGTGGCCGCCATTTAATCCTTTTAGAACCAGTTGTTTAACAACGTGACCTGCTGGGATTGCATCGTAAGAAAGGTTTAGTGTGGTTTTAACATCAATACCACCCGCACAACCCATGTAGATTTCACCTTCTTCTTCTGAGTCTGTGTTGATAAGAATATCAGCTTGTAACCAACCCGGTTGTAAACCAAAAGCACCGTCCATACCTGTTTCTTCAGTCATGGTTAACAGCACTTCTAATGGGCCGTGTTTAACAGTGTCATCAGCTAAAACAGCTAATGCAGATGCCATACCAACACCATTATCTGCACCTAATGTGGTGCCTTTCGCTTTGATCCATTCTCCATCAATGTAAGGTTGAATTGGATCTTTAGTGAAGTCGTGAATGGTGTCGTTGTTTTTTTGTGGCACCATATCTAAGTGTGCTTGTAAAACAACCGTTTTACGATCTTCCATGCCTTTGGTTGCTGGTTTACGAATTAAAATATTGCCAACGGCATCGCGCTCTGCAAAAAGTCCTTTTTCACTTGCCCAAGAAAGAATGTGGGAAGCTAAGGCTTCTTCATGATGTGATGGATGTGGAATCGAACAAATTTTTGCAAAAATATCCCATAGTGGTTGTGGGGATAGAGTAGATAGTTCAGACACGATGGATCTCCTCTAACAGCATCTGTGTTATTGATAGCCTACCGCTTTTTTAAGGGTTAGCTTTATTATTCTGAGCGTTATACGCCAATATAGTTGAGAATATCACTTTCTTCTGATGAATGCGTCATTCTATTCACATCTCTATCTAAGAAATTAGATCTCTATTTTGTATTCATTTTTTATATGGTTCATTTTTTAATCGAAAAAAGACATTACAGAAAAAAATCAGGATAATCTCACCTGTTTTCACGTTTTCTCTGGTTTTTAGGTGCTCAAATCACTATAATCTCGCGCAACCTTTTTTTCCGCAAAAAAGCTTCTCTCGAAATTTCAGTAGCTAGGATCACAATATTATGAGCGAAAAATATGTTGTAACGTGGGATATGTTGCAAATACATGCCCGTCAATTGGCGCAACGTTTACTACCAGTCGAACAATGGACAGGCATTATTGCTGTCAGCCGTGGGGGATTAGTCCCTGCTGCATTACTTGCTCGTGAATTAGGTATCCGTCATGTGGATACAGTCTGTATTTCTAGCTATGACCACGATCATCAGCGTGACCTCAAAATCTTAAAAAAAGCAGAAGGTGATGGTGAAGGCTTTATCGTTGTTGACGATTTAGTCGATACTGGTGGTACTGCTAAAGTTATCCGTGAGATGTATCCAAAAGCGCATTTTGTCACTATCTTTGCAAAACCAGAAGGGCGTCCTTTAGTGGATGATTTTGTGGTTGATATTCCGCAAAATACATGGATTGAACAGCCTTGGGATATGGGTGTTGCCTTTATTCCACCTGTTTGCGATCAAAAATAAGTTGATAGCATTCGCTTTGCTGTTTTAATTGAGATCCTCGCTTAGGCGGGGATTTTTGTTTCTAAGCTTTTTTCTCTTTTCTCTTCCTCTTTATGATGTCTTCGTGCGATTGCTTGTCGTGATACACATTGTTCCCGTCGATTTCATGCTATGATAAAGCCAGACTTTTAAGCCCCTTTACACGATATCCACTGATTTGAAGAGCGATATGACAGAGAACAAAAACCTTTCTGAAACACTGTTTAAGCCCCGTGCAAAACACGCAGAAACGTCAACATTAATACAGTACACACATCCAAAATCAAATATAGCGACAAACTCTGTATTAAATGGAACAAGTCAGCTAAATTGGTATCGAACAATTCAACGTTTACAATGGATTTGGCGTGGTATTTCTCCTATTGAAATAGAAGAGGTCTTAAGCCGAATTGCGGTGCCTGATGCACCTCGTAGTGATGAAAAATTTATCGATACTGTTGTTGGGTATCGTAAAGGTGGCTGGTCATTTGAATGGTCACATCAAGCGATGATCTGGCAACAAAAAGCATTACGTGAAGAGTCTGGTGATGCCGCAGCAGATTGTTGGTTACAAGCCGCACATCTTTATAGTATTGCTGCATATCCCTTTATTAATGGTGATTTTTTAGCGGATCAAGCAGTTATTTTGTCGATGAAAGCTTTTGAGAATGCGACAAAATTCTCCTCTTTTGAAGTCAAAAAACTGACATTTAAATTAGAGGGAAAAGGGACGACAACGGGTTTTCTGCATTTACCCAAAGATTGTAGAGGCCCTTATCCTACCGTGTTATTTTGTGGCGGATTAGACGGTTTACAAAGCGATTATGTCAGCTTCTTCCGTAATTACCTTTCCCCTAAAGGTATTGCAATGCTAACACTGGATATGCCCGCAATTGGTTATTCAGTAAAACAAAAACTAACGGAAGATACATGCCAATTACAAGGTGAAGTTTTAAAACAACTTTCTGAAGTACCTTGGATTGATCATACTCGTGTTGGTGTGATGGGCTTTCGCTTTGGCGGTAATATTGCTGTGCGCTTAGCTTATATCTACCCAAAATTGATTAAAGGCGTTGTTGCCTTAGGCCCTTTGATCCACGCTTTCTTTACCCAAGCTGAATTGCAGAAAAAAATTCCTGTGATGTATCTTGATGTGTTAGCAAGTCGCTTAGGGTTATGGAATATTGATGAGAATAATCTTCGATTATCATTGAGCAGTTACTCCCTGAAAAACCAAGGCCTGATTGGGCGGCGTATGCCTGTTCCTATGATGGGGGTCTATTGGAAAGGTGATGAAATGAGCCCTAAAGAGGATTCGCAATTAATTGCACGCTCTTCTATGGATGGTGACATTCTTGCTATTAATGATAAGCCGCTTTACGAAGGTTTAGAGCTCGCGTTACAAAAAAGCGCAGATTGGATCTATGATAAATTAATATAATTAATTTTGAACAATAACTTGCTAATTATATTAGATTATATAACAGTAGAGTTTCTAAGGAGACTGAATTTATGACTTCATCTTTGAACCCTACCCGAGGTAAGTTATTAAAGCGTTTTGCTCAAATCGGCCCATATATCCGAGAGCAACAATGCCAAGAGAGCCAGTTCTTTTTTGACTGTTTAGCTGTTTGTGTAAATAAAAAAGTCGCGCCGGAAAAACGAGAGTTTTGGGGCTGGTGGATGGAATTAGAACGCAATAATGAACAGCTCATTTATCGTTATCAAATTGGGCTATTCGATAAAAATGGTGATTGGCTCCATCAGAACATCAGTAAGAATGATGTTGTTGAGTCAATTAATGAAACACTTATTCGTTTTCATGAATTTCTTCAACTCGCGGTGAGTGAATTAGAGATGACACTCACTCCAGATGAAAAAATGAACAAATTTCCGCTTCCCATTCAGCCCTAATTTTGTGTTAGGGCAACTTTTCATAGATTTTGCGTTATGTCAGTTGGCATAACGCTTCTCTCCTGATAAAACTGTGTATTATCTTTTTAAATAATCAACAAGAATGGTAAATGTTATGAGTAGCAGCCAAACGCTGGTTGTTAAATTAGGGACAAGTGTACTTACTGGTGGTTCACGACGTCTGGATCAGTCTCATATTGTGGAGCTGGTTCGCCAATGTGCTAAACAACACGAAAAAGGGCATCGGATTATAATTGTCACTTCAGGTGCAATTGCAGCAGGGCGTGAATATTTGAATTATCCTGATTTGCCTGCAACTATTGCTTCAAAACAGTTGCTTGCTGCTGTGGGGCAAAGTGCTTTAATTCAAGTATGGAAACAGTTATTTGCCATCTATGGTATTCATATTGGTCAAATGCTATTAACGCGTGCTGATATTGAAGATAGAGAACGATTCTTAAATGCACGCGATACCTTACATGCACTGTTAGATAACCATATTATCCCCGTTATCAATGAAAATGATGCTGTTGCTACCGCGGAAATTAAAGTGGGTGATAACGATAATTTATCAGCATTAGCGGCTATTTTAGGCGGTGCAGATAAACTGTTATTACTAACGGATATTGAAGGGCTTTACACCGCTGATCCTCGTAGTAATCCAGATGCTAAATTGATCCCTGAAGTTTTTGATATCAATGATGAGTTACGCCAAATGGCAGGTGATAGCGTATCAGGTTTAGGTACGGGTGGTATGGCAACAAAACTACAAGCAGCAACCGTTGCAGGGCGTGCGGGTATTGATGTTGTCATCGCGGCAGGCGTACAACCTGAAGTTATCGCTAAAGTTATCAATAATGAACCTGTTGGAACGTTATTTCATGGCTTACAAAGTCCATTAGAAGCGCGTAAGCGGTGGATCTTTGGTGCGCCAATAGCTGGTGTGATAGTGGTTGATGAAGGAGCTGAAAACGCAATTAAAGAAAAAGGTAGCTCCCTTTTACCAAAAGGTATCAAAGAAATTAAAGGCGATTTCTCTCGTGGATGTGTTATCCGCATTCAAAGTTTACAAGGTAAAGATCTCGCTCATGGTGTTGCACACTATAATAGTGATGCATTGCGTCTAATTGCAGGACACCATTCACAAGAAATTAGTCAAATTTTAGGTTACGAGTATGGCAGTGTTGCCGTACATCGTGATGATATGATTGTTAGCTAAGGAGCCTTCTGATGTTAGAACAAATGGGTAAATCGGCAAGAGAGGCATCTTGGCATTTAGCTCAACTATCAACAGAGCAAAAAAATCAGGCATTACTAGTTATGGCTGATTTATTAGAACAACAAGAAGCTTCAATTCTTGCAGCAAATGAAAAAGATATGCAAGCGGCTCGTGAAGCCAATATTAATGCCGCTATGCTTGATCGTTTATTACTAAATTCTGCACGTTTAAAAGCCATTGCAGATGATGTACGACAAGTGTGCCGCTTAGAAGATCCTGTGGGTCAAGTTATTGATGGCCGTATGCTAGATAGCGGTTTACGGTTAGAGCGTCGCCGTGTGCCGTTGGGGGTTGTAGGTGTTATTTATGAAGCTCGTCCTAATGTCACAATTGATGTCGCTTCTTTATGTTTGAAAACAGGTAATGCGGCTATTCTTCGTGGTGGAAAAGAAACCCATCATACTAACCAAGCGGTTGTTGCTGTTATTCAGCAAGCATTAGAAAAATGTGGTATTCCTGCTGGTGCTATTCAGGCGATTGATAAGCCTGATCGTGAGTTAGTCTCTAAAATGCTAAAAATGGATGAGTATATTGATATGCTTATTCCACGAGGTGGTGCAGGGTTGCATAAACTTTGCCGTGAACAATCAACCATTCCAGTTATTACTGGTGGTATCGGCGTTTGTCATACTTTTGTTGATGAAAGTGCGGATTTAGGAAAAGCATTAACAGTTATCGTAAATGCGAAAGTACAACGTCCAAGCGCGTGTAACTCTTTAGAAACGCTCTTAGTACACGAAAAGATTGCAGATCTATTTTTACCACAGCTAAGTGATGCTATGGCAGCTCAAAAGGTGACTTTGCATTCAAGTGAGAAGGCATTAGAAGGGTTAAAAAAAGGCGGAGCCACTGTTGTTGATGTGAAAGATGCTGATTATTGCGATGAATGGTTATCACTTGATTTAAACGTAGAAGTTGTGAGTGGGTTAACTGAGGCTATTAGCCATATTCGCCGTTATGGTACTGCACACTCTGATGCTATTTTAACGCAATCTATCTCTAATGCTGATCGCTTTGTTCGTCAAGTTGATTCTGCTGCTGTGTATGTTAATGCAAGTACACGTTTTACTGATGGTGGACAATTCGGTTTAGGTGCCGAGGTTGCTGTTAGTACACAGAAATTACATGCTAGAGGGCCAATGGGATTAGATGCCTTAACGACCTATAAATGGATTGGTTACGGTGATAATACAATTCGTAGCTAAGTGTTAAGATGATTAAATAAGCCATACTTTTCTAAAGTGTGGCTTTATTTTTTTGTTACATCAGGTATGATATTTCATACTTTACAGTATGTAAATTTTTGATTACACCCCTAACAGGGAACACACTATGGAGATAGTGCATTTTATGGATAGTACAATTTACCTTATCGGACCTAGAGGTGCAGGAAAAACAACAGTAGGTAAAGCACTTTCCCTCACTTTAGATTATAGATTTATTGATACGGATGATTGGATAACTCAAAAATATCAACAAACTATATCTTCAATGGTTCAAGAGAAAGGTTGGGATTTTTTTCGTCAAACTGAATCAGAAGCATTAGTCCAAGTTAGTCAGCCTAACCAAGTTATCTCAACGGGTGGTGGTATGATTTTAGCAGATCAAAATCGTGCTTATATGAAATCTTCAGGTGTTATTATTTATTTACAGGCATCTCTTGAAACTTTAGTTAAGCGTTTGTCCCAAGATCCAAATGAAGCACAAAGACCAAGTTTGACAGGTAAAACGTTAGTTTCAGAAATGAATGACGTTTTGGCTAAACGTGAACCTTTATATTTGCAATGTGCTGATATCATTGTTGATGCGGGATTACCTATAAATGAGATTATTGAGGCAATTCTCGCAAAACTCGCGAAATAATTAAGAAGTCGTCTGATATAAAGGATAAAAAAGGGAACATCTATTTTATTTTCATCACATCCTATTTATAGTAAGGCTAATTATAGCAAAATGAGATATGGATATGATGTTGATAGCGTTTTTTAAAACACTATTTAAATTCTTATTTAGAATAAGAATTGAAGGACTTGTTAATCAGTTTTCACAATATGAAAAATGTATAATTACACCAAATCACACTTCTTTTATTGACGGTATATTATTACGTTTATTCCTGCCTATTAATCCTGTATTTGCTGTTTATACCTCTGTTGCTTCTGCAAAAACGACAAGATGGTTAGGTCGTTATGCCGATATCGTACCTTTAGATCCCGCTAACCCAATGGCCGTGCGTCAGTTAGTTAAAGAAGTGGATAAAGGTCGTCCGGTTGTGATTTTCCCAGAAGGAAGGATCACTGTAACAAATGGTTTAATGAAAATTTATGAAGGTGCTGCTTTTATTGCTGCAAAATCAGGCGCTAAAGTTGTTCCTGTTAGAATTGAAGGGGCTGAATTCAGCTATTTTTCACGAGTACGTAAAAGCTTACGAGTAAAGTCTCAATTCTTTCCTAAAATCACCATCAAGGTGCTTCCTGCTGTTGATTTACCGATGCCAAAAGCTGAAAAATCTTCTGAGCGTCGCCGATTAGCGGGTGAAGCCATGCGTGACATCATGATGGAAGCCATCATGCAAACACGTCCTAATATCACGCTGTATGAAGCATTTTTACAGGCAATGTCTCAATATGGTCGATTTAGCCCGCTAATTTCTGATATCAACCTAAAAGAAGATTCTTATCAAGGATTACTGAAAAAAACGTTAGGGATCAGTCGATTGATTGAGCGCTACACTGAACCTAAAGAGCGTATAGGCTTATTGCTTCCAAATACAACAGTAACTGCCGCTGCACTATTAGGTGCAACAATGCGTCAACGTGTTGTGGCAATGCTAAACTACACAGCAGGTAGTTTAGGTGTACAAAATGCGATGAAAGCCGCATCAATCAAAACCATCTTTACATCACGCCAGTTTCTAGAAAAAGGGAATTTATTACATATTCCTGAGCAAACTCCAGAAGCTAACTGGATTTATCTTGAAGATCTAAAAGATACGATCACCAGTGAAGATAAACGTTGGGTAATTAAACATCTTATTACGCCTCAAAAAGCGATGTTACCGCAAGATGCACATGATGCAGCCGTTATTCTATTTACATCAGGCTCTGAAGGTACGCCTAAAGGTGTTGTTCACAGCCATTCAAGTTTATTGGCTAACGTTGATCAAATTCGTGCTATTGCTGATTTTTCCCCGAAAGACAAATTTATGTCAGCATTGCCGTTATTCCATGCATTTGGTTTAACTGCTTGCTTGCTAACTCCAATTTGCTTGGGCGCACGCGTTTTTCTTTATCCAAGTCCGTTACACTATCGAGTTGTACCTGAATTAGTCTATGACCAAAACTGTACGGTGTTATTTGGTACATCAACCTTTTTAGGAAACTACGGAAAGTTTGCCCATCCTTATGATTTTGCCAGAGTTAGATATGTGGTTGCTGGGGCTGAAAAGCTCTCTGAATCAACGCGTGTTTTATGGCAAGAGAAATTCGGTATTCGTATTTTAGAAGGTTATGGCGTGACAGAATGTGCACCTGTTGTGTCAATCAACGTACCTATGAGTGCCAAAGCTCATACAGTAGGGCGCTTATTGCCGGGTATGGAAGGGCGTTTAATTCCAATGAGTGGTATTACCGAAGGCGGTAGATTACAACTTCGTGGTCCTAACGTAATGATGGGATATTTACGTGTAGAATCACCTGAAAAATTGGAAGTCCCTGTCGCAACCAATGCTGACGGTATTGACGAAGAAGGTTGGTACGACACTGGTGATATTGTTGCTATTGATAGCGAAGGTTTTTGTACTATTAAAGGGCGCGTAAAACGTTTTGCAAAAATTGCGGGTGAAATGGTTTCTCTTGAAGGTGTTGAGCAACTTGCACGTAAAGCCTCTAAAGGTGAACACGCTGTTGTGACAATAAGTGATAAACGTAGAGGCGAATCATTAGTTCTGTTCACAACCGATAAGCAATTAGATCGTAGTACGCTATCAGCATTGGCAAAATCGGAAGGTGTTGCTGAAATTGCTGTACCAAAGGATATTCGTTTTATCAAAGAAATTCCTGTTTTAGGAAGTGGGAAAACGGATTTTGTCTCATTGAAAAAACTTGCTGAACAGGAAAATAATTAATGTCAGAGAATATTAGTCAGCCTCCTTTAATGAGTAGAGGAATGAAAGCGGTATTGATATCGCAATTCCTTTCCGCTTTTGCTGACAATGCATTATTGTTTGCGATCCTCGCTCAGTTTAAATCGGCGCTTTACCCTGAGTGGAGCCAACCTGTTTTACAAATGGTATTTGTGCTGGCTTTTATTCTTTTAGCACCTTTTGTTGGGCAGTTTGCTGATCGTAATCCTAAGGGTAGGGTAATGCTCAGTGGGAATCTTTTAAAATTTGTAGGCGCATTTCTTATCTGTGTCGGCTCAGATCCTTTCCTTGGTTATGCCTTAGTGGGAATTGGTGCTGCTGTTTATTCTCCTGCTAAATATGGCATTTTAGGTGAATTAACAGATGGTGAACGTTTAGTAAAAGCTAATGGTTTAATGGAAGCATCAACGATTGCTGCTATTTTATTAGGTTCAGTGATTGGTGGTTTGCTCTCAGATTGGAGCATTGTTTTTGCATTAGGTGTTTGCGCTGCAATGTATGCTTTAGCGGTATTTGTTAACTTTGGTATACCAAAATTATCAGCGGCTCAAATCGGGCGAGGTTGGAACATTAAAAGAATGTTCACTCAATTTCTTGAGGCAACGCGCACCTTATGGACTGATAAAGAAAGCCGTTTTTCTTTAGTGGGAACCAGCATGTTTTGGGGCGCTGGAGTCACATTGCGTTTTTTACTTGTTCAGTGGGTACCTATTGCTCTAGGTATGACTGATAATACGACACCGACTATATTAAATGCGATGGTTGCCATTGGTATTGTAGTCGGTGCTGGATTAGCCGCTAAATTTGTGACACTGAAAACAGTACGCCGCTGTATGCCTGCTGGTATTTTAATTGGTCTTGGTGTTGTTTACTTTTCATTGCAAACCTCAATTATTCCATCTTACCTAATTCTTATCATCATCGGTGTTTTTGGTGGTTTCTTTGTCGTGCCATTGAATGCGCTATTACAAGACAAAGGAAAGCACAGTGTAGGTGCTGGTAATGCTATTGCTGTACAAAACTTAGGTGAAAATACGGCAATGCTATTAATGCTTGGATTGTTCTCACTGGTAACAAGCATTGGTGTCTCTGTCGTTGCTATCGGAATTGGGTTTGGTGCTATTTTTGCCCTCGCAATTGGTGGTCTATGGTTATGGGATTGCACCAGAAAGAAATCTTAAACAGTGAGATTTAGAATAGAGGTTAGATGAACCTTAATGATAAATTACGATGAAATGACCCACCTAAGTATTGAGGTGGGTAAAGTGTTACTTGAAAAGAAGAGCACGATAACAACCGCTGAATCTTGCACTGGTGGATGGATTGCGAAAGTTATTACTGATATTGCCGGAAGTTCTGAATATTATCACCGTGGCTTTGTAACATATAGCAATGAAGCAAAGCATGAAATGATAGGTGTTGATGAACAAACTTTGCTTAAATACGGCGCGGTGAGTGAGGAAGTTGTTCTTCAAATGGCTAAAGGGGCACTGATAACAGCTAATGCAGATTTTGCAGTGTCTGTTAGCGGTATTGCAGGCCCTGGTGGTGGTAGCGAAGAAAAACCCGTTGGTTTAGTTTGGTTTGGCTTTGCAATGAAAACACCAACAGGTATTCAAACTACGGCAAAACACTGTATATTCAGTGGTTCACGAGAGCAAGTAAGAGCTGAATCTGTTATTTTTTCTTTAAAATCAATCCTTAAAGAAATTATTAATAATTAACTTGATACTGTATGATTATACAGTATAATGAGTTTCAACAAGCAAAATCATATACGTTTTAATGGTAGTGACCCATCTTTATGCTTCACTGCCCAGAGGGAGATAACATGGCTATTGATGAAAACAAACAAAAAGCATTGGCCGCAGCACTTGGTCAAATTGAAAAGCAATTTGGTAAAGGGTCTATCATGCGTCTGGGCGAAGATCGTTCCATGAACGTTGAAACCATCTCTACAGGTTCTTTATCATTAGACGTTGCTTTAGGTGCTGGTGGTTTACCACGCGGTCGTATTGTTGAAATCTATGGCCCAGAATCTTCAGGTAAAACAACGTTAACACTACAAGTTATCGCAGCGGCTCAACGTGAAGGCAAAATTTGTGCATTTATCGATGCTGAGCACGCTTTAGATCCTATCTACGCTAAAAAACTAGGCGTAGATATTGATAATCTGCTGTGTTCTCAGCCTGATACAGGTGAGCAAGCTTTAGAGATTTGTGATGCATTATCTCGTTCTGGTGCTGTTGATGTTATCGTTGTTGACTCCGTTGCTGCCTTAACACCAAAAGCAGAAATTGAAGGTGAAATTGGTGATTCACACGTTGGCTTAGCCGCTCGTATGATGAGCCAAGCTATGCGTAAATTAGCGGGTAACCTGAAAAACTCCAACACATTGCTTATTTTCATCAACCAAATTCGTATGAAAATCGGTGTTATGTTTGGTAACCCAGAAACAACAACAGGTGGTAATGCACTTAAATTCTACGCATCTGTTCGTTTAGATATTCGTCGTATCGGTTCTGTTAAAAACGGTGATGAAGTTGTTGGTAGTGAAACACGCGTTAAAGTGGTGAAAAACAAGATTGCAGCACCATTTAAACAAGCTGAATTCCAAATTATGTATGGCGAAGGTATTAATACCTTTGGCGAACTGATTGATTTAGGCGTTAAACATAAATTGGTAGAGAAAGCTGGCGCATGGTACAGCTACAATGGTGAGAAAATTGGTCAAGGTAAAGCCAATGCAACAACTTACCTGAAAGAACACCCTGAAATGTATGATGAGCTAAACACTAAACTACGTGAAATGTTATTAAATCATGCGGGCGAATTTACTAGCGCAGCCGATTTTACTAACGATAGTGATAATGCTGCAGACATTGAAGAGACAGAAGAATAATTTTTCTGCCAATGTCTAAATGACTAAATTGAATGTGTATTAAAACATATTACGATTATCGTAGTTGTAAATCACTAGTCAATTAATGTGATTTAACTCACTTAGAAAAGGAAGCTATAAAATGGCTTCCTTTTTGCTATATGTCGTATTTTTTATTCAAAAGAGAGCTAAAATCAGTCTTATTTTGTTTTCTTTTTCTAAAAAATAGCCTTTAACACTACTTTACTTAATATAACGATATTTTTTACTAACCTATTTTCTATAGTTGTATGAAGTTTTATATAGTGAAATTTTGGTGATATATCCTTGTTAATAAATAATCTAAATAAGAATCATTACGATAGTCTAGTTGCATCAGATAATAAATAATTGACATATAAAGATAAATATCTTCAATATATTTGGATCTAATTTAAATTGCATTTAAAGGTTTGTTGAGGTGCAAGATGAATTTTATACGGATAAGTGCTTTTATTTTAGTAAGTTATCGCGCTATTAATATTTTATTTAAGTAATAACATCTATGTGTTTATTACTAATTGCAATAAGAAAAAGAGATTATCCAGAGAAAATAAACGTATAAAGAGTAACTCCACAAAAAAACAGTAATAGCAAATACTTTTTAATAATTACAAAATGAAAATACTTTAAGTTGCTAACATTTCCCAAGATAATTGCTCTTAAAGAGAGAAAAGTCCCATTCTCAGATAACAATCCCACTTTCAGAAAAAAACTAGACGATTTACAATGTCAACACGAATAAGTTTATCGGGGGTTTTACTTCTGACAGAAGAAATTCTATCTTATCCCTACTTATGTATTCGTTGGCTAAGTAGAGGTAACAATAAACCTCCTCTAACTAGATTTCTAATTTCTGTTTTTCCAGCTTGATTTCGGGATAATTATGAGCAAAAGCACCGCTGAGATCCGTCAGGCGTTTCTCGACTTTTTTCATACTAAAGGACATCAAATAGTACCTAGCAGTTCTTTGGTTCCAAATAACGATCCAACATTGCTGTTTACAAACGCAGGGATGAACCAATTCAAAGATGTATTTCTTGGATTGGATAATAGACCTTATTCCCGAGCGACAACCGCGCAACGCTGTGTGCGTGCTGGTGGTAAACATAACGATTTAGAAAATGTGGGTTATACCGCTCGTCACCATACCTTTTTTGAAATGCTAGGTAATTTCAGTTTTGGTGACTATTTCAAACATGATGCAATCAATTTTGCTTGGGAATTATTAACAGGCAAAGAGTGGTTCAACTTACCTAAAGAAAGACTTTGGGTAACGGTATATGCCACAGATGATGAAGCTTATGATATTTGGAATAAAGAAATTGGTATTCCAGCAGAAAGAATAATCCGCATTGGTGATAACAAAGGCGCACCATTTGCATCAGATAACTTCTGGCAAATGGGTGATACAGGTCCTTGTGGACCTTGCACTGAAATATTTTATGATCATGGTGACCACATTTGGGGCGGACCTCCAGGCTCACCAGAAGAAGACGGCGATCGCTATATTGAGATCTGGAACATCGTTTTCATGCAATTTAACCGTCAATCAGACGGCACAATGGATCCATTGCCAAAACCATCGGTTGATACAGGAATGGGATTAGAGCGTATTACCGCTGTTTTACAGCATGTAAACTCTAACTATGACATTGATTTATTCCGTTCTTTAATTAAATCAGTTGCACAAGTGACTAATGCAACTGATTTAGAAAATAAATCATTACGTGTTATTGCCGACCATATTCGTTCTTGTTCATTCCTTATTTGTGATGGCGTTATCCCTTCTAATGAAGGCCGTGGCTATGTTCTGCGTCGTATTATTCGTCGTGCAGTACGTCATGGTTATATGCTTGGCGCTAAAGATACCTTCTTCTATAAGTTAGTAGCTCCATTAATTGAAGTTATGGCAGAAGCGGGTGAAGAATTAAAACGCCAACAAGATATCGTTGAAAAAGTATTAAAAACGGAAGAAGAGCAGTTTGCTCGCACGTTAGAACGCGGTCTGCAATTATTAGATGAAGAGCTTGCTCAATTAACAGATGACGTTCTTCCAGGTGAAACCGCTTTCCGTCTTTATGATACTTATGGTTTCCCTCTTGATTTAACTGCCGATGTTTGTCGTGAAAGAAATATCAAAGTTGATGAAAAAGGCTTTGAAGTCGCGATGGAAGAGCAACGTAAACGCGCTCGTGAATCCAGCGGTTTCGGTACTGACTATAATAGTTTAATCAAAGTGGATAGCCGCAGTGAGTTTTCTGGTTATGAGCATGATGAACAGCAGGGCACAATTACCGCTATTTTCCATAACGGACAATCAGTCACTGAATTAAAAGCAGGTGAAGAAGGTATTATCTTCTTAAATAAAACCGCATTTTATGCAGAGTCTGGTGGTCAAGTTGGTGATAAAGGTGTTCTAACAGGTAAAGATAGCCTGTTTGAAGTCACAGATACGCAAAAATACGGTAAAGCTATTGGTCATATTGGTAAAGTTAACGTAGGGTCATTTATTGTTAACCATAAAATCAATGCAGCCATTGATACTGCTCGTCGTGACGCTATTCGTTTAAATCACTCTGCGACGCACTTATTGCACGCTGCATTGCGCCAAGTTCTGGGCACGCATGTCACGCAAAAAGGTTCTTTAGTTAACGATAAATATCTGCGTTTTGACTTTTCTCATTTTGAAGCTGTTAAACCAGAACAATTACGAGAAATTGAAGATATTGTAAATGCGCAAATTCGTCTTAACTCACCTGTTGTTACTGAGTTAATGGATCTTGAAGATGCGAAAGAAAAAGGTGCGATGGCACTCTTTGGTGAAAAATACGACGAACGCGTTCGTGTTTTAACCATGGGTGACTTCTCTACTGAGCTTTGCGGTGGTACTCACGCTTCTAGAACGGGTGATATTGGTTTATTCCGCATTGTCAGTGAGTCAGGTACTGCGGCTGGTATTCGTCGTATTGAGGCGATTACGGGCATTGCAGCAATTGAGAGTATTCATGAACAATCAGATCTTATCTCTCTTGTTGCACAAGTTCTAAAAAGTGATGGTACAAACTTGGTCGAAAGAATCAAAACAGTCCAAGAAAAACATCGTTTATTAGAAAAAGAACTCCAACAACTAAAAGATCAGCAAGCTGCCCAAGAGAGTTCCTCTTTAGGTAGCCAAGCTAAAAACGTGAAAGGTATCAAACTTTTAGTTCGTGAGCTTAATGGTGTTGAGCCGAAAATGTTAAGAACAATGGTTGATGATTTAAAAAATCAATTAGGTTCTGCAATTATTGTGCTTTCTACTATTTCTGATGGTAAAGTGAGCTTAATTGTTGGGGTCACTAAAGATTTAACTGCTAAAGTTAAAGCGGGTGAGCTAATTAGTTTTGTAGCACAGCAAATTGGCGGTAAAGGTGGCGGTCGCCCTGATATGGCTCAAGCTGGTGGTACTGACGTTGAAGCCTTACCTGCTGCTTTGGCAAGTGTTGACGAGTGGGTTGAATCGCATCTGTAAGCGATAGCAACCTGAAAAAAGGCGCTATCCCTGTTTGTATCGGGATAACGCCTTATAGAGATATTGATAATCCGTTAAATAATCAATCACTAAATTTATATTTTGTTATGAAGTATGAGTTACTTGTGATAAATAATGATTATACGAATTGACAATGTATGATGGATAATGGCCGGGAAATTCTAGAGACCCGACTCTTGTAAATTTTCAAGGAGCAAAGAATGCTTATTCTAACTCGTCGAGTTGGTGAAACGCTTATGATAGGCGATGATGTGACCGTAACCGTTTTAGGGGTTAAAGGTAATCAGGTACGGATTGGCGTAAACGCACCCAAAGAAGTATCAGTCCATCGTGAAGAGATCTATCAACGAATTCAGGCCGAGAAAACTCAGCCTACTGATAACTACTAAATCAATTCCCATTTTTTAGTCAGTTACAATTCATTCGTAAGCGTCCACACTTTTGCCGGGTTTGGGCGCTTTTCTCTTTATAAGACTTTTGATTCCTTTCTTTGTTCCTATCTTCGCTCTCCTTGAACTGTATTTATTATTACACTATCCGTTTATTCTGATTGACAGAATTGAAAGTCTTTTTACCTCTAATCATTCGCTTCACAATTATTTGATGTGTGAATGAATTTATTTACTAAGAGAATAAAATACTTGAATGATTTTTCATCAGAGATATCATTGTGTTTAGAACTTTTTTAGCCAATCTTGATGATAAACGCATCAGTTTGTTTGTGAAGTGTTCAAACAAACGTATATTCGTAAAAAGTTGAGAAAAATTGTTTGACTTCTTAGGCTGAGAAAGTAATATGTGCGCCACACAGAGACGAGATGTTCAGTAAGAACTTCTTCGAGTGGTTCTAAATATGGTGAGATGGCCGAGAGGCTGAAGGCGCTCCCCTGCTAAGGGAGTATGCGGTCAAAAGCTGCATCGAGGGTTCGAATCCCTCTCTCACCGCCATTTAGATTTGCATCCTTAGCTCAGCTGGATAGAGTACTCGGCTACGAACCGAGCGGTCGGAGGTTCGAATCCTCCAGGATGCACCATATTCCAACCCCATGATTAATGTATGGGGTTTTTATTTTGGTGCAAATGGTGAATAATTTGCATTAAAAGCGTAAAGTATTAAAACGGCGCATCCTTAGCTCAGCTGGATAGAGTACTCGGCTACGAACCGAGCGGTCGGAGGTTCGAATCCTCCAGGATGCACCATCTCATTACTCAGATTGCTAATTGCAATATGAGCAGCTAGAAAAGTAACTACGATGCATCCTTAGCTCAGCTGGATAGAGTACTCGGCTACGAACCGAGCGGTCGGAGGTTCGAATCCTCCAGGATGCACCATCTTTTATTAGATATCTTTAGTTTATTGTTTCTAGCAAAAACGTCAGACCTGCATCCTTAGCTCAGCTGGATAGAGTACTCGGCTACGAACCGAGCGGTCGGAGGTTCGAATCCTCCAGGATGCACCATCTTAAAAGCCTCGCTTATTGCGGGGCTTTTTGCTTTCTACCATTCTATTATTTTTCATAATATAACGTCTTTGTTTAGCACCAACTAACAATGCTAACATCATCTAATCAGCGACAATTTAGTGACTTTGCGATAAAGTAACTCCTATCTATTTACTAACATCAATCAACGCGGGAGGTCACCTTTGATCCCGGACGTATCAAAAGCGCTTTCTTGGTTGGAAGCACACCCTAAAGTTTTATGTGGCATCCACCGTGGTATAGAGCGTGAAACTTTAAGAGTTACGCCAGAAGGCAATTTAGCATCAACAGAGCATCCTATTTCATTAGGTAAATCATTAACTCATAAATGGATCACAACTGATTTTGCTGAGTCTCTATTAGAGTTTATTACACCTGTTGATGACAACATTGCACATACCTTGCATTTTTTAGGTGATTTACATCGCTATACAGCACGTCACTTAGATAATGAACGTATGTGGCCTATGAGTATGCCTTGCTTTATTGAAGCCGAAGATAAGATTACCTTGGCTCAATTTGGTACATCTAATGTTGGGCGTTTTAAAACACTCTATCGTGAAGGGCTTAAAAATCGTTATGGCGCGTTAATGCAAACTATTTCAGGTGTGCATTACAACTTCTCACTGCCTATCGAATTTTGGCAAGCATGGGCAAATGTAAAAGATGAAGAGAGTGGGAAAGAGGCGATTTCTGATGGTTACTTACGTCTTATTCGTAACTATTATCGCTTTGGCTGGATCATTCCATTCTTCTTTGGTGCATCACCGGCAATTTGTGGATCTTTCTTAAAAGGAAGAGAAACAAATCTACCATTTGAAAGTACTCCTAAAGGGGCGAAGTATTTACCTTATGCAACTTCATTACGTTTAAGTGATTTAGGGTATACCAATAAATCTCAAAGCGATTTAGATATCACCTTTAATCATCTTGAAACGTATGTCAAAGGGCTGAAAAAAGCGATTCATAAGCCTTCTGAAGAGTTTGCTAAATTAGGTGTTAAGAAAAACGGTGAATATATTCAGTTAAACACCAATGTGTTGCAGATTGAAAATGAACTCTATGCGCCTATTCGTCCTAAACGCGTGGTTAAGGGGGATGAATCACCTTCTGATGCGTTATTACGTGGTGGTATTGAATATATCGAAGTTCGTTCACTTGATATCAATCCATTTACGCCAATTGGCGTTGACGAAACTCAAATTCGCTTCCTTGATTTATTCTTGATCTGGTGTGTATTAGCTGATGCTCCAGAAATGAGCGCCTCTGAATTAGCGTGCTGCCGTTCAAATTGGAATAACGTTATTCTAGAAGGACGTAAGCCAGGTCAAGTTATTGGAATGGGTTGTGGTGAAAGAAAAGAGCCATTAGCTCAAGTGGGTAAAGCCTTATTTGCTGATTTAGAACGTGTTGCTAATGTTCTTGATTGCTGTTCAGGCACTAAATATATGGAAGTTTGCGTTAAGTTAGAAGAAATGTTTGATAATCCTGAATTAACTTTCTCTGGCAGACTTTTAGATAAAATTAAAACGCAAGGCATTGGTGGTTTCGGCTTGTCTTTAGCTGAAGAATATTACCAAGAATTAATTAAAACACCTTATGAAACGTTAACCGATGAAGCTTTTGATCATGAGAGAATTTCATCCATAAAACGTCAAGAAGAGTTAGAAAAGAGTGATACCATTTCTTTTGATGAGTATTTGAAGATCCATGCGGGGACAAACACCGATAACGTGGCTTCCTAAACTTAGATAGAAAAAAGCCACACTAAGATTTGTGTGGCTAAAAAATTCTATAGAGAAATAGGGATGATAACAATTTGCGCGTATTCATTACTAAGACCAGGCTACTTGCAGAAAGTTTCATTTTTTCTTAAAAATATTTAAATTTTTCTTAGGAGGTTTTTTATGCCTTTATTGGATAGCTTTACTGTTGACCATACACGTATGTCAGCACCTGCTGTACGCGTTGCTAAAACAATGAAAACGCCATCAGGTGATACCATCACGGTATTTGATTTACGTTTTACTGTGCCAAATAAAAAAGCCATGCCTGAGAAAGGAATTCATACTCTAGAGCATCTGTTCGCTGGATTTATGCGTAACCATCTTAATGGTGATGGTGTTGAGATAATTGATATTTCCCCAATGGGATGCCGTACAGGCTTCTACATGAGCTTAATTGGACAACCTGAAGAGCAACGTGTAGCTAATGCATGGAAAGCGGCAATGGAAGATGTTTTGAAAGTAAAAGATCAAAACCATATCCCAGAACTGAATGTGTACCAATGTGGTACCTATGAAATGCACTCACTGACAGAAGCACAAGATATTGCACGAGATATTTTATCTCATAGTATTGGCATTAATCATAACGATGAATTAGCATTACCTGAAGAGACTTTAAAAGAGCTACATATTTAAGTCACTGTCACTTCATAAAATTAGGGGACAATAGATCAAGAAATTCGCATCCTGATTTATTGTCTCTTTTTTATTTTTATCTCCTTTATTATTTTTCTTTTCTCTACTCCATTGTTTTATTTTCTTATCTTCTTATATTGTTAGCACAGTAATGGATTAAATTTATGCTTAATACACGGAGTACACTTCTGTTATGGAAAATCGCAAATTCTCATCACCTAAATTAGTGTTAGAGTTTTTTGTTCGAGAATTTTATTTTGTAGGTAAAGGCACATTGCGTACCCAATTTCCTAAAGATGCCTTTTTCTATCAAGGACGTTCTAAAGCACTTGAATATCGTTACTTTGAACGAGTCCACAAAAAGTATGTTAAACGCTCTCAGTGTGAACCAGAGCTTATTATCAAGCCTGATTTATTATTGCTATCATCCGAACTCAATACTGAATTATTTACCAAAATCACTAAACCACAAACAAACACCATAATGAAAATAAGTGGTGATTATCTTTATAAAGAAAAAGAAGAAGAGCAATATCGTTGGTATTTTCAACAAGATAAAATTAAAACAAACAGTTATAGCGGTGATAATTCACAGTTAAAATATGAAAATATTTGTAGCTTAGCACCTCATCATTTTAATATTGAAGCGATAAACGGTGAAGAGGCGCTTATTACTAATTTTCCACGCAAGTCCCTTTCTCTTACTTTGAATAAAGGAGAAACTGCGTGTTTTATTTGTCGGCGTGAAGAGTATGGTGCTGATTATTCTTATCAGCCTGCATTAAACTTAGTTATGTGGGTCAAAAATCATGGTTTCTATTCTGATTATCAACAATTAAAACCTGCAAAACTAATACAAGAGCAAGCGATAGAACCTTTCTATATGAAACCCGCCAGAGAGTTTGATTTTCGTAATAGCAAATTACGATTTGAACTAGGATAAACAGTAAGAAATAAGCGCCTTAGAAGGCGCTTATTTTGTATTCACTAATGATGTGGGATTGAAAGGTGGCGAATTAATGCCTTTTTAATGACGTTATCTTGAACTTCAAGTATTTCAAATTCGTAGTCACTCACTTTTATTTTATTACCTACAACAGGTAAGTCTCCCAACTCTTCAATAATGACGCCGTTGATCGTTCGAGCTTCATCTTCAGGTAAATGCCAACCAAAAGCTTTATTGATATCTCGAATATTTGTTGTACCATCGACTAATAATGAACCGTCTTTTTGTGGAATAACTTCTTCAGCTAAAGATGGGGACATCGAGGTAGTAAAGTCACCAACAATCTCTTCAAGAATATCTTCAACAGTGACTAAACCTTGAATTTCACCATATTCATCAACCACAACACCCGCTTTTTCATTATTACGCTGGAAGTTGACGAGTTGTAGGTTTAATGGTGTGCTTTCTGGAATAAAGTAGATTTTATCGGCCGCTTTCATCAGAATTTGCTTAGTAAATTCTTTTTTCTCTGTCATTAAGCGATAAGCTTCTCGTACTCGTAACATACCAATTGCATCGTCGAGAGTGTCACGATAAAGCACAATTCGACCGTGTGGAGAATGAGTTAATTGTCTTACGATAGATTTCCATTCGTCATTGACGTCGATACCAAAAATCTCATTTCTTGGCACCATAATATCGCCAATCGTCACTTTTTCTAAATCTAAAATCGACAGCAACATGTTCTGATTTCTTTGCGAAAGCTTTGATTTAGATTCATTAACGATAGTTCTCAATTCTTCTTTTGAGACTGCATTTCCCTGTATTATTGGGGATTTGATACCCAAAATACGCATGAGTATTAATGTGATTTTATTAAAAAACCAAACAATAGGCAGCATCATTTTTTGCAAAGGAGAAAGAATAACACTACTTGGATAAGCAACGCGCTCTGGATAAAGTGCCGCGATTGATTTTGGAAGCACTTCAGCAAAAATAAGGATAATAAAGGTCAGCACACCCGTGGCTATTGCTACACCTGCATCACCATATAAACGCATACCAACAATGGTAGCTAGTGCAGACGCAACAATATTAATCAGATTATTGCCAATCAATACTAAACTAATCAATCTGTCAGGACGTTGTAATAATTTTTCCACACGTTTTGCAGAGCGATTTCCTTGTTTTGCAGCATGACGAAGACGATAACGATTAATCGTCATCATACTGGTTTCAGTCCCAGAAAAATAAGCTGAGGCAATAATCATACATACAAGTATGATAATGAGCGTAGTTGTCGACACATGCTCCAAAATTGAGATCCTTTTGCTACCCTAAAATAGAAAATTAATTAAGCACTAACTCTTGTAATAAACGATTACCGAAAAAAGCTAATGTCAAAATAATAGCGCCAATCAAATTAAAGATAATGACTTTCTTTCCTCTCCATCCTTCTCGGAAATGTCCCCATAATAAAATGATGTAAACAAACCAAGCAATGATAGAGAAAATAGATTTATGGATATTTTCTTTACCAAAAATATTATCCATATACACCAAACCTGTACATAAGGTCAGTGTCAGCAATACGACACCTACTTGTGTGATATGAAACATTTTACGCTCAATTGACATTAATGGTGGCATTTGAGGTGAGAATTTTAGTTTCTTATTTTTTAGTTGATAGTCGAGCCAACTAAGTTGTAAAGCATATAGAGCGGCAATTAACAGTGTGGCATAGCTTAATAAAGCCAGCCCAATATGAATAAAGAGTGATGTGCTACTTTCAAGATGTGTAACAAATTCACCCGGCATCAGCGCTGCAATAACAAGATTGACTATTGCGAAACAATAAACAATAGGCAGCAAGAACCATGCACGGCCACGAGAAGCCACAATCGTCATGATAACGCAGACCATCAGGCTCACAATCGCACCTAGATTGGTGAGTGAAAGATTTTGTCCGCTGTGGGGGCGGAAAATTAAAAATTTTAATGAAATGGCATGTGCAATAAGTGCAACTACCGCAAATAGTAGAGCTAATCCGCGGTATCCATTCTGCTCTTTTCGTAACAGACCGGGCAAAAACAGCACCAGACTGAGTAAATAAGCGCAGACAGCGACGATAGAGATTGATATAACGGGCATAGTTTCGCTTACATATATTGTTTGAATAACTTCCTAGTATAGCGCTAGGAGCATACGGCTCCAACTATTGAAGTCATTAAGCTTAAATCTCTATGCAGAGATCCGCGAGTCATCGTGATATAATCGGTGGCATACATGACCGATAAGCCCAACTTTAACACTGAGCTAAGATAATGTTTGAGAATTTAAGTGACAGACTATCGCGCACATTGCGCAATATAAGCGGTCGAGGAAGACTGACCGAAGAAAACATTAAAGAGACACTGCGTGAAGTACGTATGGCTTTATTAGAAGCTGACGTTGCCTTACCTGTGGTTCGTGATTTTATTGCGCGCGTCAAAGAGAGCGCAGTAGGGCATGAAGTTAACAAAAGCCTGACACCGGGTCAGGAGTTTGTGAAGATTGTTCAAAATGAACTCGTCAATGCGATGGGGGAAGTGAATACTGACCTTGATCTATCAGCGCAACCGCCAGCTGTTGTGTTAATGGCAGGTTTGCAAGGTGCCGGTAAAACAACCAGTGTCGCAAAACTAGGTAAATTCTTAAAAGAGAAAAAGAAGAAAAAAGTTCTTGTTGTTTCTGCTGACGTTTATCGCCCAGCAGCGATTAAACAGCTTGAAACGTTAGCCGAAACGGTTGGCATTGATTTCTTCCCTTCAACTGTTCAAGAAAATCCAGTTACAATTGCAAGTAATGCATTAAAACATGCGCAACTTCAATTCTATGATGTATTGCTGGTGGATACAGCAGGTCGTTTACACGTAGATGAAGGCATGATGGAAGAGATCCAACTTCTCCATAAAGCCATTAATCCAGTTGAAACCCTGTTTGTTGTTGACGCCATGACGGGTCAAGATGCGGCAAATACAGCAAAAGCATTCAATGAAGCATTGCCATTAACAGGGGTTGTATTAACCAAAGTTGATGGTGATGCGCGTGGTGGTGCGGCATTATCTATTCGCCATATCACGGGTAAGCCAATTAAATTCCTCGGTGTTGGGGAAAAAACAGAAGCCTTAGAGCCTTTCCACCCAGATCGTATTGCCTCTCGTATTTTAGGCATGGGTGATGTTCTGTCTTTAATTGAAGACATTGAAAGCAAAGTTGATAGAGCACAAGCTGAAAAGCTAGCGACAAAGCTTAAAAAAGGTGATGGTTTTGATCTAAATGATTTTTTAGATCAATTAAAGCAGATGAAGAACATGGGCGGCATGGCGAGTATGTTAAGCAAAATGCCGGGTATGTCTCAGGTGCCAGATGCAGTAAAATCACAAATGGATGATTCAATTTTAGTGAAAATGGAAGCGATTATTAATTCCATGACTAAAAAAGAACGCCAAAAACCAGAAATCATCAAAGGTTCTAGAAAACGCCGTATTGCAGCGGGCTCAGGAACACAAGTGCAAGACGTCAACCGTTTATTAAAACAGTTCGATGATATGCAACGTATGATGAAAAAAATGAAAAAAGGTGGCATGGCTAAGATGATGCGTAGCATGAAAGGTATGATGCCACCTGGATTCCCAGGCCGATAAAATCAAAAAGCCTGAAAAAAAACGTGCTTTGGATTGCTTTTTTCGCCAAAGTGAGTAAAATTTTCGGGCTTTTTATATGACAACCGGACTCCGTTCCTCGATGGCGTCTGGTTGTTTTATTAACTAATGAGGATGTTATGGTAACAATTCGTTTAGCTCGTGGCGGCGCAAAAAAGCGTCCGTTTTACCAAGTAGTAGTAACCGATAGCCGCAATGCACGTGATGGTCGTTTCATTGAGCGTGTAGGCTTTTATAACCCACTGGCAACCGGTAATGCAGAAGAATTACGTTTAGACGTAGACCGTGTTGAACACTGGGTTGCTCAAGGCGCAACAGTTTCAGAACGTGTTGCTGGCCTGATCAAATCAGCGAAGAAAAGCGCTTAATCTGTCGCGGTGGTAACAATGAGCGAACAAAAAACCTTAAAAGAACCTATAGAACCTATTGTAATGGGTAAATTGGGTTCACCTTACGGGATCCGTGGTTGGCTCAGAGTTTTTTCCTCCACCGAACACGCCGAAAACATTTTTGAATATCAACCGTGGTTTATTCAACGTCATGGACAGTGGGAAACTATTGAAATTGAAAGTTGGAAACATCACAACCAAGATATTATCGTCAAGCTAAAAGGTATTGATGACAGAGATGCGGCTAATATCCTGACTAATTTTGAAATTGTTGTGAATGCTTCGCAACTTCCAGAGCTTGAAGGTGAATATTACTGGAAAGATCTGATGGGTTGCCATGTAGAAACTGACAAAGGCTACGATCTGGGTGTCGTTACTGACATGATGGAAACGGGCTCAAATGATGTCATGGTCATTAAAGCTAATCTGAAAGATGCGTTCGGTGCCGGGGAACGGCTAATCCCGTTTCTTGATGGGCAGGTTATCAAGAAAGTCGATCTCTCAGCGAAAAAAATTATCGTTGATTGGGATCCTGGTTTTTAGATTATTCCGGTTAACGGTTCTCAATAGTGGGACACAAAAATGTGGATTGGGGTAATTAGCCTATTTCCAGAAATGTTCCGCTCTATAACCGAGTACGGGGTGACTGGTCGGGCAGTGAAGCATGGTCTGCTTAATGTAGAATGTTGGAATCCCCGAGATTTTACATACGACAGACACAATACCGTTGATGATCGTCCTTATGGCGGTGGTCCTGGTATGTTGATGATGGTACAACCTTTAAGGGAAGCCATTCATCAAGCGAAAGCTGCGGCAGGTGATGGAGCAAAGGTGATTTATTTATCACCTCAGGGACGCAAACTCGATCAACAAGGAGTTTGTGAACTGGCAACAAATGAGAAGTTAATTCTGGTTTGTGGTCGGTATGAAGGTATAGACGAGCGTGTCATTCAGACTGAAATCGATGAAGAGTGGTCTGTAGGTGATTACGTATTAAGTGGTGGGGAATTACCTGCCATGATAATGATAGATGCAGTAGCGCGCTTTGTACCGGGTGTTCTCGGACATGCAGCCTCTGCGAAAGAAGATTCTTTTGCTGAAGGTTTACTGGATCATCCTCACTATACTCGCCCAGAGGTTTTAGATGGTATGGAAGTTCCGGCAGTTTTACTGTCAGGCAACCATGCTCATATTAATCGCTGGCGCATGAAGCAATCACTGGGTCGAACCTGGCTAAGAAGACCTGAGCTTCTGGAAAGCCTAGCTCTGACTGACGAGCAAAGAGTGCTGTTAACAGAGTTCCAACAGGAACATCTGTCAGGAACAGCAGAGTAAGTCTGACACAAGATGTCATTAATATCAGTTTACCTAGGGTAAGAGAGTTATTATGAGCAATATTATTAAACAAATCGAACAAGAACAGATGAAGCAAGATGTTCCTTCATTCCGTCCTGGTGACACTTTAGAAGTTAAAGTATGGGTTGTTGAAGGTTCTAAAAAACGTCTGCAGGCATTCGAGGGCGTGGTTATCGCTATTCGTAACCGCGGTCTGCACTCTGCATTCACTGTTCGTAAAATTTCTAATGGCGAAGGTGTTGAGCGTGTATTCCAAACTCACTCTCCAGTCGTAGATAGCATCACTGTGAAACGTCGTGGTGCGGTTCGTCAAGCTAAACTGTACTACCTGCGTGAGCGTTCAGGTAAGGCTGCTCGTATTAAAGAGCGTCTTAACGCTAAATAATACGCTTTCGCACATCCGAAAGTTATTGTTAAAAGGTCAGCATTTGCTGACCTTTTTTATATCACCCCATGTTGAAAATATTGCTTGTTAGTTTTTACCTCTTTTACCTCTATATCCCTATCTTATCTACTCTTCATATGTCGAGATTCATTAAAAGATAAACTGTAAATATATTTTTACAAAATGGTATTTTAATTCAATCTTCATCACATTATTTATGCTCTCTTTGTTTATTGTAACTAATTGTTATTTATTATTTATTTGCATCAAAATATCTATCGTAAAGATATGATTACAATGTTGTCAAAATTATTAAAAATATGGATTGATTTCTTTACATCTCGTGTTATCTTATCTTTCAGACACACAAAAATCACAATGACAGATATAAAAAGGTAAAGATTATGATCATGCAAAAAGACGCACTCAATAATGTGAATATCAGCGAAGAGCTGGTTTTAATTACTCCAGAAGAGTTAAAACAAAAATACCCATTGAGTCGCAATGATCTGCATGCCATTGCTCAGTCACGTCAAACAATTTCTGAAATTGTCCAACGTCGTGATCCTCGCTTACTCGTGGTATGTGGGCCTTGTTCCATTCATGATGTCGATGTTGCGTTAGATTACGCAAAACGCCTGAAAGTCTTAGCGTCTGAATTAAGTGATAGTCTGTATATTGTGATGCGTGTCTACTTTGAAAAACCTCGTACAACTGTTGGTTGGAAAGGTTTAATCAGCGATCCATTTATGGATGGTAGCTTTGAGATGGAAAAAGGGTTACATATTGCCCGTAAGCTATTGACTGAGCTTGTACAATTAGGTTTGCCTTTGGCGACTGAAGCGTTAGATCCTAACAATCCACAATACTTAGGTGATTTATTTAGTTGGTCTGCAATTGGAGCCAGAACAACAGAATCTCAGACTCACCGTGAAATGGCATCAGGGCTTTCAATGCCAGTTGGATTTAAAAACGGAACAGATGGTAATTTAGATACTGCGATTAACGCGATGAAAGCGGCTTCTATGCCACACCGGTTTATGGGAATTAATCAATCAGGGCAGGTTTGTTTATTGCAAACACAAGGTAACCCTGATGGTCATGTTATTTTACGTGGTGGCAAAACACCAAACTACCATGAAGAAGATGTTGCTCAATGTGAAGCTCAAATGGTAAAAGCAGGATTAAAACCATCATTAATGATTGATTGCAGCCATGGTAATTCTAATAAAGATTTCCGTCGTCAAACGGCGGTGGTTGATTCTGTGATTGAGCAAATTAATAAAGGTAATGAATCTATTACTGGCATTATGTTAGAAAGCCATATTAATGAAGGCAATCAATCGTCAGAGCAATCTCGTAGTGAAATGAAATACGGTGTCTCAGTAACAGATGCGTGTATTAGTTGGGAAACAACGGAGTCAGTGTTAAGAAATTTACATGCTCAACTTTCCCCGATTTTGGTTCAGCGTGAAGCTCAGTTAAAAAAAGTTAGTTAATCATAAAGAAAAAAGAGGCAAGCATAGATGGCTGAAGAATTACAAGGTTTGCGTGAGCAAATTGATCAGGTAGATAAATCACTGCTTTCTTTACTCGCAAAAAGAATGCAGTTGGTAGCTGAAGTGGGAGAAGTTAAAAACCGTCATGGCTTACCGATTTATGCACCTGATAGAGAAGCCGCTATGCTTGCTTCTCGTCGTAATGATGCACAAATGATGGGGATTTCCCCAGATTTGATTGAAGATGTGTTACGCCGAGTAATGCGAGAGTCCTATACTAAAGAGAATGACAAGGGATTTAAAACTCTTAACCCTCAACTTGGTAAAATCGTTATTGTGGGAGGAAATGGGAAAATGGGTAAACTATTTTCTCGTTTGTTTACACTTTCTGGCTATCAAGTTGAAAGTTTAGAAGCTGATGAATGGCAAACTAAGTCACCTGCTATTTTTGATAATGCGGGTATGGTGATTATTAGTGTGCCAATTCATTTAACTGTTGAGGTTATCGAAAAACTTCCTGCTTTACCTAAAGATTGTTTACTTGTTGATTTAGCTTCTATTAAGAAAGCCCCTTTAGAGGCGATGTTAAAGGCACATAGTGGGCCAGTTTTAGGTCTTCACCCAATGTTTGGCCCTGATGTGCCCAGTTTGGCAAAACAGGTCGTGGCTTATTGTGAAGGACGAAATCATCAAGAATTTGAATGGCTGTTAGAGCAATTAATGGTATGGGGAGCAAAAATTGAGGCGATTACGCCAGAAGAGCATGATAAAAACATGAGTTTTATTCAAGCACTTCGACATTTTACTACCTTTGCTTACGGTCAGCATTTAGCAAAAGAAAAAGTTGATTTAGCCAGTTTACTACGGCTCTCATCTCCTATTTATCGCTTAGAATTGGCAATGATAGGACGACTGTTTGCTCAAGATCCTCAACTCTATGCTGATATTATTTTATCATCACAAGAGAATATTGAACTAATTCGTAGATATCATCGTTCTCTAGGTCAAGCTATCGATTTATTAGATATAAATGCAAAGAGTGAGTTTGTTCATTCATTTAATAACGTGAGTGATTGGTTTGGCGATTATGCTTCTCAATTTATGAAAGAGAGTGGTGTATTATTACAAAAGGCTAATGATAGCCGAATTTAGACTAATGACAGAATAAAAAATAAAAAGCCGAACGACATATTCAATCGTTCGGCTTTTTATTTGCTAATGATTCAACTAAATAACAATTGAATATTACCAGACATCACAAGGTGGCCAAACACAGATCTCAGGATCTTGGGGGGCGGTATTACTTTGAGAATATTCAATTTTTGATGTTATATTTTTCTCTCCCTTATCATAAAAATAAGCACTCGCATAACTAGCGAATAAAAATGAGAATATTAAAATATATAATTTATTCATAAGAATTCCTTTAAAAATAAAATGCTTAAAAATTAATAGTCTTTAGGATCTGGGCATGGACTTACTGTACAACGGTTCAAATCCGATTGAGGCGTTAATGAGTAAGTGTGATAACTCTCTTTTAATTTAATTTCATCTACGTTATTAGTAAAAAATAGACTTAAAATCAGTGTGATAAAAGTGTTCATGTTTTTTCCCTGTTATTTAACAATAGATAAAGATCACCTATTTTTACTTAGAAAATAAAAGTAGAAGAATATAAATATACATTTAAAAACAATGAGATAAATATCTTTTTTATTAATAGATTAATGCATATTCTGTTTGTTGTTATTTAATTGTTATCACTGAGTTTAATTTAATAATAATTAATGTTCAACATTGTCTTTTTATTAAAAGTTATTTGTTGATGAGATCTTAAAACTGAATGAAATTAAAAGGTATTATTAAAATTATAACAATGATCAAAAAAATGAATATAACAGTTGTCGTAAATTACATTTTATAAACTATGTTTTTTGCAAGAAATGCTGGAAACTCGACTGTATTATTTTTTATTTATATTCCGATGTGTTTTTCAAGGGGTAATTTATGGATTTTTTAATACAACTCGCCATTATATTAGTATGTCTATTTTATGGAGCTAGGAAGGGAGGAATTGCATTAGGTCTATTAGGTGGTGTAGGTTTGGTTATTTTAGTTTTTGTTTTTAATCTCCCTCCAGGAAAACCACCTGTTGATGTAATGTTAGTTATTATTGCAGTTGTTTCTGCATCAGCAACATTACAAGCATCTGGTGGATTAGATGTTATGTTGCAAATAGCAGAAAAATTATTACGTAAAAATCCAAAATATATTTCTATTGTTGCACCACTCGTAACTTGTACTCTTACAATATTATGTGGTACTGGGCATGTTGTTTATACTATATTGCCAATTATCTATGACGTGTCGATTAAAAATAATATTCGCCCTGAAAGACCAATGGCGGCAAGTACAATCGGCTCTCAAATGGGGATTATTGCCAGCCCAGTGTCTGTTGCCGTTGTTACTTTAGTCGCAATGCTCGGTGATGTGACTTTTAATGGTAAACACCTTGAATTTTTAGATTTATTAGCAATTACTATTCCTTCTACTTTTATCGGTATTTTAGCCATTGGTATCTTTAGCTGGTTTAGAGGAAAAGATTTAGATAAAGACCAGCGCTTCCAAGAATTTGTTTCAGTTCCTGAAAACCATGATTATGTTTATGGTGATACAGCAACACTTCTAGATAAAAAGCTCCCTATGAAAAACTGGGTAGCAATGTGGATTTTCTTAGGTGCAATTGCTGTTGTGGCAATATTAGGTGCTTTCTCTGAAATACGTCCTGTATTTAATGGCAAGCCATTATCTATGGTGCTCGTTATTCAGATGTTTATGTTATTAGCTGGCGCATCAATTATTATTATCTGTAAAACCAACCCTTCTCTTATTTCTAAAAATGAAGTATTTCGTTCAGGGATGATAGCAATTGTTGCCGTGTATGGTATTGCTTGGATGGCAGAAACAATGTTCTCTGCACATATGAAAGAAATAGAAGCTGCATTAGGACAATTAGTACGAGAATATCCTTGGGCTTATGCCGTTGTCTTATTATTGGTATCTAAGTTTGTTAATTCACAAGCAGCGGCTTTAGCCGCAATTGTTCCTTTAGCATTGGGTATTGGTGTTGATCCGGCTTATATTATTGCATCGGCACCTGCTTGTTATGGTTATTATATTCTGCCAACTTATCCTAGTGACTTAGCGGCAATTCAATTTGACCGTTCTGGCACAACTCGAATAGGGCGTTTTGTTATAAATCACAGCTTTATTCTACCGGGATTAATTGGTGTAACTGTTTCCTGTATCTTTGGTTGGGTATTCGCTGCGATGTATGGTTTCTTATAATTAATTCTAAAATAAGAACCAAAAAGAAAAGCCAGATAGCTATATGCTATTTGGCTTTTTTGGGAGCTAGGTTATTTCACTTCAACAGGAACAACATTTTCTGAAGGGTAACAGCCTAGTATTTTTAATGAACGTGTTGTTTGTGATAAATCGTGTAAGGCTTTTTGCATATTGATATCACGCAAATTGGCTTGAACATCAATATAAAACATCTCTTCCCAAGGTGTACCATTAATAGGACGAGATTCGAGTTTTGTCATAATAATGTCGTATTTTTTTAAAATCATTAATGCATCGACTAATGCACCCGCTTGTTGCCCAGTAGCCATTAAGAAGGTTGTTTTAGCGGGTACTTGCTCTGAAACATCAATAGCTTTTCGTGCAATAACAATAAAGCGTGTTACGTTTATTTGCTGATTTGCTAAATTATTAGCTAGAGGTTTTAGACCATAAAGAGAGCCACCGGCTTCACTACCAATTGCCGCAACAAATGGTGATTGTGCAAGAGCTACTTTTTCCATTGCAGCCGCTGTACTTTCACAATATTCAATTTTCCAGTTTGGATACTGATTTAAATAATGGCTGCATTGTTGGAAGGGTTGAGGATGACTATAAATAGTTTGCAACTCTTCTGTACTGCTATCAACACTTGTTAAAAGCGCATGATTAATAGGGATGCGAATTTCTCCAACAATAGAGATTGATGTTGTTTGCAGTAAATCGTAAACATCATTAATTGCCCCCGAACTGGTATTTTCAATTGGCAGCAAACCGTAATCAGCTTGACCAGTATCAACAAGTGTAAAAATGTCGTCAAATTTCTGGCAAGTGCAATCAACGAAGCTATCAAAATGGCGGGCAGCATATTGACGAGCAGCAATATGTGAATAAGAGCCTTTAGGCCCTAAATAAGCAATTCGGGCTGATTCATTAGGCGTTGCATTAAGATGTTGTTGTAGAATGGCTTGTTGCGTTAAGACAGAGTCTTCGATGATCATTTGAAAAATACGGCTAATATAAAAACCATCTAGTCCAACGTTTTTTCCTTTCTCAATTAATAAATCAAGTAATTCACGCTCACGATTTTTATCTCTAATAGGGCGATGTGTATTCAATTTAAATTGAGCAACATCAGCAGATAATTGGCGTCTGTTTGCTAACAATGTTAGTAACTCTGAATCTAACATTGTGATCTTATCTCTGATTGCTGATAAATCGAGTTTTTCCATGTTTAAGCCCTATACCGTTATGTCATGCCATCATAAATAAAAAAGCCTCCAATTTTGGAGGCTATTGTCGTTCTTACTTTTCTTTCTGAAATGACAAAGCCTCTTAATGAAAGAGTAGAAAGAAAAAGAAGAAAGGCAAATGTGAATGTTTTTTCATTATATTGATTGGTAAATTATTTAACATATCGCTATCAAACATGATGATGTGAATAGAGTCAAGAAAAATACAATAAAAAGCGCATCACGAGGATGCGCAGAGGCGTTTTGAGTCAGTGATTTATTCTAATTTTTAATCTTGCTTTACTATTTACATTTCATCGACAAGTAAATTCTCTTCTTTCAGGCTGTTATCAGCCCGACGAGATTCGTTTTTATGCTGAACTTTGTTTAATTGACGTTCAAGTTTTGCGAGTAATTCATTAATTGCAACATACATATCAGTGTGTTGTGCATTAGCGACCAATTGCCCATTTGGTGTATGAATGCTGGCATCAACACTAAAGCCTTTAGGATCTTTCGTAAGAATAATATGAGGATTGATTAAATTCACCTGCCATTTATTGAGTTTAGTTAGACGGCTTTCAATGTGTTCACGTAGTGCTGGGGTAATTTCCATTTGTTTGCTAGTAATATTTATAATCATATAGTTACCTCTTTATTACTCCGTCTTCGATAACTTCAGAATATCGTGATACACAATTTAAAACATGATCAAAATCACTTTTTGTTAGATGTATGTGTAACTAGTAATAGAAACGTGACAAATGATAAATAGCTGAAAAAGACCGCTTGTTAAGTTGCATTTATTCAGTCATATTAGGAAGGTTGGGCTGATGAAAAGTAAAGACAATTTAGCTAGAAAAGAATAAAAAAACAGCAGCGATAAGCTGCTGTTTTTGATGGTGATGTTTTTGTTAGTCTGGATTGGCTGCAATTAGTGAAGCTACTTTTTCTGCTTCTTGCGTCAGACCTAATTCTTTATAAGCGTTTTCCATATAGACAAGCGCGTCACGAGTAGCTTGTGTGTCAGGATAATCGCGCATCATTTGCTCTACTCTATTAATAACCGCGACATAAGCCCCTCGTTTAGTATAGAATTTCGCAACAGAAAGCTCATACTTCGCTAAACGGTTTTTAAGAAAGACTAGGCGTTTGGTTGCATCGGCGACATAAAGGCTGTCTGGATAGTAACGAACTAATTGACTAAAATCTTTAAATGCCACGATGGCATGTTGAGGATCACGGTCTGAACGATCAATACCAAAGAATCCTTGTAATGCACTATCATCTAATGCTTGAGCTGTTAAGCCTCGCATATAAAGAACATAGTCGATATTAGGATGGGTTGGGTTTAATCGCATAAAACGGTCGATTGCAGAAATCGCCATTGGTAGTTCCGCTGATTTATAATAAGCATAAATCAGATCGAGTTGAACTTGTTGCGAGTAAGGGCCAAAAGGATAGCGATTATCGAGAGACTCTAATTGTTTGATAGCCGCTCCATAATTGCCATCTAGCAATTTTTCCTGACTGGTTGAGTAAAGCTCAGAAGGCGACATATCGGCAGTAGCGTCTTTGTCTGAACTCGAACAGCCAGCTAGTAACAGGCTTACAGTGGCCGCTGCCACCAGGTATTTAATGCGTCTCATCACGTATTGATTATCCTCTGAATAGGTTTGGGGAGTCTCTCCGTGAAGCTCCCCTGAAATCGGTTACACTATAACTCATTTTAAATGAAACGGCTGTGCCGTCAAAACACTAACTTAATTAATAGAAAATTATTTATGTCTCAACAAATACGACTTAATGCTACAGTCGCAGATTCACAGCTGGGTCAACGCTTAGATCAGGCTTTGGCCGAAATGTTCCCTGATTATTCAAGATCTCGTATAAAAGAGTGGATCTTAGACAATAGAGTGCAGGTTAACGATAAAATCATCAATAAGCCAAAAGAAAAAATGCTTGGCGGTGAAAAAATTGAAGTCGATGCCTTAATTGAAGAGGAAGTTCGCTGGGAGCCTCAGAATATTCCGTTAAATATCGTTTATGAAGATGACGATATTTTAGTTATCAATAAGCCAAGAGATCTCGTTGTACATCCTGGTGCGGGTAATCCTGATGGCACCGTATTAAATGCATTACTTTATCGCTATCCAGAGATTGCTAATGTACCTCGTGCGGGTATTGTCCATCGATTGGATAAAGATACAACAGGTTTAATGGTTGTTGCAAAAACAGTTCCTGCTCAAACGCATTTAGTTGAAGCTTTACAACGTCGTGAAATCACGCGTGAGTATGAAGCGGTTGCAACCGGAAGAATGACGGCGGGAGGATTAGTGAATGAACCTATTTCTCGACATCCAACTAAACGGACACATATGGCTGTGCACCCAATGGGTAAACCAGCAGTAACACATTATCGTGTTATGGAGCATTTCCGTGCTCATACACGTTTGCGTTTACGTTTAGAAACCGGTCGTACTCACCAAATTCGTGTTCATATGGCTCATATTCACCATGCTTTAATCGGTGATCAGCTTTATGCAGGAAGACCTCGTCCTTTAAAAGGGGCTTCAGATGAATTACGTGAAACGTTACGCTTATTTGATAGACAAGCGCTACATGCAACGATGCTACGTCTTTATCATCCAATAACAGGTATTGAAATGGAATGGCATGCGCCATTGCCTGATGATATGGTTAAGCTTATCGATGTGCTAAAAGCTGACGTTGAACAGTTTAAAGATGAAATGGATTGGTAAATGACTTCATTGATTTTTCCAGATTGGCCACAACCTGAAAATATTGGGTCTTGCAGTACCTTGAGAGAAGGTGGGATTAGTCTACCGCCTTATAACAGCCTCAATTTAGGTACTCATGTTGGTGATAAATTGTCTGATGTTGAAGAAAATAGACGCAGACTTTGCCAGCAAGCTCAATTGCCTGAAATGCCACTATGGCTTGAACAAGTTCATGGCACCCATATTGTTACGCTAAATACTGAGAAAAATAATGAAATACAAGGTGATGCCCTTTACACCTCTACCGTGAAAAAAGTTTGCGCAATTATGACGGCAGATTGTTTGCCAGTCCTTTTTACAACTGTTGATGGAACAGAAGTTGGCGCCGCTCATGGTGGATGGCGAGGGCTTTGCCATGGTGTATTACAGAATACACTTGCGCAGTTTAAAGCACCTAAAGATCAAATTATGGCATGGTTAGGGCCCGCAATTGGACCAACTGCTTTTGAGGTTGGTGCAGAAGTCCGTTTGGCGTTTATAGAGAAAAATATTGCCTTTGAATCTGCATTTATTCCCCATAATGGTAAATATTTAGCTAATATTTATATGTTAGCGAGAATAATCTTACAGGAAAGTGGAGTAACTCAGATTTATGGTGGCGATTTTTGTACTGTAACTGATCCATCGCGCTTCTTTTCTTATAGACGAGAGCATGTAACTGGGCGAATGGCATCATTAATCTGGATTAAATAAACTTTCTCTCAACGTTTTTTCTCACTTATCTCAAATATTGATGAATATTTTTGCTCAAAATTTTTATTTTGAGCTTGAATATTGTCAAAATGACCTCATCTATTCTCCAGTTACGAATTTTACTTTAAATTTTACTTGGAGGTGTTATGCGTCTGGATAAATTAACCAACAAATTCCAGCAAGCTCTCGCAGACGCCCAGTCATTGGCACTTGGGAACGATAATCAATTTATAGAACCCATACATTTACTGAGTGCGTTATTTAATCAACAAGGTGGCTCAATTCGCCCTCTATTAACATCCGTAGGTGTTAATGCATCGCAATTTAATGAGCGAATTAATGATGCTTTGTCTCGATTACCTAAAGTCGAAGGTGCTGGTGGAGAGGTTCATCCCTCAAATGATTTAATTAAGCACCTTAACTTGTGCGATAAATTGGCACAGAAAAAAGGTGACGAATTTATTTCGTCAGAGCTCTTTCTTTTAGCTGCTATAGAAACCGGTGGGCAAGTTGCTGATATGCTAAAAGCAGCCGGAGCGAATAAAGCAAGTCTTGAGATAGCGATTGAAAAAATACGTGGTGGAGAAACAGTGAACGATCAAAATGCAGAAGACCAACGTCAGGCATTGAAAAAATATACTGTGGATTTAACGGAAAGAGCAGAACAAGGCAAACTCGATCCTGTTATTGGTCGTGATGAAGAAATAAGAAGAACCATTCAAGTTCTACAACGCCGTACTAAAAACAACCCTGTGCTTATTGGTGAACCGGGGGTAGGTAAAACGGCCATTGTTGAAGGTTTGGCTCAACGTATTGTTAATGGTGAAGTCCCTGAAGGTTTAAAGAATAAGCGTGTACTTTCTTTAGATATGGGCTCGTTATTAGCAGGTGCTAAATACCGTGGTGAATTTGAAGAACGTTTAAAAGCTGTTTTAAATGATTTATCTAAACAGGAAGGCAGTGTCATTCTGTTTATTGATGAATTACATACGATGGTTGGCGCAGGTAAAGCTGACGGTGCTATGGATGCGGGAAATATGTTAAAGCCTGCATTAGCTCGTGGTGAATTACACTGTGTGGGTGCAACAACACTTGATGAATATCGTCAATATATTGAAAAAGATGCGGCATTAGAGCGTCGTTTCCAAAAAGTGTATGTGGCTGAGCCAACTGTAGAAGATACTATTGCTATTTTACGTGGTCTGAAAGAACGTTATGAACTTCATCATCATGTTCAAATTACAGATCCTGCGATTGTTGCGGCTGCGACTTTATCTCATCGTTATATCTCTGACCGTATGTTACCAGATAAGGCGATTGACTTAATTGATGAAGCGGGCGCAAGCCTACGTATGCAGATGGATTCAAAACCAGAAGCATTAGATAGACTTGATAGACGTATTATTCAGCTGAAACTTGAACAACAAGCACTGCAAAAAGAGTCTGATGATGCAAGTAAAAAACGTTTAGAGATGCTAAATGAAGAACTTGCGGAAAAAGAGAAAGAGTATTCTGCTTTAGAAGAAGAGTGGAAAGCAGAAAAAGCAGAGCTTACTGGCACTCAACATATTAAATCTGAATTAGAGCAGGCTCGTATTGCATTAGAACAAGCTCGCCGTAGCGGTGATTTGGCGAAAATGTCAGAGATCCAATATGGACAAATCCCGACGTTAGAAAAACAGCTTGCTGAAGCTAATAAAGCTGAAGATAAACATATGAAGCTGTTACGTAATAAAGTCACTGATGCTGAAATTGCTGAAATCTTGGCTCGTTGGACAGGTATTCCTGTATCTAGAATGCTAGAAGGGGAACGTGAAAAACTGCTAAGAATGGAACAAGAGCTACATAGACGTGTTATTGGTCAAGCTGAGGCTGTGAGTGCAGTATCTAATGCTATTCGTCGTAGCCGTGCTGGATTATCTGATCCTAATCGTCCAATTGGTTCGTTCTTATTCTTAGGACCTACTGGGGTAGGTAAGACTGAGTTGTGTAAAGCATTAGCGAACTTCTTGTTTGATAGTGATGATGCAATGGTTCGTATCGATATGTCTGAATTTATGGAAAAACACTCCGTTTCTCGTTTAGTGGGTGCACCTCCAGGATATGTTGGTTACGAAGAAGGTGGATATTTAACAGAAGCCGTTCGCCGTCGCCCTTATTCAGTCATTTTATTAGATGAAGTTGAAAAAGCGCATCCAGACGTATTCAATATCTTATTACAAGTATTGGATGATGGTCGTTTAACGGATGGACAAGGCAGAACAGTCGATTTTCGTAATACAGTTGTGATTATGACATCGAACTTGGGGTCTGATTTAATTCAAGAACGCTTCGGGACAATTGATTATCCTGAAATGAAAAACATTGTGATGGATGTTGTTGGCCATCATTTCAGACCAGAGTTTATCAACCGTATTGATGAAGTTGTGGTATTCCACCCATTAGGTAAAGAAAACATTGCAGCGATTGCACAAATTCAATTGCGTCGTTTATACCAGCGTTTAGAAGAGCGTGGTTATCACGTTACTATCACTGGGGCTGCATTAGAGAAATTGAGCGAAGTTGGATTCGATCCAATTTATGGTGCTCGTCCATTAAAACGGGCTATCCAGCAAGAGGTTGAAAATCCATTAGCTCAAGATATCTTGTCTGGCAAATTATTACCGGGCAAAGAGATTATCTTAGATTTAGATGACAATAAGATAATCGCGAAGCAGTAATAGATAACACTAAACCAAAAAGAGGCTTATATAAGCCTCTTTTTTTATACTTTGTGTTTTTATTGAGTAAGGGGGATGGGGATATTTAAATATGATTTATATTATTTGAAACTTTTTTCGACAGTAAATGTCTATAAATTACACTGAATATATCGATTTGATTATTAAGTGTGCTATCGGAAAAAAAATTGAAATAAACACTTGCGCTAATCCGAGATCTCCCTATAATGCGCATCCACTGACCGGCGATGAGCAAACAACAAGCCACGCAGGACGGTGAAGAGAAAAGAAAAAAGTTTGAAAAAACTCTTGACTCTTCAGAGGAATAACGTAATATACGCCTCCTCGCAACAACGCAGAAGACCGGAAACGGCAGCGAATGTTGCACTGCTCTTTAACAAATTATCAGACAATCTGTGTGGGCACTCGCAGAGACGATATCTTCTAAAATATTAGATGTATCAAGTCTTGAAGAGTGAACAACAAAAGTAAATTCATTTATGAATAGCTAAGTTTTCGATTTCTTTGAGCATCAAACACTTTTAATTGAAGAGTTTGATCATGGCTCAGATTGAACGCTGGCGGCAGGCCTAACACATGCAAGTCGAGCGGTAACAGGAGAAAGCTTGCTTTCTTGCTGACGAGCGGCGGACGGGTGAGTAATGTATGGGGATCTGCCCGATAGAGGGGGATAACTACTGGAAACGGTAGCTAATACCGCATGACGTCTACGGACCAAAGCAGGGGCTCTTCGGACCTTGCGCTATCGGATGAACCCATATGGGATTAGCTAGTAGGTGAGGTAATGGCTCACCTAGGCGACGATCTCTAGCTGGTCTGAGAGGATGATCAGCCACACTGGGACTGAGACACGGCCCAGACTCCTACGGGAGGCAGCAGTGGGGAATATTGCACAATGGGCGCAAGCCTGATGCAGCCATGCCGCGTGTATGAAGAAGGCCTTAGGGTTGTAAAGTACTTTCAGTTGGGAGGAAGGCGTTGATGCTAATATCATCAGCGATTGACGTTACCAACAGAAGAAGCACCGGCTAACTCCGTGCCAGCAGCCGCGGTAATACGGAGGGTGCAAGCGTTAATCGGAATTACTGGGCGTAAAGCGCACGCAGGCGGTTGATTAAGTTAGATGTGAAATCCCCGGGCTTAACCTGGGAATGGCATCTAAGACTGGTCAGCTAGAGTCTTGTAGAGGGGGGTAGAATTCCATGTGTAGCGGTGAAATGCGTAGAGATGTGGAGGAATACCGGTGGCGAAGGCGGCCCCCTGGACAAAGACTGACGCTCAGGTGCGAAAGCGTGGGGAGCAAACAGGATTAGATACCCTGGTAGTCCACGCTGTAAACGATGTCGATTTGGAGGTTGTTCCCTTGAGGAGTGGCTTCCGGAGCTAACGCGTTAAATCGACCGCCTGGGGAGTACGGCCGCAAGGTTAAAACTCAAATGAATTGACGGGGGCCCGCACAAGCGGTGGAGCATGTGGTTTAATTCGATGCAACGCGAAGAACCTTACCTACTCTTGACATCCAGCGAATCCTTTAGAGATAGAGGAGTGCCTTCGGGAACGCTGAGACAGGTGCTGCATGGCTGTCGTCAGCTCGTGTTGTGAAATGTTGGGTTAAGTCCCGCAACGAGCGCAACCCTTATCCTTTGTTGCCAGCGCGTGATGGCGGGAACTCAAAGGAGACTGCCGGTGATAAACCGGAGGAAGGTGGGGATGACGTCAAGTCATCATGGCCCTTACGAGTAGGGCTACACACGTGCTACAATGGCAGATACAAAGAGAAGCGACCTCGCGAGAGCAAGCGGAACTCATAAAGTCTGTCGTAGTCCGGATTGGAGTCTGCAACTCGACTCCATGAAGTCGGAATCGCTAGTAATCGTAGATCAGAATGCTACGGTGAATACGTTCCCGGGCCTTGTACACACCGCCCGTCACACCATGGGAGTGGGTTGCAAAAGAAGTAGGTAGCTTAACCTTCGGGAGGGCGCTTACCACTTTGTGATTCATGACTGGGGTGAAGTCGTAACAAGGTAACCGTAGGGGAACCTGCGGTTGGATCACCTCCTTACCTAAGAGATACGTGTTATGTGCAGTGCTCACACAGATTGTCTGATGAAGAACGAGCAGAAATACCGGTATAGGCTTGTAGCTCAGGTGGTTAGAGCGCACCCCTGATAAGGGTGAGGTCGGTGGTTCAAGTCCACTCAGGCCTACCACTTTTCCTTTATGCTGTGTTGTGAAGCAACTCGTTTACTTTAAGTAAACTTCGTTACTCCATGCCTTGCCTAAAGAAAAAGCTTCTTTTATAAAGAAGAAAAGGAGTGGTTATACAGGTATTAAGAATGCATTATGGGGCTATAGCTCAGCTGGGAGAGCGCCTGCCTTGCACGCAGGAGGTCAGCGGTTCGATCCCGCTTAGCTCCACCATAATTTCTTGAATATAAAACAATAATTCAGAGTATATTAGCAATAGTATACTGCGAATTATTTTGCTCTTTAACAATCTGGAACAAGCTGAAAAATTGAAAACAAATCAATATATCACCGAGGTATATTGATGAGTCTCTCAAAATCTCAGACCTTGAATGTGTGATACTCCAAGGCGAGTGTCATGAGCGAGCAACAGCAATTCTAGGCGGACAGCGCGCAGTAAGCGCAGCATACATAAGTATGTGAGCATTACGAGCACTGCCCAACAACGAATTGATGCTTGTGTAGCCATGACCTTTAAAGTCGTCTTCGAGAGAAACACCTTCGGGTTGTGAGGTTAAGCGAATAAGCGTACACGGTGGATGCCTAGGCAATCAGAGGCGATGAAGGACGTGCTAATCTGCGATAAGCGTCGGTAAGGTGATATGAACCGTTATACCCGACGATTTCCGAATGGGGAAACCCAATATCCAATGGATATTATCATTAACTGAATACATAGGTTAATGAAGCGAACCGGGAGAACTGAAACATCTCAGTACCCCGAGGAAAAGAAATCAACCGAGATTCCCCTAGTAGCGGCGAGCGAACGGGGAACAGCCCAGAGTCTTAATCAATAGCAGCATCAGGAGAACGGTCTGGAAAGTCCGGCAGTAAAGGGTGATAGCCCCGTATCTGAAGATGCTGTTATTGTGAACTCGACGAGTAGGGCGGGACACGTGTTATCCTGTCTGAATATGGGGGGACCATCCTCCAAGGCTAAATACTCCTGATTGACCGATAGTGAACCAGTACCGTGAGGGAAAGGCGAAAAGAACCCCGGCGAGGGGAGTGAAAAAGAACCTGAAACCGTGTACGTACAAGCAGTAGGAGCCTCTTCGTGAGGTGACTGCGTACCTTTTGTATAATGGGTCAGCGACTTATATTCTGTAGCAAGGTTAACCGAATAGGGGAGCCGTAGGGAAACCGAGTCTTAACTGGGCGAATGAGTTGCAGGGTATAGACCCGAAACCCGGTGATCTATCCATGGGCAGGTTGAAGGTTGGGTAACACTAACTGGAGGACCGAACCGACTAATGTTGAAAAATTAGCGGATGACTTGTGGATGGGGGTGAAAGGCCAATCAAACCGGGAGATAGCTGGTTCTCCCCGAAAGCTATTTAGGTAGCGCCTCGTGAACTCATCTTCGGGGGTAGAGCACTGTTTCGACTAGGGGGTCATCCCGACTTACCAACTCGATGCAAACTACGAATACCGAAGAATGTTATCACGGGAGACACACGGCGGGTGCTAACGTTCGTCGTGAAGAGGGAAACAACCCAGACCGCCAGCTAAGGTCCCAAAGTCATAGTTAAGTGGGAAACGAAGTGGGAAGGCTCAGACAGCCAGGATGTTGGCTTAGAAGCAGCCATCATTTAAAGAAAGCGTAATAGCTCACTGGTCGAGTCGGCCTGCGCGGAAGATGTAACGGGGCTAAACTATGCACCGAAGCTGCGGCAGCGATATGTAAATATTGTTGGGTAGGGGAGCGTTCTGTAAGCCTGTGAAGGTGTGCTGTGAGGCATGCTGGAGGTATCAGAAGTGCGAATGCTGACATAAGTAACGATAATGCGGGTGAAAAACCCGCACGCCGGAAGACCAAGGGTTCCTGTCCAACGTTAATCGGGGCAGGGTGAGTCGACCCCTAAGGCGAGGCTGAAAAGCGTAGTCGATGGGAAACGGGTTAATATTCCCGTACTGGTGGTAACTGCGATGGGGGAACGGAGAAGGCTAGGTTGTCCGGGCGACGGTCGTCCCGGTTCAAGCATGTAGGCAGAGTGATTAGGCAAATCCGGTCACTTAATGCTGAGGTGTGATGACGAGCCACTAAGGTGGTGAAGCAATTGATGCCCTGCTTCCAGGAAAAGCCTCTAAGCTTCAGGTTACCAACAATCGTACCCCAAACCGACACAGGTGGTCAGGTAGAGAATACTCAGGCGCTTGAGAGAACTCGGGTGAAGGAACTAGGCAAAATGGTGCCGTAACTTCGGGAGAAGGCACGCTGGCGGTAAGTGAAGTCCCTTGCGGACGGAGCCGAAGCCAGTCGAAGATACCAGCTGGCTGCAACTGTTTATTAAAAACACAGCACTGTGCAAACACGAAAGTGGACGTATACGGTGTGACGCCTGCCCGGTGCTGGAAGGTTAATTGATGGGGTTATCCGTAAGGAGAAGCTCTTGATCGAAGCCCCAGTAAACGGCGGCCGTAACTATAACGGTCCTAAGGTAGCGAAATTCCTTGTCGGGTAAGTTCCGACCTGCACGAATGGCGTAATGATGGCCAGGCTGTCTCCACCCGAGACTCAGTGAAATTGAACTCGCTGTGAAGATGCAGTGTACCCGCGGCAAGACGGAAAGACCCCGTGAACCTTTACTATAGCTTGACACTGAACATTGAGCCTTGATGTGTAGGATAGGTGGGAGACTTAGAAGTGTGGACGCCAGTCTGCATGGAGTCAACCTTGAAATACCACCCTTTAACGTTTGATGTTCTAACCTAGGCCCATAATCTGGGTCGGGGACCGTGTCTGGTGGGTAGTTTGACTGGGGCGGTCTCCTCCTAAAGAGTAACGGAGGAGCACGAAGGTTGGCTAAGCATGGTCGGACATCATGCGGTTAGTGCAAAGGCATAAGCCAGCTTGACTGTGAGAGTGACGGCTCGAGCAGGTACGAAAGTAGGTCTTAGTGATCCGGTGGTTCTGAATGGAAGGGCCATCGCTCAACGGATAAAAGGTACTCCGGGGATAACAGGCTGATACCGCCCAAGAGTTCATATCGACGGCGGTGTTTGGCACCTCGATGTCGGCTCATCACATCCTGGGGCTGAAGTAGGTCCCAAGGGTATGGCTGTTCGCCATTTAAAGTGGTACGCGAGCTGGGTTTAGAACGTCGTGAGACAGTTCGGTCCCTATCTGCCGTGGGCGTTGGAAGATTGAGAGGGGTTGCTCCTAGTACGAGAGGACCGGAGTGAACGCACCACTGGTGTTCGGGTTGTCATGCCAATGGCATTGCCCGGTAGCTAAGTGCGGAAGAGATAACCGCTGAAAGCATCTAAGCGGGAAACTTGCCTCGAGATGAGTCTTCCCTGTCACCTAGAGTGACCTAAAGGAACGTTTAAGACTAAGACGTTGATAGGCTGGGTGTGTAAGCGTAGCGATACGTTGAGCTAACCAGTACTAATGAACCGTGAGGCTTAACCTGACAACACCGAAGGTGTTTTGTCTGAGAGACGAACATCGATGAAGTAAGCTTGTTTAAGATTGAATATTGCTGGTTACTGAGAAAGAAACAACAGTAACGGGTAATGATACCGAATTTGCTTGGCGGCCATAGCGCAGCGGACCCACCTGAATCCATGCCGAACTCAGAAGTGAAACGTTGTAGCGCCGATGGTAGTGTGGGGTCTCCCCATGTGAGAGTAGGGAACTGCCAGGCATTAAATAAGACGAGAAAGCCAACCCAATGGGTTGGCTTTTTTGCGTTTGGGGTTTCTCTGTCTCTATTTTATTTTTGAGGAATAAAACACTATTTTAATTGCTGATAAAACAATGAACCCGCCGCAGCTCCCGCAATATCGTAAGCAAAATCATGCCAGCTCCAGCCAGTACCTTTCGGACGACTATCATAAAGCTCTTTTGTTGCACCTAAACTAATCGAAAACGAGAGCCCAATTAATAATCCCTCTCTATGACCATAATTTTGATGATCTGCATACGCATTTGCGCCCGCTGAAGCAGCCATAGAAAATAAAAAATGTTGAGCTTTATCTTTGCCTTGCCAATTATCATTGGCAAAATGAAATGACTGGCAACCCGTTAAAGTCATTATTGATAATAAAATGATCAGAGAACCACATTTAAGCCTTAGTTTCATAAAAAATAAAAGCCTTTTCACTGATAAAAATATTTTAATATAAGTGCTTATTAAGTATAGAAGATAATTTTAGAAAACAAAAAAGCCTTACTGATATTTAAGTAAGGCTTTAAGACGGGAAGCGTTAGCGTTTAAAGTATACGGCTAATTAATCTATCAACACGAATACGTCGTAATCGTTTGATTAATTTCTTCACTTTTAGAGGATAAAGTTTAATATTTTCTAGATCTTGGTAATGTTTTACGACAATAGTATGTTGGCGAATACAGGCTAACTCATTGTGTCGTTGCTCATGTAATTCATGTTTAGGATCATGAATTAATATGGCATTTTCTAAATCTAATCCCCATGCACGCGGATTAAGATTATTACCAGTAATTAATTGCCAGCTATCATCAACCCACATGCCTTTTAGGTGATAGGTATTATCGTTATCTTTCCAAAGTCTTACTGTTAATTGGTCATTATCAATAAAGCGTTGGAAACGTTGGGTAAATTTACGCAGATTGATCTCATAGAGATAAGGTAGAGCACCAATAATTTTAAATGGCTCTTCTGGTGGAATATAGAAGTCATTTGCAGTTTTATCACCAATAATAATTTCGACTTGCTTGCCATTTCTTAATAAATGACTGATTTGACGTACAAGGATCGCAGGTAAATTAAAATAAGGTGTACAAATAACAAGCTTTTCTTCAGTAGAAGCCATAAGGTGAGAAATTGTCTTATTTAAGATATTTTTCTTACCTAAACCCATTAAAGGTGTTACTGCCAGCTCGTTGTTAGAAGCATTGGCTTTAATATCATAGCCATCACGAGTGCGTAAATTGAAACGAAATTGACGAATACAGTTTTTAATTTCGGCACAACGAACTCTATCTTTGATATCCAATCGTTGAATCGCTTCTGATTGCAAAAGATCAGTCACAATAAACTGCTTCATTGTGGAGGCTAATTCGCTATTTTGGATGATGTGATATCTGTCATAACGATATTTATCCAGTTTGTGCAAATAAACATTATTAATACTTGCGCCACTATAGATAACCGTATCATCAAAGATAAAGCCTTTAAGGTGTAATACACCTAATGCTTCACGAGTGTTTACGGGAATACCGTAAATAGGGATCTCGACATCAGGGTGTTGCTGTGCAACGTGGTAGTACCAATCAGCATTCGTTGCATCAGCAGAGACACCAATACGCCCACGTTGAGCACGGTGCCAGTCAACAATAACTGTAATGGCTAATTCAGGACGTTGTTGTTTTGCGCTGTAAAGCGCATCAAGGATCTCTTCACCAGCCTCATCGTGCTCTAGGTAAAGAGCCGTAATAAAGATCTCTTTCTTTGCTTGAGCAATATATTTCAATAAGGTGCTGCGAAACGCGGACGTCTGATAAAGCGTTTCAACATCAGCAACTGACTGAGCTAATTTAGGCAGTTGTGCAAGGTGTTGTTGATGCTTAGCAAGTTTTAGTTTAGACAACATCACAGTGCTTAATTCTCTTGTTTATGATGGCAGATGGAGCCATCGTCCATGTAGATTTTCTTTAACCGATCTTCTGATCATAACATTAGTTATATGGGATGTACGCATAAAATCATCATATATAGCTAATTTATCAAAGGATGCGTGAACAATCACATAAAGAAACTTTCTCTTATGATTATAGCGTTGGGCTATCTTTTGATGTTCCAAGCTGTAAATCAAGATTGACTATTCCTTCATCAAATTGTACTTCAACAGAAAATCCTAGTTTTTTCGCTAAACTTATCATATTGCGATTCTCAGGCATGGTTATCGCGGTCAAACGTTTAATGCCATGTTCTCTAGTATAGTTGATAAGTTTAGTCATAAGTTGATGACCTAAAGTATTTCCTTTTAAATCAGAACGCACAAGAATAGCAAATTCTGCATGCTGATTATCCGGATCTGCCATTGCACGGGCAACACCAATGATTTCAGGCCGATCTTCTGGATTTCGGATTGCAACAAAAGCCATTTCTCGATCGTAGTCAATTTGGGTCATATTCGCGAGATCGTCATGCGTAAACTCACTGATCTCACTAAAATAGCGATAATAAAGATCTTCTTTTGTTACTTGGTTTATAAAGGTTTTAAGTAACGGTTCATCTTCCGGCAAAATAGGGCGGATAAAGCAAGGATTGTTATCTCTTAGAAAGAAGGTTTCTTCTAATTCATTGGGATAAGGGCGAATAGAGAGCCTTTGATGAGGATCGCCTTGTAGAGGCGCTAACTCCATCGCGACATCGAGTAGCGTAAAATCATTACCTGAAGCCAGTAGAGGATGAATATCCAATCTGACAATTTGTGGACAATCTAAAAGTAAGTGAGAAACCTGCACCAAAAAATGGCTTAGACTTAATATATTTAGAGGCTGTAAAGCGCTTCTAGGCTGTATTTTTCCGCTTTTTATCGCATTAATAACTAGATAACGGGCAAGCGCCATATTAAGAGGTGGTAAAGCAACTGCAGCTTTAGTTTCTATTTGCCACTCAACTCCCCCTTCACCTAATACAATTAATGGACCAAAAATAGGATCTTGCTCGATTGCGACTCGTAGTTCTTGAGAGCCAGCTCTATTCGCCATACTTTGCACCAATAAACCCTGAATTTGTGCTTGAGGGTAGAGTTCTGTAACACGCTCTATAATAGCATGAGCTGCTGATGATACTTCTGTACTGTCTCGAAGATAAAGCATAACACCTTGTACTTCGGACTTATGAGGGATATCAGGAGAACGCAATTTCAGCGCAACAGGATAACCAATCTTTTCAGCAATATTGACAGCTTCTTGTGCATTATGGGCAATCCAAGTAGGAAGAGTATTAAAGCCGTAAGCTTCCATAATTGGCTGAACTTGGTGTGTGTCTAATCGATATTGCTTATTTTTTAATGCCTCTTCAATGCAACGATGTGCTTGTTGCGTATTCATTTTGACATCTAAAGGTAATGCCGGTGTCTCTTTTAACTGCTTCTGGTTACGGCGATACTCCACCATATGCATAAATGCGGTGACGGCACCTTCAGGTGTTCGATAGGTTGGAATTCCTGCTTCACTAAATAATTTGCGTGATTGCTGAGAGGAATACTCTCCCCCCCAGTTAGTGAAAACGGTAAGCCATTTACGTCGAGGATGTTTATTGATGGCTTCTATGACTCGTTGCGCAGTTTCAATGCTAGGAGCAATGGCACTCGGTGTGTGAATAAGGAGTAAAGCATCGTGATCATGGCTATCTAACAAACAATTCAATGCCAAAATATAACGTTCAACCGTTGTATCATCACCTAAGTTTAGCGGGTTGCGAATGGCATTTTCTTCTTGAATAACACTTTGTAGTTTTTGTTTTGTTTCATCTGTAAGTTGTGCGAGCTTTCCTGAATGCAAAAATAGCTCATCAACTGCCATTGCAGCAGGTGCAGAGCCATTACTCATAATCATTAATCTTTCGCCTTTTAAAGGCGTCATATAGCTAAGTGTTTCAACGGCAGAAAACATCTCATGGGTATCTTGTACTCGTAATAAACCCGCACGTTGAAAAGCGGCATCATAAGCCACGTCATAACTAGGTGTATCGCCCAATAACAGTTGAGCTTTTTGAGTACGACCACTTTTTATCACCAGAATGGGTTTATTACGCGAAGCACTACGAGATGCTGACATAAATCGTCGTGCATCTTTTATATGTTCGAGATGCAATAAAATAGCACTGGTTTTACTGTCTCTTGCCAGAAAATCTAATAAGTCATCGACTTGGATATCTTGATTATCACCTAGCGCAATAAAATAGGAAAAGCCGATATTACGATAATAAGCCCAATCTAAAATCGTGTTGGCGACAGCCGCTGATTGCGAAATAAAAGCTAACTTTCCTTTTTTAACTGGAAGAGGTGAAAAGCTGGCATTTAAACCTTGCCACGGTGCTAAAAGCCCCAAACTATTTGGGCCAAGTAAACGGATATGATATTGCTGACAAAGTAATTTTATTGGCTGAAATTGTTCAGGTTGTGCAGAAAGCACAATCACGGCTTTGCAACCAGATCCACCTAATTGTTTTAGTAACTCAAGGTTGCGGCGATGATGTGTACAAATAATCGCGAGATCAGGAACTTGAGGCAATTTATCAATAGAAGGATAAGTGAAAACACCAGAGACAGAGCCACGAGAAGGATTAATCGGAAATACTGGGCCATTAAATCCACCACTGAGCAAATTTTTCATCATGGTGGTTCCTGCTCGACCTAATTTTTCAGAGGCACCGATCACCGCAATAGATTTAGGACGTAATAGTGCTTCAAGACCTCGTTGGCTCATATCCACTCCAGAGTTTCATTATCAACTGCTATTCAATGTAGCTGATTTGATCTTCTTTTGCCTGACTCCGGTCTGGTTTTCCAAGTAAATATTGTTGACGAAAGTAACTAAAATGAGAAAAAAGTTGTTGTGAGGCTTGAATATCGCCGACATTCTCTAAAATAGAAGCTGCAACTTCTGCTGTACAATGTTGATCTTCCCTTGCTGCTTGGCGAAGTATGTACTCACATTTACTTGCCTCATTTAAAGAAAAAAGGGGTAATGAATTGAGATAAGGGCTTTTGCGAAACATTTTGCGTGCTTCACTCCAAGTGCCATCAAGGAGAATAAACAAAGGTGGTTTGCTATTTGCAGGGAGTTGGTTGTATACAACACGTTCATTTGACGCATAGCTTTCAGGGAAGACAACATAAGCTTGCCTATCTGGTGTATTGATTAGATCAAGCAAGGCTTGTTCTGGAGCGGTTCGGGACCATAAAAAAGCCTGCGTGTTTGGCAATACATCGGCAATTAATTTCCCCGTATTACTTGGCTTCATCACTTCGGTATCATACATCAATAAACAAAATTGGCTTTTTGCAGGTTGATTGACAATCGTGTCACAAAGACATTGTTTTTCAGGTAATAAGCAAAAAGAGCAACGTTTTGTACGAAAACCTCGTGCTTTAAAAGGGCGAGTCGAAATCGAAAGTCGATATTGACGAAGTCGAAATACTGCATTGTCACGCATAACAGATTGACCAATACTCATAAAAAAGAATCGAATATTATCATGTTCAAAACAAACAAACTATTCAGTATGTTTTTATCATAAAAATCATACTGATATATTGGTTATGTATGAGATGGAGTTAATTATCAATTGATCCTGATTAGTTTATCGATTCCTGTGCGTGATTCTCTCGGTGACAGTTGCTAAACTATCATGTAATCTGCGCCCCTATTGCAGTTGGAGAGACAAATGAACGATTCTTATGAAGGTAAAAACGGCAAGGTAAAAGTAATGTATGTCCGTAGTGAGGACAATGCCGATAATAAACCTAAAAAACCATCCCGCCGTCCTGAAAATGGTCGTGGTGATAGCCGTGATAACAAACGCGGTGATAACCGTGACGACAAAAATCGTGATAATAGACGTGGTGATAACCGCGACGATAAAAATCGCGATAACAGACGTGGTGATAACAAATTTTCTCGTCGTGATGACCGCGGTGCAGGTAAGCCTTCAGGGCGTGGCGCATCACGTAATGAATCAAAACCTTCTCGTGATAGCGAAGGCGGAAGTTTTTCTCCATGGAAAACAGTTTCTCGCCCCGCTGGCGAAGAGGCAATTAAAGAGCACGATGGCATTACTGGTAAGAGCCAAATCGATCCTGAACAGTTGCGCCGCCAACGTTTAGAAGAAACGCGCATTTATGGTGAAAATGCGTGTCAGGCTATGTTTAAAAATCGTCCTGATGCCATTGTTCGCGCTTGGTTTTTACAAGATGTGACACCACGTTTTCGTGATGCACTAAAATGGATGGCTGCAAATCGTAAAGCCTATCATGTTGTTGAAGAAGAAGAGATGGTCAAAGCCGCTCGTACCGATCACCATGGTGGCGTATGCTTCTTAATTAAAAAACGTGTTGGTCATGATGCAGAAACCTATTTGAAAGATGCACCTGAACATGATTGTGTTTTAGCACTTGAAGATGTGGGAAATCCACATAACGTCGGTGCAATTATGCGTAGTTGTGCGCACTTTGGTGTGAAAGGGGTTATCTCTCCTGATTCCGCTGTATTAGAATCTGGTGCTGCTGTTCGTACCGCAGAAGGTGGTGCTGAATATATCCAAGGTATTGATGCTGATAACTTTGCTCAAACTTTAGATAAATTTAAAAAAGCGGGTTATACGCTGGTGGCAACATCAAGCCATAAAGGCAGTGTGCCATTATCAAAAGCACAGTTACCAGCGAAAATGGTACTGATCTTAGGTCAAGAGAAAGATGGCTTAAGTGAAAGCACATTAAATCAAGGTGATATGAGCATTTACATCGGTGGTACTGGGCACGTTGAAAGCTTAAACGTCTCAGTGGCTTCTGGTGTGTTATTAGCAGAATGGTGGCGTCAGCACCAAGGCTAATCGCTTTATTGCTTTAAAGAATAATATAAAAAATCCCGCTTAAGCATTATGCTTTTTAAGCGGGATTTTTATTTATAAGATCTACGCTAATAGCATTATTTTCCTGGTGAGAATGGCGGTTTAGCAAACCAGACCACAATCATCATGATAAGAAAAATACCTGCAGCTAACCAAAAAATTTCATTGGCTGAAATAATCAATCCCTGTTCTGTAATAGTCTTAGCTAAATACGCTGACGCTTGTTCATTTGAAAGACCAAGATCATTCATTTGTTGGTACGCCATTTGCGAATCAGGATCGAGTGGATTAATTTTTTCTACAAAGGTTTCATGGTGAAGTGATTCTCTTTGTGTCCAAATTGTTGTGGTTAACGATGCGCCAATTGCCCCTGCCAATGTTCTTAAGAAGTTCGAAAGACTTGATGCTGATGCCATTTTTTCTGGTGGTAACCCAGATAATGTCATTGTCGTTAATGGCATAAAGAAACACGCAACTGCTAAACCTTGCCAGAATTGTGGCCATGCCACAGTGGCAAAGTCCATTCCTGGTTCGAAGGTATAAGCTCGCCAATAAAAACACACAGAAAACATAATAAAGCTAAAGCTGATGATATAACGTAAATCCACTTTACCACCAAACTTACCTATAATTGGTGTGATAATTAAAGGCAATAAACCTACGGATGCTGATGCTAATCCAGCCCATGTTGCTGTATAGCCAAAGACTTCTTGTAAAAGTAGTGGCAGTAAAACAATAGTACCAAAATAGATCATATAGGCGAGGCTGAGTGTGACGCAACCAATGGTAAAGTTTCGACTCTTAAAGAGTGAAAGATCTATCACTGGATGATCGTCTGTTAACTCCCAAACAATTAAGAAGCTAAGTGCGACCACCGCCACAATAGTGAGGACTATAATTTCTGTCGAATTAAACCAATCCAGCTCTTTCCCCTGATCGAGCATGATTTGCAAAGCGCCTATACCCACGACGAGTAAAACAAGGCCAATGGTATCTATTGGTTTAATTTCAGTTTTTGTTTCGCGCCCAGATAAGGTGTTTGATATACACATAATAATCAACACACCAAATGGAACGTTAATAAAGAATATCCATCCCCAATGATAGTTATCGCTGATGTAACCACCTAAGATAGGGCCTAAAATCGGTGCAACAACAATAGTCACTGACCATAGTGCAAGCGCCATATTTCGTTTTGCTGGTGGATAGTTATTCAATAACAAACTTTGTGACAAAGGAATAAGTGGTCCAGCTACTAAACCTTGAAGCACTCGAAAGAAAATAAGCATTTCAAGACTTTGCGAAATACCACAAAGCCAAGAGGTTAACGCAAAAAGTGCCGTTGACCACATAAAGAGTCGAACTTCACCAATACGTTTTGCTAACCAACCTGTAATTGGAATAGAAATAGCATTCGCCACACCAAAAGAGGTAATAACCCAAGTCCCCTGTGAGTTAGAGGCACCTAAGTTTCCTGCAATAGTTGGAATGGCTACGTTAGCGATTGTAGAATCGAGAACTTGCATAAAGGTTGCCAACGCAAGGGCGATGGTCATTAAAGCAAGTTTTCCTCCTTGTAATGGCTCTTTGATCACCTTTACACCTCGCCTTTATTGTCCTGCATTTTGTTCAATGATTTCATTGATCAGTTTATTAATCTCTGACATATCAATTGTTAAAGCATCAGTATGGTAAGCAGGTGTTTGGCGTTCGCTGTGTGATAATACTTTTCCATCAAGGTTAATCGTATCGACAGTCACTTCAGAAGAAAGACCAATACGTAGTGGTTTTTCCGCTAATTCTTTTTCATCTAATGAAATACGAACGGGTAAACGTTGAACGACTTTTATCCAGTTACCACTGGCATTTTGCGCAGGTAATAATGAGAAAGCACTCCCTGTTCCCATATCTAAACCTAATACCGTACCGTGATAAATGACTTTTTTGCCATAAAAATCAGTTGTGATTTTTGCTGGTTGGCCAATACGCATATTGGCGAGCTGGGTTTCTTTAAAATTGGCATCAATCCACATACCTGTTACAGGAACAACGGCCATTAACGGTTTACCTGGTGAGACTTGTGCGCCAACTTGAACGCTACGACGTGAAACATAGCCATCTGTTGGGCTTAAAATTTTAGTACGTTCTAAGGCAAGCCATGCATTACGAACATCAGTTGATGCTTGTAAAACAGAGGGTTGTTTTGCAATTGGTGTATTTAATATAATTGCCTGATTAGCATTATATTGCTCTCTTGCAACTTCTAAAGCCGCTCTTGCAGTAGAAACAGCTTCTCTGGCATGTTGAAGTTCTTCTTTACCAATAACATTGCGTTCGCCTAAAACTTCACGGCGACGAAGATCATTCTGTAATTTAGTGAGCTCTGTTTCGCGTAAAACGATGTTTGCTTTTAATTGACGGCCGTTGATGATTTGCTGATGCATTTGGCGAACACTATTAGCTAATGCTGTTTTTGCTTTTTCTAATGCCAGTTTTTCATCACTTGAATCTAATAAAACTAAGGGTTCACCTGCTTTTACAAAATCAGTGTTATCCACATAAACGGTGGTAACAGAACCAGAAATCTGTGGCATCACCATGATTTGATTGCCAGTCACATAAGCATTATCTGTTGTTTCATGATGTCTTAGCACCAAAAACCAATAAGCTGTGTAAGCTGCGCCAGCAACAATAAATAGGATAGTTAGCAACAGTAGAACATTTCGGCGAGTTCGTTTTTTATTGCGAATGGGAGCCTGAGGGGGGGTATTTTCCTCATTAACACTCATTTAGAAGATCTCCATAAAACCAGAAAAACATCATTAGATATGTTTCCAGTATTAAAACTGGAAACATAATTATAAAGTCAATCTTAGAATAATTATTAGCGTGAAGGTAAATTATAAATGCTAATGGGTAAGTATGTTTGCCGATTTATGTCGTAAATAGGATTAGATCAATAAAACTATTTATTATGCAACTTATTCACAATCTTTTTCAGCCAAAGTATCTAATTGTAATAATAACTTACGCATTAGCGTTTCAAGCTGTCTTTGTTCGGATTGATCTAATACAGACCAGATTTGTTTTAAACACTGATGCTGCGGTGGTAATAAGCTATTTAAAAACTCTTCACCTGCATCAGTTAAATGTAGATGTAAACAACGGCGGTCATTATGACTTTCACGACGTTCAATCCAACCTTGCTTTTCAAGTTCATCAGCAATACGGGTTGCATTTGTTCTTGAAGAGCCCAAAGCTGCACTTAATTCTGATGGTTGAATACTACGATTTTCTGTCGTATCTAAAATCATTAGTGCCATAAATAATGTCTCGTTAATACCTTGAGACTTCAACATATTATTACGACTTTCAAGAAGTTTGCTTTGAACATGCATAGAAAGGCGAGTTAACAAAATTTCTTGATAAGGAATATCTTTGTTAAGCGATTTCTGTTGTGTAGCGCGAGTGTTTAGTAATTCTTCTGTTGGCGTAAATGAGCTTTCCATTTTTAGACACCTTGTTAGTTTCGAAAATTAGGATAATTTTGTTATCAACATGTTAAATAGTATATTAAACACACAATTTAGCAATTTTTATTATTTATAGTCACTATATTTTTTTGATTATGTTACCTGATTCATAAATTTTCTGAATGATAACACAAAAAAAAGATAGGTACTTATCTCTTTGCAATAAGTTAATAAAATCAATTTATCACTTATCTGACAATGAATAGTAGTCTATTTGCGAAAAAAGGGATCATTTTTTACGATAAAACACGTAATAAATTTATTATCACTATCAATGGTTGTTATGTAGATAGTATCGAAATGAAATTATTTATACAGTGCTTTATTGGGTGGATTGATATAATTTTCTTAATAAAGAATGGGATGATGATATACATTAATAGTAATCACGCTGTTAAAACATTCACATTTTATTCTGATTAGCGGGGGTTGAAGAAATAATATAACCCATCCTTGGGTCTAAAAATTATTCGGCGTGGATTATTGGATCATTTTTATAACCTAAAAACCAAACAATCAGACCGATAACACCAATGACTAATCCGGCGATAGAAACACCTGTCCATCCATATTGATGATAAGCATAACCTGATAGTAAAGATCCTAGCGCACCACCAATAAAATAACTTGTCATATAAGCGGCAGTCAGGCGGTTTCTAGCATCAGGTAAAATACGGTATATGGTGCTCTGATTGGTGACATGAACACCCTGAACAGCTAAGTCTAGCAGGACAACGCCAATAATAAAGCTGATGAGCCCAACCCAGTGATAATAAGGTGCAACAATGATAAAACCCCAAGAAAGAAAGAGGATGATTAATCCTACTGTGGTGGTTTTCTTGCCTTTTCCTTTATCTACTAATACACCCGCTTTACCCGCCATTAATGCACCTGCGGCACCTACAAGACCAAATAAACCAATCACGGCATCCGAGTAATTAAAAGGATCAGAAGCCAATAAAAAGGCCATTGAGGTCCACAATAAACCAAAGTGAGCAAAAATAAGAGCACCAACTAATGAGCGAGTTCTTAATACGGGAGTTGTTGCAAATAATTTGAAAATAGAACCTAGCAATTGGAAATAATTTAAGTTGGTTTCACTTTTATAAGTGGGTAAACAGCGCCATAAGGTGATGGCTAACATCGCCAGAAAAATACTGGCTATCCAGAAAATACCCTGCCAATTAGTAAATGACGCCATTAACCCAGATGCGGTTCTCGCCAGTAAGATCCCGAGTAAAAGGCCACTCATAATCGTTCCGACAGCCTTTCCACGTTGATGTGGCGCGGCAAGCGTTGCAGCAAAAGGAACAAGAATTTGAGCTACAACGGAGAACATGCCTGAGAGTGCAGTTCCTATTAACATCACCCAAATATTAGATGCCATGGCGGTAATTAATAGGCCACTTGCTGAAATTAATGTCATGGTAATAATGAGTGAGCGACGTTCAAAAATATCGCCAAGAGGCACTAATAACATTAACCCTATGGCATAACTTAATTGTGCGGTGGTGACAATAAATCCAGCCAAAGTAGCAGATATGTGGAAATAGTTTGCGATTGAATCAAGTAGAGGTTGTGCGTAATAGTTACTGGCAACAACCATACCTGTGGCAACCGCCATAAGTAAAATAAGACCTTTGCTTAGCGATGTTTGTGGTGCGGTGTTTTCCATAATACTCGTAACAAATCATTTGTAAGGTAAATGATAGTAACATGAGTCATTTTTTTGAGAAAAGAATTACTGTGATAGAAATGTTCAATTAATTTGATACAAACCCTTAGAATCTATTTCTATAACATATTGTTTTATATGATAAATAAATATTAGATTTTGCTTGTTAATAACTGAAAAGTGTAAAAAAGAGCATAGCCAAACACCATATCCATTGAATTGAAACGCCAATAACGGCAAAAGAAAATAGGCGTTTAGTCCCTAGCCAACGGGCTTCCATAGTCTGTTTTTGGGGACGTTTAGGAAATAATATAGAGAGACTTTCATCAAAACTAACATCGTCTTGATAACGATAAAGAGCTTGAAAAAAATGGCTATCAAGCCATAAACGAAAAAGATGATATTGCGTAAATAAAAATAAAAGAGAAGCAACAAAGAAAGCCAATTTATTGTGAAAATGAAGGCTAAATACAGGTAATGTGCTTATATAAGGTAACAGTGATAACAGCAGTAAATAGCGCCAACTTCGAGTTAAAGACACAATGACTTTACCACTAGTTTTTGTTGTCAGCATAGTTGCCTCGTTATCTATTTTGTTGGAAACGTGAATACCAAATTTGTAATGCCTCTTGTGTTTCTGAATTTAAAATCACTTGAGGGCGTGTTTGATACACCTGTTTTATTGCGTCTTCCAAAGTATCTACTGTGCCATTGTAAACGAGCCATGCAACCGCAATGGTTGCACTGCGTGAATAGCCTAATTTGCAATGAATATAAACAGTACCTACTTGGCTAAGTTGTTCCATAGACAACATGGCTTTGCTGATATCATCAGGAGATAATGGTAATAAATCGATTTGAGGTTGGGCTAGATAAAGCTGATTTTGGCTAAATTTGTTTCTTGGCCATTCACAGGTTAAATCAAAAACTGCATTCGCTTTTAATTTATAAAGTGGGCGTCCACCTAATAAAATACCTTCGGTTACTAAACTGGGTGTTTGGCAGCGAGTTAAATAATAGCGATAAGTACACCAAGCAAAAAAGCGATAAGGTAATAGGATTATCTGTGCAGAAAGGGGAATTTCACCCTGTGCATTTTTTTGAAAAATAGAAGCTCCAGCCCCTAAATAACCTAAAGTCACAAAAGTTAATGTGATTGCAGGCCAGAGAAAAACCCAAAAGAAACCTTGTAAACCAAAAGATAACAGGTAGAACACCATTGCTGATAATGCATAGTTTTTACCAATACGTAAACTGCGTTTGCTGCCAGTAAAATGCCATTTCCAACGTGAATTTATTGGCAATAAATAACAGATAAATACGCCAACACCAAAGCCTGTAATAATATCAATAAAGTGATGCTGCCATGTTGTCAGTACAGAAACAGCAATAAGCAATGACCATAAATTTAAAAACCATTGCCATGATTTAGGCGTATGTGCGCGAAAACGTAACCAAAGTATCCACAATAAGATAATGTGCAAAGAAGGGGCTTGATTATAAGGTAAATCAAAACCTTCTAATTGGGTAAATAACCAACCAGAAAATCCTTCTGTTGTTGGGCGAATAAAACTAAATTTTAAAGGAAATAATAAAAAACCAGCACAAGCAATAAGAGAGGCCACAATTAAACGTAGTCCATGTATAAATTGTTCTCTCAATGTTGTACAAATAATCAGTGAAATACCATAGGCAATATTCACACTCCAATAAGGAATGATTGTCCAAGGTAAAAAAGGGATCGCTTTTTCCCACGAATAAACAAAAGAAGGAACATCAGATAAAGTGGAAGTGTAAGTGTTAACTTGCATATAAGTTAAATAGAAAAATGGGGCAAGAAACAACTGCCATACAATACCAGCAAGCCAGATATTTTTTCTCGATGATGTTATTTGAGTGTGTTGGGTTCCACCCATACTAAAATTCCTTTCTTTGTTTATGTTTCTATTTTTACAACAACTTAAAACTATCGCTATATGTTGCCATATAGCGATAGCTCAGTTATTGATGGTGCATTCCGTTAGCGACGTTTTGCTATTGATACACTGAAAATACCCCAATGATCAATTTGTTGATCTAACTTCTCAAAACCAGCTTCATTAACTAAAGCATCCATTTCACCTTGACTACGGCAACGCATGATCCAAGGTTGTCCATTTTGGTGACTCGGTAATACACGCGCAATCATTTCAAGTTGGGGGTGCCAAGGTTGACAGGTATAAATTAATAAACCGCCACTTGGTATGGCTTGCGATAGCCCTTTTAAAGACTCTTTTAACAGATGATTTTCAGGGAATAATTCATAGAGCCCGCTGACAATACCTAACGTTGGTGAAGGCGAAATAGTACTCAAGCTTTCTGCATCAAACGCGTTACCTTCTTCAAAACGCACTTTATCTTCTAAGTGACGTTCTTTAATCACCATTCTGCCTTGTTCAACGTTAATAGCGCTATAATCGCGCATTAAAATCGAATCGACCTTACCATAATCATTAACAGCATCAAAAAGATAGCGACCTTGTCCTGCGGCGATATCCATAATATGCACAGGCATATTATTTTGTATTAATTGGCGAATGGCATAACGAATTGTATTTTCAATATTAATTTTTCGTTGGCGAATACCTTGCCAACCAATACTATTTAAATATTGTCTATCAACGACACGACCAAATAAGCCTTTTCCCTGCGGTTGATTACGATAGACATAATCCAGAGTTGATCCAGAATCAAAACCTTTATCGTAACCCAGAGCAACACCTTCAGATGCTTTACCTAAAGTGCTCATAGAACGGCTAAGTATTTTGTAATAAAGTCTTTTTGGACAATATGTAGGAAGAGGGGTTTGTAATGAGCGATAAACATCTGCACTATGGCTCCAAGTATCTTCATGTTGGTAATCATGTTGATAAAGTGGTTGTGCAAATAATTTTTCAATAAAACTGCGCATTTTATTGATAGGGATAACTCTATCTTTCTCACCTAAGGTATCGTGGTAAAAACCCGGCAGGACATGTTTTTCTTTGATTGATGTGTTTAAACGTTTATAGAAAAGATGTTGAGGCTTGGCGTGAACGACATGATCATTGCCTGAAATAAATAACTGTGTTGGTAAAGTAATCGCGTTTGCATCTTCAACAACACGATCTGCTGTTTTATAAAGCTCTAATAAAATATTGACAGCAATAGGGCGAGTGATTAGTGAGTCTTGGTTAAAAGAGTCGATACGACTTTGGTCATGGGTTAGGTATTTCGCTTTCACATACGAATTAACATAAAAAAGCCCGCGAACTTTTTGCATTAAGGCAAGACCTGTACGTGCAAAAGGAACATATAATTTCACTTTAAATGCAGGAGAAGCTAACACCATGCCGCGAATTTTTGGGGCGTAATCGTGTACCCAACCGGTAACTAAAACAGCACCTACACTTTGACCAACAACCAGAATATTCTCCATTGGAATACTATAGTTAGAAGAAACGTAATGAACGAATTCGTCTATATCTTTTATTGATGTTCCCATTGATGGGCTATAACCGCGAGCACCTTCATTTTTACCATGCCCACGAGCATCCCAAGCAAACATTGAAAAATCAGGAAGATCTAACTCATCAACGAGATGAGCAACACGACCTGAGTGCTCATGTCCTCGGTGAAATAAAATAATTGCTTTTGGCTCAGTGGTAATTTGAGCAGGCCAATGACGATAATACAACGGTGTCTTATCGCTGGTGGTAAATTCAGACTCAATCATATTCCTTTGAGTTTGATATTGCGGCTGTTGATTCATAACGATGTATCCTTATCTTTATCTGTCATCGTTGCTTCTTTTAGTGCGCGATGAATTCGGTGATAACAAGTCAACAAAAGTAATAAATTAATAATAATAAAAAGATAATGTGTGCTTTCTGATAATGTCAGTGAGGGGAATAATCCGATAAAAAATGCGATAGTACCAAAAATAAAGGCTCTATCACTTTTTCCCATCGGGCCATCATAACGACGAGAAGCATTAATAGTTTGGGCTAGAACACCTAAGAACTCAGTCATTATCATTAAAAAAAGTGCCAGCATGATCCACCAGTAGGCTTGTGGAAAAATAAAAGCAAAAGGTAGATAGAGTGCAATGTCTGAAATAACATCGCTGGCTTCGTTTAATATCGCCCCAAGCGCACTTTTTTGATTATGTTCTCGTGCAAGCATGCCATCTATGGCATTAAGCGCCATACGAAAAAAGAGGACAAAAGGGAGTAATAAAAATAAACGAGGGGAAGGATAAAGTAAAAGTAACCCACCAACGGCAATGGATAACAGTAAAGCAGAGAGCGTGACCTGATTTGCGGTGATCCCTTTTGTGAATAACTGTTCTACATAAGGGCGCAATAGAGATTGAAATTTTGGTTTTAGGTCATAAATTGTCATGACGCATCCTTGTGTTCAAAAGTGCGTATATTACCTCAAAATTATTATTTTATTATTAGCTGATTTTTATCCCATTGAATATCTTTATTTCAATGGTTTAATTTATTTAAGATTTAAACATAAAACTAATATCTGAAATTTACTTGAATTAATAATTATTTAGCGCCTTAAAAAAGGGAAAATAAGATACGCATAATTGTAATTATCAGACTGTTCCGTGTCTATTTTATTCTTTTTATTTTAAGAATGATTAAATTTTCTTTAGTAATATGTTCGTAATTATAATTAGAGAATAAAATGAGAGGAATGAAATAAGGAATATCAAATACCTTATAGTAACTAATGAAATTAGTTTAATTTATTAAAAATATCATTTTAGATAAAATTTAAATCTAACAAGAGTGTATCAATAGAGTAGTTATCTGTATTGAGTGATAAATGCAAAAAAACTAGATAATGATAATTATTATCATTATCATAATTAGCGCTGTTAGTTACAGCTCTAACCATCTATCAAACTAATAACCATACAAAAAGATACTACTATTATGATCCATTTCTTAGCAAAAAATGATGCTTATCGTCAGGGAATTGGGATATTTTCATTTTCGTCATCAGCGATTGCATTATTATTGACTTCACTCACTTCGTTAAATAGCTATGCAACTGAAAGTGTAAAACCAGAAATAACGACATCCATAAAGTCGGAGAGTCCTGTACAACCAAAATCGAGTGAAAAGATTATTCTTGAACCTATCTATGTATCAGGTGAGCTCAATTCGAGTGTTGATGCAGGAAGTACCGTTCTGACATTAAAAGATATCGACAGAATTCAGCCTAATAATATTGCAGAGCTGGTGGATAAATTACCCGGAATTTCATCATCGGGCTCACCAAGGCCAGGCGGTCAAACATTAAATATCTGGGGGATGGGTAATCCTGAAGATATTAAAATCACCCTTGATGGTACACCTAAAACCTTTGAGAAATATCGCCAAGGTTCAATTTTTATTGATCCTGAATTAATACGTCGTATTGATGTTGATAAAGGGCCTCATAATATTACTCAAGGAAATGGCGGATTTGGTGGTTCAGTGAGAATTGAAACCAAAGATCCCGATGACTTATTATTACCCGATCAGAATATTGGGATGTTTTTAAAATACGGACATCATACTAACGACAGACAAAATCGTTATAGTGGTGCGGTATATGGCAAATTACTTGATGGTCAAGCTGACGGATTATTCTATTTTAACCGTCGTGAAAGTGATGATCTGCGACGCCCTGATGGAACTAAATTTGGCTATTCACAGTCAGACCAAGATTCTTTTTTAATTAAAACGAATATCTATTTAACTGAAGCACAAACATTAACGTTATCAGCATCACGATCAGAAAGTGATGGTTGGACACCTTGGGCGGCTAAACGGGATGAATTAGCTAAACCTAGCCAAGCTGAAGTGGATAAATATGGCTTTGATGCGGCGATGAAACGTAAATTAGTTTATCGTGATCAAAAAGATGACACCTTCAGTGTGAAATGGAATATTCAGCCAATTGATTCTGATCTAATTAATTTAACGCTTACCTACGGTTATTCAAAAACTAAGCAAAACGATAGTCGCCCAGAGACAGCAAGCTCCTATTTTAGCAGCAGTATGGGGAATCAAAGTTGGGTAGATTATCGAAATCATCAAATTGAAATTAAAAATGAAAGCACTATTATGCAAGGTGCTTTAGAGCATAAAGTATTAGTGGGAACACGTTGGCATCGTAATGATCGTGATGTCTTAATGTTTACTCGTGATAAAGCTAAGAATCCAAATTACAACTATGGATATTATGCGCCTCCTTATATGCCAGAAGGTACGCAAACGACAACCAGTTTCTATCTTCAAGATTCGATGAGTTATAGAAACCTGACGATAACACCAGGCGTTCGCTACGATATCGTTAAAAATAAAGGCAAAGGAAGCCGAGCTATCACTTATCAAGATCCGGATCCCTATTATGGCCATGATTATTCGGATGTGACTTATAGCGGGGCAACGCCTCACTTAGGTTTATTATGGAAAATGAATCAGAATTTCAGATTCTTTGGTGATCTAACCTATACATGGCGAGCGCCATTGATTGATGAGCAGTATGAAGTTCAAGGAAGTGTTTCTAGCTTAACGGGAACAAGTCGCCACCTAGATAAAGAAACAGTAAGAGCTGCACGAATTGGTGCAATTGCAGACTTTGAAAGTGTTATTCAGCAAGAAGACCAACTGCAATTAAGAACAACACTGTTTGATACTCGTGGTAAAGACGAAATCTTCCGCCGCCGTGGTGTCTATTGTGAAAGCCAAAAAGTGGATGGGCATAATGGAAATTGTCCGCCTTCAATAGGTAATTACCGTAATTTACCAGGTTACCATATTCAAGGGTTGGAAATTGAAGCCTTTTATAATAGCCCTAATGTATTCGGTCGTTTAGCGTATTCAACAATGAAAGGAAAACGTGACCAATCACCGCGTGATCCGTGGTTTGGTCAAAAAACATGGATTGCAGAGATCCAGCCTGACGCTTTACATGCCACCCTTGGCGTAAAAGTACCAAGTATTAATGTCAATATGGGATGGACGGGCGATTTTATTGGCGCTCAACGCCGCTCGCCAATGGATGCTGATCCTGATGCTGGCTATTGGTCATTACCAAAAAGTAAAGGTTATGCAATCCACGGTTTATTTGCGAATTGGGAACCTTCTTTTATAGATAATACTGAGGTTCGTTTTACAGTCGCAAATTTATTTAACCGTGATTATTACCCTTATTTAGGTGAATCAGTTTCAGGTGTAGGACGTGATTATCGATTTACTGTGGTAAAACGTTTCTAATATTACTGAAAATAAAAACCGCGGCCTTTGGTCACTTAAACAAATAAACCCCATAGATATTATGGGGTTTATTGTCATTTAGAATTCAATACTCAAGATATTGAATTAATAACCGTGTGATGCAGAAGTTGCAATCATTGCCATCATGGTAGTGAAGAAGAAAATAAAGAAAAGAACAGCCATAATGATACTAATAATAAAGTAAATAAAGCCCGCTCTGTTCCATGTTTCTTGCACTTTCATAAAGGTTTCAACAGAATCGTAATCACCATTTTTCCAAGCCCATTCATTCCCTTTAATACCACAGACAAAGATCCAAACAAGATTAAGTAAAGGAACAAGTACTAATAATGGAAGATAAGATTTATTACCAAAACCCCAAATAATATTAAACATGAAAGCACCCCAGTTCCAACGTTTAATTTCTTCAGGTACTGGTTTGTTAGTGTAAGACACAGTTTATTCCTTATTTAAAATAATAAATATAAAAATGAAAATGCCAAAATGGCAACTGGAGAAAGGAATAATCATAATTGAATAAATGAGAGAATGAAAGACAGGTATATCTTTGCCATTAATAAAAAGAATAATCTTAATAATAAAGTTGTATTAAGATCTTTTAATTTTTATATAAACTCGTTTTGCCTAATCACATGTAATTTTAGTTTTTTATAAATAAAAACAGGTCACAATAATGTGACCTGTTTTGTGATAATCTTAATTTAAGATTATTTATTGATTACTTTACAGCAGCCTGAGCTTGTTCAATCCAACCATCAAAGGTTTTTTGATGTGCTTTGATCCATGCATTAGCATGATGTTCAATATCTGCTTGTGATTTTTGACCATTATGCATACGCAAGTTTTGCGCATTAATATCGGCAACAGACACTTTCATGACTTCAAAGAGTTTTGCCGCAGCGGGATTTTCTTCAGCCCATTTTTTATTTGCTGCAATATGCATAGTACTTGGTGGAAAGCCGTAGTTTTTACCATTTGCTAATGTGGTATCGGTTTTATCATCACCTGGTAACGAAGAGAAGGGGACTTGTAACCAAACAACATCTTTACCCGGTTTTAATACATCACTTATCCAGTAAGGCGTCCATGTGTAATAAAAAATGGGTTTGCCTTCTTTATAGCGAGTAATGGTATCTGCCATCATTGCCGCGTAATTGCCTTGGTTATGTGTAACAGATTTTTCTAATCCATAGGCTTTTAAGTGGTTGTTGATCGCTTCTTCACAACCCCATCCCGGATTACAACCTGTTAAATCAGCTTTGCCATCACCATTGGCATCAAATAATTTGGCAATTTTAGGATCTTTTAATTGCTCAATATTCGTAATGTTATATTTCTCTGCTGTTTTTTTATCAATCAAGTAACCTTGAGCTGCATTAACGACATAATCCCCTTTACGATAAAAGGTATTATCACCTCCTGCCGCTGCATATTGTGAATTATGAAGAGGAACCCAACTGACTGCCATAAAAGTTGCATCACCATTGGCGATAGAGGAATAAGCAACGTTATAGTCAACTTCTTTAATTGGCTGAACAGTGTAACCTAATTGTTCTAGTGCTTTATTGACGATTAAAGTTTGAAAGGTTTCTTCAGAAATCGTACTTTGCACGGGTTGAACCGAAATCCCTTTTCCAGGTAAATCAGCAGCGGATAACTGGGTGCTTATCAGTGTGGCGGACAATACTGTTGCCCAGATAACTGGATTACGCATAGTTTTTCCTTCTGTTGTGATGGTAAGAGATAAATAGCGACAGCGAACTGTCGCCTCTATTTCTTGTATTGATTGAACGTGTTGTTCTTTATTGATTTTTGATACTGATTTTTAATAAATAGTGAAAATATTTATTACGATGCTTTTTTGCCAAAGAGTCGACAAATTAAACCGATAGGTCCTGTCATATACCAGCATCGATTGCCTTTATGACGGCTGTTTTGACCTAAAGATTGTGTTAATCGGTCAAGAATAATGGCGAGGATAACAATACCTGCACCTCCTACGGCAGCAAGTCCCATATCAAGGCGACCTATACCGCGTAATACCATTTGACCTAATCCACCAACGGCTATCATTGATGCAATAACAACCATTGAAAGTGCTAACATCAGTGTTTGGTTTACACCAGCCATAATCGTTGGCATGGCGAGTGGCAATTGCACTTTAAACAGCATTTGACGAGGATTTGCACCAAATGATTGTGCTGCTTCAATTAAATCTTCAGGAACTTGTTTGATCCCTAAAATAGTCAATCTCACAATAGGAGGTAAGGCAAAAATAATGGTGACCACAACGCCGGGTACGTTACCAATACCAAACAGCATGACAATAGGTACTAAGTAGACAAACGCAGGTGTTGTCTGCATTGCATCCAGTAAAGGCCGAACAATTTTGGATGCTCTATCACTGTTAGCTAACCATATTCCTAATGGGAGCCCGATAATAAGACAAAACAGTAATGAAGTGAGTACCAATGCAAGGGTAACCATCGCTTCAGACCAAGCACCAATAGCACCAATTAATATTAATGAGATAAAAGAAGCAGCACCCATGACTTTGCCTGAAAGTTGCCATGCAATCAGAGAAAACAGAATAATGGCGATAGGTGCTGGCATTGAGGTTAAGAAATTTTCAAAACCACTTAATACCAAATCAACCGGTACACGAATACCTTGGAAAACAGGGCGAAAGTGCAACACAATCCAGTCAATCGCTTCGGTAACCCATGAATCTAATGGGATCAGCGTATTGTGAAATGGGTCCATGAGATTGAATGAATCGGGTGCGACATCCGTCGGTGCGGCATCTAGCCAATCACTGCCAGCGGATGAGGTGTCAATATTTTCAGTACCACTTCCTGCACCCCACGGATCGACGTCTGTTGTACTGGTGTCTGTTGTTGCCCAAGGATCATCATTTACGTGATTGGTTGTCTCTTGTGCAGTTTCGTTTGTCGCAGTCTCTTGGATCTTTGTATCCAAAGCTGTATTTTGATCTGTTGTATTACTCATTTGGCGTCTCCTTATCCAGTGCTTGTAGTAACATTCCTTTAGAAATTAAGCCGATATAACGGTTTTTTTCATCAATAACAGGAATTGCACAGGGAGATTGTGCAACCGTTGAAATCAGCTCGTTTAACGGTGTATCACCATTAATGGCACAAGGCTCAGGTAAAATAGCTGACTCAATAGGTTGTTTATTCTTCAGCGCCTCTTCAAGAGACATAACGGAAACAATACCAACAAATTTTCTTCCTCGTTCAATGAGATAGCCAAAGTTTCTATCTTCATCTTCGAGCACTTTTAATGCAGAGCGAGGACCAAAACCAGGTGCAACATGCAGTAAGGTTTCTGGGCGACGTTTGGCTATATCTTTTGCACTAAATACGTGACTAATATCAACACCACGGAAAAACGTGCGCACATAATCATTTGCTGGATTGTTGAGTATCTCATCTGGTGTTCCCGTTTGGACAACAACGCCACCTTGCATAATGGCAATTCGATCACCAATACGCATCGCTTCATCCAAATCATGAGAGATAAATACAATGGTTCGCTGCTTATCGCCTTGTAAGCTCAATAACTCATCTTGCATTTCAGTACGAATTAACGGATCAAGTGCTGAAAAAGCTTCATCCATTAACAAAATATCAGGATCATTAGCAAGCGCACGTGCAAGGCCGATACGTTGACGCATCCCACCAGAAAGCTCATCAGGCCAAGAGTTTGCGTAACTACCCAAGTTGACTTGCTCTAAGGCATCCATCGCTTTTTTATAACGCTCGTCTTTGCTTAACCCCGCGAGATCCATTCCAAATGCAGTGTTATCAAGCACATTCATATGAGGCATCAATGCAAATGATTGAAACACCATACTGATTTTTTTACGACGAACTTGTCGTAATTCTTTATCTGACATGGTGGCAATATTTTCACCATCAATAAGCACCTCTCCCTTTGTCGGAGAGATCAGACGATTGAGAAGGCGGACTAGAGTGGATTTACCTGAACCAGATAAACCCATGATGACAAATATTTCGCCTTCTTCAATTGCCAGATTTGCATTTTGAACGCCCACCGTAAGCCCTGTTTTATCAAAAATCTGATCTTTATTCATACCTGATTCTAATAATTCAAAAGCGCGTTTAGGGTGCTCGCCAAATACCTTGTAGAGATTTTTTACTTCGAGTTTAATTGCCATGCAATATAGTGTTTCCTATTTAAATATTGAAAGGAATAAATTAAATATTAATATATAAGGGTTGTTATTTTCCTAAATAAGATTTTTAGTAAGGGAAATACCCTACCATAATGATTGAGTCTGACAACCCTATGTTAATTATAATTAATTAAATAATTTGGCTGTATTTTCTTTATTTTTAATATGATTAATAATTAAATAAAGTGAAATAAATAAAATTTATTAAAAGAGATATTATCTTCTAACTAACTGAAATAACTTTGTTTTTAGAGATATTATTATTTTGATTAGGATCTCAATAAAAATGGAGACTCAATATCGGAATAGAAGGGGAAAAGAGATGAAAATTAAATGAAAAAAAATCACAATACATTAGTTAAATTAATATTTGTTACCCTATAATAAGCGCTATCTACTCAATATAAGCTAAAATCATTCGAAAAAAATTGATTTTTTGACAATATTGAACGGCAAAAATCAATCAATTAGATTGTTTAGTGAACAAATAAAAATACACCAAAAAATAGTCTATATTTTTCAGTGTATTATGTTTTATATGTGATACATAATTAAATTGAATGCATTGTGTTATTTATCTTAACTTCAACTAGGCTAATAAACCTTAAAAATCCCAATCATCGTCTTCCGTGTTAATGGTTTTTCCAATAACATAAGATGAACCTGAACCAGAGAAGAAATCGTGATTTTCATTTGCATCTGGTGATAATGAAGAAAGAATTGCAGGACTGACATCAGTTATTTCATCAGGGAATAAAGCTTCATACCCTAAATTCATTAATGCTTTATTTGCATTATAATGAAGAAATTTTTTGACATCTTCTGTCCAACCTACAGTGTCGTAAAGATCTTCGGTATATTTCACTTCATTGTCATATAAATCTAATAATAATGAGAAAGCAAAATCTTTAATATCTTGTTTTTCTAATTCTGATTTATTTAATAACTGATTTTGAAATTTGTAGCCAATGTAATAACCATGAACGGCTTCATCCCTAATAATAAGACGAATTAAATCGGCTGTATTGGTTAATTTTCCTCGGCTTGACCAATACATTGGTAAATAGAATCCTGAATAAAATAAAAAGGATTCTAAAAAGACGCTGGCGATTTTTTTCTTTAAAGGATCTTTATCTTGATAATAACGCAAAATAATTTCTGCTTTCTTTTGTAAGTAAGGATTTTCCTCACTCCAACGGTATGCCTCATCGACATCGGTTGTTAAGCAGAGTGTAGAAAATATCGAACTGTAAGAGCGAGCATGAACCGCTTCCATAAAACAGATATTAGATAATACTGCTTCTTCATGAGGCGTGAGTGCATCAGGCATTAAAGTAGGTGCGCCTACGGTGTTTTGGATCGTATCAAGCAAAGTTAGCCCTGTGAAAACACGGATCGTCAGTTTTTTTTCAGCTTGAGTCAGCGTGTTCCATGAAGGAATATCATTAGAGAGTGGAATTTTTTCAGGTAACCAAAAATTCATGGTTAAACGGTTCCAAACTTCTAAATCTTTTTCATCTTCAATGCGATTCCAGTTAATCGCATTAACGTGGCTTAATAAAGGTGATGACATGCTATGTTCTCCTTATTGTTATTATTAAAGTGCGCACGAAACACAGCCTTTGATTTCAGTACCTGCTAATGCAGATTGTCGAATACGAATGTAATACAAGGTTTTAATACCTTTACGCCATGCGTAAATTTGCGCTTTGTTGATATCTCTTGTTGTGGCTTCATCAGAAAAGAACAACGTCAGTGATAATCCTTGATCGATATGTTGTGAAGCTTCGGCATAGGTATCGATAATTTTCTCAGCTCCAATTTCATATGCATCTTGATAATATTGACGGTTTTCATTGGTCATAAAGGGAGCAGGGTAATAAACTCGCCCAATCTTACCTTCTTTTCTGATCTCTATTGGCGCGGCAATAGGATGAATACTTGATGTAGAATGGTTTATATAGGAAATAGACCCTGTCGGTGGTATTGCTTGTAAGTTTTGATTATAGATCCCATGCGTCATAATAGATTGCTTGAGAGTCTGCCAATCTTCCTGTGTTGGAATATGAATATTAGATTGGCTAAATAGCTGGTGGACTTTTTGAGTTTTAGGCAACCACTGTTGTGATATATATTTATTAAAATATTCACCCGTTGCGTATTTTGAATTTTCAAAACCTTTAAAGTGCTGCTTTTTCTTAATCGCTAATTGATTTGAAGCTAATAACGCATAGTAAGTGACGGTATAAAAATAGATATTAGTAAAATCTAACGCTTCCTCAGAGCCATAATAAATCCCTTCACGGGCTAAGTAGCCATGTAAATTCATTTGTCCTAAACCAATGGCATGAGAAGCGAGATTACCTTTTTCAATAGAAGGAACGGACTCAATTTTCGTCATTTCAGAGACATTACTTAATGCCCTAATTGCAGTGCTGACGGTATGTGCAAAGTTAGGTGAGTCCATTGCCATAGCAATATTCATAGAACCTAAGTTACAACTGATATCATGACCGATATGGCGATAACTTAAGTCAGGGTGATACTCACTTGCGCTGTTGACTTGTAAGATTTCAGAGCAAAGATTGCTCATGTTAATTCTACCAGCGATAGGATTGGCGCGATTTACTGCATCTTCAAACATGATATAAGGATAGCCAGATTCAAATTGAATTTCGGCAAGTGTTTGGAAAAACTCTCTCGCTTTAATTTTTTTCTTACGAATTTGCGCGTTATTCACCATTTCACTGTATTTTTCACTAATACTGATCTCTGACATAGGTACGCCATAAACACGCTGTACATCATAAGGTGAGAAGAGATACATATCTTCATTGCGTTTCGCTAATTCAAAAGTGATATCAGGGATAACAACGCCTAAAGAGAGGGTTTTTATTCGCACTTTTTCATCCGCATTTTCTCTTTTTGTATCAAGAAAATGGTAAATATCTGGATGATGTGCATGAAGATAAACAGCACCAGCTCCTTGCCTTGCGCCTAACTGATTGGCATAGGAAAAAGCATCTTCAAGCATCTTCATAACAGGAACAACGCCAGAAGATTGATTCTCTATACGTTTAATTGGGGCACCAGCTTCACGTAAATTAGTCAGCAAAAATGCAACGCCACCGCCACGTTTAGAAAGTTGTAATGCGGAATTTACCGATCGACCGATAGACTCCATATTATCTTCTATACGCAGCAGAAAGCAGGAAACCAATTCACCACGCTGTTGCTTTCCACAATTTAAAAAAGTCGGTGTTGCGGGTTGAAAACGGCCACTAATGATTTCATCAACAAGATGAAGTGCAAGATCAGTATCACCCTGTGCAAGCGTGAGAGCCACCATGCAAACGCGATCTTCATAGCGCTCAAGGTAGCGCTCGCCATCAAATGTTTTTAAGGTGTAACTGGTGTAATACTTAAAAGCGCCAAGGAACGATTGAAAGCGAAACTTTTTGCTATAAGCATGTTTGAATAGCTGTTTGATAAAGGCAAATTCATACTGTTCTAACACTTGAGCTTCGTAATAGTGTTGTTGAACTAAGAATTCTAATTTTTCTCTTAGATCATGAAAAAATACTGTGTTTTGATTTACATGCTGACGAAAAAAATGGTGTGTCGCTAATTTGTCTTTATCAAACTGAATATTACCTTGATCATCATAGAGATTTAGCATGGCATTCAATGCATGGTAATCCAGTTGTTCTGTTGATTGTGTCATGTTAATTATCTCGTGACGCATTGGTCAGTAAGGCTTGACCAAAATGTGCTTAAACCTGTTTTTACGCGGTTTACATCTTCTGGCGTACCTAATAATTCAAATCGATACAAAAAAGGAATTTGGCATTTTTGTGCAATAATATCGCCTGCTAATCCGTAAGCTGCACCAAAGTTAGTATTTCCAGAAGCAATGACTCCACGTATTAATTGACGGTTTTCAGGAATATTTAAAAACTGAATAACCGCTTTAGGCACTGCACCTTTAGCACCACCGCCGCCATAAGTTGGGCAAAGCAACACAAAAGGTTGTGTTGCAAGCAAGGTTTCATCTTCAATAATTCTGGTCGCCTTTAAATTGAGCTTTTGTACAAAGCGATGGCAGTTTTCAGAACGACTTGAAAAATAGATCAAAGGTGCAGTTTGCATGAGATGCTCCTTTAGAGCGTGATCTGTCTGATTTTATCAGGGCAGAAACCCGACCAATGTTGTTCACCGTGAACAACTACAGGTACTTGGCGATATCCCATAGAAACAATGTGAGCGAGGGCTTGTGTATCTTTGGTGAGATCAACTGCAACAAACGGAATATTTTTCTGTTTTAAGGCGCGTTCTGTGGCACTGCATTGAACGCAATTCGGTTTGGTATAGAGGATAACAGACATAAAAATAACCCTTATAAAAATATGGATGTGTCTGTTTTCACATCCATAATGAGAAGTCCTTAAATACTATATATAGATTTATTTATTTTCAACCACACAATATATGGTGATTTTCATTTTTGATAATGATTATCATTAAAATTAAATAGTTAGTGAATTAATTTTATTTTTAGATCGCTCGATTGATCAATTTTTATTAGATATACGAGTAATTAGATGATTGCTTTACCAATCAAGCATGATTTAATCTTGTTATTAAAGACAAATCAGCAGAGAAAACATTATGTACCAAGACTATCTCGATGCACCGAAAGGATTTCCAAAACCCTATATCTCTATCACTGCAAATGAAAAAGGGATCACAAGTCTCTATTTTGTGAATGATAAAGAGGTTGCTGTAAACACAAGCCCCGTGATTAACCAATGTATGCAACAATTAAAAGAGTATTTTGCGGGTAAACGCACGACGTTTTCAGTGCCATTAGCGCCTGAAGGAACTGAATTTCAAAGCCGTGTTTGGAAGACATTACAGACAATCCCTTATGGTGAAATTTGGAGCTATAAAAAATTAGCGCTTACATTAGGTTCGATCAATTATTGCAGAGCGGTAGGAATGGCAAACTCGCGCAATCCAATTTCTTTAATTATTCCTTGCCACCGAGTGATTGGTCATAACGGTAAGTTGGTCGGCTATACTGGTGGATTAGATATTAAGCGTTGGCTACTTCACTATGAAAAAGTAGAAATTGATGAATAGTTCAGATTGTAAGTATTAAGTATTGTTTCTTAAGTGAACTATGCGTTAAGGCATGGGATTTGTCTGAATATTAATCATTTGGCAGAAAAAAAATGTGAGTTTCGTGATCTAGACTGTGGACAGGGAATCATCATTTTTGTTTTACTATAGCCAACGCAAAACGCTTGCGTTTATTTTCTATTTTAAAGGTAAACTTGATGTCTAAATTAAAAGGTAACGTTAAGTGGTTTAACGAAACTAAAGGTTTTGGTTTTATCACTCCAGAAGATGGCAGCAAAGATGTATTTGTACACTTTTCCGCTATTACATCAGAAGGCTTTAAAACCCTTGCTGAAGGTCAAAAAGTAGAGTTTGAAGTTACTGACGGCGCGAAAGGGCCATCTGCTGCAAACGTTGTCGCTATCTAATTAACGACTTCTTTGAGACAGTAAAAACCCGTTTTTTAACGGGTTTTTATATTTCTAGAGCAAAACCTGTTTTTTAACGGGTTTTTATATACCTAGAGCAAAGCTCGTTTTTTAACGATTTTTACATTCCGAGTATTAGATCTCTCGTAGTAACCAAAACGCAAAAGCGGTCATTAAAAATGAACCCGCCAAGTTAGCGCCCATCGTACTTAATGCCCATCCTATCTTTCCTTCAGTTAAGAGTGCGACAACTTCGACGGAAAAGGTTGAAAATGTTGTCAAACCGCCACAAAAGCCTGTAGTTAGCATAATTTTCCAAATAGGATCAATATGTGGCGCTTTGCTAAACCAAGCGATACCAAAGGCAATAATAAAAGCACCAATGCAGTTCGCAATAAAGGTGCCCGTAGCAAAATGAGGAAAAATAGAATTTAGGCGGTAGCTAATCAGCCAGCGCAATACGCTACCTAAACCACCACCTATAAATACAGCAATTGCAATGTTAAGCATGAGAGATTAATTGTTATTTAACCTCAATCCCTTGAGCTTGAAGATCAGCATGATAAGACGAGCGAACAAACGGCCCACAAGCTGCATGGGTAAAGCCCATCGCAAGTGCTTGCTCTTTCATATATTCAAACTCATCAGGACTGACGTAGCGTTGAACAGGAAGATGGTGACGACTTGGCTGTAAATATTGCCCTAATGTCAGCATCGTTACCCCATGTTTACGCAGATCACGCATAACGTCAATAATTTCTTCGTTGGTTTCCCCAAGACCGACCATTAAACCCGACTTAGTGGGAATGTCTGGGTGAGCTTGCTTAAAACGCTCTAACAATGTCAATGACCATTGATAGTTAGCACCTGGACGTACTTGACGATAAACGCGAGGAACGTTCTCTAAGTTATGGTTGAAGACATCAGGTGGTGTGTCTGTGAGGATCTCAAGAGCTTTATCCATACGACCACGGAAGTCAGGGACTAATGTTTCAATACGGATCGTTGGATTTTTTGCACGAATTGCAGCAATACAATCAGCAAAATGTTGAGCACCGCCATCACGTAAATCATCGCGGTCTACGGAAGTAATTACGACGTAGCGTAACCCCATATCTTTAATCGTCTGAGCGAGTTTTTCTGGCTCTTGCGGATCGGGGGCATTTGGGCGGCCATGAGCAACATCGCAGAATGGGCAACGGCGTGTACAGATTGCACCCAAGATCATAAAGGTTGCTGTTCCGTGGTTAAAGCATTCTGCAAGGTTAGGACAAGAGGCTTCTTCACAGACGGAATGAAGACCATTTTTACGCATTGCTGCTTTGATACCCTGAATTTTACTTGAGTCAGCGGGTAACTTTATTTTCATCCAATCAGGTTTGCGTAGCAGTTGTTCACGTTCTGTAGCGACTGTTTTAACAGGAATAAGTGCCATTTTATCGGCGTCGCGATATTTAACTCCGCGTTCCATCTGAATAGGTTTACTCATAATTGTGCCAGTTCCAGTTATCTAGAGTGATTAACACGATGTGACTGAGGTAATCAGGGTTTTAAAAAAATATGACAAATGTTAAAAAAATTATAGCATTTTTATTGCTGTGGTTGGAATCCTAGTTGTGTACAAAAATGCTTAACTAATAACGGTGCTACCTGTGTCGTTGTCGTATTTGGTGCAAAATCAATTAACTGCGTCATTTTTAGATCAGAATAACCACAAGGATTTATTCGTGCAAAAGGGGATAAATCCATATCGATATTGAGCGCAAGCCCATGAAAGGAGCAACCTTTACGAATGCGTAATCCTAAAGAGCAAATTTTATCACCCTTTACATAAACGCCGGGCGCATCAACACGAGCATAAGCTTCTACATTAAACTCCGCTAGCGTATCAATAACGGTGTTTTCAAGAGCGGTGACTAATTGACGAACACCTACATGATTGCGTTTTAAATCAATTAAAACATACATTACTTGTTGACCGGGGCCATGATAAGTCACTTGACCACCACGATCAGATTGAATAACAGGAATAGACCCCGTATTTAATAAGTGTTCAGCTTTACCTGCTTGGCCTTGGGTAAAAACCTGTTCATGTTGAACGAGCCATATTTCATCAGGTGTGTGACTTTCCCGTTTTTCCGTAAACTGATGCATAGAATCAGAAACCGGTAAATAGGGTTTCACACCTAATTGGCGAATAATGATTGTCTTGTCTTGCACCGTGAAAATCTTCATTTGTAGCGTAATTGTGAAGAGCAGTATAACGCTCCAGTAAATGAACTACCAGATTGAGATGTTTTTTTTCCTCGGTAGGATGAAAAATGAAGGGATGCAGAATAAGAAAAAGCGCCTTAAAATGATAAAAGGCGCTTTTAAAAAGTTATCTATTAAAAGAAGAGATTACAGAACCATACGTACCAGTTCAAGTTCACCTAATTCTTTATATAACGTTTCTACTTGATCGATATGAGTTGCGTTGATGGTAATAGAAACAGAGTGGTAATTACCTTTGCTACTTGGTTTCACTGAAGGTGTGTAATCACCAGGAGCGTGGCGTTGAATAACTTCAACGACTTGATCCACTAATTCTGGTTTTGCGTGCCCCATCACTTTATAAGTGAAAGAACATGGGAACTCTAACAGTTCGTTTAATTTTGTTTTCATCATAATGTAATTCCTTAAGACAACAGGTGCTGTTGTTTTAATAATTTATGTCTACACCTAATCTTAGCAAATAAAAAGCGCATTCCTTAAATAATAAGGAATGCGATACTGGTAATTAGGGTAAATATGGAAATGGTAAATGTGTTTGTGCCAATATCTAGATAATAGTTATATGTGGTCACATTTACCTTTTTCAAGCCTTAGCCAAACCAGTGTGAGAATAATAATTTGATGTAGTCGATAATACGACTAAAAAAGCCACCTTCTTTTACTTCATTCATCACAACAAGTGGACGTTGTTCAATAACTTGACCATCAAGTTGGAAATTAATTGTTCCCACAACTTGGTTTTTGGACACTGGTGCATGTAATTCTACATTATCAAGAACATAGCTTGCTTTTAAATCTTTTAAACGACCACGAGGAATAGTTAAATAAACATCTTTATCTACCCCTAATTGCACTTTATCTGTTTCGCCATACCAGATAGGCTCAGCAGCGAATTCTTTACCCACTTGCAATGGTTTTACGGTTTCAAAGAAACGGAAACCCCAAGTGAGTAATTTTTTACTTTCGGCATCACGACCTTTAGATGAGTGACCACCCATAACCGCAGAAATTAAACGCATATCGCCTTCGGTTGCGGAAGCGACAAGGTTATAGCCAGCAGATGCAGTATGGCCTGTTTTAATACCATCAACGTTTAAACTGGTATCCCACAACAAACCATTTCGGTTAGTTTGGCGGATATTGTTGTAGGTGTACTCTTTTTCTTTATAGATAGCATACTCATCAGGTACATCACGAATTAATGCTGCACCAATTAGCGCCATATCGCGAGCCGAACTGTATTGTCCTGGGGCATCAAGACCATGAACGGTTTGGAATTGTGTATTCTGTAAACCTAGGCGTTTAACGTAATCGTTCATCATGGTTACAAACGTATCTTGGCTGCCCGCAACATAAGAGGCCATTGCAACACAAGCATCATTACCTGATTGTAAGTTAATGCCACGAGTTAACTGTGCAACTGTAACTTGATCACCCGGTTTTAAGAACATTAAAGAAGAGCCACGAAAAACAGGATTACCCGTTGCCCATGCTTCTTCACCAATGGGTACGATATCGCTATTAGAGATTTTACCAGCACGAATAGATTGACCGATAACATAGCTGGTCATCATCTTGGTTAAACTTGCAGGATCACGGCGAACATCGGCATTCATTTCAGCCAGTACTTTCCCAGAATTATAATCAATAAGAATATAAGATTCGGCTTCGATACTAGGAACAGCGGGTATCATTGTTTTTAGGGAATCTTCCGCAATACTTTGATGACTTACTGTGAGTAAAGCAAAAGTGGCACTTAATAGGCTTGTTCTTAGTAATTTTGCTGGGAGTATCTGTTTCATTCTGTTTGTTTAATCCGAAAATTCAGGGAAAAATAGGGACTGATAAATAAAATATCAGCAAATCCAGACGATTCTACGCTTGAATTTGCTGATATAAAAAGGATTTTACGTAAAATTATCCTTTATTGGGTAATAATAAAACCAGTGATATCTTTAACTTGTTTCAGCTTGCTTTTTATCACTTCGGCTTGATCCTTAGATGAATAAGGGCCGAGTTGCACTTTATATAATCCATCTGTTTTATTGATCACACCTTGGGTGCTAACTGATGATGCTAAATCATCTAGCCAACGTTGTGCGTTATTTTCATTACTGAGAGCACCGACTTGAACATAAAAGCCTTGTGCTATGGCATTTGAGGATAATACTGGTTTTGGCGCTTTTGTTTCTGTCTCCACTGGAGCGGGCATTGGAACTGGCGCCGGTGTTGGAGTTTGGGCTGGAACTGGCGTTGGAGCAGGTGGCTCAACTGGCATATTGTTGTTGGTAGGCGTTGATGTCGTTAATGGCGCGGGCGTTGCTGGTTGGGCATTAAAATTAGGACGCTCAGGTAATGCCGTTGTTTTTTTCTCTATCTGCGCACCATGTGTACCAATACCACTCATATGGCCAGTTTGGTCAACAACAATTCCTTCAATAAGCAATGGAGTTGTCGGCATTAAACGTAAGCTATCAGAAACCGCTGGCGTAACTTGGATTTGTTTCCCATTAACATAGGGGCCTCGGTCGTTAATACGTACAACCATTGTGCGCCCATTGAGCAAGTTTGTGATTTTCGCATAGCTTGGGATCGGTAATGTAGGATGCGCAGCGGCAAATTCATAGGGATTAACGCGCTCACCAATGGTAGTTAAACGACTCATCGCTAAACTATCATAGACAACAGCTTCTCCTCGTTCACTGAAGTTTGCAGGATCAGTCACAATACGGTAAACCACCCCATTTTTTCGGTAATCTTGATTTGCCGTAGGGTGATAAGGCTCGTAACGTGGCTCAGCACCAAGAACACGTTGAGCTGGCACATTGGGTAATGGTGCTGGCTGTTTATTGGTATTTGGTTTATCAATAACACACCCTGACAGTAGCAATGCACTGATACCAATCAAAACCCATTGCAGACGCATAAAAACCTCATTATAAACTTTTCGATAGTAGTTTTCGGTGTGTATGAATCGACATCACGATACCAAACCCAGCCATTAACACAATAAGGGCGGAGCCTCCATAACTCATCAGCGGTAACGGAACACCCACAACAGGAAGGATGCCACTCACCATTCCTATGTTGACAAAAACATAGACAAAGAAAATTAGCATTAATCCGCCAATCATTACTCTACCAAATGTATTTTGTGCTTTCGTTGCAAGGTAAAGACCTCGCGCAATTAAGAGTATATAAAGCGTTAGTAGTATCAAAACACCAATTAATCCGAGTTCTTCAGCCAATACAGCAAAAATAAAGTCTGTATGGCGCTCTGGTAAGAATTCTAATTGAGATTGAGTGCCTTGTAACCATCCTTTTCCATGTAATCCACCAGAACCAATGGCAATTTTAGATTGGATGATATGATATCCTGCGCCAAGCGGGTCTGATTCGGGATCCAGAAGCATCATTACCCGTGCTTGCTGGTAATCATGCATGAGGAAAAACCAAAGTATGGGGATAAAGGCGGCAACAAGTACAATTGCGATAATAATAAGACGCCAGCTCATTCCAGCAAGGAAAAGAACAAATAGCCCTGAAGCAGCAACAAGAATGGATGTCCCCAAATCGGGCTGGGCTGCAACTAATAATGTTGGAACAAAAATAATGACCAGAGCAATGGCGGTATTACGTAACGTAGGTGGGCACACATCTCGATTCATAAATCGCGCCACCATCAAAGGAACGGCAATTTTAGCAATTTCTGAGGGCTGAAAACGTACAATACCTAAATCGAGCCAGCGTTGTGCTCCCTTGCTGATTTGTCCGAAAACATCAACGAGGATCAATAAGAGAACGCAAAAGAAAAAGAGATGAGGCGCCCAACTTTCATAAACTCGGGGTGGGATTTGTGCCATGATGATCATGACCATAAATCCCATTGCAATTTGTCCTAACTTACGTTGCATCATTTCTGGATCTTGTCCGCTGGCACTCCACATAATAAATGCGCTGTATCCTAATAAAGCAATAATGCAAAGTAAGAATAGAGGATCGATATGGATCCGTGTCCAGAAGGATTTTTTCTTGTTCTTTTCAGTCATGAGTATTATTCCTCTGAACCACGCGGTGCTGGTGGAGAAGCTGGCAATACCGTGTTGTTATCACCAAGGAGAATGTGGTCAAGAATTTGTCTTGTAATATCACCGACAGAAGGGCCTGCACCACCATTTTCTAGGATAATAGAGATGGCTACGGTCGGTTTATCATAAGGCGCAAAGGCAATCATCAATTTGTGGTCACGAAGATGTTCAGCCAATTGGCTCGCATTGTAGGTTTCGTAACTAAACACCTGTGCGGTTCCCGATTTTGCTGCTATTTTATAAGGCGCATCAGCAAAACTTCGGCGACCTGTACCATTAGGGAAGTTAGCCACACCATACATACCGTGTTTTGCTAATTCCCAATAACCTGAGTTGATATCGCCAATTTGGCGTGTTTCAGTATCAACATAAGGCAACATTTCATTGCCAAATTTTGTACCGTAAAGTAGGTGAGGGGTTTTAACTTGACCGTCATTAATCAATGTCATTAAAGCTTTTGCCATTTGAATTGGCGTTGCTGTCCAATAACCTTGTCCAATCCCTACGGGGATCGTGTCACCTTGATACCAAGGCTTTTTATAACGTTGCTGTTTCCACTCACGCGTTGGCATGATGCCATTGCGTTCTTCGGATAGATCAATACCTGTATATTCGCCATAACCAAAGCGCTCCATCCAAGTTGATATACGATCAATTCCCATATCATAAGCAACTTGGTAGAAGAAGGTATCCGCAGATTCTACGATAGATTTTGTAACATTAAGTTTTCCATGTCCCCAACGTTTCCAATCTCGATAACGTTTTTCAGAGCCAGGAAGTTGCCACCAGCCGGGATCATGAATTGTTGTATTGGCTGTGATTACACCTTCACTTAATGCAGCAACAGACATAAACGGCTTTACGGTTGATGCAGGTGGATAAAGACCTTGGGTTGTACGGTTGATCAACGGTCTATCTGGGTTGTTTAGTAACCCTTGATATTCGGTGTTCGAAATCCCACCAACAAATAAGTTAGGATCATAACTAGGATTCGATACAAGCGCTAAAATCTCACCATTGCGAGGATCGGTTACTACAACCGCAGCTCGGCTTGTGGTGAGTAATGTTTCAATATAGGTTTGCAGTTCAAGGTCGATGGTAAGATAGATATCTTTACCTGCCTGTGGAGGTTGTTCGTGTAACTGGCGAATAACTCGACCACGACTATTAACTTCAACCTCTTCATAGCCTGTTGTACCGTGTAAAACAGACTCATAATAACGTTCGATGCCTAACTTGCCAATATCATGAGTCGCAGCATAGTTAGGTGATAAACCTTCTTTATCAAGGCGTTCAACATCCTTATCGTTAATTTTTGCGACATAACCAATTACATGCGTTAATGCTGAACCATAAGGATAATAGCGACGTTGATAGCCTTTAATTTCTAAGCCAGGATAACGGTATTGATTGATAGCGAAACGTGCGACTTGTACTTGGCTTAATGTTGTTTTTAAGGCAATAGAACTAAATCGACGTGAGCGCTTGCGCTCTTTTTCAAATGCAGCAATATCTTCGTCCGTTAAGTCAACGACATCCCTTAAACTTTCAAGTGTTTCTTGTAAGTTTGCTACCTTCTCAGGCACAACTTCTAATTGATAGATAGTACGATTGAGCGCAAGAGGGATACCTTTGCGGTCGTAAATAATGCCTCTGCTGGGAGCAATCGGTACTAATTTAATTCGGTTATCATTTGAACGTGTTTGATAATCATCATGGCGAGCGATCTGTAAGTGATTGAGGTTAAAAACCAAAACACCACTCAATATAATAATTACTGAAAATGCGACAATCACACGACGGATAAATAGCTTTGATTCCGCAGTATAATCTCGAAACGGGGTACGTTTTTTTCTTTTCATCCCATTTGACTTCACTTACTGACCCGCCAATTTATTGATTATTCACGATGATAAGGATGGTTTGTGGTAATGCTCCATGCTCGATAAAGGCTTTCTGCAACCACGACACGAACAAGGGGGTGTGGCATTGTTAAAGGAGATAAAGACCAGCTTTGTTCAGCCGCAGCTTTACAAGCGGGCGCTAATCCTTCAGGACCACCAATGAGTAAGCTGACATTTCTACCATCAAGCTTCCATCGATCAAGTTGTTCTGCAAGTTTTGGCGTATCCCAGCGAGCGCCAGGAATATCGAGAGTGACGATACGATTTCCTTTACCTACTGCTGCTAACATTTGTTCACCTTCTTTTTCGAGAATACGTTTAATATCCGCATTCTTCCCACGCTTACCAGCGGGGATCTCGATAAGTTCTAAAGGCATGTCTTTTGGGAATCGATTAAGATAATCCATAAAGCCGGTCTGTATCCAGTCCGGCATTTTTGTACCAACGGCAATGAGCTGTAATTTCAAACTCAGCTCCAGAGTTTTTCAAGTTCGTACATACGGCGACTATCTTCTTGCATGACGTGTACCATGGCTTCACCAAGATCAACGACAATCCAGTCAGAAACGCCTTGTCCTTCAACACCTAAAGGTTGTAATCCCGCTTCGCGGCAATCATCAACGAGATTATCTGCAACAGACATGAGGTGTCTGCTTGATGTACCCGTACAAATAATCATGTAATCAGTTACACTTGATTTTCCGCGGACATCTAATGCAATAATGTCTTGAGCTTTAGAATCTTCAAGTTTATCAATAATAAATTGCTGTAATTCAGAGCCTTGCAAAAGGATCACCTTTAATCTAATGAGTTAATTCAATCGAAAAATAACATACTCGTGATACTTCAAGTTGCAGCGTTGTTGACTACATTTATTCGCACTAGTTATATACTGTGGCATATGCCTAGCGACTTACTCCACTTGTTGTCTAACTGCACCTCAAATTATTTAGAATATGAATGCTATTTTAAAGGAATTTATACCAATAAATCTATTTTACTGGATGATTAATTCCAGTTAGCAATAACAAGAACATAAACCTCATTTTCTTGTTTTTCGACGTTTGATTTAGAAAAATTCATATATGCCCATTAACTGCGTCATAATAAATAACAAAAAGAAGGCAGATAAGAACTTTTCCGTTTAGACGACAGTTTTACCTTACAGTTCCCTTAAGGGAACAGAGGGTGAGAATAACAGCTAAACCTCGTCTGTCAATGCTGATTAAACACCTAATTAGCGTGTTTTGACTTTGTTAGGTTTAGATTATACAGACTAATACTCATACTTTTTAGTTAGAGAGAAAAAGAATGGAAAGAAAAGAAAATTATCTCGGGCTATCTTCAGAAATTGTGAGTAACAGCGATCGCCAATTACAAGAAAAGTTAGCGTTACTTTGTCGTGTCGTTAAAGATGAAAAAATAGGCATTATGCGGATAGATCTCCAAAACAGAGATCATCCGTTGCCGATTTATGGTTATATCGGAAAAGAAGGGGATAGACTTGTTTCGCCATCAAATTTTATTTTACCTCAATTAAGTCTTGAGCAACTTTTACAGCCTATTATTCTCGATCACTTTCTTACTCAATTCTTTGCACTATGCGATTATCAACAACAGGTTAATCAATCATTAAGTAAAGGGGCTTTGATTGAATTTCATAGTCGATATAAATATTTAATTATGGCTTATTCACAAGTGGCTTATCGTGAATTAGGGCGTTATATCGCTAATCTTTCTGACGAAATCTCTCTTGATGAAATTACATCTAAATATCAACAAAAGTTAATGAAGGCATTAAGCGTTGCACCAAGTCGAGAAGGACAAACTAATGCATTAATGCATATGGCGGGTTACTTTAAGCGAGATCTGAGTTCGCAACAGAAACAAGAAATATCACAGACAATTTTGCTATATCGTCAAGGTGTAGTGCCTTTCTCTAAACCTTATGATTTACTCCAATATTGGTTAACCATTTATCCCGATGACTATTTGATTAACCAACGCTATTTTTCGCCTTATCCATCTGCCTTTAATTATTTAAGAGAACAACTTTAAAAAGAATACGTTATTTATAAAGTTGTTGTTGGCGAATATAGTTTTCAACGGAGTTGGGTAGTAAATCGTGGCAATCTAAACCTGCTTTGTGGCGAGCTCGAATGTCTGTCGCTGAAATATTATAAAGTGGTGTGTCAGCGAGGAATATTTTACCTGCGGGTAAGCAATGAATATCTTCTTGCTGTTTGGTTTGGTGCTTTTCCAACCATGCTTGCATTTGCGCTGATTCAAAATGAGTTTGATAACCAGGACGAGCACAAACTAATAAATGACACATGTCTAATAAACTTTCCCATTTGTGCCACGTATTTATTGAAAGCAATGAATCTTGACCAATAATAAAGGCCAAAGGTTGTTTCTCGCCAATTTCTTGTCTGAAGTCTCTTAATGTCTCGATGCTATAAGAGGGGGTTGGTTTTTCAAGCTCGCGGGTATCCACTTTAAAGGAGGAATACGGCTCAAGCGCAAGACGCACCATTTCAAGGCGTTGTTGAGAAGATGCTTCTGGTTGAGGGCGATGAGGAGGAATATTGTTAGGTAACCAAATCACTTCTTTTAAACCAATTAATCCTGAGAGTGCTTCAACAGGACGCAAATGCCCATAATGAATAGGATCGAATGTACCACCATATAAAGCGATGGCTTGGTTAATTAAAGGTGTTGAGTGATTGGTTCTAGGCATGACTGACAAATCCTTCTGGTAGTGCTTTTCCACAAAGTAATAAGCCCAGAGCACTGAGCGAGGGCCAAACTGTCTGTCCGTAATCTTGCTTAATAGTAATTTCAATTGTTGCAAGTAATCGTATTGCTGTCAGCAATTGATGTTCAGATAAACGTTGTAGTGCTGCTGTGAATATTGGGCGTCGGTTTTGCCAAATTCGATGTTTATCAAAAATCGTTTTTAATGAAGCTGTTTTAGATTCACGATGTAGTGTAATCAGCTGCATTAACTCACGTTGTAAAGTTCTGAGTAAAATAACAGGTTCAGAGTCTTCTCTTTTGAGTTGTTGCAATATATGCCATGCACGTTGTGTTTTCCCTGCAAGTAATGCATCAACCCAGTGATAAGGGGTAAAATGTGACGCGTCATTGACCGCCGCTTCGACTCTTGGGAGTGTTAATTTACCGTCAGGGTACAGCAGATAAAGGCGTTCGATGGCTTGTGCTAGTGCTAGTAAATTTCCTTCATAACAGTAGCAAAGTAATTGATTACCTTGTTCATCCAGCGCTAACCCTTTTTGTTTTGCTCGACGCGCAACCCAAGTAGGTAATTTATCAAGCTCAGGTGTTAGACAAGAAACATAGGTTCCATGTTGGCTTAATGTTTTAAACCATTCACTGTTTTCTTGCGCTTTTGTGAGTTTATTGCCACGTAAAATCAACAATAAATCTTGATGCAATTCTTGAGATAGGCGAGTGAGTTTCTCTGACATCGCTGCATTGGGGTCATTTTCAGGTAAATGCAGTAAAAGAGATTGTCTTTGAGAAAAAAGGCTTAGCGATTGACAAAGCGAGTAAATTTCATTCCAGTCTGTATTATTATCAAGGGTAAATTGATAGTGCTCGATAAATCCTTGGGATTTAGCGGTGGATTGAATAGCATCTTGAGATTCTTGGAGTAACAGAGGTTCATTACCCCAGAGTAGGTAACTTTGGCGCAGCCCCTCTTGGAGCTGCGCATTCAGTTGTTCTGGATATAAGCGGATCATTTGGCTGGTGAGATTATCTGTTTTGCCTGCTCAGCTTGTGCGGCTTTTTGGCGTTCAGCGTTGTGAACAACCAATAATTTACGCACTAATATCGCTGTCGCTTGTTCACGCATCTCTTGCTTGATAATGTCATTTTCAGCATCTTTCGCTAATGCTTCTAATGGGTTATCGAAGAATGGGCGTGAAACCTGTGATGAAATTGGGTAAATCGTACCATCAGGCATAATCACTTGTGCATCAAGCACAAATGTTAACTGACTCTCTGCTGATTTACCGTCTTGATACACAGATACGGTTTCTTTACTTTCTGATGAGCCGACAATTTTAAGAATAGGGATATTGGCTGTTGGATTTTCAACAAGCTGAACACCACTAAGTCTAAGTTGTTGACGCATTACTCGAGATAATGGGCCATAAGGGTCACCAGAGCTAAGATAAAGCGTTTTTAATTCTGCTGGAACCTGAGTTTTACCTTGAAGGTGAAAACCACAGCCAGCGGTGATTAACACCGCTAAACCGAAAAATAGCGAAAATAGATATCGCACTAGGCCTCCTTATCAGCCAACAACGATGTTCAGTAATTTGCCTGGAACATAGATGACTTTACGAATAGCCACATCTTCCAAGTATTTTGCAACACTGTACTCTTTTGTCGCCATTTCCTGAACATATTCTTTTTCTGAATTAGCCGGAACAGTAACACGACCACGAACTTTACCATTCACTTGAACGATAATCAGTTTAGTGTCATCAATCATGGCTTCTTCATCAGCAACAGGCCATGGCGCAACATCAACGTCTTCTTTACCACCTAATGCTTGCCACATAACAAAACATGCATGAGGAATAATTGGAGAAAGCATACGAACAATTGCTTCTAATGCTTCTTGCATTAATGCACGATCTTGTTCTGTTTCTTGTGTTGCACGAGTTAATTTATTCATTAACTCCATAATGGCAGCAATCGCGGTGTTAAAGGCTAAACGACGACCTACGTCATCAGATACTTTCGCAATCGTTTTATGTAAGTCACGACGTAAATCTTTTTGTTCTTCTGTCAGTGTAGAAAGATCAAGAGACTGTGTCGCTCCTTTTTGAGTGTGCTCGTGAACTAAACGCCATAAACGACGTAAGAAACGGTTTGCACCTTCAACGCTAGATTCTTGCCATTCCAGTGTTAATTCTGGTGGAGCAGCAAACATCATAAATAAACGAACGGTATCTGCACCATAACGTTCAACCATAGTTTGTGGGTCGATGCCGTTATTTTTAGATTTAGACATTTTGCTCATGCCAGCATAAGTCAATTCATGACCTTCGCTGTCAGTCGCTTTAATGATGCGATTTTTCTCATCACGTTCAACAATCGCTTCAGCAGGAGATACCCAATGGCGAGCACCATCTTCACCAGTGTGATAGAACGCATCCGCTAATACCATGCCTTGGCACAGTAAGCGTTTTGCTGGTTCATCCGAGTTTACTAAACCAGCATCACGCATCAGTTTATGGAAGAAGCGGAAATACATTAAGTGCATGATGGCGTGCTCAATACCACCAATATACCAGTCAACAGGTAACCAATAGTTAGCTGCTTTCGGATCTAACATGCCTTTATCGTAATCAGGGCAGGTATAACGAGCGTAATACCAAGAAGATTCCATAAAGGTGTCAAAAGTATCCGTTTCACGCAGCGCTGGTTGACCATTGATTGTGGTTTTTGCCCACTCAGGATCTGCTTTGATTGGGCTGGTGATCCCGTCCATTTTGACATCTTCTGGCAGGATAACTGGCAGCTGATCTTCAGGAACAGGAACAACAGTACCGTCTTCTAAAGTTGCCATTGGAATTGGCGCACCCCAGTAACGTTGACGAGAAACACCCCAGTCACGTAAACGGTAGTTAACTTTGCGCTCACCAACACCCATTTGTGCCAGTTTATCAGCAATAGCGTTAAAGCCAGCTTGGTTATCAAGACCTGTGAATTCACCAGAGTTAATCAGGCTATTTCTTTCAGTGAATACACTGGCAGAGACATCTGGTTGGTTACCTTCAGCATCTGCAATAACAGCTTTAATTGGTAAATTGTATTTAGTTGCAAATTCCCAGTCACGTTCATCATGGCCTGGAACCGCCATTACAGCACCCGTGCCGTATTCCATTAAGACAAAGTTAGCAACCCAAATAGCGACTTTTTCTTTAGTTAATGGATGAATAGCGTAAAGGCCTGTTGCAATCCCTTTTTTCTCCATTGTTGCCATATCGGCTTCTGCCATTTTCATGTTACGGCATTCATCAATGAATTGTTGAATTTCAGGATTATTTTGAGCAGCTTTTTGCGCTAATGGGTGACCTGCTGCAACTGCAACATAAGTGACGCCCATAAATGTATCTGGACGCGTTGTATAAACGGTCATTGTGTCGTTGCTGTCAGCAACATCAAATTTAATTTCGACACCTTCAGAGCGACCAATCCAGTTACGTTGCATGGTCTTAACTTGTTCAGGCCACTCATCTAACGTATCTAAATCGTTTAACAGCTCTTCGGCATACTCGGTAATTTTGATAAACCACTGTGGAATTTCTTTACGTTCAACAGGGGTATCACAACGCCAGCAGCAGCCATCGATAACTTGTTCGTTGGCTAAAACTGTTAAGTCATGTGGGCACCAGTTAACAGCAGAGGTCTTTTTATAAACTAAGCCTTTTTCATATAACTTAGTAAAGAACCACTGTTCCCAGCGATAATATTCTGGTGTACAGGTAGTGACTTCACGATCCCAATCGTAACCAAAACCCAGTTTTTTTAACTGGTTTTTCATGTAATTGATGTTTTCGTAAGTCCATGGTGCAGGGGCGGTTTTATTTTTTACTGCGGCACCTTCTGCTGGTAAGCCAAACGCATCCCAACCAATAGGCTGTAAGACGTTTTTACCTAGCATACGTTGATAACGGGAAATCACGTCACCAATGGTGTAGTTACGGACGTGTCCCATGTGTAGTCGGCCAGAAGGATAAGGTAGCATTGACAGGCAGTAATATTTTTCTTTGTTATTATCTTCTGTCACTTTAAATGTATTGTTCTTTTCCCAGTGTTCCTGGATAGTTTGCTCTATATCTTCGGGACGATATTGTTCTTGCATGGCACCGATAATCCTATGGTGAATTAATGGCTACCGGAGGGTAACCGCTATTATGAAATTAAGACTTGCATAGCATAGCTGATTTTGTCTAATAGCCACAACTATTGATCTCAATGAAAGCCACTGTTTGCATAACTTTTTCAAGACAATTGCGAGATATCTTGGAAAGAGTTAGAGCAAAAAGACAATAAATGCGTATTTTCTGAAAAAATAATAGGAATATTGCGAAAAAAGAAGATTATTTGATATTTAGTTGCGAGGTTAATCGAAATTATTATTTTGGGCTGACGTGCTGAAAAAGCACGCCAGCAGAGGAGATGTGGGAGTTAGTGTAGAATTTTAGCGAGGAAGTCTTTTGCTCGCGCTGATTTTGGATTATCAAAAAAATCATTTTTAGGTCTATCTTCCACAATTCGACCTTCATCCATAAAAATAATACGGTCAGCAACTTTTTTAGCAAAACCCATTTCATGGGTCACTACCATCATTGTCATACCTTCATTTGCAAGCTCTACCATTACATCAAGTACTTCATTAATCATTTCAGGATCAAGCGCTGATGTAGGTTCATCAAATAACATTGCAATAGGGTCCATGCATAATGCGCGAGCGATGGCGACACGTTGTTGTTGACCACCAGAAAGCTGAGCTGGATATTTGTTAGCATGGCTTGCTAATCCTACTCGCTCTAATAGCTTTAATCCTTTCTCTTTTGCGGCACCTTTCTCTCTATTAAGCACTTTAACTTGTGCCAGTGTAAGATTTTCAATAATAGAGAGGTGAGGGAAGAGTTCAAAATGTTGGAAAACCATACCCACTTTTGCTCGTAATTTAGCAAGATCAGTATGCTTGTCATTTACTTTGATTTCATTAACAAAGATCTCGCCTTGTTGTATCGGCTCTAAGCCATTCACTGTTTTGATCAGTGTTGATTTACCTGATCCAGAAGGTCCACAGACAACAACAACTTCCCCCTTTTTAACTTCAGTGGAACATTCAGTCAGTACTTGAAACTGACCATACCATTTGGATACGTCTTTTAGGGAAATCATCTAGGTAGTCCTTTTTTTAAGAAAGTTTACTAACATCGAAGCAGCGAAGCTAATGACAAAATAAACAAAACCAGCAAAGAGGATCATTTCAACTTGTGTACCATCTCGTTCTCCAATATTTGCCGCTGTTCTGAAAAAGTCAGTAAGACTTAAAACGTAAACCAAGGATGTATCTTGGAATAATACAATTCCTTGAGTCAGTAAAAGCGGGATCATGGCTCGAAAGGCTTGAGGTAGGATCACTAAACGCATGGTTTGTGATTTGGTCATACCTAACGCGAGTGAGGCTGAAAATTGTCCTTTGCTAACACTTTGAATACCTGCTCTTATAATTTCAGAGTAATAGGCCGCTTCAAATAAAGAGAACGCTATCATTGCTGAAATTAAACGGATATCACTTTTAGGTGAAAGTCCTAGAACATTTTGTAATATGTTAGGCACAATTAAATAAAACCACAGCAATACCATGACTAATGGGATAGAACGGAAGGTATTAACGTAAGCGGCTGCAAACCAGCTAATAGGCTTAAAGGTAGATAGGCGCATAACGGCAAGCACCGTTCCCCATAAAATACCGACCACAATAGCAGTGATAGTGATTTTTAGTGTGATAGCCATTCCATCGACTAAAAATGGTAGGCTTGGAACAACAGAACTCCAGTCAAATTCGTACATTATTGACCTCCTGTTGTGCCGGGTAAGCGAACGCGTTTTTCAAGCCAATTCATTATTACCATAATGATGACATTGATAAATACATAGGCCAGAGTGATTGCTGTGAATGACTCATACGCTTTCGCGGAATAGTCGAGGAGTTTATTTGCTTGTGCCGCCATATCAATAAGTCCGATAGTAGAGGCAATCGCTGAGTTTTTCACGAGATTGAGCATTTCGGATGTCATTGGTGGAATAATGACTCGGTATGCATTGGGTAATAAAACATAACGATAAGTTTGAGGTAAAGTTAAGCCCAATGCTAAACCTGCGGCTTTTTGTCCGCGGGGTAATGAGTTTATTGCGGCTCTAACTTGTTCACACATACGCGCGGCGGTAAATAAACCTAAGCAGAGTGCTGATGAAACAAAAAATTGCACATTGGGCGCTAAGTCCATTTTAAACCAGTCGCCAATAGATTGAGGCAAGAGTTCAGGAATAACTAAATACCACGTAAAGAATTGAACAATAAGTGGTACGTTACGAAATAACTCAACATAAACAGTGCCTAAGCTTGAAAGCCAGCGATTAGGTACTGTGCGTAAAATCCCGAATAAAGAACCAACAAAAAAGGCAATAATCCAAGCGCATAAAGATAAGGCAATGGTGACTTGAAAGCCAGAAATCAGCCATCCTAAGTATGTGGTGTTTCCGAAAGGGGCTTCTTGGAAGAATATCCCCCAATCCCAATCAATCGACATGATTTCACCTCCGGTGAAAAAAGAGGGGCAGGGAACGGCTGCCCCAAACTTCACTGATCTGTCTGTCCAACAGATACTTTATAATTATTTATTTTGCATCAATTACTTATGTGTTTTTAATTCAATGCCTTATCATTTGGTGATGCAAATAATGCTTTCATTTCATCAGAGATGGTGAATTCTAAGTTAAGATTTTTAGGTGGGATCGGTGCATTAAACCAGCGATTGAACGATTTTTCTGCTTCACCCGATTTTTGTGCTTGAGCGATAGTTTCATCAATTAGTGCTTTGAATTGAGCATCATCTTTACGCAACATACAACCATAAGCTTCTTCAGATTGCGGGGTTCCTACAATTTCCCACTCACCTGGTTTTTTCGCTTTAGCACGCTCACCAGCCAGTAATGCGTCATCCATCATAAAGGCAACAGCACGAGCTGATTCAAGTGTACGGAATGAGTCTCCATGATCTTTTGCGCTGATAATGCGCATATTCATCTTTTTCTCATCATTTAATTTGTTGAGTAACATTTCAGACGTTGTTCCTGATGTTACGACAACGTTTTTACCTGACAAGTCAGCAAAATCTTTAATTCCACTGTCTTTTTTCGCCAGTAAACGTGTACCTACGATGAAAATAGTATTAGAGAAACCAGCTTGTTGCTGACGAGCTTCATTGTTGGTTGTTGAGCCACACTCAAAATCAAATGTACCATTTTGTAATAATGGAATACGATTCTGAGAAGTAATAGGAATGAGGCGAACTTGTAAGTTTGGTTTGCCTATTTTGTCTTTTACAGCCTGCACAATTAGGTTGGAATAGTCTTGCGAATAGCCAACGACTTTCTGTTGATTATCATAGTAAGAGAAAGGAACAGAGGATTCTCTGTGTCCAACAATAATAATATCGTTGTCATTGATTTTCTTTAAGGTTCCAGTGAGTTCTTCTGCCTGCACTGCTCCTGCCGCCCCTAAGATCATTAATGATAATGCTAGTTTACGCATGCGCATAATAACTCCTGTCGTGGTGATAAGTGATATTGGTGTTTTGCTTTGTGTTGCTTTTTTGTTTTAATTTGTTTTGATAATGTTAATAGATAGAACAAATAACATACTGTTGGGAAGTGCAATTTGTGAAATACGAGAGGTATCTCCCAATAAAAGAATGAAATCAAATGTAGTTGATTATTTTTTTGGAAGTTGTTTTCAATATTTAAAATTATTGTAGTAGAAACCTTATAGAAATAAAGGTTAAAGATGAAAATTTGAGATGATGCGAAAAATAAACTAAGTAGGGATTTGTAAAGTTTGTCTTAAGGAGTTGTTTGTCTGTGGATTACCGTTAAGATAGCGAGTCATATTGATGAGGAACATCTATGAGTAATTGGCGGTCAGGTCGCTGGCTAGTGGTGATAACAGTTTTGCTGATCTTGTGTTGTATTGTTCAGCGTTCATTAGGTGCCCACATCATTAGTGAGCGCTTAGCAACAGCTGTTGCTCAAACACAATACCCACTATCAACACCAATTGCTGATGAGAATAGCGTAACAGAGCACACTTTTTCATTGTCTACCTGTGAATTAAGCGCCAAATCATTATTATCTGTTCCTCCATTAACAATAGAGCCATTTTTCCATTCATGGGTTGTATTACTGTTGTTAAGCATGGCTGCTGTCTATGTATCGCGTCAGCGTAATCAGAAAAAACACCATCATCCACCTCCACCAATCAGACTTCACCTTCATTATTGTATTTTGAGGGATTAGAAATTTCCTTTTAGCTAAAAGATTGCTCGTCTATTTTGGACGTGGCTTTATGTGTAGCGTTGTAGGAATTTTTAGGGAGTTGTTATGTTTCGTTCTTTTGTTATGGCGTTGATATTAACGCTATTTACTTTATCTACTTCTCAAGCAGCAGATACAGGCTGGTTAACCACGCCTGATAATTCTCATGCACAAGTTAGGGCGACAGCACAAAAGTTCCCAACGGGTGATGTGAAAGTTTTACTTGAAGTACAGCTTGAGTCTGGATGGAAAACGTATTGGCGTTCTCCAGGAGAAGGTGGTGTTGCCCCTGAAATTAATTGGTCGCAAGATGTAAGTACAATGATTTGGCATTGGCCTTCGCCTTCAGCTTTTGATGTAGCGGGTATTCACACACAAGGTTATGATAAACAAGTTATTTTCCCCATTGAGTTATCTCCTGTTCACGCTGATCGTTTAATAGGCGTTTTAACTTTATCAACATGCAGTAATGTCTGCATTCTGACTGACTACACTTTAGATTTAGATCTTACCGAACCTGTGCCTGCTGATTTTGAATGGCAATATAATCAGGCAATGGCCAAAATTCCTGTTGGAACGGGATTAATATCATCAGTTTCTTCTGGTTATAACAATAGCCAACTCACTATCTCTTTACAAAAAGAGCAAGGTGCTTGGGTTAAACCTAATATTTATCTCGATCCTCCTGAAGGTATGCTTTACGGTATTCCAAAATTAAAGCATCAAGATAAAAACCTATTTGTCACGGTTGATGTGACAGATGATTGGGGGGATGCTGCTGGTAATATCTCAGGTAAGGTACTTTCTTTTGTTATTACTGACCAAGATTTTTCTCGTCAAGTTAATGACATAATAGGGCATGGAAAAGAGGAGACTGCTCCACCTTCTAATTCAGGTATTGGGCTTTGGGGTATTCTTGCTTTTGCACTATTGGGCGGCTTAATTCTGAATTTAATGCCCTGCGTATTACCCGTACTTGCGATGAAAATGGGATCAATTTTACATCTCGAAAATCGTGATAAAGGCGTTATTCGCAAGCAATTTTCTATCTCTGTTTTAGGTATTTTAGTCTCATTTTGGGCGCTAGCTCTGTTTATGACAGGCTTACGTTATAGCCAAGAAGCTTTAGGTTGGGGGATCCAATTCCAAAGTCCTTGGTTTATTGGCTTTATGGTATTAGTTACCGCTATTTTTACTGCAAATCTATTCGGATTATTTGAACTGCGTTTAAGTAGCAATATGAATACCAAAATGGCAACAGCGGGTGGACAAGGATATAGCCGACACTTTTGGGAAGGTGCATTTGCAACCTTACTCGCGACACCTTGCTCAGCACCGTTTTTAGGAACCGCAGTCGCTTATGCACTTATAGCGCCTCTAAATGAACTATGGCTTATTTTTACTGCCCTAGGAATTGGAATGAGTTTGCCTTGGATCTTAGTGGCAATATTTCCATCTATCGCCAAAGCACTACCAAAACCAGGTAAATGGATGAATCGCCTAAGAGTTGTTTTGGGCTTTATGATGCTGTTGTCGAGTATTTGGCTAATAACGCTCTTGATCCCTCACTTAGGAATGCCAATAGTTGCAGGTATTTTTGTTATTATTGGGCTGTTGTTATTGTTTGCTATCGCAAAACATTATGGCAAAAAAGTATTATTGATTTCTACCGCGGTAGCCTTTCTTTTAGGGGGAAGCACCTATCTATTTGTGGAGCAACCAGCAAGCCAAACACTTGCGGGTCAAGATACGATAAATTGGCAACCTTTATCAGAAGAAGCGATACACCAAGCATTAGCAGAAAATAAACGCGTATTTGTTGATGTAACAGCTGATTGGTGTGTAACCTGCAAAGCAAACAAATACAATGTATTATTGCGAGAAGAGATCCAAACTGCACTTTCTGCACCAGATATTGTTGCATTAAGAGGGGATTGGACTAAACCCTCCGATAAGATCACTCAATTTTTAAAACAACGTGGTCAAGTTGCAGTACCTTTTAACCAAGTTTATGGACCTTGCCATAAAGATGGCGTGGTTTTACCTCCTATTTTAAATAAAGATTCAACATTGACAGTTCTTTCTGAGGCTAAAGGAGCCCAATAATGAAAAAAACACTTTCTGCACTGGTTATCTCTTCGTTACTTTTTGGTGCAAATGTACAAGCAGCAGCGTTAAGTGCGGATCAGGAAAAAGAAGTTCGTGCGCTGGTTCGTGATACGTTAATTAAAAATCCAGAAATTTTGGAAGAAGCTATCACAGCATTACAAGCGCAAAAAGCAGATGAGCAACAAGCTCAATTCCGTACTGCATTAAAAGCAGAGCATGACGCATTATATAACGATGCAGCAAGCCCTCGTATTGGTGCCAAAGACGCTAAGTTAGTGTTGGTTTCTTTTACTGATTATAACTGCCCTTATTGCAAACGCTTCGACCCATTATTAGAACAAATCACAAAAGATTATCCTGAAGTTGCCGTGATTATTAAACCACTGCCATTTAAAGGTGAAAGTTCTGCAAAAGCCTCTCAAGCGGTACTTTCAGTTTGGAAAGAAGATCCAAAAGCATTCTTAGCATTACACCAACGTTTAATGCAGAAGAAAACAATGCTTGATAACGCAAGTATTGATGATGCAATGAAAACAACCAATACAAGCAAAGTGAAATTAACCGATGAAAGCCTAAAAGCGTTACAAAATAACTTAGATCTTTCTCGTAAGTTAGGTATTCAAGGTACACCAGCAACGGTTGTTGGCGATATGGTTATCCCTGGTGCTGTTGATTACGCTCAGCTAGAAGTGATTGTTAAAGAACAACTGGCTAAAGTGAAAAAATAATGCGTAGTCGCTTACGAAAGTGGAGTAAAGAACTGATTGTTCTGATTGTCATTTTCGTTGTAGCTTCTTTTGCAATGGATTGGTGGCGTCAACCTATGCCACCAGCCTTAACGAATTTACCTGAGCTATATACTGTTGATAATAAAGTTGTTTCTTTAGCTGAATTGAGTGCTGAAAAGCCTTTATTAATCTATTTTTGGGCAACTTGGTGTGGAGTTTGTAAACTCACAACTCCCTCAGTAAATTCGTTAGCACTAGATGGTTATAACGTGACATCTGTTGCGATCCGTTCTGGTGATAACGCAAAGTTAGAGCGCGGCATTCAGTCTAAAGGATTGGTCTTTCCTGTAATAAATGATAGTCGAGGGGATATTTCTCAGCAGTGGAAAATTAGCGCAACACCTTCATTTGTTATTGTTTATAAAGGGGAAATGGTAGGCTTTACGAGCGGTTGGTCATCTTCATGGGGATTAAAACTACGTTTATGGTGGGCAGGCCTTTGAACGGTATACAAACAATCATTTTAGGCTTTTATCAATTAAAAATAACGGAATTCAATATAATAATGAATTCCGTTATTTTATTTTGCTTTACTCAACTCGCCGTTTAATAAAGGCGATGATAAAAAATAATCCAACCATTATCCACAATGGTGTATTACCCCACTTGTAATAAGGGGTTAATCCAGTTGTTGGTGTGATTTTTTCTGCTAAAGCACCTTCTTCAAACTGAGGAAGTTGAGAAATAACATCACCATTGGCTGCAATAAAGGCGGTAATACCGTTATTCGTTGAGCGTAATAATGGTCTTCCTAACTCTAAAGAGCGCATTCTTGCCATTTGAAAATGTTGCCAAGGGCCGATTGAATTACCAAACCACGCATCATTAGAAATCGTTAATAAGAATCGTGTATCGGGTTTAAAATTAGCGCGGACTTGTTCACCTAAAATAATTTCGTAACAAATAGCTGCGGTTATTTTGGCATCATTGACAGTGAGCTGAGGCTGTACATATTCACCTTGGCTTAATGATGACATCGGTAAATTAAAGAAAGGCGCAAGTGGGCGTAATAGCGATTCTAATGGTACATATTCACCAAAAGGAACAAGGTGATGTTTGTTATAGCGATCTGTTGCTGGGTATTGGTAAGCATAGTGTTCACCTAATGTGATGACACTATTGTAGAAACGATAACCTTCTAATGTCGGTCGAGCATCAATAATTCCCGTCATTAAATGGGTATCTTGCTCTCTCAGTTGCTTATCAAGCTCAGCTAAAAAGCCTTGTTGTTGAATTTCAACATCAGGGATCGCTGATTCAGGCCAAATAATAAGATTTGCATTACCGATAAAAGGGCGGCTTAAAGTGAGATAGGTTTTTAGCGTGCTCTCTAATGTACCGGGTTCCCATTTTAATGATTGTGCAATATTTCCTTGGATTAATGCAATTTCTTGCGTTTCATCGGGTAAAGGTTGATACCACTGATAGGACTTAAAGCTGATAGGTAATACTAATAAAAGCAGTGCAACCACGACACTATAAATCGATTTGCGATAGAGTGCAAACGCAATTAATCCACTGATAACGGTTAGGAGTAGCGTTATCATGGTAACACCAAAAATAGGTGCAATGCCTTTTAATGGGCCATCAATCTGGCTATAACCAAACTGCAACCAAGGGAAGCCGGATAACACCCAACCTCTTAAGAATTCAGTGATTTGCCATAATGCAGGAGCTGCAAATACAAACCGCCAGAGTGTTGGTTTTGGAAAAAACTTATTCAGTAATCCTGCAAATAATAGCGTGTAGAGTGATAAATAGAGAGCTAATAAAATCACTAAAAAGATATTTATCGCAAACGGCATACCACCAAAATCAGCGATACTGACGTAAACCCAATTTACGCCGCTACCAAATAATCCAAATCCCCAAGCAAAGCCAAGGAATGCGCCTTGGCGAGTTGTGCGGTGAGTGATTATCAGTAATAAGCCAAGTAGTGAAATTAACGCCGCAGGCCAAAAATCAAATGGCGAAAATGCTAATGTGCCAATGGCACCGAAAAAAACCGCCAGAAAGGCGCGAACCCACTGGCGGTTTAAGAAAGAGATCTTATTCATTGATATCCTATGCATCATTACCTAGTTCAGGGATTGGCGCATCATCGGGGATATGCACATAAACCTGAATGATCTTACGGCTATCTGCCATAACAACTTTAAATTGGTAATTATCAATAGTAATAGTTTCACCACGAGCAGGAAGGTGACCAAAGGCTTGCATGACTAAACCGCCAATCGTATCAACTTCTTCATCGCTGAAATGCGTACCGAACGCTTCATTGAAATCTTCTATCTGGGTTAAAGCTCGAACTGAGTAAGCGTGACGACTTAACGGACGAATATCAATATCATCCTCATCATCATACTCATCTTCAATTTCGCCTACGATAAGTTCAAGAATATCCTCAATTGTGACGAGTCCAGATACGCCTCCAAATTCATCGATCACAATCGCCATATGATAGCGTTGAGAGCGGAACTCTTTTAATAGGCGATCAACCCGTTTGCTTTCAGGCACAACAACAGCAGAGCGTAAGACTTTATCCATACTAAATGGCTCTGCGTCGGTACGCATAAATGGCAGTAGATCTTTCGCCATTAATAAGCCTTCAATATGATCTTTGTCCTCGCTAATGACTGGGAAACGAGAATGTGCTGAATCAATAATCACATCTAAACACTCATCAAGGGTTTGATTGCGTTTTAGTGTGACAATTTGCGAGCGAGGGATCATAATGTCCCGAACGCGTTGTTCAGCAATATCCATTACCCCTTCAAGCATGTCGCGGGTGTCGGGATCAATTAATTCTTTCTGTTCAGAATCGCGGATAAGCTCCATCAGATCATCACGGTTTTTAGGTTCACCGTGGAACCACTGATTAAGCAGTGTGAGAAACCCTTTCTTAGGACCAGGGTTATCGTTACTCGAAGATTGGTCGTCGCTCATGGCGTTTTAACTATTTTTCCTCATTGAATGGTTAATTAGATATAGTATTTATCATAAAAATAAGAGAACTGTTACTCTTTTTCAATCAAATAGGGATCTGTATAACCTAAATTTTGTAAGATTTCTGTCTCTAAACCTTCCATTTCTTCGGCTTCATCATCTTCAATATGATCATAGCCTAAAAGATGGAGACATCCATGAATAACCATGTGTGCCCAATGTTCTTCAACAGTCTTACTCTGTTCAACCGCCTCTTTTTCTACCACTTGGCGGCAAATAATCAAATCACCTAATAACGGCAATTCAATTTCAGGTGGAGCCTCAAAGGGAAAAGAAAGCACGTTAGTCGGTTTGTCTTTTCCACGATAAGTGAGATTCAGTTCGTGACTTTCTGCCTCATCAACAATACGAATAGTCACTTCACTTACAGGTTGAAATTGCGGTAATACCGCTTCTAACCATGTCATAAATTGGGCTTCAGTAGGAAGCCCTTGCGCATTTTCACTTGCTACTTGTAAATCAAGGATAACTTCACTCATGATTTTCTCTCTGAAGCTTCTCTTTTTCTGCTTTGATAGCTTGGCGGCGTTTTTGATCTTCCATTTCCCAAGCTTCATAGGCGATAACAATTTTGGCAACCACCGGATGGCGAACAACGTCTTCACTATGGAAAAAGTTAAAACTTAAGTCATTAACATCAGATAAAACTTCAATGGCATGACGTAAGCCTGATTTATTGCCTCTTGGCAGGTCAATTTGGGTAATATCCCCAGTGATAACCGCTTTAGAGTTAAAGCCAATACGTGTTAAGAACATTTTCATCTGTTCGATGGTCGTGTTTTGGCTTTCATCAAGAATAATAAAGGCGTCATTTAATGTGCGCCCACGCATATAGGCGAGGGGTGCGACTTCAATGACATTACGCTCTATTAGTTTCTCAACTTTTTCAAAACCTAACATCTCAAATAACGCATCATAAAGTGGTCGTAAATAGGGATCGACTTTTTGACTTAAATCGCCCGGTAAAAAGCCCAGTTTTTCACCCGCTTCAACCGCAGGGCGCGTTAATAAAATACGACGCACTTCTTGGCGTTCAAGAGCATCAACAGCAGCAGCAACAGCCAGATAAGTTTTCCCTGTACCAGCAGGCCCAATACCAAAAGTAATATCATGAGTCTGGATATTGGCAATATATTGTGCCTGATTCGGTGTACGAGGTTTTATCACACCTCGCTTAGTTCGAATATTGGTTGATTTCCCAAATTCAGGAACATGCTCATCACTTTGCTCAAGCACACGGCTTTCTTTGATTGCAAGGTGAATTTGTTCAGGGTCGATATCGGGGATCACGCCTTTAATTGGCGAGGTTTCCACATACAGGCGACGTAAAATTCCTGCGGCTGCATTGACACACAATGATTTTCCCGTGAGTTTAAAACGGTTATCACGATGATTAATCTCGATACCTAAACGGCGCTCAAGTTGCTTAATATTATCGTCAAATGGACCACATAGGCTCATTAAACGGGCATTGTCAGCTGGCTCTAAGAAGATTTCTTGGGTCGCTACCTGTGCATGTGCTATTACTGTCACTGATTATCCTTTTGTTCAATCTGATCAATTAAGGTTGGTAAACACCTACCCCTAATTCATCTTCTTTACGTGTACGTGCAATGACGGATTCTGGAGATTCGTGAATACGTAAATCCATTTGGTCTTCCGTTCTAACAACTTTACCACGTAGTGAGTTGGCATAAACGTCAACAATCTCAACATCAACGAACTTACCAATCATATCTGGTGTACCTTCAAAGTTAACCACACGGTTATTCTCAGTACGACCAGAAAGCTCCATCACATTTTTACGTGAAGGCCCTTCAACTAGAATACGCTGTACCGTATTTAACATTGCACGGCTAAAGTTCATTGCTTGTTGATTGATGCGCTGTTGTAGCAGATATAAACGTTGTTTCTTCTCATCTTCACTAACGTCATCAGGTAAATCAGCCGCTGGGGTGCCCGGACGTGCTGAATAGATGAAACTAAAGCTCATATCGAAATTAACATCCGCAATTAATTGCATGGTTTTTTCAAAGTCGTCTTGGGTTTCACCCGGGAAACCAATGATAAAGTCTGAACTTATCAGAATACCAGGACGTGCTTTGCGTAGTTTGCGAATGATGCTCTTATATTCAAGTGCAGTATGGTTACGCTTCATTAATGTTAGAATGCGGTCAGAACCACTTTGCACTGGCAAGTGTAAATAGCTGACTAATTCTGGAGTATCTTCATAAACCGCAACAATATCGTCAGTAAATTCGATAGGATGGCTGGTAGTAAAGCGAATGCGGTCAATGCCGTCAATTGCGGCGACTAAGCGAATTAATTCAGCAAAGCTACAGATTTGACCATCAAAAGTAGCGCCTCGGTAGGCGTTAACGTTTTGACCTAACAAGTTTACTTCGCGCACACCTTGTGCCGCTAATTGAGCAATTTCAAATAGCACATCATCACAAGGGCGGCTAACTTCTTCACCGCGTGTGTAAGGAACTACGCAGAAAGAGCAGTATTTGTTACAGCCTTCCATGATGGAGACGAAAGCAGAAGGACCTTCAGCGCGAGGCTCTGGTAAACGGTCAAATTTTTCGATTTCAGGGAAGCTGATATCGACAACAGGGCTTTTAGTCCCTTTAACCTGATTAATCATTTCAGGTAAACGGTGTAAAGTTTGTGGTCCGAAGATAATATCGACACACTGCGCACGTTGACGGATGTATTCACCTTCTTGAGAAGCAACACAACCGCCGACGCCAATGATAATATCGGGTTTATTATCTTTAAAATATTTCCAACGTCCTAACTGATGAAAGACTTTTTCTTGTGCTTTCTCACGGATAGAACAGGTATTTAGCAGTAGAATGTCCGCGTCTTCGGCGACATCGGTTAACTGATAACCGTGGGTGCTTTCGAGTAGGTCTGCCATTTTGGATGAATCGTACTCATTCATCTGACAGCCCCAAGTTTTAATGTACAGTTTTTTTATCGTCGACATTGTGTAAATCCGGTATTTTCAGTGAGACAATAGCTAATCATTGGAAAACGTTGCGTGTAATAAGCCAATAAGGCGGTTATTGTAGTCATTTGTGTGGTCAGTGACTAGAGCAAGTCGGCGCTAATTCTCTATGGCGTTTAGTTTAATCGAAATAAACTGAAACAGCGCTTACCTATTATTTAAAGTAATGAGTTATGGCATAACAATGATGAGTAATGTAAAAAACGATTTTGATGCAATCATCGCTGGTGGAGGGATGATTGGCGCTGCTGTTGCAATTGGGCTGGCGCAAGAAGGATTGCGTGTTGCAATGATTGAACGGCAGTCTCCAGCACCTTTTGATGCGTCATCTCATCCTGATATCCGTATTTCTGCGATTAGTTGCGCGTCTGTTAGTCTATTAAAACAATTAGGTGCATGGCAACATGTTTTAGCGATGCGTTCTGCGCCTTATCTTACCTTAGAAACATGGGAAGAAGAAAATGCCCATGTGGTTTTTGATGCTAAAAGCTTAGGTTTACCAGAATTAGGCTATATGGTTGAAAACCGAATTTTGCAATTAGCCCTTTGGCAAGAGGCTGAACGTTATAGCAATATCACTTTATTATGTCCAAATAGTCTAAGTAAAATGACTTATTTAGATGATAAATGGAAAGTAACCCTTTCTGATGGCAGTGAAGTGACCACAAATTTAGTGGTGGGTGCGGATGGTGCAAACTCTCAAGTGCGCCAATTTGCGGGTATTGGTAGCAATGGCTGGCAATATCGTCAATCTTGTATGCTGATCACCGTGAAAACAGAGTTGCCTCCTGAAAAGGGTACATGGCAACGTTTTTACCCTTCAGGACCTCGTGCTTATTTACCGCTTTTTGATAATTGGGCTTGTTTAGTTTGGTATGACTCGCCTGACAGAATTAGAAAACTGCAAAATATGACAATGGCGCAGTTAGAAAAAGAAATTCAACATGCTTTTCCTGAGCGATTAGGTAAAGCGATACCTATTGCAGCAGGTTCATTCCCATTAACGCGTCAGCATGCAAGTCGTTATGTTGATAAAGGCATTGTTTTGTTGGGAGATGCGGCTCACACCATCAATCCTTTAGCGGGACAGGGCGTTAATTTAGGTTACCGTGATGTGGATTGTTTCTTAGATTTAGTCGCTGATGCCAAAAAACATTTTGAGCCTTGGGATTCAATGGCGTTATTGAAGAAATATCAGCGCCGTCGTATGCCTGATAATTTAGTAATGCAAGCGGGCATGGACGTATTTTATCACGCCTTTAGCCACCAATTACCGGGTTTAAAAGTTGTTAGAAATATCGGTCTTTTAGCTGCTCAACATGCAGGCAAAGCGAAAGAAGCTGCATTACGTTATGCGTTAGGTATTAAGTAATTAGAAATGCGATGATCTGAGTTGAATATCAGCAATAAGATCATCGCATTGTTGTTATGCTTTTAAATGCTTGGCATGAAAAGCAATATGCTCACCAATAAAGCTCGCCACAAAGTAGTAACTGTGATCGTACCCTTGATGTAAATTCAATTGATAAGAAAATTGTTTTGCATCGCAAGCTTGTGAAAATAATTCAGGCTTCAGCTGCTCTTGATAGAAAGGATCATCGAGTCCGACATCAACACGCATAGGTAATACATTTTCTGCTTGGCTAATCAATGCCACCGCATCATATAGGTGCCATTGTGTCGTATCATCGCCTAAATAAGCGCTAAACGCTTTTTTACCCCAAGGAACAACTGACGGTGCTACTATCGGAGAAAACGCTGACACACTGCGGTAGCGTGCCGAATTTCGCAATGCAATTGTTAGTGCCCCATGACCTCCCATCGAATGCCCACTAATGGCACGTTGATGAGTCACAGGAAAATGCGTTTCTATCAGTGTAGGAAGTTCATCAACAATGTAGTCATACATATTGTAATGAGTATTCCACGGCGATTGTGTCGCATTAAGGTAAAAACCTGCGCCTTGCCCTAAATCATAAGCACTATCATCAGCGACATTTTCACCACGAGGACTGGTATCAGGTACGACTAAAATAATGCCATGCTGCGCCGCAAATTGTTGAGCTCCCGCTTTAGTAATGAAATTTTGTTCGTTGCAGGTTAAGCCTGATAACCAATATAAAACAGGGTATTTTTGCTCTTCTTCCATAGGAGGAAGGTAGATGGCAAATTTCATCTCACAATTTAACGTCTTTGAGGTATGTTGATAGACTTCTTGCCAACCGCCAAAGCAGGCGTGACGTTCAATCCTTTCCATTTTGACTCCTTTAAAAGCAAAGACAAACCTATGAGACATAGGTTTGAAGATGATTAATCGAAATGAATAACCGTTCGGATTGATTTACCTTCATGCATTAAATCAAAGGCTTCGTTAATGTCTTCAAGCGGTAATGTGTGAGTGACAAATGGCTTTAGTTCGATAGTACCTTTCATCGCATCTTCAACCATACCCGGTAATTGGCTGCGACCTTTAACACCACCAAAAGCGGTACCTTTCCATGAACGGCCTGTGACTAATTGGAAAGGACGAGTTGAGATCTCTTGTCCTGCACCAGCAACACCAATAATAATGGATTGACCCCAGCCACGATGTGCACTTTCTAATGCAGCTCTCATGACATTAACGTTACCAATACATTCAAAAGTATGGTCAACACCCCATTGTGTCATTTCAACAAGGACTTGCTGAATGGGCTTGTCGTAGTCATTAGGATTTAAGCAATCTGTAGCACCAAATTGACGTGCTAATTCAAATTTTTCAGGATTAGTATCAATCGCAAAAATTCGACCTGCTTTGGCTTGTCTTGCACCTTGAAGAACAGCAAGGCCAATGCCTCCTAAACCAAACACTGCAACCGAATCACCTTCTTGCACTTTTGCTGTATTGTGAACCGCGCCAATACCGGTTGTTACGCCACAACCTAATAAGCAAACTTCTTCGTGATTGGCTTCTGGATTGATTTTTGCCAGAGAAACTTCAGCCACCACAGTGTATTCGCTAAAAGTAGAGCATCCCATATAGTGATAAATAGGCTGCCCGTTATAAGAAAAACGTGTTGTTCCATCTGGCATTAAACCTTTACCTTGCGTTGCTCTGACTGCAACACATAAGTTTGTTTTGCCTGATTTACAGAATAGACATTCACCACATTCAGCAGTGTACAGAGGAATAACGTGATCGCCTGGTTTAACGCTAGTGACACCTTCACCAACCTCTACAACTACACCAGCACCTTCATGACCAAGAATTGCAGGGAATACACCTTCAGGATCATCACCAGAGAGTGTAAATGCGTCTGTATGGCAAACACCGGTGTGGCTAATTTTTATGAGCACTTCACCCGCTTGAGGTGGCATTACATCAACTTCAACGATTTTTAAAGGTTCTCCTGGCCCAAATGCGACCGCAGCACGAGATTTCATGGTGTATCCTTTTTGTTATTAACGCAGGTAAGTGCGGATAAGTGAAATGGCATCATCAACGGAATTTTTTTGATCTTCAGGAGAAGCGACGGCATCCATAAGACCTTCACGTAAATGACTTTCGAGTACTCCAGCCATCAGGCCATTGATAGCACCTCTGATGGCGGCAATTTGTTGTAATACCTGACCGCATTCATTTTCATTTTCAAGTGCAGTTTCTAATGCAAGAAGCTGCCCTTTAATTTTTCTTACGCGAGTTAACGCGGCTTTTTTTTCTGCTGGTGAGTGTGGCATACATAATCCTTAAATATACTATGGGGGAGTATAGTATCTGGAGGGATATATGTACAGAGGGATCAATAAAGTGTGGAGTGATGAGAATAAATAAAAAATGATGATGTGGAGAATGTTGATCTTTGAGAGTGAGTAGAGGAATAAGAAAAGAAGGAGGGAATAATGATGTTTAGATAACAGATAGGAAAAAATGAAGAGATAAAAACAAAAAAGACCCGCTATTGCGAGTCTTATCTGTTGATTTCGTGATAAACACGTTAATAATCAATGGTGCGGGAGGCGAGACTTGAACTCGCACACCTTGCGGCGCCAGAACCTAAATCTGGTGCGTCTACCAATTTCGCCACTCCCGCATACAACTTTTCAGAAAAAAAGACTCGCTCTGCGAGTCTCTCTTTCAAAATATGGCTGGGATACCAGGATTCGAACCTGGGAATGCCAGGATCAAAACCTGGTGCCTTACCGCTTGGCGATATCCCAAAAAATGGTGGCTATGACGGGATTCGAACCTGTGACCCCAACATTATGAGTGTTGTGCTCTAACCAGCTGAGCTACATAGCCTTATTGAATCTAGCTATCTTTCTTTTGAAAGATGGCTGGGGTACCAGGATTCGAACCTGGGAATGCCAGGATCAAAACCTGGTGCCTTACCGCTTGGCGATACCCCATCCGCTAATTCAATTGTCAACACACTTATTTATCAGAAATATGGCTGGGATACCAGGATTCGAACCTGGGAATGCCAGGATCAAAACCTGGTGCCTTACCGCTTGGCGATATCCCAACTGATAAATTCTTGACGAGGTTAAAATGGTGCGGGAGGCGAGACTTGAACTCGCATACCTTGCGGCGCCAGAACCTAAATCTGGTGCGTCTACCAATTTCGCCACTCCCGCAAAAATATGGTGGCTATGACGGGATTCGAACCTGTGACCCCAACATTATGAGTGTTGTGCTCTAACCAGCTGAGCTACATAGCCATCTTTTTTTGCATAACCTTCGTCGGCGTTGCGGGGCGCATTATGCGTATTACAGACAAATCCGTCAACTGCTTTTTGCATTAATTTTCGAGAAACGTGTCCGTTTGCTCGATGGTTAATCATTTTGTCGAAAAAAGATCCAAAAAACAACCTTGTTGATGAAAAATATCTCAAAGAATAAGGCGCAATAGTGTGTGAATAAAAAGAAAAAACAAAGCAGTAAGAGAAATGATATTAAGCTAAAGAAGGAAAAGATGAAGAACAATGAGTATAAAAAAAGAAATGAGGTGAAAAACTCACGCTACATTTCTTTTTCTTTGGATATTACTGATTGAATTTTAGACTTATTTCGCAATAAAGGTTAGAAAAGTATATATTCAACTCAAAAAGTATAATTTATCGACAATAAATTACTTTTCTAATAGCTGTTGAAGCAATTCTCCGTTAAGCATTGCGCGTTTAGTTAAGGCAAAAGCCCCTATGGCAGAACGATGATCAAGCTCTGATGTGACGACAGGAAGCTCTTCTCTGAATTCTTTTAATACTTGCGTATTAATACAACTTTGAATTGAGGGAAGTAAAACTTCAGCTGCTTCAGTCAATTCACCCGCTAAAACCACTTTTTGTGGGTTAAATAAGTTAATAGCGATAGCAATAGCTTTACCTAAATGTAAACCCACTTGTTTGATAGTTTCGACTGCTAGCGGGTCATTTTTAACAGCAGCTCGACAAATATCTTGGATTTGGCACTGTGTTGGCGATAAATACTGGCTTGGGTAGCCTTGCTCTAATTGATAGCGCACTTTGGCTTCGATAGCAGTATTGGATGCAATCGTTTCTAAACAACCAAAATTACCACAATGGCAACGTTCACCTAGAGGATCGATTTGAATATGACCAATTTCCCCTAGGTTACCACGCTGGTTGAGCAGAATTTTATTATTAATGATAACACCTGCACCTGCACCACGATGTATCCGGACGAGTAGTGAGTCTTCACAATCTCGTGTGGCACCAAAATAGTTTTCAGCGAGTGCAAGGCTTCGAATATCATGCCCAGCATAACAAGGTAGGCTAAAGCGTTTTTCTAAGCTATTTACCAGAGCCCAATTATCTACTTTCATATGAGGCATATAGCGAACAATGCCTTTATTTGGATCAACAAGACCGGGCAAGATCACGGAAATTGAAATAAGCTCACGAATGCGACGTTGATTTTGTTTAATAAAATCATCAATTGCATTGATGAGCAGGGCTTCAACTTCATTTTGAGTACTCTGCTCTAAAGGGTAGTGCTGCTCAATGATGACTTTACCGCTCAGATCGTAAAGAGCGACAGTAGCATCATTACGCCCCAATCGCACACTGACTGTATTAAAGTTGCGGTGTTCAACAATAATAGAGATTGCGCGACGCCCACCTGTTGATGCCTGTTGATCAACCTCTTTGATTAAGCCTCGTTCAAGCAACTGACGAGTAATTTTAGTCACACTGGCTGGCGCTAGTTGGCTTTGTTCGGCTATTTGGATACGGGAAATTGGCCCGTGTTGATCAATCAGTCGATACACAATCGCACTGTTAAGTTGTTTAACAAGATCGATATTGCCAATTTGCGTTTCAGTGTTGTTATGACTCATCAGCATAGACATCCATTAGTTATTCAGTTATTTCGATACCATTGACAAACGTTGTGCAAAGGTTGAAGTCCTTGTCGAAAGAAGTGAGGTTAGCAATTTTTCCTGCTTCAATTGTTCCCAATTCTTTTTCCATTCCGATTGCACGAGCAGGATAAAGTGTTGCCATCCGCAATGTTTCATCTAATGGAATACCTACATGGATCACGCTATTTTTAATTGCACCAATCATGGTCAGTGATGATCCACTTAATGTGCCATCTGCATCGACACAAAGACCATTACGATAATATATGGTTTTACCCGCAAAAACGAAGCTATCCATCTCATTTTTACTAGGATCAAGCCCTGCTGGCGCAGTTGCATCTGTGACTAAAAGTAGTTTTTCACCTTTCAGACGCTTACTGTTACGAATATTTGCCCATGAAACATGTAAACCATCGGCAATGATACCAGCATAAACCTCAGGTGTATCATAAATGGCACCTACAAGCCCCGGCCCTCTGCCTGTAATATAAGGCATTGCGTTGTAAAGGTGAGTCGATAATGAGATACCATTACGGAATCCTTTACGTGCTTCTTCATAAGTCGAATTGGAGTGACCCGCAGAAACAATGATACCTGCTTTGATTAATTGACGAACATACTTTTCATCAACCATTTCAGGTGCTAGGGTGATTTTAGCGATAACATCAGCATTATCGCACAAATAGTCAATCATCTGTGCACTAGGTTGGCGAATAAACTGTGGATCATGAGTCCCTTTTTTAATTACATTGATATAAGGGCCTTCTAAATGTAATCCCAACACTTTATTTTCATGTTTCTTCATATAAGCACGAGTTGCGTCAATGCCTATTTTCATCAATTCATCAGAACAGGTAATTAACGTGGGTAAATAGCTAGTGCAACCTAAACGTTCATTTGCTTTTTGCATAATTTCTAACGTTTCAACGGTGACATTTTCAGGCGTGTCATTAAATTGTACGCCACCACAGCCATTAACCTGTAAATCGATAAAACCGGGAGAGACAATTGCACCTTTCATATCACGAACAGTGATATCTTTTGGCAGTTGATCCTGTGGGCAAACCTGCTCAATACGGGAGCCGTTAATAATAATGGCGTGGTTTTCTAAACGGTCGAAACCTGTATAAATAACAGCATTTGTTAAGGCAAACATACCTTTGTCTCCTGATAAGGGAAGTCAATCTAAAAATCCGATATCAGCCAGCAAATTCTGGCTGATAAGTAAGAGAGCTTAGCCTTTTCCACTACTTAATCAGTAGGTACTTATTTTACTAAACTTAGTCTTGGTATTTCTGACACTCTTGCGCTTCAATCTGTTGGAAATAACGCAATGTTTTTACTCGTAATTCCATTGTTGCAGGATCATCACACACTAAAATGGCTTTAGGGTGAAGTTGAACACAGGAAATCGTCCATAAATGGTTAACAGCGCCTTCTGTTGCAGCATGTACTGCTTGCGCTTTATTAAAACCAGTTGCCAAAATCATTAATTCTTCAGCATCTAATAATGTACCTACACCAACTGTCAGTGCATATTTAGGAACATGATTAACATTATTATCGAAGAAGCGTGAATTTGCTAAACGAGTGTCTTCTGTTAGCGTTTTCATGCGAGTACGTGAAGAAAGTGATGATGTTGGCTCATTAAATGCGATATGACCGTCGTTACCTACACCGCCCATAAACAAATTGATTTTGCCATAAGACTTAATTTTAGCCTCATAACGTTCGCATTCTGCTTGTGGATCTTCTGCATTACCGTTTAATAAATTGATATTTTCATCTTTAATATCAATATGATTAAAGAAGTTCTCATACATAAAAGTACGGTAACTTTGTGAATGATCTGATGGAATACCAACATATTCATCCATATTGAACGTTACAACGTGTTGGAAGCTGACTTTTCCTGCACGATGTAATTCAATTAACTCTTTATATGTCGCCAATGGCGTGCCACCAGTCGGTAAACCAAGCACGAAAGGGCGCTCTGCTGTTGGATTAAACGCATTGATCTTCTCAATGATATAATTTGCAGACCACTTACCAACTTGTTTTGCCGTGGATAGGGGGATTAACCTCATAGTAACCTCATAGAAAAAAGACAAATCTGATAACTCAGTAACGTGTTATTTTATCGTGTGATTATCAGTGGCTCATCTATACTCGTCATCCTTCAAGTTGCAGGGGTGTTGGCTACGCTCAGCTACCCGAATCACATACATGAGTATACTCATCGGGATATCTTTGCTTGTCGCCTACCTGCAACTCGAATGATTTAGAGTGTATAACACGAATTTCTTTTCATTTTTAGCTGATGATCGAAATGTCCCGCCAAAAGATATTTTTAATCATAAAATAAGCTTTCTGACTTAGCCAGCATTTCAGCTAAAAAATATACTATATTGGTGACTTAACTCACAAATTATGACTAATTAATTTGCGATACGAAATAAATTTTTTAGACTAAAAATGGAATTAAATAATTAGCTCATCAATTTTCTTATAAAATATGAATGAGTATGAATAAGATCCCAATATAGGGGCTATCCAAGGGGGAGTTTGTGAATATTTTAAGTTATCTGCAGAAGATAGGACGGGCGCTGATGGTGCCTGTTGCTACATTACCTGCAGCAGCAATTCTGATGGGGATTGGCTACTGGATTGACCCAGTAGGCTGGGGTAGCGATAACGCGCTTGCTGCCTTACTTATCAAATCTGGTGCTGCTATCATCGACAATATGTCAGTCTTGTTTGCCATTGGTGTTGCTTATGGTATGTCGAAAGACAAAGACGGTGCTGCCGCTTTAACAGGGTTTGTTGGGTTCTTAGTTGTGACAACACTTTGCTCTCCAGCAGCGGTGTCAATGATCAAAGGCCTACCTTTAGAAGAGGTTCCAGTTGCTTTTGGTAAAATAAATAACCAGTTTGTTGGGATCTTAGTTGGTGTACTTTCAGCCGAGCTTTATAACCGCTTCAGTAGCGTTGAGCTGCCTCGCGCACTGTCGTTCTTTAGTGGTCGCCGTTTAGTTCCCATTCTAACCTCGTTTTTAATGATCATCGTCGCCTTTATTCTGATGTATATCTGGCCTGTGATTTATGGCGGATTAGTTAGCTTTGGTGAAAGCATTAAAGATATGGGAGCATTAGGTGCGGGTATTTACGCATTCTTTAACCGTTTATTAATTCCAGTGGGCTTACACCATGCGTTGAACTCTGTATTCTGGTTTGACGTTGCTGGTATTAATGATATTCCTAACTTCCTAGCAGGTCAGCAAGCTATTGATTCTGGCTTAGCAACAGTGGGTGTTACAGGTCGTTATCAAGCAGGTTTCTTCCCAGTAATGATGTTTGGTTTACCGGGTGCAGCTCTTGCTATTTATCACTGCGCACGTAAAGAGCACAAAGCAAAAGTGGCTGGTATTATGATGGCGGGTGCGTTTGCCGCATTCTTCACAGGTATTACTGAGCCGCTTGAATTCTCCTTTATGTTCGTCGCACCAGTGCTTTATGTTATTCACGCATTCTTAATGGCGATTTCTGTTTATATCGCGGCAAGCATGGAGTGGATTTCAGGATTCGGCTTTAGTGCAGGCTTAGTGGATATGTTCTTATCTTCACGTAACCCACTGGCTGTTCATTGGTACATGCTGATTGTTCAGGGTATTGTTTTCTTCTTTATCTATTACGGTATTTTCCGTTTCACTATCACTAAATTTAACCTGAAAACACCAGGTCGTGAAGATGAAGTGACCGGTGATGAAACTGCTGATGGTTATGATGAAGATATCAAAACAGCGCCAGCAAATAGTAAAGAAGGTATTCAACAAGAAGCTCGCCAATATATCGCGGCTATTGGTGGTTCTGATAACTTAACGGGTATTGATGCTTGCATTACACGTTTACGTCTTAATGTAAAAGACTCTGGCGTTGTTAATGATGCATACGCAAAACGTTTAGGGGCTTCAGGCGTTATTCGCTTAAACAAACAAAGTGTTCAGGTGATTGTGGGTACACGCGCAGAGCTTGTCGCTAATGCAATGCGCGATGTATTAACACAAGGTCCTGTGCCTGCTTATGAAGGTGCTTCTGCTTCAACAGTTTCTACTGAAAAAGCACCCGTAAAACAAGCTAATGCCAATGCAAAAGTGTTACTTGAAATGATTGCACCTTTTGATGGTGAAGTGGTGGCATTAAAAGATGTGCCTGATGAAGCGTTCTCTAGTGGTGTTGTTGGCGATGGCGTAGCAATCAAACCAACCTCTAATATCGTGATGGCGCCTGCGACAGGTACTGTTGTTAAGATTTTTGATACAAACCATGCATTTTGTATTGAGACTGACAATGGTGTGGAAATCATTGTGCATATGGGAATTGATACCGTTGCATTAGGTGGTAAAGGCTTCAAGCGTTTAGTTGAAGAAGGTGCAGACGTTAAAGTTGGTCAACCTATCTTAGAATTAGATCTTGAATATCTGAACGCTAATGCCAAATCGATGATAAGCCCTGTTATTGTCAGCAATATCGATGATTTTGATAAGATTACTGAACAAGTTGCCGGTGTTGTGGTCGGAAATAAAACGGTTATCTACAAAGTGTTAAAATAAATTCTATATAGATATTTAATCCTCTATAAAGAGATGGTTAAATAAGACGATAAAACGGGGAGTCTTTCGAACTTCCCGTTTTTTTATCTCTATTTTGATAAATATCTCAGGGGTGTATTTAGCTAAGGTATTTATGAAACCTGCTTATTGGATTATAGTGGGTTAATTATGCGTTTTGCTTTGAGGAAAAAATGACCATGAATGAGGCAGATGCCCGCCCAACGAACTTTATTCGTCAAATTATTGACGAAGATCTGGCTACCGGGAAACATGATAGCGTTCAAACGCGTTTCCCACCTGAACCTAATGGCTATCTTCATATCGGCCATGCGAAATCAATTTGCCTGAATTTTGGTATTGCTAAAGATTATCAGGGAAAATGTAATCTACGTTTTGATGATACCAATCCAGTAAAAGAAGATATTGAGTACATCAACTCAATTCAAAAAGATGTTCAGTGGTTAGGTTTCCAATGGGAAGGTAGCATTCATTACTCCTCAGATTATTTTGATCAACTTTATCAATATGCGATTGAGCTGATTAATAAAGGCTTAGCTTATGTTGATGAGTTAAGTGCTGAAGAAATTCGTGAATACCGCGGTACATTAAAAGAGCCAGGTAAAAACAGCCCTTATCGCTCACGTAGCGTAGAAGAAAACTTAGCGCTGTTTGAAAAAATGCGTGCGGGTGGCTTTGAAGAAGGTAAAGCGTGTTTACGTGCGAAAATTGATATGGCATCACCTTTTATTGTTATGCGTGATCCTGTTCTTTATCGTATTAAATTTGCTGAACACCACCAAACTGGAAATAAATGGTGCATTTATCCAATGTATGATTTTACCCACTGTATCTCTGATGCACTGGAAAATATCACACATTCTTTATGTACTTTAGAATTCCAAGATAACCGCCGTTTATATGATTGGGTGCTGGATAATATCACTATCCCTTGTCATCCTCGTCAATATGAATTCTCACGCCTTAACCTTGAATATACAGTGATGTCAAAACGTAAGCTGAATCAGCTTGTGACAGAAAACATTGTGAATGGTTGGGATGATCCTCGTATGCCAACGATTTCAGGCTTACGTCGTCGTGGTTATACCGCAGAATCTATTCGTGAATTCTGCCTACGTATTGGTGTGACGAAACAAGAAAACAACGTCGAAATGGCAGCTTTGGAATCTTGTATTCGTGATGACTTAAACGAAAATGCACCACGCGCAATGGCGGTTATCGATCCAGTTCGTTTAGTGATTGAAAATATGCCAGAAGGTGAAGAAATTCTTGTTGCACCAAATCACCCAAACAAACCAGAAATGGGTACGCGTGAAGTACCATTTAGCCGTGAGATCTATATTGATCGCGCAGACTTCAAAGAAGAAGCAAACCGTCAATATAAACGTCTGGTGCTAGGTAAGGAAGTGCGTCTACGTAATGCTTATGTGATTAAAGCAGAACGTGTCGAAAAAGACGATCAAGGCGAAATTACGACCATTTACTGTACTTATGATGCAGAGACTCTAAATAAAGATCCTGCTGATGGGCGTAAAGTAAAAGGCGTTATTCACTGGGTAAGCATTCCACATGCTATTCCTGCTGAAATCCGTCTTTATGACCGTCTATTTAGCGTACCAAACCCAGCAGCAGAAGATGATTTCTTATCAACAATTAACCCTGAATCATTAGTTATTCGTGAAGGTTTTGTTGAACGTAGCTTAAAAGATGCTGCTATCGAAAAAGCGTATCAATTTGAGCGTGAAGGCTACTTCTGTGCTGATAAGCTTTCAACAGCGGATAAACTTGTGTTTAACCGTACTGTGGGCTTACGAGACACTTGGGCGAAGATTTCTCAGCAAGGTTAATCTGACGCATTTTAAGACACATTAGTACTTTAATGAATAAAATGCTCGGTAATTATTTATCGAGCATTTTTTTATCTGTTTTACATCTTAGTTTGGATGATTTTTCATCTATTGATATTAAACATTTACTATTCTTAATTTGATTAGTCTTTCGTTTTTTCTTTTTTAGGTGATAACTTTTCATTTATTTCATTTGAAATAGTTTATTCACTATCACTTTATTCTTTTGTTTTTTCATACCATCACGCTAAATAAAACTGTAATAAGAAAAGTGTGATTAATACCGCCTATTTCACACTGTTAAAAAAGATCATTTATAAGTACTGCTTATTATTCCTTTCTATAAAAACGAAATTTCATATCATTTAAAGATTGTTTTATAAAATACATTTAAATCAACTAATTATGATTACTTTTAGTCAATAATTATAAAAGTAAGAAAATGAAACGATCATTTGGTTATGTGTCCTTTGTCATATTTTGATAAAAATTCTTTTTTTTAGGTTGATAATTCGCGTCGCGAAAAATATGCTGTTTCTAACCTAATTTAGGTTTTTTCCCCACTTGGGGTTTTATATTTGGAAATAGGCATTGTGCTTATTTCTTTTTTAGTCAAAGTCAAAGAGGAAACAATGCTATGGTTATGCAACATGCTAAACCAGGCAGGGTGGCACTTGCCGTTATGGGCGCATTGCTTGTAACTGCACTACCTGCAAAAATGTCTCATGCTGAAGGGTTTATTGACGACTCAACCTTAACAGGCGGTCTTTTTTATTGGCAACGTGACCGTGATAGAAAAGAGTTAACACCAAATAGTCCTGATTACGGCAAATACAAAGCTAACTTACACCATTCTACTTTCAACGCTAATTTAGATTTCTCATCAGGCTACCTTGGTGATTTTATTGGTATTGATTTAGCTGCTTTTGGCGCAGCTGAATTGAATAACAGTGGCCCAGCTGCACCTAATGAAATCGGTTTTAGTGATGCAAAAAGTCGCTGGGATGAAAAATGGACTGGCGATCGCAGTGGCATGAGTGTTTATAAAGCGGCTGCGAAATTCAAATTAGGCAATTTCTGGGCTCAAGGTGGATATATTCAACCTAAAGGCCAAAGCTTATTGCGTCCACATTGGAGCTTCTTACCGGGGACTTATCGCGGTGCTGAAGCGGGTGCAGTTTTCGATTTCGATAAAAGCGGTGAATTATCTTTCTCATATATGTGGACGGATGAATATAAAGCACCGTGGTATCGGAATATGTATAACTTCCGTAAAGCTGATCTAGAAACCAATATCAGCTATCTTCACTCTTTTGGCGCCAAATATGATTTTAAAAACAGCCTAGTGTTAGAAGCTGCATTTGGTCAGGCCGATGGTTATATCGATCAGTATTTTGGCAAAGTTTCTTATGATTTTCCAATTGCTGACAATGCATTAAGAACGTCTTACCAATTCTACGGTGCTAAAGATAAAGTTACCGGCGGTGGTGTTAATGACGTTTATGATGGGTTGGCATGGTTACAAGCACTGACTTTTGGTTATACCTACAATGTATTTGACTTCAAAGTAGAAGGAACGTGGGTTAAAGCTGAAGGTAATCAAGGTTATTTCTTACAACGTATGACTCCAGGCTGGGCAACCTCTAACGGTCGTCTTGATGTTTGGTGGGATGGTCGTTCTGACTTTAACGCCAATGGAGAAAAAGCACTTTATGCTGGCGTTATGTATGATCTGAAAAACTGGGATCTGTCAGGTTGGGCTGTCGGTACTTCATATATTTACGCATGGGATGCGAAACCAAGTGGTAAAGCCGTTTATGACCAAGGTCAGCGTATCAGAGAAAGTGCATGGAATGCGGATATTATGTATACGGTTCAAGAAGGTCGCGCTAAAGGTACTCTCTTTAAGCTTCATTATACCCGTTACGATAACCACTCCGATATTCCAAGTTATGACGGTGGTTTTGGTAATATCTTCCAAGATGAAAAAGACGTTAAGTTTAACGTGATAATGCCATTCACTATTTTCTAATATCAGCATAAGGATAAAGTGTATTAATTGCACTTTATCCTGAATAAAACTAAAAAAGCTAAATACGATTACGATAAGTAAAAATAACTAGTAGAAAGATAGAGATGCATTAATTAAGAAGAACCTTACAAATAAGTCTCGTTAATAAAGTGAAGTTGTCAGCAACAGTAGTAAGAAGTAGAAGAGTCGAAGTAAAGAGTCGTTTTAAAATCGCAGTATGTAGTAAAAGTAATGTAGTAAAAGTAATGTAGTAAAAGTAATGAAGTAAAGTCGTCATGTCATGTCGTCTGAGATAAATGTGAGTGGGTTATGTTTATCTCTTGTGCTTCAGTTATTTCGCAGAATTTGCGTAAGGTATTTACCCTAAGTAAAGGCAGTCAGAGTGGGTATCGTAGTGGGGGGGAAATACCTTTATTTTTTCATTCCTTTCTTTTTTTTCGTCCTTTTCATCCTTGTACGTTTTTTTATTCTATGGCAGATTTCTTACCATTCATTTTATCTCACCTTATGTATTATTCCGCATTGAAGGCTGTTCGATAATGCGAGTTTTCAGGAAGAAGCATGTTAAAGCGATTGGATGATTTTTTATTAGAACCACCATTGAAGCCCTTTAAAGGTATAAAACGATTTATTGTTGAATTTCTTTTTTTTGGTGTGAAAGAGGCGCGTTCTTGTTTATTTGCGGGATTTTTCTTTTTTATTTTATTTGCAACGCCAAGTAAAGGTGTCTTTGGTATACCTCGTTATGATGTACTGCTTATTCTCGCTATCGCTTTTCAATTATGGATGGTGTGGGGAAAGCTAGAAACATGGGATGAATTAAAAGCGATTTGTTTTTTCCACATTGTTGGTTTTGTGATGGAGTTATTTAAAACATCAGCGGCAATTGGTTCATGGAAATACCCTGATTTTGCTTACACGAAATTGTGGGAAGTCCCATTATTTACAGGCTTTATGTATTCGGCTGTGGGGAGTTATTTAATTCAAGCATGGCGTTTTTTAAAGGTACGAATTGAACATTATCCACCTTATTGGCTGGCAACATTGGTTGCACTTGCGATTTATATTAATTTCTTTTCTCATCATTTTATTGGTGATTATCGTTGGTATTTAACGGCCTTTATTTTAGGTCTTTATGCTCGTAGTGTGGTTTATTTTACGCCTTATGATACAGAGCGAAAAATGCCCTTATTACTTGCTTTTATTCTGATTGGTTTCTTTATTTGGCTTGCTGAGAATTTTGGTACGTTCTTCGGTGTTTGGCAATATCCAAACCAAATTGGTGCTTGGTCTGCCGTGCATGCAGGGAAGTGGGGCTCTTGGTCACTGTTAGTTATTGTTACTTTTACGATAGTGGTGCATTTAAAACATATCAAACACAGTATTAGTGTGACGAAGTGAATTGATATAGCTTATGTTATCTTTAAGGTGACGTCATTACACGATAATATTGAGGTTCATAGCGGGAGCCAATAAAAAAGGAACTGTTCACAGTTCCTTTTTTTTACTGAGAGATTATCCAGAATGAATTATTTCTCATCATGTGCGTGGCTATCTTCTTTACAATTACCTTCAGCACAATGGCCATATAAATAAAGGCTATGATTGGAAAGTTTGATACCATGACGTTCAGCGATATTTCTTTGGCGTAATTCAATTGCATCGTCTGTAAACTCAATAACTTTGCCACAATCAAGACAAATTAAATGGTCATGATGGTGTTGTTGAGTTAATTCAAATACTGATTTACCACCTTCAAAATTATGTCGGGTAACAATACCAGCATCATCAAATTGGTTTAAGACGCGATACACTGTTGCCAGACCAATCTCTTCACCGATATCGATAAGTTTTTTGTAGAGATCTTCAGCACTGACATGATGGCACTCAGGATCCTGGAGCACTTCCAAGATCTTTAAGCGAGGAAGTGTAACTTTTAACCCAGCATTTTTTAACGCTTTATTATTGTCGGTCATGCGGATTTAATCCTGTTGCTAATGGTGAATTTAATTTTTGTGCTCACAAATGGGCTTTATTCATTAATACTCGGGTGAATAAATAACCTCATTGATTATAGGCATGATATTTAAAAATAAACACCCCACCTATCACACTATCTTAGCACACCATTGAATAATTATCATTCTCAATATTGAGTATTTATATTATCCCAAAATTTCGTCTAGGCTCATTTCTTCTTTGATTTGAGCAACCCAAGCGTCAACACGCTCTTCGGTTAATTCTGGTTGACGATCTTCATCAATCGCAAGGCCGATAAAATGATTATCATCTGCAAGCCCTTTAGAGGCTTCGAAATGATAACCTTCGGTTGGCCAATGTCCTACGATAACTGCACCACGAGGTTCAATAATATCGCGGATAGTACCCATTGCATCACAGAAATATTCTGCATAGTCTTCTTGGTCACCACAACCAAATAGTGCAACAAGCTTACCATTGAAATCAATATCTTCTAGTGTTGGGAAAAAATCATCCCAATCACATTGTGCTTCACCATAATACCAAGTAGGAATACCTAGTAACAGAATATCGAACGCTTCGATGTCTTCTTGACTGGATTTTGCAATATCATGAACTTCGGCATTATCAGCGCCCAGTCTTTCTTGAAGCATTTTGGCAATATTTTCAGTGTTGCCAGTATCACTGCCGAAGAATATTCCTATGATTGCCATAAAGTGAGATAACCTCTTTTATTCTAAATTCGTTATATTTCAAATTGTAGCGTTATTGACTACGTATATTTCCACAAGTCACATACTTCTTGTATGTTTCTAGTGATTCATTCACTTGTCACCTAGCTACACTTCAAAATATTTAGAGTATATTTGTCTGTGTTTGAACAATTACTAGTGAAAGATAAGCATTGTGTTTTCATAATAGAAAACTAAAAACGTATTTTGACGAAAATAGCAGGCTAATTCTGTCGAATTTGTGTGGTTTATCTGCTAACTATTCTTGTTTTGATGCATTTTTAAGGCGTTATTTTGCGCCAATTGCTCTAGTAATATTTCTTCAATAAGTTCACTACGACTGACGTTTCTTTCTGTCGCCAACTCATTGAGAGCATTTACAGCATCTTCATTTAATTTTAACTCAACTCGACGTAAACCATTAACTCTGTCACGTCTTAATTGATTGCGTTTATTAATTCTAAGCTGTTCATCCCGAGAAAGCGGGTTTGTTTTAGGTCGCCCAGGTCTGCGTTCATCTGCGAACAAATCCAGTGTGGTGCGATCAGTTTGTTCTTTTGCCATAAATTTTGCTGTGAAAGGGCGTATACCAATGACTCAATTGCGAAACGCCCAATAATACCCCACATAGTGATGTCTCGCCACTGCTTCCTGAGTTTAACTTATTGTGATTTGGTCTTTTTATCAACAGACGCTATTTTTAAGCACAATAATTATACATTCTACTAAATTATCATTTTTCAGTGACGTTATTTTAAGCTGTTAAGTTTATTAACTAAGCTTTCTCTAAAAAACGACGAATAGCCTTAATAACGGTATCTGGCTTTTCTGAATGTACCCAATGCCCTGTATTTGCGACAACAAAGGCGGTCGCGAGCGGAAATTGACGAGCGATGTTTTCACGATACTCATCTAAAATGTAAGGTGATAAACCGCCACGAATAAATAATACAGGATGATGCCAAGCCGGCACCTCTTGCCAGCCAATAATATCTGAATAAGCATTTTTTATTGCAGGTAAATTAAATAGCCACTCACCATTTTTGAATGATTTGAGTAAAAATTGGATCACACCTTCCTCTTTAATAAAAGGACGCATGATTTCCACAGCATCTTGACGACGTGTGACTTTAGCTTCTGTTACGGCTTCAAGCGCTGCAAAAATTTTGTCATGGCGGCGAACGTTATAAGTAACGGGTGACATATCAATCACAACAATATTTGCAATACGTTCGGGAGCTAATGCTGTCATCGCCATCGCAATTTTGCCTCCCATTGAGTGCCCAATAATAATGGCTTTTGAGATAGTTAAACTGTCAAGCAATGCGAGCACATCTTGCGCCATATCTTGATAATTCATACTTTCGCTATGAGGAGAGTGTCCATGGTTACGCACATCAATTTGTATCACGGTATTATCTTGACGAAGTGCACGACCTAAAACACCTAAATTATTGAGATCACCAAAGAGGCCATGGATCAAGACGATAGGTAAATTAGATACAGGTGTCGTTTCAGGTTGGTGTAATTGATAATTTAGTAATGTATTGAGTTTCATATTAATGACCAAGATGATTGCGATTTTCTTCTATGATGACATGCACAAGATGCTAAGCCAACTTATCGCAATAATATGAAAGAGTAATGAAGTTCAGAAATAATTGATAAGATAAATTTATAAAAAACCATAAAAATGCCATTATCTAGATGTATGTTCCAAACTTATTTAAAAAGTTGAAATCTTGACATTGCTCAAAAATAAATAATTAGAATTTTATATTATTTGGGGGCTGGGATAGTGTGATATAGCGGCGTTTAAAACTGACTTTGTGTGAATAAGTTCAAAGAATAGAAGATGATACCAAGATAAACAATAGGATAAATACCGAGCTTAGCCTTTAAAATGGCAGGATCTTGAATAGATCCTCTTTAAGTTATTGAAATTTTGCCTATTTTGTTTTTAAAGATTATATCTTATAATCCTAATTACTTTTTTTTGAAAATAGTACTGGGTAGCAATGAAAAAGATAGAAATTGATGACGAACTTTACCGCTATATTGCTAGCGAAACTAGACATATCGGTGAAAGCGCTTCAGATATTTTAAGGCGTCTACTGAAGCTCGATGCCAAACAGCCCGTACAACCAGTCGTTGTCACTGAGTCAGTACAAGTACCTGTTATTAAACAGGAAGCTGAACCTACACCTATAACACCAGCTATTACACCAGCAAAAAATCCGATCCGTGAAATGCGAGAACTGCTGTTATCTGATAGTTACGCAGAAAAAACAAAATCAGTTGATCGTTTTTTACAGATCCTTTCTACGTTATATAGCCTAGATAGTGCTACTTTTACTCAATCTGCTGAAACAGTACATGGACGAACACGCATCTATTTTGCTGGTGATGAACAAACATTACTCGATAGTGGACGTCATACAAAACCGCGCCATATTTCAGGCACGCCGTTTTGGGTTATCACTAACTCAAACACAGAGCGCAAGAGAACGATGGTACAAAGCATCATGCAGGATATGCAATTCCCTGCAAATGAGATTGATAAGGTGTGTGGAACTATCTAACCACTATTGTTAATTGATGCATTGCAAAGGCTTTTGTTTAAAGCGTGATTGTGATGTCAAATAGGAGAAGATTTGTGGCAATTCATCCAAGAGCAGGGCAGCATACTCGTCAAAGTGATCTGATTAATGTGGCGCAATTAACGTCTCAATATTATTCACTTAAACCACAAGCTAGCAATAACGCTCATCGTGTGAAATTTGGTACATCTGGTCATCGTGGAAGTGCAAATCGCCATAGCTTTAATGAAGCACATATTCTGGCAATTGCGCAGGCTATTGCTGAAGTACGTGCTAAGAATGGAGTAACAGGGCCATGTTACGTGGGTAAAGATACCCATGGACTGTCAGAGCCTGCATTTATTTCTGTTTTAGAAGTACTTGCTGCCAATAAAGTTAAAGTGATTATTCAAGAAAATAATGGCTATACACCAACACCAGCAGTCTCTTTTTCTATTTTGACATACAACGAAGCACATCAAGATATTGCTGATGGTATCGTGATCACTCCATCTCATAATCCACCCGAAGATGGCGGTATTAAATATAATCCATCAAATGGTGGACCTGCTGATACCGATTTAACTTCAGTGATTGAAAAACGTGCCAATGAACTGCTTGAGAACAATTTAGCAGGGATCAATCGTCTTTCTTATGATGAAGCATTAGCAAGTGGTTATATTCAAGCACAAGACTTAATTATGCCTTATGTCAAAGCGTTAGGTGACGTTGTTGATATGCAAGCAATTAAGAAAGCGGGCTTAAAATTAGGTGTTGACCCATTAGGTGGTTCAGGCATTGAGTACTGGAAACGTATTGGTGAGTATTATGATCTTGATCTTGAATTAGTTAACGATCAAGTTGATCAGACATTCCGTTTTATGACACTTGATCACGATGGTGTTATTCGTATGGACTGTTCATCACCATGGGCAATGGAAGGCTTATTACAATTACGTGATAAATTTGATTTAGCCTTTGCTAACGATCCTGATTACGATCGCCATGGTATTGTGACACCTTCTGGTTTAATGAATCCTAACCACTATTTAGCGGCTGCAATTAACTATCTTTTCCGTCATCGTCCACAATGGGCTAAAGATGTAAAAGTGGGTAAAACACTGGTTTCAAGTGCAATGATTGACCGTGTTGTAGCAGATTTAGGTCGTGAATTAGTTGAAGTGCCTGTTGGCTTTAAATGGTTTGTTCAAGGCTTATTTAGTGGTGAGTTTGGCTTTGGTGGTGAAGAGAGTGCAGGGGCATCTTTCTTACGCTTTAATGGTAAACCTTGGTCAACTGATAAAGACGGTATCATTTTATGTCTGTTGGCTGCTGAAATGAAAGCAGTAACAGGTAAAGATCCGCAAGAGCATTACAACGAATTAGCGCAACGTTTTGGTTCACCAAGCTATAACCGTATTCAAGCATCAGCAACCCATGAACAAAAAGCGTTGTTATCACGTTTATCACCTGAAATGGTGACTGCAAGCACCTTAGCAGGTGATCCAATTACTGCACGTTTAACACATGCATCAGGTAATGGCGCATCTATTGGTGGCTTAAAAGTAATGACCGATTACGGTTGGTTTGCGGCTCGTCCTTCTGGCACTGAAGAAGCCTATAAAATTTACTGTGAAAGCTTCCGTGGCCCTGAGCATCGTGAATTAATTGAAAAAGAAGCCATTGAAATAGTAAATAATGTTTTTGCTAACAAATAAGTTAGTACAATAAACTATTTATATAGAATACACTCTACCTAAAGGTAGAGTGTATTTTTTTAATTATTGAATATTTTTAGATCACAGCATTGATATCCATCATTGAGGTTGATTTAGAATTAAAAATAGAGTGGATAATCAATACAATGCAAAATAATTTCGTTTTACGAAGTGTACGTTACATGCTGGACCTAAGTGATGCACATGTTGTTGAAATCATGAAACTGGCTGATTTCACAGTCACAAAAGAGTTAGTAAATAGTTGGCTGAAAAAAGACGATGAGCCTGAGTTTGTTGAGTGTGACGATAATGCGATGGGGCATTTTTTAAATGGTCTAATTTTTTATCGTCGTGGCAAAGATGAGAATTTTCCAGCACCTGAAGTTGAAAAACGTATAACCAATAATATTATCTTAAAAAAACTGCGTGTCGCTTTTGAGTTAAAAGATGTTGATATTTTAAAGATTTATGAGCTTGCAGACTTTCGTGTTTCTAAGCCAGAACTCAGTGCAGTATTCCGTAAGCCTGGACATAAAAACTATCGTAACTGTGGCGATCAACTCGTGAGATATTTCCTTAAAGGGTTAACCGAAACCCTACGCGGTAAAGGTAAAACAGTTAAGAAATAAGTTTAGGGTATTTTAAGATATAAAATTCTCTATTTATTAAATAATACCCCAAAATTGGTTTTCGATTTTGGGGTATTTTTTTATGGTATTAACTGGCGAAAGAATAAATTTACTGCTAATGTTGTATTACTAAGTAATACAATGTAGGAAGGATTTATGGCTCGAGTAACTAGTGTGACTTTGGGTGAACACTTTAATGGCTTTGTTGGTGAAATGATCAACTCAGGACGTTATGGAAATACCTCTGAAGTAATAAGAGACGCTTTACGTATGATGGAAATAAGAGAAGAACGGATCCAAATAGTTCGTAAAATGGTGCTAGATGGTGTGAATTCACCAGAAAGTAAAAATAACATGGATGATATTTTTGCAAGAGCTGAAAAGGATTTAAATGTATAAACTTTCTGAGTTAGCAGAAGAAGATATTTATCAAATTGCGCGTTATACCATACAGCAATTTGGTGTAATTCAGGCAAAGAAATATCATGATGACTTGAAACGGACATTTGAGCTACTTGCTAGCGCACCCTGGATTGGGCGAGAGTGTAGTTGGGTGTGTAATGGTATGAGACGATTGGAGTTTAAAAAACACTCAATCTATTATCTACCAAAGAATAATACCTTATTTATTGCTCGCCTTATTCACCATTCAATAGATGTTGATTCTCTTGATTTTCCTGAATAAATATTTAATTATTCACTGTTCAATATATTGTTCATCATAATACTATTTAGCAGTAAACCCCATTCTCGAATATCTCATATCTCCTCACTGATTTGATTTTTTCCCGTTTTGATAATATGAAGCAAAGATTATTTATTGCTAACTTAATTAAGTAAAAATACCGATCTTACTTTGTTAATAATTATGTCATTTTTGTTTCTTTTTTGTTTTGATTGTGTAATTTAATTACATATCAAGCAAAATAAAGGTGATTTTTCGCACGAATTAAGTGGTCTGATCAGTGGTAAAATTTCATCAAATGAGGTAAAATTTCAGTCATCAAATTAATCTCTATACAGGAGAGCACTATGCCAGCTTATAACGAATATACAAAAAAACATGTTTTAGCCCGTCGTACTGGTGCTGTTGCGCTAGGTGTTGTGGCATTTCCTGTTATGATTTTTCATCCTAAACGCGCACAATTTTATAGCTATATACACCGTGTATGGTCTAAAACAAGTGATAAACCCGTTTGGTTGGCAAAATCAGAAGTGGCACTAAATAGTCACAAATAACAGAATATTAAGATAACGCCTGCAAAAGTAGGCGTTATTCTTATCCCTCTTTAAGCACTTTTTTGGTGCTACCTTCTTGTTTTTCCTTATCTGTAAATAACCTTCAATTTTTACGTTACAATAAACAGTAATGAGTCATTTAAACGAAGGCGATTCATCTATTGCTATTTATCTTATTGTTAGATAAATAGTGGCATTCGTGATAACAGGGAAATAAATGAAATGAAGAATACTGATCTGGAATTAGTGATTAATGAGAAGTTAAGCATTGAAAACTTTCAAGATTATGCACCTAATGGACTTCAAGTCGAAGGACGCCCTCATATTCAAAAAATAGTAACGGGTGTAACGGCAAGCCAAGCATTACTTGATGAAGCTGTACGATTAAACGCTGATGCAATTTTAGTACACCATGGTTACTTTTGGAAAAATGAGCCTGTTGTTATTCGCTCAATGAAGCGTAACCGTTTAAAGACATTACTTTGTAATGACATTAATCTTTTTGGTTATCACTTGCCGTTAGATGCTCACCCAATCTTAGGTAACAACGCTCAGTTAGCGTTAAAAATGGGTGTTAAAGTTGAAGGTGAAATATTACCTTTAGTGCCTAAAGGTGTGTTTGATTTACCTTTAACACCTCTTGAATTAAAAGCACGTTTAGAAAAAGCATTACAACGCAATGTATTGCATTGTGGTGATAATGCACCTGAAACTATTCGTAATATTGCTTGGTGTACAGGCGGTGGACAGGGCTTTATTCAAGATGCAGCAGAGCAGGGGGTGGATGCTTTTGTGACTGGTGAAGTTTCGGAACAAACTATTCATATCGCAAGAGAAATGGGTGTCCATTTTTTTGCAGCGGGACATCATGCGACAGAGCGTTATGGTATTAAAGCATTAGGTGAATGGCTTGCTCAAACACATCACTTTGATGTGACATTTGTCGATATTGATAATCCAGCATAAGCCTATTTATTCTTATCCTATAAGCTATCTCTCTAATTAAAGAGAGATAGTTTTTTTCTTATTACTACTCATTAAGCTGAATGGGTAATGGGCTTTGTAATTGTTGCAGATTATCGCATAGCCAAATTAACTGTAATAAAGCTTGTGGATCTCGTGTCGTTAATGTCAGATAACGAGCTAATTGGTTGGCAATTAATGTCATTCCTAAATCGTCAGCAGTATGCTTGCTTATCTCTAACTGCTCTTTTTGCATTTCAGAAAGCAATGCTCTCCCAGTACATGCCTGGGCTTCTAATACTGACAAAATAGGGCGACAGAATTTTTGTGCCAAGGTCGGCTCACTGTGATGCATCGCCGTTTGTTGTTTACGTTTAGCCATATATTCTTGAATACGACTAATAAACTCAGACTGTTTTTTCTTACGCGGAAATTGGTCAAAATCGAGATAAAACAGTTCAATGCCTTTTGTCGTTTTAAGCCAAATGGTCGTTGGCAATAAATCCATATTTAAATCACGTCGAACAGGCTGTACCGTGACTGCAACTATCTCTAATTCTCGTTTAGTGAGATAACGTAATTCTTCCAGATTATTTTGCATCGTTCCTTCCCAATAAAGACGTAAGAAGGCTGAATTGTCATGATTATCTGAAACATCCCAAATAACGCACTGCTCTATTTCATACCAAATTAATGGCTTATAGCTTTTGATATGTAAGACGAGAGGCGAAAGAAATCCTTCAGGTTGATTAGCAAAATAGTCCGGCAACGCTTGCCAATTGTTGATCCCTAATTCAGTTTGTAGATTTTGGTAATCCGTAATATCAAGAAAATCAGTTTGGCTTTGTGCAAAACTTTCGCCAATAGTCGCCAGTTTTCCTTCATCAGAAATACGAGGCTCTTGTAATAAAAAAGGGCGGCGCATTAACTTATCGGATGTTTGTTTCCATAACGATAAACTATTCCAAACACTATAACGGTTAAACAGAGTATCAAGTTGATTAGGGCGTGCTTGTGTCGCTTGTAAGAGCTGCTTCTCTTTTCTATCCCAAAAGGTAAAGGTTGCTCCTAATGCACCACTTTGTGCTGTCCACCAGTTTGCACCAATTGGAATAAGCGAGAGACTCGTTTTTTTATCGTCATATTGACGACGAAGTTGTCCTCGTAATACTTTTAACTGTTCAGGTGTCGCATTGGATAATTGGAATAGATAGGCTGAAATATGAGCTAATAAGCGCAAGACATTGCTTTCATCCATAGTGAAATGTCTTTCTGCTAATAGTTTGACTTGGGTGCTTAATGTTCGTAAATAAGACGCTAAACGAGGTAAACCCTCTGCTCGAGCCGACATATTCAATAAGTGCAACTGTGTGGCACTGCTTAAGCTGATATGTGATAACCCTTGGCGTAAGAGATCATAAATAAACTGTTCAATGGTTGTTATTAACGCTGACTCTTCATCATTAAGAGGGCGTTTTGAAGATTGCACAATGATTAAATCTTCAGGCCAAACCCAAGGTTGAGCATGTTGTTCAAATATTTTAGCCACAATAGCAAGGTGGAATGCTTTTTTCTGTGAGTCAGAAAAAGGCGATAACATGCCATCGTAACCACTACCTTGTAAGAAAATAACCGGCTCTTCAACATCAGGGAGTTGAATTTTTAACTGTGTCCCTGTGTCTTCTAAATTTAATGTTGTCGTTTCCCACTGCTCAACTAATTTAATGGCCGCACGACAGGCTGATTTTCCGGCTTTTTTGATTAAGACTTCCGGCTCAAGAGCAAATAGCGTGGGTAACAGAGGGGCGATTTCAACCTGTTCAGTAATGGCTTCTGATGATGCTTCACCACTCTTATCGTTATTTGAATTATCAGCACTATTATTGGCTTGTAGCCATAAAACGGCAGCTAAAATATGTTTACAACAACCTGATGCCGAACAATCACAACTGGCTTGTTGGATCCCCGCTTCATGTAAAACAACATTTTGTCCATCACTACTAAACTGCCCTGTATTGGCATCAGTGAGTGAAACTTTTTCGTTATCAACATCTTTTTTTGCGCGTCTTAATAATCCTGCATTAGCAAATACAGTGAGCGCATCTTCATCGTAATGAAAGTAAACAGTTTGCCAACTCATTGCATTACCTCTGCCAACCATTGTGCGAAATGTTCAGGTGTTAACGCTGCAACTTGCATGCCTCTGTCTGCAAGTTTTTGTGCAATTGCAGAGTCATAAACAGGTTGAGCCTCATCATCAAGAGCCGCAAGCCCTAATAATTTAACTTGTTGGCTATTAAGGCGCTGTGTGCAATCTAATAAGCGATTTAAGGAGCCACCTTCTTCAAAGTCACTAATAAGTGAAATAACCGTACGTTTAGGATTTTTAACTAAGCTTTCGCAATATTGCATTGCACCTGCAATATCCGTACCGCCCCCTAATTGTACCGTCATTAAAACTTCAACGGGATCGTCTGCTAAGTGCGATAAATCGACAACTTGGGTATCAAAAACCACTAAAGAGACATTAACAGCAGGTAATGAAGCTAAAATACTAGCGCAAACAGCGGCATACATAATTGAGCTAGACATTGACGCACTTTGGTCAACACAAAGAATAACATCCCATGGAAAGTGCTGTTGCATCCGTGAGTTAAAATAAGGTGTTTCAATAACTAAACGACGATTTTGGGTATCGTAATGTTTTAAGTTTGCAGCGATGGTTGCGCGCCAATCAAAGTTGCGACTGTTAGGCACCAAAGAGCGTCTAAAGCGATTACGACGTCCCGTTAATGATTGGCGAAAGTTATTGCGAATTTGACGTAAAATATCATCAACCACTTGACGAATAATGGTTTTAACCGCATCTCGTGTTTCTTCACTCATTCGCCCACGTAAGCTTAATAATGTTTTAGCTAACGCTTTTGTTGGCTCCATCGCTTTTAACGTATTGGGATCTTTAAGAAAGCTACTAATTTGGTAGCGTTCAATTGCCTGTGATTGCATACGTTCAAATGTGCTATTAGGGAATAGCTTACGTGCTTGATTAAGCCAGTTCACCGCGGTGAGTTGAGAGGCATCGAGTGATCCATGACGTCCTCGTTCTTGGCGTAATCCTCGGCGTTGATATTCTCGGCGATAGAGAAAATCGAGCGTGCGCTCCACTTTTAAATCATCAGCATTAAAAGTAGCTTGCCCTAGAGCATCATCAGCATATTGCCCTAAAATCAGGCGCCAGCGTTTTGCTTGTTTTATTTTATCTTCAGGCATATCGTCATTATGCTGACTCATGAGTCGTATCTCCTTTCTCTATTTTCTTAGCATCAAACCAAGAAAGCATGCCTTGTTCCATTATTCGCTGTTGTAATTTTTGATTGAGTTTAGTGGCTTCAAGCATCTGTTTAGCACTAAATTCTGACTGCCACAAAGACAACGCTTGAGTATCTAAGCCAATATCATTGGCAATATATTGTGCAAGCTCTGCATTTTGTTTGGGATTAAGTTGGCTAAAGGCAAAACGCAGATCAGGTAAGATCTGAATAAATCGTTCTTCATCCCATTGCTGTAACAAGGTATTTAAGTGATCGACTAATAACGGTAAGCGAATAACTAGCTCTGGTGCAGTTCGCATCATCCCGACAAAATAACCAATGGCATGTTCGGGAGAACTGCCTGTGCTAAAGGTCGTATTTAGCGCGGTGACCAACGTATTTTCGTCAATATATGAACCTAAATAACGTAATGCATCTACCGCACCTTTTAATAAAGGCACGGTATCTAATTGACCATCAAGACGATTGAGTTGCTGATAGAAATCACTTTTATAATCATGCTGATTATTGAGTGATGGCATAAATTCAATCAATTCACGCAAAGAGAGTAGAGCTTGTAAATTGCTTTCTTGTTGTTGCTCATCACCTTGAGCCAGTTGTTCTAAACAAAAGAAAGCTTGAGGAATAACTTGATGTAGGCGATTTTCAAGTGAAAGCTCATCCGTAATATCAAGATATTGGCGACCTCGCCATAAATGGATCAGTTTATGTCCACATTGAGTGAGTGACTCAAGACGAAAATCTTGCTGAATATAGCTATCTAACAGTTTAAAGAGTGATGGTATGCGCTGGTGAAGCCCAATTAATGCTGCTTGGATTAATAACGTGACTGCACTTTGGCTTGAACGGCTTTGCCCTTGTTCTTCAAGCTGTTTTTCCATTGATAACAGTTTACTTAGGGCGATGGCTTCAAGTTGAGAGCCTTTCTCTGATAATGAAATCAGCTCGCCTTCCACATTGGGTGTCCAAGCGTATTGCCACTCTTCAAATAGCAGATCTAATTGATGACCAGAAAGAAAATCAGGGCCATTTACACGGTGTGCAAAATGGATCTCTAAGAAAGCCAATAAATGTAAAAAGCGACTTCTTAAGCGATGTTGCGGGTTACGGTAAACATCACATTTAGTGGTTTTTGCTAATGTATCATCCAGTTTGAAACGAAAAGCTTTAGCTCGTTCATAGGTTTCATTAACTAAAGGAGGCGTTGCTGTACCTAATGGAATTTTACCTAAGAGATAGCCTGAAAAGCAGGTTTTAATTTCAGTCCATAACTCGCTTTGGCTGTCATCTAAACTGCCCTTAATAAAGGCACTTTGTAAACCATCGAGTAAATCATAGCGACCTGTACCTGCATGATCTCTTAGTAAAGCGAGGCGTAAACTCTGCTCTGCTGCGAGTTTTACCGCTAAATAACTGGGTGGATTATCAAACTGTTTTTCTCTAATCGCTTGAGCCACAGAGCTTAGAAAAGCAATCCCCATTTTATTGCGATAAACTTGAGTTGGTTGTTTTGCCGCATCATTATTCTCTAATTTATCATGATGTTGTTGCATCAAACTTTGCCAGGCTTGTTGATAAAATGCGGGAGAAGGCATGCCTGAAGCATAACCATTAAGTTCATCTAATCTGTCAAAACTGTAGCGAATAAGCCAAGCTTGTTCATTTTCACCCATTTTTTGCATTTTAGTGAATTGCTTTTGTTCTGTGCTAGAAATGGCGAAAGATTGAGATTGAGATTGTGAATGTGCTAGACCTTCAATTAATGCAAGGGTATGGAATCCCCCTGTGACGATTAAAATTTTGGCATTGGGCTCTTGCTGTTTGATGGCTTGAATATGAGTGAGCATATGTGCTTCACGTTGTGAAGAGCCTTCAGATCCAAGCACTTCAGGTTCATAATCAAGTCGTGCTAGTGCGCACCAAATAAAGGTGTCATTAAACAGTGTTTGCCAATCCGCTAAGGCTTCAATATTGCGTAATTCAAAAAGATGCTCCCAAACATCATCATGATCACGACAGTGGCATTTTTTGGCTAATTGCGCGATAAACTGGCTATGTGCTAAATAACGTTCTTTTTGTAAGCTACGACTCTGTGAATCACTATATTCTTCGTTATTAACTTGTGCAGCCCAAGGTAAATCGATAAAACGTGTTTTGGCATTGATGCGCAAACCACCCCGCAAAGCTTGCCATTCAGGCGAATATTCACAAAATGGAAAATAGGCAGAGTGCAGTGATTTCTCACGATCTTCTTGGTTTCCATCATTATGCAAATACTCTGCTTGTCCCATAATCGCAACAGGAGGCAGGGTATCTTTATCTGTTAGGCTAGGAATAAGCGAATTAAAAGTATCTGGGCCTTCAATTAAAATATAATCAGGTTTTACAGAATCAATTAATGATAAAACTGCATAAGCACAAGCAGGGCTATGGTGGCGTACAGGGGCAAAATAGAGATGTTGTTGCTGTAACGACGTCCATTTCAGTCGTGCTTGGTCAATTCTTTCTGGTAAAGGTATTGAAGGTAGCGTCACCGTGTCGATCCCTTTTCTGGGTGAAAAGGCAGAGTGAGTTAACTCTGCCTTTAATAGATAAATAACGTATTTTAATGCGTAGCCACGAGTCTTAGCGTTTTATTGCCAAAACTCTTTTGATGCATCAAAGAAAGCTTTCCACTCTTTACTGTTTCTTGCTCTCTCTCTGGCTACGTTGTCCATGTAATAACGAATACGTTTGATATCATCAGCATTGTCTTTTAATACAACACCAATTAGTTGGCGGGCAATTGCACCCGCATTCATCACACCATCACCTAAATAATGTGCTTCTAAAGCACAAGCATAAGCAATGTTCACGGCTTCTGCGGTTGACATAACCGCATCAGGTGTTTTGATATTGCCACCATCTTTCGTATTACCTGAACGCAACTCTTGGAATGTTGTGACCAGTAATTCCACAACATCTACGGGTACAGTGACTTCATTTGCTAAAGAGCCTAATTCATTTTCAAGCTGTGATTGGATTAAGCTAATTTCAAATGCAGGATCACGAATAGGTTTCACGGTTTCAAAGTTAAAACGGCGCTTTAATGCAGCTGACATTTCATGAACACCGCGATCACGTAAGTTTGCTGTACCAATAAGGTTAAATCCCGGTTTTGCACTAATACGTGCACCATCACCCATTTCAGGGATCATCAATTGTTTCTCTGACATCAAGGAAACCAGCACATCCTGAATTTCAGGCGGGCAACGGGTTATCTCTTCAAAGCGAACAATTTTACCTTGCAACATACCTTGATAAAGTGGTGATCCCACTAAAGCGCGTTCTGTTGGGCCTTCTGCTAATAGCAATGCATAGTTCCAAGAATACTTAATATGATCTTCTGTTGTGCCAGCCGTGCCTTGGATAGTTAATCCTGAATCACCACTGATGGCAGCAGCAAAAAGCTCTGAGAGCATTGATTTTGCTGTACCAGGTTCACCAACCAGCATTAAACCTTGTTTACCCAATAATGTGACAATTGCACGATCAACCAATGCATCATCGCCGAAAAACTTAGGTGTGATGCCTAATGCATCATCACCTAAAATAAATTGGCGTACAGCACGAGGAGAGCGAAGCCATCCTTGTGGTTTAGGATTATTAGCATCAGCTTTTGTTAAACGCTCTAGCTCTTGAGCAAATCGAACCTCAGCGCTTTCCCTAATTGCTTGTTGATCTGCGGGTGCTTTTTTAGCCATATTTTTTCCTAATTATCCCTATTCTTTACCAAGGTGTTTTCTTTTCCCATTCAGGATCAAATCCTGCACAAGCTTCAGCGACTTTTAGATAATCAGCATAGCTTTCTGCTAATAGAATGGGTGGTACATCTTTTAGCTCAACATTATTACGATCCCAGTAATCTTGCTGATTTTTTTCAAAGCTCAAATCAAATAAGACCGCTGGAATGTTTTCTTCTGGAACATAGCTACCACTGAAACCGATATTTACATAGTAGTTTAAACTAGAGAAGAATTTGTAATAGTGAGAGAACGAACCACCATCTTCAGCTGGTCCACGTTGATAGCCCATTTTGGTTAAAATGCCACGTAGTGTGAAGGTATCAGTGATCCAACCTTTTCTATCTTCAATCTCAGTCAGTTTTAGATCTAACTCAGGGATTTTATGTTCCATTTGTGAGAACAAGAATTTCACTTTGTAATCTTTGAAATGAGCCATCCATGCCTTACGTTCATCTTCATTAACCAATGCTGCGTGAGCAAGCTGGATCAACGAATCGTTTTGTAAAGTCACTTCATCATCTTCTAGATCAAGCAATGCACCGTCATCAGAAGGACGGAATGTATTGATAACCTTGCCATCTTTCACTTCTTGCCAAACCAGTTGTTCAATCAGTTTATGCATGATTGGGTGAGCTAAGATATATTCTTGCCAATCTGCGCTTAACCACTGACGTTGAGCACACATGGCTTCATATAAACGCACACTTTGTAGCTCAATAACTTGTTTAAGTTCTTTTTTACTTGAAGTGAAGAGTTTTTTCGCTTCTTTGATAAGCTCTGCATCGTCATTTTTACGCGCAGCAGGTAAGGCTTTAACTTCTTTACCTTCAGGATTAAACAAGACCAGTTTTTGTTTTGCATCCATCTTCGCGGTAAAGATACGCTCACCATATTCCAGTACTAATGTACCAGTATCATCAAAGCCAGCGGTTGGAATGGTTCTATCTGCTAATTCATCTGCACTCCAGCCATTACGCTCAGCAATTTGCGTGACTAAATTACGGGCTTTTTCTTGTACAGACGCGGTGCGATAGCGACGTGATAATGAAAGAAGAAGCTGGATGATAATAGGATCATTGCTTGATGCTACCGCATCAATCATGGCTTCAATTTGCGCACGGCGCTGATAGTGATCACGCATATAGTTACGTAATACAGATACTGCAACATGGCCTTCAATACCGCAAACCAGGGCAAGCATACCTTTATCACTAATGGCAGAGCCTAAATAACGACGTAGCACCTCGTTTTTAATCTCTTCAATCACTTGCTCTAAAGTATAGGTTTCATATTTAGCATAATATTCAGGATAACGTTTAGCCCAATCTTTGTATTGCGTTAAGCGAGAAGGGGCATTTTTTCGCGCTTCTAACATAGCTTCTTCAAGTGTTGGCCCTTTAATATCCTGAGCCACGAAGGTATGCAGAATAAAGCTTGAAAGTTTATGTTGGCTATCGGTAGAAAGTAGTCCGATATAACGTTGTAATAACGCGTTTCCTCCTGGCATTTTTAGTTTTACTGCCAGAATAATCCACCAACGAATAATCGCTGGATCAACTGCTTTTTTGTTTTCCCACGTTAATGCAGGAATAGCATCAAAGTTAAACCAAGCAAGGCTTGCAGGTGCTTTGGCTTTAAGACCTTTTTCAGCTTCAGCCAATAGAGTTTTTGGTGATAAATAACTTGAGATATCTTCACCAAGTTGCTCTAACGCTGTTAATAAAGAGGCTCGTACTACTTCGCGTTTCTCTTTTTTCAATAAGGCATTCAATGCAGGTAATGATTCTGGGTTTTTTAAACGTGCCAACCACTCAATAGCGGTAACGCGAATTTCTTGTTTCGCAGAAGATAAACCTTCTTGAGCACTTGTATGAATATTTGGTAGTGTCTCAAGTAAATTCTGCGCTGAAACGCGGTGCATTTTATTTTCACCCAATGCCAGTTCCATAATTCGAGGCACGAATTGTGCTGGAATGGTAGGGAAACGACCTAATACTTTAATGCCTTGTGAAATTTCAAACTGGCGATAGCGACGCTCGCTTTGACTTGGCATTAAATTCAGAGCTTCAGCGATATAATCTGGATGTTGAGAGAAGAAAGGCCAAATTTGCTCTGGTCTACGGAAGCGTTTTAAACCATCTTCATAAGATTCTAAACATAATGCAGCAGTCAGGCGGGTTGCATTTTTAAAGTTGCAACGTTGCAGCACGTCTTCAAGATGACGTAATTCAATATCACTAAACAAGCGTTCAGGAATTTCGCCATTAAAATAATGAGAGGAGAAGTGATCGGCATGTTGGCGATTATTAACTATCACACGTACAGCATGAAATAGAGTATATTCAGGTAAATTTAAAACACGATTTTTATGTTTAATGATTTGAATTTCATTTGACTGAATAGAGCCTTGTCCACTATTCAGTTTATCTACTATTGCACGACACTGTTTTTCATCAATTTTAGATAAATCTTTTAAATGGCGTTGTGCCCAATTATAAGTGTGTTTAGCCGTTTTATTTTCTTCAATTTCACGTTCAGCATTTTCTTTGGCTTTGATCAAGATCTCATTGAAGTTATTGACCATCATATCGCGAACGCTATCAGGTAATGGCGTGTCTTCTAATGGCGTAAAATCAGGAGTCTCAATGGCCTCTACTGTATTGGCATTTTCTGCAACATTAAAACGTAGTAGGGCGCTTTCAATACTCTTCATTACCGCTTTTGAGGTTTCATGTTTTAACGCTTCTTCTAGTACATCACGGTTTTCACCTTGGCGTGCAAATAAATCTGCTGCTTGAGTACGTTGTTTTGGCGTACCATTCATTAAAACATGGGTAAGATTTTGTTTAACAATTTCAGGCGGTAAGGTGACTAAAATTGGTTCTGCGGCTTTTTTAACGGTTTTTAAACTGCTGGTGGCAAGTAAAACGATAATATCTGCAAAGGTGTCGCGTAATACGGTATTCTTATTTAAGTAATTAATCAGTTCCACTAAGCCGTTAGCTGAAAGTTTTTCAATTAATTCTTTTCGGATAAATTCTTGATGCGTCATTAAATAATCAGAGAGATCATCTAATTCATAAATACGTTTAAGATTAGTGGCATAGTATTCAGAAATGTCTTTTCTATCAAACACAGCAAATAAGGCATTTTCACCCGCAATATTCGCTTCTTGTTCGACCATATTGGCAATAAATGCCATATTCCAATGTTTACGGTGTTCTAAGTTTAAATTACGCGCATTTTCATAGGTGTTATAAAATACGTCAATAAGCAGATAAAGCACCCAAGATGGCACTTCTTTGGTTGTTATTTTGATATTGATATCTTGGCAAGCCGCAGCCAACACTTTTCCGTAACGAGCCACTTGTTCTGCTGAAAAGCCATCACCGACTTTAGAATAGAGTTTGTGTCGAGCATTTAGCCCTTGCGTGATAATTTTACTGTATTTCCCTGTATTTACGCCATGTGCATACCACCACTCTAACGTACCGGGTTTATCAAAGTAAACAGCCGCTTTTGAAGCATCCAGCTTATTTAATTCAAAAAGCACTTCAGGGTTTTCACCTGTAAGGACATAATTTAATGCACGTTTAGGTAATCCTTCATCGAATACAGCAAGTAATACGAGGGATTCTTGGAGGTGTTTTTCAGTAATTGCGACGTCTTTTTTCCCAAAAATTGGAAAAATGTCTAAGATTTTTTTTATCACGCCAGTTCCTTAAGCTATGTATGGATAAACAGTTTTTTTTACCATGAAACAGCGTAACGAACAATTTGATTATCACTATCATAAATAAAGATAAGAGGCGCTATTGGGTAAATTTATAGAGATAAACACTAAATAAAGTTACTAATCTTTATTAATGTTCAACTTCTCCTTATATAAAAGGATATATCAGGAAAAAGTGCTGAAAATGAAGAAGTAATAATAAAGGCATTTTTTGTGGAATTTAAAAAGATTAAGAATTGTCTGTTTAGCAAAATAAGCGTTAACACTTAGCTAAATTGATTAAAAATTAACAGCAAAAAATGAGACCAATTGTAAGAGAAAATCCCGTACCTTTTACTCAGTGCGGGATCAATTTATTATTTTGTCGTTTGACGAGAAAAAGAGAGTAGCAATGAACCTAGACTACAAATCAGTAAAGTAATCGCTAAACTTTGACCCCATCCCGCAAGAGCAAGCCCGCCACCAATTAATAGATAGTAGAATAAACCTAATAATGCCCCCGCAGTGCCTAAACGATCTTTATATTGTGCTAATGCTGTGGCTAATATATTTGGAATAGCAATGCCATAAGCCACAACACTGGTCATCATTGGAATAACAAAGCTAATGTGATTACGTAATAAATAAACACCGACTGCACTTATCAACGCAATAAAACTCGCGAGTAATACTAAGTTTTCACATTGCCAATGCTGGTTTAATAAGGCTTTATTAATATAAGAACCTATGCCCACACCTATTGCTAACACAATACCACTATAGCCAAAAGTACTTGCGCTATGACCTTGATTATCAAACATAAAAGGAGCCAATTGATAATAAGCAAATAGGCTGATATTAAAAAAGGCAATTAATAATACTGTTTTAGCAATTTGCTTATCCTTAAGCATGTTTATTGCAGTTTCTCCTAACGGTGCTGTTTTTACTGTTTCAGGGCGACTTTCAGGTAAAGCAAAAGTACTCCATAACAGTAAAATCATAGCAAGGAGGGCAAGGCCACTAAATACACCTTGATAACCAGCATAACTCACTAATAATGAACCAGTTAGCATTCCAATTGCTGGGCTTAGAGCGATAGCTGCCCCCATAACAGAGAAAACTTTAGCCAGTTCATCACCACTGTACACATCACGCATAATGGTTTGTGTGCCGACTGAGCCTACCGCAGCACCAAAAGCAGAGAGCATGCGCAGCCCAAGTAATACAGAAAAGTCGTTGGTCATAAAAACGCCAATGCAAGCAATAGCATAAATAAACAACCCAGCTAACATTGTCGGACGACGGCCAATGACATCACATAATCGACCCCATATAATGACGCCCAATGCAAACGCAAAGAAATAGAGCGAAAGTGTTTGTCCAGCCTCGTTTGCACTGACATGAAAGCCGTTTGCAATATCAGTAAGTGCTGGGCTATAAATGGTTTCTGCAATTTGTGGAAACATCATTAACGCAATTGCTAACCATAAAGAGAGTTTTTTGTTCATCTTTTTTATCCTACATCCTTAAATCTTGATGAACAGAATACAGAGATAATGAATGTCTTGTTATATATATAAAGACATATTATATTTCAAATAGGACAATTGATGGCTTGGCTTAATCAATACGACCACTTTGTGCCAGAAGAGCATCTTGCATCAGTCGTTGGTATTGCAGCAGAAATGGGAAAGCACGACTCAGGATTTCATTCTCATGATAGAGGGCAGTTATTATTTACGCAGTCAGGATGTATGCGAATTACTTTGGCTTCCCGCGTTTCTGTATTACCTCCCATGAGGATTGCGTGGATCCCCCCAAGAGTTGAGCATCGAGTCGAAATGTATGCCTCTGTTGGATATCGTTCAGTTTATATTAGTGAAGAATTTCATGATAATTTTCCAATTGAGAGTGAAATATTAACAATTTCACCTCTTTTACGAGAAATATTAGAGCGAATTTCCATTGCTGATTTTGATACTCAATGGGAAGAAGGGCGCTATGCTAATTTATTGGCAGTTTTCTTTGATGAAATCACTCAGGCACCGCGACAACCCAATCATTTATTTATGCCTAAAGATAGACGGCTAAGTCGTTTATCCTTTGATGATTTACCGCCAGCATTACAAGAAATGGCAAAGTTCGTGGGGGCGAGTGAAAAAACGATCACACGCTTATTTTACAAAGAAACAGGATTGAGCTATCAACAATGGCGCCAACAATGGCGGTTAATGAAAGCCATTGAGTTGTTAGCTACCCATCATCGCTATATTGATATTAGCCAGATATTAGGATTTGCCAGTGATAGTGCCTTTATTACCTTTTTTAAAAAAATGACAGGGCAAACTCCGCAAGAATATTTAAAAAGCTGATTAGATTTTATTGATAATTTTAAAACATAAAGCCCCGATTTAAACGGGGCTTAGCAAGATAAATAATTAATAAAATTCAATTATTTCTTTTTAATTTCACTTTTGAAATCGCGCTCATCATAACCAGTATAAAGCTGACGAGGACGCGCAATTTTCAGACCATCTTCGTGCATTTCATTCCAGTGAGCAATCCAACCAATTGTACGTGCAATAGCAAAAATAACCGTAAACATATTGGATGGGATACCTAACGCTTTAAGGATAATACCAGAGTAGAAGTCAACGTTAGGATACAGTTTTTTCTCAATAAAATACGGGTCGTTTAGGGCAATACGTTCTAATTCCATTGCCACTTCAAGTAAGCTGTCATTGAGGTTTAATTCTTTTAACACTTCATGACAGGTTTCACGCATTACTGTTGCACGAGGATCGTAGTTTTTGTAAACACGGTGACCAAAGCCCATTAAACGGAAGGAGTCATTTTTATCTTTTGCACGTTTAATAAATTCAGGAATGTGTTCAACCGTTTTGATCTCTTCCAGCATACGCAGACAAGCTTCGTTAGCACCACCGTGAGCTGGTCCCCAAAGTGACGCGATCCCTGCTGCGATACAGGCAAATGGGTTTGCACCAGAAGAGCCCGCAGTACGTACAGTCGAGGTTGATGCATTTTGCTCGTGATCTGCGTGAAGGATGAAAATTCTATCCATTGCACGTTCAAGTACTGGATTAACAACATACTCTTCGCATGGTGTTGCAAACATCATATGCAAGAAGTTACCTGCATAGGAGAGGTCATTTTTTGGATAAACAAAAGGTTGGCCAATCGAGTATTTGTAACACATCGCTGCCACTGTTGGCATTTTTGATAGTAGGCGATAAGCCGTGATATCACGGTGAACTGGATTACTGACATCCAATGCATCGTGATAGAACGCAGCTAAAGCCCCTGTAACACCACACAGTACGGCCATTGGGTGTGAGTCACGACGGAACCCATTGAACAGTCGGGTAATTTGTTCATGGATCATGGTGTGACGAGTTACTGTGGTTTTAAAATTATCGTATTGCTCCTGTGTCGGTGCTTCACCGTACAGCAGGATATAACAGACTTCCAAGTATGTTGATTCAGTCGCTAATTGCCCGATAGGGAAACCACGGTGAAGTAAGATACCGTTATCACCATCAATAAAAGTGATTTTTGACTCACAAGAGGCGGTTGAGGTAAAGCCGGGATCATAGGTGTAATAACCTTTGGAGCCGAGAGTACGAATATCAATAACTTTGGAACCGAGTGTAGGGGATAGAACGTCCAAGTCTACAGATGTTTCAGCAATCGTTAGCTTAGCTTTGTTATCAGCCATTTATAATCTCCTTAGCGCTTATATGTCTCCTAACAATATCGAGGGCATCTTCATAAAGATGTACTTCAATAGTGAAACTATAGTTGATGTAAGGTACCCAGCCGAGTTTTATTTAGTGCCCGTAATGTCTAGGTCTATAGTGTGTCACTTATGTTAAGGAGCTTTTGATGTTATGTTTTTTTAGGTGCTTTTTTATGCAATGCACTTAGAATTAGTACTGCTATCACTTTTACATAAGTTTGAGGTTTCTGGAAGCGTGTTTGCGCACAAAAAAAACATAAACATTAAAATAATGCAGTAAATGTAATAAAAATGTTGTGCATGTGTCAAAAATGATAATCATTTTTGCATCGGATGTATTAAATAGTGATCCCTCTCACTGTTCGAGGCAAATGTCGGGCACACAAGTTGTGTGGTAATTGTAATAAGTTTGTGAAGCACTTATACTGCGCGCAGGTCTCCGGAACCGTTGTTGTATGGAGAACCAGCGTAACGAATCCACACTTTTTGTAAAATAGACGGATTTAACATTTTACTTAAAATGTGCCTTTGTACCCCATTCGCTGTTTGATTTCCATCCAGGTCCGGAGGAAGGAAAAATTATAAAAGCTGTGTGGGCATAAATTGTGAAAAAACAAAGACCTGTCAATCTGGATTTACAGACGATACAGTTTCCACTCCCTGCTATCGCATCGATCTTACATCGTGTCTCTGGGGTTATCATGTTAGTCGCAGTTGGCATCTTACTGTGGTTACTTGGCACCTCTCTCTCCTCTCCTGAAGGTTTTCAGCAAGCTGCTGAAATTATGACTGGCTTCTTCGCGAAATTTATTTTGTGGGGCATCCTAACGGCATTGGCATATCACATTTGTGGTGGTATTCGTCATATGTTAATGGACTTCGGCTTTATTGATGAAACCTTGATTGTGGGTCGCAACTCCGCGGCTGCATCAATGGTTATTACCGTTATTTTATCAATATTGGCGGGGGTATTAGTATGGTAAGTAATTCTTCTACTTTAGGCCGTACTGGCATACAGGATTGGTTATTCCTTCGTGCCTCAGCCATTATTATCGTTTTATATGTTCTTTATCTTGTGGGATTTATTGCTACAACAGAAATAACCTATGAGGTATGGCGTGGGTTCTTTAGCTCATCCTTAACCAAAGTGTTCACCATCTTGACCTTGCTTTCTATTCTTATTCACGCATGGATCGGAATGTGGCAAGTGTTAACGGACTATATTAAACCGCTGGCATTACGCCTGACTTTACAACTGATTATTGTTGTGGCGCTGTTGGTTTATCTTATTTATGGAACAATTGTGGTGTGGGGTGTGTAATGAATCTGCCAGTAAGAGAGTTTGATGCCGTTGTTATTGGTGCAGGTGGTGCTGGTATGCGTGCCGCTTTACAGATTTCTCAAATGGGTCTGTCTTGTGCACTGATTTCTAAAGTTTTTCCTACTCGTTCTCATACTGTTTCTGCTCAAGGTGGTATTACAGTTGCATTGGGTAATACCCATGAGGATAACTGGGAATGGCACATGTACGATACGGTAAAAGGTTCCGACTATATTGGTGACCAAGACGCTATCGAATATATGTGTAAAACCGGCCCTGAAGCAATTTTAGAGCTAGAACATATGGGACTCCCATTTTCTCGCCTAGATGATGGTCGTATTTATCAGCGTCCATTTGGTGGTCAGTCAAAAAACTTTGGTGGTGAACAAGCTGCACGTACAGCTGCTGCCGCTGACCGTACTGGGCATGCATTGTTGCATACCCTTTATCAGCAAAATTTAAAGAATCACACAACCATCTTTTCAGAGTGGTATTCACTGGATTTAGTGAAAAACCAAGATGGCGATATCGTTGGTTGTACTGCAATTTGCATCGAAACGGGTGAAGTCGTTTATTTCAAAGCAAACGCTACGATTTTAGCTACTGGCGGTGCAGGTCGTATTTACCAGTCAACTACAAATGCGCATATCAACACAGGTGATGGTGTGGGTATGGCAGTTCGCGCAGGTGTACCTCTGCAAGATATGGAAATGTGGCAATTCCACCCAACGGGTATTGCGGGTGCGGGCGTATTAGTGACTGAAGGTTGTCGTGGTGAAGGCGGATATCTGTTAAATAAAGACGGTGAACGCTTTATGGAACGTTACGCACCGAACGCCAAAGACCTTGCCGGCCGCGATGTGGTTGCGCGTTCTATTATGATCGAAATTCGTGAAGGTCGTGGTTGTGATGGTCCTTGGGGGCCTCATGCGAAATTAAAACTCGATCATCTGGGTAAAGAAGTTCTTGAATCTCGTTTACCAGGTATTCTTGATCTTTCTCGTACTTTCGCACACGTTGACCCAGTTAAAGAACCAATTCCTGTTATACCTACTTGTCACTATATGATGGGGGGTATTCCAACAAAAGTAACGGGTCAAGCTATTCGTGTGAACGAGAAGGGCGAAGATGTCGTTATTCCTGGATTGTTCGCAGTAGGTGAAATTGCTTGTGTATCTGTTCATGGTGCAAACCGCTTAGGTGGTAACTCACTGTTAGACCTCGTTGTATTTGGTCGTTCAGCAGGAGTTCACTTAAAAGAGTCACTGATGGAACAAGGTACAATGCGTGATGCGAGCGATTCTGATGTTGAAGCCGCATTAACTCGCTTAAATCGCTGGGAAAACAACCGCTCTGGTGAAGATCCAGTTGAAATCCGTAAAGCGTTGCAATCTTGTATGCAACATAACTTCTCGGTATTCCGTGAAGGCGATGCAATGGCAAAAGGCTTAGAAGAACTGAAAGTTATTCGTGAGCGCTTACAAAATGCACGACTGGATGATAATTCAAGTGAATTTAATACACAGCGTATTGAATGCTTAGAATTAGATAACCTGATGGAAACTGCTTATGCCACTGCGGTATCTGCAAACTTCCGTACAGAAAGCCGTGGAGCTCATAGCCGTTTCGATTTCCCAGAACGTGATGATGCGAACTGGTTATGCCATACATTATATCAACCGCAAACCGAAACAATGACACGACGTGAAGTCAATATGCAGCCAAAACTGCGTGAAGCCTTCCCACCAAAAGTGCGTACATATTAATTAGCGGTGTTATTGAAGTTGCGGAGACTTAAATATGAAACTTGAATTTTCGATTTATCGTTACAATCCCGACGTTGATAATGCGCCGCATATGCAAGATTACACCCTCGAAGTTCCTGAAGGGCGTGACATGATGTTGTTGGATGCATTAATTCAATTAAAGGAAAAAGATCCTACCTTATCGTTCCGTCGCTCTTGTCGTGAAGGTGTTTGCGGCTCTGATGGCGTGAACATGAATGGTAAAAATGGTTTGGCTTGTATCACACCTATTTCATCTTTACAGAAAGGAAGTAAGAAAATTGTGATCAGACCGTTACCCGGTTTACCAGTAATTCGTGATTTAATAGTGGATATGACTCAGTTCTATACACAGTATGAGAAAATTCGTCCGTATTTAATTAATAATGGCAAGAATCCTCCTGCTCGTGAGAACTTACAGTCACCAGAACAGCGTGAAAAGCTTGATGGACTTTATGATTGTATCCTTTGTGCTTGTTGTTCAACCTCTTGCCCGTCATTCTGGTGGAATCCAGATAAGTTTATCGGGCCTGCTGGATTGTTAGCGGCTTATCGTTTCTTGATTGATAGTCGTGATACAGAAACTGAATCTCGTCTTGATGATCTTAACGATGCGTTCAGCGTGTTCCGTTGTCATGGCATCATGAACTGTGTCAGCGTATGTCCTAAAGGACTTAATCCAACAAAAGCGATTGGTCATATTAAGTCAATGTTGTTAAAACGTAGTGCATAAAATAATAACCGCCCTAAAATAGTTAGGGCGGTTAATGGAAAAACTAAATTAGACGTTTGCGGTAAAAATAGTAAGGCACCTTTAAACACTGTAAGACAGTGCTTAAAGGTTCCTTGAGAGCTAAAGCTCCATATTTAAAGAACCTGCGAGATAGCGGGTCATAAGAGAACCTTGCAATCGACACCGTTTAATCACGGTATTAGTTATCCACGGCGAACTAAAGCTGTATAGCTTAAGGGATCATAATGCAGAACGGCGCAATGAAGGACTGGCTAGAATCAACTTTTCTAGCAGGAGAGAATCAGTCTTACATAGAAGATATCTATGAAGATTACCTAACTGACCCAAACTCTGTTGACGAAAGTTGGAGAGAGATTTTTCAACAACTGCCCGCAAGTCAAGGCATAGAACAGTCGCATTCTCAAACCCGCGACTACTTCAGACGCCTCGCAAAAGAATCCACTCGATATCATACCTCGGTAAGCGATCCGGCAATGGACTCAAAACAAGTTAAAGTTTTGCAGCTCATTAATGCCTTCCGTTTTCGTGGTCATCAAAACGCTAATCTCGACCCACTTGGTTTATGGAAACAAGAATCTGTTCCAGATTTAGATCCTGCTTTCCATAATCTAACTAAAGAAGATTTTGAAGAAACTTTCAACGTCGGTTCTTTTGCTATCGGCAAAGAAACGATGAAATTAGGTGATTTATATGAAGCACTGAAACGCATTTACTGTGGTTCAATCGGTGCTGAATATATGCATATCACTAATACTGAAGAAAAACGCTGGTTACAACAACGTTTAGAATCAGTGAATGTTGCAGACCAATTCACTAAAGAAGAAAAGTTACGCTTCCTGACAGAGCTAACAGCAGCTGAAGGTTTAGAGCGCTATTTAGGTGCGAAATTCCCGGGTGCAAAACGCTTCTCTTTAGAAGGTGGTGATGCATTAGTTCCGATGTTAAAAGATTTAATTCGCCATGCAGGCAAACAAGACACTCGTGAAGTGGTTCTTGGTATGGCGCACCGTGGACGTTTAAACGTTCTGGTTAATATCCTAGGTAAAAAACCAGCTGATTTATTTGATGAATTTGCGGGTATTCATAAAGAGCATTTGGGAACGGGTGACGTCAAATATCACCAAGGTTTCTCATCTGATTTTGCGACTGAAGGAGCGCAAGTTCACCTTGCATTAGCTTTTAACCCGTCTCACCTAGAGATTGTTAGCCCTGTTGTTATCGGTTCTGTTCGTGCTCGTCGTGATCGTTTAGATGAAGCGCGTAGTAATATGGTTCTTCCTATCACTATTCATGGTGATGCTGCTGTGACTGGTCAAGGTGTTGTGCAAGAAACCCTGAACATGTCTCAAGCACGTGGCTATGAAGTAGGCGGTACAGTTCGTATTGTTATCAATAACCAAGTTGGTTTTACGACTTCAAATCCAAAAGATGCCCGTTCAACACAATACTGTACTGATATTGTGAAAATGGTTCAGGCACCAATTTTCCACGTTAATGCAGATGATCCTGAAGCAGTCGCTTTTGTAACTCGCTTAGCATTGGATTTCCGTAATACCTTTAAACGCGATGTGATGATTGATCTCGTTTGTTACCGTCGTCATGGTCACAACGAAGCGGATGAGCCAAATGCGACTCAGCCTCTGATGTATCAAAAAATCAAAAAACACCCAACTCCACGTAAAATTTATGCGGATAAACTGGTTGCACAATCATTGCTTGATGCCAATGATGTTACTGAGCTGGTTAATCTCTATCGCGATGCACTTGATCGTGGTGATTGTGTTGTTGAAGAATACCGCCCAATGGGTCTGCATTCTTACACATGGGAACCGTATTTAAATCACGAATGGAATGAAGAGTATCCACATAAAGTAGAGAAAACGCGTTTACAAGATTTAGCGCGCCGTGTGAGTACCGTTCCTTCAGAAATCGTGATGCAGTCTCGAGTTGAGAAAATTTATGCTGACCGTGCTGTTATGGCAGAAGGTGAGAAACTACTCGACTGGGGTGCAGCAGAAACATTAGCGTATGCGACTTTAGTTGACCAAGGTATCACCATTCGTCTTTCTGGTGAAGATGCGGGACGTGGTACATTCTTCCATCGTCATGCCGTTATTCATAATCAAACAAATGGCTCTGTTTATGTACCATTAGCCAATGTTCATAATGCTCAAGGACAATTTAATGTCTGGGACTCTGTATTAACAGAAGAAGCAGTACTTGCATTTGAATATGGCTATGCCACAACGGAACCTCGTGGTTTAACGATTTGGGAAGCACAATTTGGTGACTTCGCAAACGTTGCTCAAGTGGTTATCGACCAATTTATTAGCTCTGGTGAGCAAAAATGGGGTCGTATGTGTGGTTTAGTCATGCTGTTACCACATGGTTATGAAGGTCAAGGCCCTGAGCACTCCTCTGCACGTTTAGAACGTTATCTGCAACTGTGTGCAGAACAAAATATGCAGGTTTGTGTGCCATCAACTCCGGCTCAGGTTTACCATATGTTACGCCGTCAAGCGTTACGTGGTATGCGTCGCCCACTTATCGTAATGTCACCAAAATCACTGTTACGTCATCCATTAGCGGTTTCTGCATTGGATGAATTAGCAAATGGTAAATTCTTACCTGTCATTGGTGAAATTGATGATTTAAAACCTGCTGATGTGAAACGTGTTGTGATGTGTTCCGGTAAGGTTTACTACGATTTATTAGAACAGCGTCGTGCTAATGAGCAAAACAACGTTGCCATTATTCGTATTGAACAACTGTATCCATTCCCTCACGAAGATATTGCGCAAATTCTCGCACCTTATGCTCATGTAAAAGAGTTTATTTGGTGTCAAGAAGAGCCTCTGAATCAAGGTGCTTGGTACTGTAGTCAGCATAACTTCCGTGATGCTATTCCTACAGGCGCAACATTACGTTATGCAGGACGTCCTGCATCAGCCTCTCCAGCAGTTGGTTATACTTCTGTTCATCAGGAGCAACAAAAAGCTCTGGTTGAAGACGCACTGAAAGTTGAATAAATAAGGATAGAAAATGAGTAGTGTAGATATTCTAGTACCGGATCTCCCTGAATCAGTTGCTGACGCATCGGTCGCAACTTGGCATAAAAAACCTGGTGATAGCATTCAACGCGATGAAGTGCTGGTTGAAATCGAAACAGATAAAGTTGTTTTAGAAGTCCCTGCAAGTGAAGCAGGTGTTTTAGAAAGTATTCTTGAAGAAGAAGGCGCTACTGTTGGTTCACGCCAATTACTAGGCCGTATTCGTTTAGGTGATAGCACTGGCATTCCAGCTGATGTGAAACCTGCTCAAGATAGCACTCCAGCACAGCGTCAAAGTGCTGATATTGCTGAAAAAGGCAATAATGATGCATTAAGTCCAACAGCGCGCCGCTTAGTGGCTGAACACGATATTAACCCTGCTGATGTGAAAGGTAGTGGTGTGGGTGGACGTTTAACTCGCCAAGATATCGAAGGCCATGTTGCGAATAAATCAACGGCACAACCGGTAGCAGAAGTTCCTCAAGCACTGTTATCTCACCGTAGCGAAAAACGTGTACCAATGACACGTTTACGTAAACGAGTAGCAGAGCGCTTGTTAGAAGCGAAAAATACCACTGCAATGTTGACAACGTTTAACGAAATCAACATGCAACCAATCAAAGATTTGCGTGCCCAGTATGGTGAAGCATTCGAAAAACGCCACGGTGTACGTTTAGGCTTTATGTCTTTCTATATTAAAGCGGTTGTTGAAGCGCTGAAACGCTATCCAGAAGTCAATGCATCTATCGATGGTACTGATGTGGTTTATCACAACTATTTCGATATCAGTATTGCAGTATCAACACCGCGTGGTCTGGTAACACCAGTATTACGTGATGCGGATGCAATGAGCATGGCGGATATTGAGAAAAACATCAAAGCGTTAGCTGTAAAAGGTCGTGACGGTAAGTTAACTGTTGAAGACTTAACAGGTGGTAACTTCACTATCACAAATGGCGGTGTTTTCGGTTCATTAATGTCAACTCCAATTATCAACCCACCACAAAGTGCCATTTTAGGGATGCATGCAATTAAAGATCGTCCAATGGCAGTAGATGGTCAGGTTGTTATTCTACCAATGATGTATCTGGCTCTGTCTTATGACCACCGTTTAATTGATGGTCGTGAGTCTGTCGGTTTCTTAGTAACCGTTAAAGAGATGCTAGAAGATCCAGCTCGTTTATTACTGGATGTATAGGTAATAAATATCGCTTTTAGGCAGGAGATGCTCCTCCTGCCTACTTAGCAACAGACACAAGCATCAAAGAAGTACAGTGTGTTCGTGAAGCCAGATTTCTCTGGCTTATAGTCAAAAAAATAAGAAAGCCCGACTTTCAACAAGATTATGGATAGAACATCATGAATTTACACGAGTATCAGGCAAAACAGCTTTTCACACGGTATGGATTACCAGCACCTGCTGGTTTCGCCTGCTCCACGCCGCGCGAGGCAGAAGAAGCTGCATCAAAAATCGGTCAGGGCCCTTGGGTCGTGAAATGTCAGGTTCACGCGGGTGGACGTGGTAAAGCGGGCGGCGTAAAAGTCGTTAAATCTAAAGAAGAGATCCGCGCATTTGCTGAACAATGGTTAGGCAAACGTTTAGTCACTTATCAAACAGACGCTAATGGTCAGCCTGTTACACAGATTTTAGTTGAAGCCGCAACTGATATTGCTAAAGAGCTTTATCTTGGTGCGGTTGTTGACCGTGGTACCCGTCGCGTTGTCTTTATGGCCTCAACAGAAGGCGGCGTTGAAATTGAGAAAGTGGCAGAAGAAACGCCAGAACTTATTCATCGCGCCATTATTGATCCACTGACAGGCCCTATGCCTTATCAGGGAAGAGAATTAGCATTTAAACTGGGTTTAAAAGGCAAGCAAGTTAGTCAATTTGCTAAAATCTTTATGGGATTAGCCTCTATTTTCTTAGAGCGCGACCTTGCTTTAATCGAAATTAACCCACTGGTTATTACTAAAGAAGACGATTTGATTTGTCTTGATGGTAAATTAGGCGTAGATAGCAACGCGTTGTATCGTCAACCAGAAATGCGTGAAATGCACGATCCTTCACAAGAAGATCCTCGTGAAGCACAAGCTGCACAATGGGAACTGAACTACGTTGCATTAGATGGCAACATTGGCTGTATGGTCAATGGTGCAGGTTTAGCGATGGGTACAATGGATATCGTTAAACTTCACGGTGGCGAGCCTGCAAACTTCCTCGATGTAGGTGGTGGTGCAACAAAAGAGCGCGTAACTGAAGCATTTAAGATTATTTTGTCAGATGAAAATGTCAGTGCTGTATTAGTCAACATTTTCGGCGGTATTGTTCGTTGTGACTTAATCGCAGACGGTATTATTGGCGCAGTTGAAGAAGTTGGCGTTAATGTTCCTGTGGTTGTTCGTCTTGAAGGAAACAATGCAGAGTTAGGCACTAAGAAATTAGCAGATAGTGGATTAAATATTATCGCTGCTAAAAGCTTAACTGATGCCGCGAAACAAGTTGTTGCAGCAGCGGAGGCAAAATAATGTCTATTTTAATCGATAAGAATACCAAAGTAATTTGCCAAGGCTTCACGGGTAGCCAAGGAACATTCCACTCTGAGCAAGCCATTGCTTATGGTACGCAAATGGTCGGTGGTGTAACACCGGGTAAAGGCGGTACTACGCACTTAGGTTTACCTGTATTTAATACAGTACGTGAAGCTGTTGAAGCAACAGGTGCAACTGCGACAGTTATTTATGTACCTGCACCATTTTGTAAAGATTCAATCCTAGAAGCGATTGATGCAGGCATCAAACTAATTATTACTATTACTGAAGGTATTCCTACGCTGGATATGCTGACTGTTAAAGTTAAATTAGATGAAGCTGGCGTACGTATGATTGGCCCTAACTGCCCGGGTGTTATCACGCCAGGTGAATGTAAGATTGGTATTATGCCAGGACACATCCACTTACCAGGCAAAGTAGGTATTGTATCTCGCTCAGGTACATTAACTTATGAAGCGGTTAAGCAAACAACGGACGTTGGCTTAGGCCAATCAACCTGTGTTGGTATTGGTGGTGACCCAATTCCGGGTTCTAACTTTATTGATATTCTGAAGCTATTCCAAGAAGATCCACAAACTGAAGCGATTGTGATGATCGGTGAAATTGGGGGCACCGCAGAAGAAGAAGCTGCTGCTTATATCAAAGATCACGTCACTAAGCCGGTTGTTGGCTATATCGCTGGTGTAACAGCGCCTAAAGGTAAACGTATGGGACATGCGGGTGCCATTATTGCTGGTGGTAAAGGTACTGCGGATGAGAAATTTGCAGCCCTTGAAGCGGCTGGTGTTAAAACAGTCCGCAGCTTAGCTGATATCGGCGAAGCAATTAAATCACTGATCAAGTAAGTAACAATTCTGTTAATAATTTCAGATTGATACTATTTTAAATGCCAGTTTTCTAAAAAGAAGCTGGCATTTTTTATTTCTAGTTTCATTTAATAGTCATATCAATAGCTGATATTGTAATTAACGCATCAATATCCTACCTAAATTTACGCTAATAAATTGTTTTATATTGTCTTTTTCTTAAATTGATCTGTATTCAAAACATCATTTTTCTATTTATTTACTTTCTTGTAGAGCCTAAAAATAATGATATAAACCATAAATAAATCTCCTGAATTGTTAAAAATAATATTTTAAATACGTGTTTTGAGTGAAAAAGAGTGTCGTTAGAAAAAATGAACACTTGTTTCATGTTGTTTTCAATATAAGTGCTTCTATAAATATCGTAATAATTAGCTTTAATTTTATACAAGGATCACGCTGTAAGACTGATTTTTGCTAAGAAAATAGACTTTTAAACATGTTAATGAATGCGTGGGGAAGAGGGGAAGGTAAGTTCTTTGATAGGAAAAAATACCTTTTTATTATGATAAAACATCAAAATGACGATTAAAGATGAATTATGATCTCCTTACCGTTATAAGAATTGATAATAAGACGTTCGTGAGGATCTCAAAAAGCACCCTATTTAGATAAGAGAATATAGTAAAAGAGTTTTTGTGTTTTTGCTCATTCCGTTCAATAAACAACTTATTTTTATTATCTATCTAATTGATTTTTATTGATATTTATTTTTATTGATAATAACGGATTCGTGCTTTATCAATTAAATACAAATTTATTGCACTTTGTTTATCTAGAATAAAAAAGAAACTAAAGAAGAAATAACATTAGGAATAGATAATCAAGATTAGACTTTTTATATATCTCTATTAGATAAAATAATTGAGAGTGTTTTTTTATATTTACATTTTTGTAAATTTCAACTTATTAATTAATAGATTATTTTTTTAAAATATTTATTATTTACCTGCAAAAAAATGAAATCGATATTAAAATTAATAAAACACAATTAAAAGTGTTTATTTTTAAGTCTTTTATGAAAATAAAAAGTTAATTTTATTATGGAAAATATAAGGAGGTAAATTACACTTAAAAATAAAAACAACATTGCATTAACACAATGGTAACTATTGGGTAATTTATTCGCAACTAGTTAACATTAAAGTGTTTTTTTGATGTTGGTCAAGTTATTAATTGTGGCAAAAATTTCTGAATATGCTTAAATTGGCACACGATCAAATATGCTATTACAAACCTAAAAGTAGTATTGTTGACCTAAGCTCAGAATTCAAATCTGGGTCACGCAAAATATATTTATATTATGTAAATATAAGCGTACTATTTGTAAGGTATTGTGTTTTTGGTCTTTAATATTCGTTGTTGTTTTTAGAGGCATTTATTGCTGGTAGTTATGAGGCTTTATAATTTAATAAAGTCGGGTTGCCGCAAGTCGGTGTCTTCCTGCTAGGAGCAAGGAGTCAAGATGTTTGATATTGTCGAACTGTCACGGTTACAGTTTGCCTTAACAGCAATGTATCACTTCCTGTTTGTCCCATTAACGCTGGGTATGGCGTTTATGCTGGCAATCATGGAAACGATATATGTTCTGTCGGGTAAACAAGTTTACAAAGATATGACAAAGTTCTGGGGTAAGTTATTCGGTATTAACTTTGCTCTGGGTGTTGCAACTGGGTTGACCATGGAGTTCCAATTTGGTACTAACTGGTCATATTTCTCTCATTACGTCGGTGATATCTTCGGTGCGCCTTTAGCAATCGAAGGTTTAATGGCGTTCTTCTTAGAATCAACTTTCGTCGGATTGTTCTTCTTTGGCTGGGATCGCTTAGGTAAGAAGCAGCACTTGATGGTAACTTGGTTAGTTGCTTTCGGTTCTAACTTCTCTGCACTGTGGATCCTTGTTGCGAATGGTTGGATGCAAAACCCTGTCGCTGCAGACTTCAACTTTGAAACCATGCGAATGGAAATGTTGAGTTTTGCTGATCTGGTTTTAAACCCTGTCGCTCAAGTTAAATTTGTTCACACCGTTGCTGCTGGTTACTGTACTGGTGCATTCTTTGTTCTGGGTATCAGCTCTTACTACTTGCTCAAAGGTCGTGATATCGGTTTTGCAAAACGTTCTTTCGCAGTTGCTGCTACTTTTGGTATCGCAGCTGTATTATCTGTTATCGTACTGGGTGATGAATCTGGTTACGAAATGGGTGACGTACAGAAAACCAAACTGGCTGCAATTGAAGGTGAATGGCATACAGAAGCCGCTCCAGCTGCATTTAATCTGATTGCATTCCCTAATCAAGAAAAAATGGAAAACTCGTTTGCATTACAAATCCCTTATGTGATGGGTATTATTGCAACGCGTTCTTTCGATACACCAGTATTAGGTCTTAACGATCTGATGAGTCAACACGAAGTTCGTATTCGTAATGGTATGAAAGCTTACGAATTATTAAGTGAATTGCGTTCAGGTAATACTGATCCTGCTATTCGTGCTGCCTTTAATGACGCTAAACAAGACTTAGGCTACGGTTTATTACTGAAGCGTTATACTGATAAAGTTGTTGATGCAACAGAAGAGCAAATCAAATCTGCTGCAAAAGACACTATTCCTAATGTCGCACCACTGTTTTGGTCATTCCGTATCATGGTTGCCGCAGGCTTCCTGATGTTACTGGTTGTTGCGATTTCCTTCTGGACAGTTCTGTCTAACCGTATTGGTAACTATAAATGGTTACTGCGTGCTGCTCTGTTAAGTATTCCATTACCATGGATTGCAGTTGAAGCAGGTTGGTTTGTTGCAGAATATGGACGTCAACCGTGGGCAATTGGTGAAATCCTTCCTACGGCTGTAGCAACTTCTTCACTGACACAGGCTGATATCCTTGTATCTATGGGTCTTATCTGTGGTCTGTACACATTATTCCTAGTTGCTGAAATGTTCCTGATGTTCAAATTTGGTCGCCTTGGGCCGAGTAGCCTGAAGACGGGTCGCTATCACTTTGAACAGAAGAACGCATCTTCTGCACAAAGTAAGTAACACAGGAGTCCACTATGTTTGATTATGAAGTATTGCGATTTGTTTGGTGGCTACTGATTGGTATCTTACTGATTGGCTTTGCAGTCACTGATGGTTTTGATATGGGTGTGGGTGTGTTACTACGCGTGATCGCTAAAGATGACACTGAACGCCGTATTTTAATTAACTCTGTTGCTCCTCACTGGGATGGTAACCAAGTATGGTTAATTACAGCGGGTGGTGCATTATTCGCTGCATGGCCAATGGTTTATGCTGCGGCATTCTCTGGTTTCTATTTCGGTATGATCTTCGTACTGGCGGCATTATTCTTCCGTCCAGTCGGTTTTGACTACCGCTCTAAACTGGAATCTCCAAAATGGCGTGGCATGTGGGATTGGGGTATCTTTATTGGTAGCTTCGTTCCACCATTAGTTATCGGTGTCGCTTTTGGTAACCTGTTACAAGGTGTTCCATTAGAAGTCGATAGTATGCAACGTGTATCTTATAACGGTACGACTAACGCCCTGATTAACCTGTTAAGCCTATTAAACCCATACGGTTTATTAGCGGGTGTGGTTAGCTTAATGATGATTGTTGCACATGGTGCAAGCTATCTTCAAATGCGTACTACTGGTGAGTTACATGAGCGTACTCGTAAAACAACGTATATTACCTCATTAATTACGTTTATCGCATTCGCATTAGCAGGTGTGTGGTTAATCTATGGTATCGATGGCTTTATTATTACAAGTGCTATTGATACAGCAGGTCCATCATCTCCACTGCTGAAAACCGTTTCTCACGAAGCGGGTGCTTGGATGACTAACTACAACAACTATCCAGTATTATGGGCGCTGCCTGCATTAGGTCTGTTATCTCCATTACTGGCGATTGTTGCAACTAAAGCAAACAAAGGTGGTTGGGCATTCCTGTTCACTTCACTGACTATTGCTTGTGTTATCCTGACTTGTGGTGTGACTATGTTCCCATTTGTGATGCCTTCAAGCACTTTCCCAGATGTGAGCTTAACAATGTGGGATGCAACTTCTAGCCTGTTTACTCTTCAGGTAATGACAGTTGTTGCGATTATCTTTGTACCTATCGTTCTCCTTTACACCATTTGGTGTTACTGGAAAATGCACGGTCGCCTCGATAAGAAATTTATCGAAGGCAATAATCATAGTCTTTACTAAGGAGCATAGAGTATGTGGTATTTTGCATGGCTTCTCGGCACACTCTTCGCTTGTAGTATTGCGGTTATCGCAGGACTGGCTTATGAGCATGCTGAAGCTAAAAAAACTTCAGAAAGTGAAGAATAATGTTGGATAAAAGCTACCAACTACTAGACAAGGGCCCTATTAGGGCTCTTGTTTTAATCATGGCGTTGGTCATGGCATTTTGTGTCATGTGGGATCCTAGCCGATTTGCAGCGAACACAAGTTCACTTGCAATTTGGCAAGGTATTCTTCTTATTTGGTCTGTGTGTGCTGGTGCAACTTTTGGTCTAGCATTTCGTCCTAAACATGTTGTTGCAAAATGTTTATTACATCCAATCCCTGCAATTATTATTTTAGTTGTTGGGTTAAGTTACTTTTTCTTCTAAAAAAATACCTTATTTCTGCTCATAATATGAAAAAGAAATAAGGTATTTTATTTTCTATAAAACCGCGCTAAATTCTTTCGTCCCCGTGTTTCTATAATTGAATATTCTCTTTTAAGTAATCAATAAATAAACGTGTTTTTCTTGGGATGTATTCGCTATAAGGAAAAATAATATTAACGGATTGTGTTAATAGCGATAATTCAGGAAATAGCACTACTAATTGATTTTTCAATAATTCTTGATGAACATACCAATGTGGTAAAATAGCCATTCCTGAATGCGCTAGTACCATTTTCTTTAATGCAGCAATAGTATTTGTTTCGAAGCAGGCATCTTGAGCTAATTGAGAGAGAAGGGTATTGAATTCTGAAGAGGCTGAAAGCTTACTTTGGCGCAAATTACTATTTGCTAAATAAGGAATAGTGTTTAAGTCATTAATGGTTTTTATTGAGAACTTTTGCAACAAATAAGGTGAGATAACTAAACTTATCTCATAATCCGCCAGTTTTGTAGAGCGATAATTACTGTCTTTTAATGTGCCAAGACGAATGGCAAGATCAAGTTTATGGTTTATTAAATCCTCAATAGAAGAATTAAACGCATATTGTACTTTTAGCTTTGGGTGCAACTGCATAAATTGATTAAGTAATGGCAAAATATAGTGTTCACCAAATTCAGCCGTTGAGCTTAATCTCAACGATCCCTGTAATTCTTGTTGTCCTAATCGCGCCTTATCTAAAGTTTGTTCTAACTGATTTAACACTTGGCGAAAATCTTGATAAAGCATTTCACCGGTTTCAGTTAGTGAAAATCGCCGCGTATTACGATTGAGTAATGACACATCTAATTCTGTTTCTAACGCTTTGATATGAATACTCACCATCGATTTACTTAAACGCAAGTATTTTGCCGCTTGAGTAAATGATCCCGTATCAACAACAGCAATAAAAGAGCGAATTCGATCAATTTGATTTTGCATGATTGTTTACTCTGATTAAACAATAAATTCTATTTTGTCAGATAGACGAAATTCGTCAATCTTCCGTACTCTATGCGCGGAGGATTTTTATGACTTACCGCTATCGAATTGCATCTATATTTCTGCTGGGCTTCTTTATAGATTGCATTAACATTTTTATGTCAGCAATTGCATTACCTGCAATTGCCGATGATATGCAGATCTCTATTGTTTCTGTTACATGGGTTTCAAATAGTTATATTCTGGGATTAACATTAATTATTCCATTGAGTCACTGGTTATCTCAACGTTTTGGAATTAAAGCATTGATGGTAACGTCAATGTTGATGTTTAGTTTATCGGTCGCATTAGTGGGATATTCTCACTCTTTCATCGAACTTATTTTTTGGCGCTTTATTCAAGGCGTGAGTGGTGGACTGTTAATCCCAATAGGGCAAGCATTAACTTTTCAATATTTTCAAGGGCATGAGAGAAGTAAAATTTCAACACTTATTATGGCAATAGCCTTGATTGCACCTGCAATATCACCGACATTGGGTGGATTTATTGTTGATGTTGTTTCGTGGCGTTGGGTTTTTTATAGCAATATTCCATTTTCATTGATAACCGCGTTTTTAGCTTTTATCTGGGTAAAAGAGCCTTTACCTAAAGAAAACGCTATACCTGATATTAAAGGTATCATTCTTATTAGTTTGATTATTGTATCTGGATTGTTTGCGTTATCTGCATATGGTGAATATCACTCAATATTACTTGCTTTAGTGATTGCCGTACTTTCAACAATTTTTGCTGTACTTTATTATTACCATTATCGACGCCATTCATCGCCGGTTATTAATCTAGCATTATTAAAAAATAGAAATTTATCACTCTCTATTTTTATTTATTACTGTATTCCAGGTGTTTTTACTGGAGTGAATATCCTCGCTATTTTTTATTTACAACAATATTTAAAATTTACAGGTCAAGGCACGGGTATTTTTATGTTGTTGTATGCACTGGGTGCCTTTATTTCAATGATAATAAGTGGTGCGCTTTATAATAAATTAGGTATGAAACGCTTATTTATTATTGCATTGCTATTACACAGTATTGGTATTTCCTTATTAACCTTTGTAAATAGTAATACAGATATTCCATTACTTATTATTGCATATCTAATTATCGGAGTGGGTGGGGGAATTGGCGCAAACACGGCACAAACCACAGCATTGTATGACTTTAGTGCAAAAAAATTAGTTCAAGCAAGTGTTATTTGGAATATTAACCGACAAGTTGTTTTTAGTGTTGGGGCAACTATGGTTGCTATGTTATTTAATATTTTTTCTCTTTTTTGTTTACCACAAACAGCTTATAGCATGACTTTTTTAATATGCGCATTGATAGGCATATTACCTCTTACTTTATTACTTACACTAAAGAAAAAAGTTATTACACAGGAAATACAAGATGAATTCTAATAGTGATTTAATTATAGAAAGCATTAAATCTTTGCATGATGAGATTGAAACTGTTTTTACGCAATATCCACTACCAGTTGCTGCTATTACAAAAATAGAAAATCTTTTATCTCAAGAGTTTTCAATGGTTGGGATCAGCGGAAAAGCGGTGAGTTATGATGACGTTATTGCGATGTTCAGACAAAATGCAGGAAAAAGAAGTAGTCTGAAAATAAAAACAGATAATTATAAAATAATTTACCAGTCAGATTGTTTGGCGCTTGTCAGATATCAAGAAACACATAGTGAAAATAAGAAAATTCTTATGCGCGAGTCTGTGGTGTTATTAAGACGCAATTCTCATGATGGGAGTTGGCAATGGCACTATCTTCATGAAACCCCAATCTCAAATAATTAATTGATTTATATGGAAAACCAGTTTTTTAACTGGTTTTTTCTGTCATTAAAAATAATACTACTAAATTAGACAATCTATGAATTTCTAATTAGCAAGCATTTTTATGCTGTCTTAATAAAAATATTTTTTCTATTCAGAGCACAAAGCATATTGCGTGTTGCAAAGAAGAGTTTATGATTGGCGCCTGAAAACTGCGTTTTCTATTCTTTACGTTACTACGATTCCCTTAGAGCGACCGCTTAAGTATAGTTAGGTAACCTATAGCTACATTATTTATGGACTTAACTCGGGAAATGTAAGGAAGGTACTATGCAGTTTCTTTGGCCTGTTCGTGTTTATTATGAAGATACTGATGCCGGCGGTGTTGTTTATCACGCCAGTTATCTGAAATATTTTGAACGCGCTAGAACTGAACTACTCAGAGAAAAAGGTTTTCATCAGCATGATTTACGGGAGTATAATCATGTTGTATTTGTTGTACGTAAATTATCAATAGAATATATTGCGCCAGCTCGACTTGATAATCTTTTGCAAGTAGAAAGTGAAATTACCGCATTGCGTGGTGTTTCGATGACATTTTCTCAAAAGATTATTAATGAAGATGGTTGTGTATTGTGTAGCGCAGAAGTGCTCGTTGTCTGCGTAGATTCATCAAAAATGAAGCCAGTAGCGCTTCCTAAGTCCATTATCGCGGAGTTTAAGTAGTGGCTGACATGAATGTTATCGATCTCTTCCTAAAAGCAGGGCTTTTAGTCAAGTTGATCATGTTGCTTTTAATCGGATTTTCTATTGCATCTTGGGCGATTATTATTCAGCGAACTAAAGTTCTGAATGCCGCCGATCGTGAAGCTGCAGATTTTGAAGATAAATTCTGGTCAGGTACTGATTTGGCTCGTTTATATAAAGATAGCCAAGCTCGTCGTGATGAATTATCTGGCTCAGAGCAAATTTTTCATTCTGGCTTTAAAGAATTTGCCCGTTTGCATCAAGCAAGCGTTCATGCTCCTGATGCGGTTGTTAATGGTGCATCAAGGGCTATGCGTGTTTCTTTCAATCGTGAATTAGAATCTTTAGAGAATAATATTCCTTTCCTTGGTACTGTCGGTTCTATCAGCCCATATATTGGTCTGTTCGGTACAGTCTGGGGGATTATGCACGCATTTATTGCATTAGGTAGTGTTAAACAAGCAACATTACAAATGGTCGCACCCGGCATTGCTGAAGCTCTGATTGCAACAGCTATCGGTTTATTTGCGGCAATCCCCGCAGTTATGGCTTATAACCGGTTTACGCAGCGTGTAAATAAACTGGAACAAAGTTACGATAACTTTATGGAAGAGTTCCTGACGATTTTACATCGCCAAGCTTTTACCTCCGCAGAAAAGAAATAGTTAACGCAGAAGGAGAGAGCTGATGGCACGGGGTCGCAGTAGCCGCCGAGGCGTAAAATCAGAGATTAACATTGTTCCTTTGCTCGACGTATTGTTAGTGCTGTTACTTATTTTTATGGCAACAGCACCTATTATCTCGCAAAGTGTTGAGGTTGATCTTCCTGAAGCAACAGAGACACAAACTGTTTCAAGTAACGATAACCCTCCTGTAATTGTTGAAGTTGCAGGTGTTGGGCAATACAACATTCGTGTTGATCAGGAAGTGTTAGAATTATTACCACAAGAACAGATTATGGCTGAAGCTAAACGACAACTGGAAAAAAATCCGAAAGTTGTCTTTCTTATTGGCGGTGCTAAAGATGTTCCTTATGATGAGATAATTAAAGCGCTCAACATGTTACGTCAAGCAGGTGTTAAGTCTGTAGGTTTAATGACTCAGCCTATGTAATTAGGTTGAAATAAGTTTGGATGATAGCGTGGGAAAGAAGACGAAACCAACCCGAAGTAAATTGAGCGGTTCAGTTATCTTGTCTACCGCCTTGCATTTACTCGTTGTCGCATTGCTTATCTGGGGGTCATTAACTCAGAAATGGGATTTAGGTGGTGGCGGTGGATCTGATGGACAAGTTATTGATGCTATTATGGTTGATCCTAATGCGGTGGTACAACAGTATAACCAGCAAAAAGCGCAACAAGCTAACGTCCAAAAAGCCGAGCAAGAGCGAAAAGAGCGTGCTGAGCAACAAGAAGAAGAGTTGCGTCAGCAGCAAATGAAAGAACAAGAACGTTTGAAAACGTTAGAAGTTGAACGTTTACAAGCGAAAGAAGCGGCAGAAGCTCAAAAACGTGAATCTGCATTAGCTGCTGCTAAAGCAAAAGAAGAACAAAAAGTTGCAGAAGAAGCGGCTGCACAAGCGAAAGCAGAGCGCGATCGCATCTTAAGAGAACAAGCTGATGCTAAAAAGCAAGCTGAGGCAGAAGCCAAGAAACAAGCAGAATTAGCCGCGAAACAAAAAGCGGAAGAAGCGAAGGCTAAAGCAGAAGCCGATGCTAAAGCCAAAGCTGAAGCGGATGCAAAAGCCAAAGCAGAAGCCGATGCTAAAGCAAAGGCTGCCGCAGAAGCGAAAGCTAAAGCAGCGGCAGAAGCCAAAGCAAAAGCGGCAGCTCAACAGCAAAGTAAAACAGTAAATAATTTACTTGATGGTTTAGTGGCTGACGGTAGCAAACAAAGCGGTGCATCAGCAGCAGGCCAAGGCGGTGGAAATCGTACTGGCGCAAATGGTGAAGGTGTAGATCGCTATAAAGGCCAACTGAAAGTTGCAATAGAACAGAAGTTTATTGATCCTGAATTATACAAAGGTAAAACTTGTGAGCTAAGAATTAGCATTGCACCTGATGGGATGCTAATTAATGCGAAGATTGCAGGTGGCGATCCTGCATTATGCCAAGTGGCATTAAGAGCGGCGAATACAGCTACACTACCGAAGCCACCGAAAGATGTTTATGAACAAGTAAAATCATCAGTAATTGAGTTTAAACCATAAAACTGTCTGATTGTAGGAAAACATACACTAATTTATAGCTATTTTAGAATGTTATTGATGCGTTGTATGGTGTTGTTGAAAAGCGTTTGTTACTATTCTGTGCGTTATTGCGTAATAACCGCAATAATAAAAGGGAGACATGATGAAGCAGGCATTAAATGTTATTTTCGGGCTTTTGATTTTATGCGTAACCACTCTGGCTAACGCTGAAGTTCGAATTGAAATTACACAAGGGGTAAATACTGCACGCCCTATTGGTGTTGTTCCTTTTAAATGGGAAGGCACAGGTCAAATGCCAGAAGATGTTGCTGGTATAATTGCGGCTGATTTACGAAATAGCGGAAAATTTAATCCGATTGATGTGTCTCGTATACCTCAACAACCAGTTACTGCTTCTGAAGTCCAACCTGCACTTTGGACGGCATTAGGTATTGACTCTGTTGTCGTAGGTCGTGTGCAACCATCAGCGGATGGTCAATATTTAGTGAGCTATCAGTTAGTCGACGTTGCTGGCTCTCCAGGTGCGGTTTTATCTCAAAGCGAGTTTAAAGTTCCATCTAAATGGTTGCGTTACTCTGCACATACCGCTAGTGATGAAGTTTTTGAAAAACTGACGGGTATTCGTGGTGCATTCCGTACACGTATTGCTTATGTTGTTGTGACAAATGGTGGCGCATATCCTTATGAATTGCGCGTTTCAGATTATGATGGATTTAACCAAGACCGTGTTTATCGTTCATCACAGCCATTAATGTCACCAGCATGGTCACCAGATGGTGCTAAACTTGCATATGTGACCTTTGAAAGTGGTCAATCTGCTTTAGTGGTACAAACATTAGCAACAGGTGAAATTCGCCAAATTGCATCATTCCCAAGACATAATGGTGCACCTTCGTTTTCACCTGATGGCTCTAAACTTGCATTTGCTCTTTCTAAGAGCGGTAGCTTAAATCTGTATGTTATGGATTTAGCAAGTGGGAATATGACACAGGTAACCAATGGTAGAAGTAATAATACTGAGCCATCTTGGATGCCAGATGGGCAGACTTTGGTCTATACTTCAGATCAAGGTGGAAACCCTCAAATTTATAAGGTTAATATTAACGGAGGAACACCAGAGCGTATTACTTGGGAAGGTAGACAAAACCAAAACCCAGCAGTAAGCCCAGACGGTAGTTTCTTAGTTATGGTAAGTTCTGCAAGCGGTAGGCAACATATCGCTAAGCAGGATCTAGAAACTAATTCTGTACAATATCTAACAGATACGTTTCTGGATGAAACGCCAAGCATCGCTCCTAATGGCACAATGGTTATTTATAGCTCTACACAAGGCTTAGGCACCATTTTGCAGCTAGTATCGACAGATGGACGTTTCAAAGCGCGTCTTCCGGCGACTGACGGTCAGGTTAAATCACCTGCCTGGTCACCGTTTATGTGATGCATAAAAATTATGTATGGCAAACAAATAAAGGAACAAATAGAGATGCAATTAAACAAAGTGTTTAAAGGGTTGATGTTAGCATTACCACTCGTTGCTGTTGCAGCATGTAGCTCAAACAAAAACGACGATCAAACTGATACAAACAATGTACCAGTTGTTGAACAAGGTCCTACTGCTGAAGAATTAGCACGTCAGCAATTAGAACAACTGAAACAACAAAACATCGTTTACTTCGGTTTTGACAAATATGACATTAGCTCAGACTACGCTAACCTGTTAGATGCACACGCAGCATTCCTGCGTTCAAATCCATCAGTACGTATCACTGTAGAAGGTCATGCTGACGAACGCGGTACTCCAGAATACAACATCGCTCTGGGCGAACGTCGTGCAAACGCTGTGAAAATGTACCTGCAAGGTAAAGGCGTATCTGCTGATCAACTGTCAATCGTTTCTTACGGTAAAGAAAAACCAGCTGTACTGGGTCATGACGAAGCCGCTTATGCGAAAAACCGTCGTGCAGTACTGGATTACTAAGAGAACGGCATGAACAACAGTAACTTCAGACCTTTCTTGATGAGTCTGTTGTTACTGGTTGGCGTAGCGGCTCCTGTAGCCGCTATTGCCCAAGCGCCAATCAGTAATATCGGTTCAGGTTCGACCGATGAACGACTCGCCCAACTTGAGCGTTTTTCAAATGCTCACAGCCAGCTTTTGACCCAATTACAGCAACAACTCGCTGATTCTCAGCGTGATATTGATATGTTACGTGGTCAAATTCAGGAAAATCAATACCAGTTAAATCAAGTTGTTGAACGCCAACGTAACATCTATCAACAATTAGATAGCCTTGGTGGCGGAGCTTCAACATCAACAGAAGCCACTCAACCTGATAATACTGCTTCTTCAACACCTCCTGCGGCAACTAATTCAGGACAAGGTGATGAGAAGGCCGATTATAATGCAGCAATTGATATCGTATTGAATTCTAAAGATTACGATAAGGCAATTGTTGAATTAAACAACTTTATCAATAACTATCCGAAGTCTAGCTATCAATCAAATGCACAATTTTGGTTGGGTCAGATGTATTATCTAAAAGGTAATAAGGATCAGGCTGCAAGCACATTTGCTATTGTTGTTAAAAACTATCCAAAATCTCAAAAAGCAAGTGAAGCCTTTTATAAAATAGGTTTGATCATGCAAGAGAAAGGGCAAAAGGATAATGCTAAAGCTGTTTACCAACAAGTGATTAAGCAATATCCAAATAGCGCTGGCGCTAAATTAGCGCAAAAGCAGCTAGGAACACTCTAATTATTGACCCCGTAATGTAAAATGTTGCATTTTCGGGGTTAAATGATTGTTTTTTCAGCGGTTGAATGTTTTTTTGAAAAAAAACATTGCACAAAAACATTAAATCAGTATTATTACCCGCCGTTGCCACAGAGAATGTGGCGAGTTCGAAAAAGGGTCGTTAGCTCAGTCGGTAGAGCAGTTGACTTTTAATCAATTGGTCGGGCGTTCGAATCGCCCACGACCCACCATTTTCGAACATCAATCCGTTTTTATTGAAATGGGTCGTTAGCTCAGTCGGTAGAGCAGTTGACTTTTAATCAATTGGTCGGGCGTTCGAATCGCCCACGACCCACCATTTCAATCCCTTCTCCGTATATCTATCATTCCCTAAACAGAACAGTAAGCAAACTCTTAGCTATTTTTCTATTTTTTGATAATGCAGTGCATTGTTTTATTAAACAATGAAGATAGTTTTCTCAAAATTGAAAAAACTACCTCGCTTTAATTAACAATCACATTGAAATCAGTAATGACAAACAATCGATGATGTAATCTGGGTGTATTCATTTTCAGTCAAAAATTCATTGTCAATCAGCCAATTACTGACAAGTTCTTGCGTTTTTATCGCAGTATCAATTGGGTGATTTAGCTGTTTTGAAGCATCAAGAAAAAATGCCATCATCACAGAAAGAGCGGCGGCGGCTTCATAAGGGGTACTCATTGCAAGTGTACTCTCTAATGAACGTAATGAATAAAACTTAGGTAGCCACTCTTTTAGGTTTTTTCCTTGATACCACACATCTTGTGTTGATGTTTGTAATGCAACTTGTTCAAGTAAGGCTATCAACCATTCACGCATATCATTCATGCGATAATTAGCAAACCAAAACTCATGGCGTAGAATGGCTACAGCGACTTGTGTGACTTCAAACCAGAATTCTTGAGCATTGCTGTAAGCTTCCTCTTTTGAAAGCACAGGAGGCGTTATAACGCTAATTTCAGGAAGTCCGTCACATAAACCTGTTTTATCAAGTAGGATTTGATATCCACGCTGGTAAACTGGACTGAGCCCTTCACTTTTCATGTTAAAAATACGTTCAGGCTCTGCCATCATGATATCCATTTTGCGACCTTGAGCTAAAACATGTAAATAAATAGGCCAAAGCTTACCTTTAGGATCTTCACACTCTAATTGTAAGTTAACAAGGTCATCACCAAATTGTGATAACCAATGTCGGTTTTTTGCGAGTTCAGTCGCACCATAACCGATAAGCTCTATATCAATATCAGAATAACTGTCTATCTTTTTATTGCGGCCTAATGATCCTGTTAGTACTACAGCTTCAATTCTAGGATCAAGGAGGGCAAAAGATAGTATGTGATCGATTAAACGTGTTGTTGGCTCCATATTTCTCTCTAGTAAGTAAAACGTATAAAGTTATTTGCCGTTTTTATTGTTTAAAAAGTGAATCAGAATAATTTGTTTAGTATATAAAACATTTATTTGTTATTTTTATTAACTAGCAACATAATATTTAGTATCAAAAACACAGTACTATTATAAATATGAATTTATAATATATCTTTACTACTTTGCAAAGATGTCGCAATAACCCATATTTTCTTTGTTTTTTCTATGATTAAGTCGGGGTTGTAAAATGGATGTCATGAGTTGGTTTAGTATCAATAATATTTTAGTCAATATTCCGTTAGGAGAGGGAGGATATCCGCTTTCATGGATTGAAGCTGTCGGTACTATTGCTGGACTATTGTGTATTTGGCTTGCCAGTCAGGAAAAAATTATTAACTATTTATTTGGACTGATTAATGTCACCTTATTTGCCATTATATTTTTCCAAATTCAGCTGTATGCAAGCTTATTACTTCAAATTTTCTTCTTCGCAGCCAATATTTATGGATGGTATGCATGGAGCAGAGTGAATGACTTTGAGCAAGCGGAGTTAAGAATACGTTGGTTAAAATCAAGTCATCGTCTCTTTTTAATCGTTGTTTCAATAGCTGCCATTGCCGCTCTTACTTTCAATATTGATACTGTATTTGGCTATTTAGCCGTTGTTGCTGTTGATATATTAAATGTCTTTGGTGCAAATTTAGCTACGCCAGTTCTTGAACCTGACGCATACCCATTCTGGGACTCAGCAATGACAGTGCTTTCTATTGTCGCGATGATCTTAATGACACGGAAACTAGTTGAAAATTGGCTAGTTTGGTCTGTTATTAACGTGATTAGTATTGTTATATTCTACAAACAAGGTGTTTATGCAATGTCTGTTGAATATATCATCTTACTTGCTATCGCGATTAATGGTTCTCGCTTGTGGATCAAAACAGCAAAACGCTCTAGCAGAAATAATTATCTCTCCTAATAAAAAAGGCTGGTAGAGTTATCTTTCTCTCCAGCCTTACTATTCATTGTTTTTATTCTTATTCTTAACGCAATTTTGAATCATTATTTTGCTTAAGTGCGCTATTTCCCTTTATGTTGAAATTTTTAGAAAGGTGACTATAGGTGCTTTATATTGAAAGGGTGTTTACAGATAGAAAACGAATGGTTAGATTGGAAAAGCAATAATAACATTGACTAGATAACATAGAGTGGATACACGGGAATGAATTATCAAAATGATGACCTTAAAATAACACAAATTAATGAACTCTTACCGCCAGTGGCTTTATTGGAAAAGTTTCCAGCGACTGATAATGCGGCTTTTACAGTTCGTCATGCCCGTGAAGCTATTCATCAAATCCTAGCTGGAAAAGATGATCGTCTATTAGTGGTAATTGGACCTTGTTCTATTCATGATCCGAAAGCTGCGCTGGAGTATGCACAACGTTTAAGTCTTATTAGAGAAGAGCTTAAAGACAACCTTGAAATTGTAATGCGTGTTTATTTTGAAAAACCACGCACAACTGTAGGTTGGAAAGGTTTAATTAACGATCCTCATATGGATCATACTTTTGATATTAATGAAGGTTTACGCATTGCTCGTAATCTTTTATTAACGATTAATGATAGTGGCTTGCCAACGGCTGGCGAGTTCTTAGATATGATAACGCCGCAATACGTTGCTGATTTAATGAGTTGGGGCGCAATTGGCGCTCGTACTACAGAATCACAAGTTCACCGTGAGCTTTCATCTGGCTTATCTTGCCCTGTTGGTTTTAAAAATGGTACAGATGGCACCATTAAAGTAGCGATTGATGCGATTAATGCTGCGGGATCGCCACACTGTTTTCTTTCTGTAACCAAATGGGGACATTCTGCCATTGTGCGCACAGCAGGTAATGCTGATTGCCATATTATTTTACGTGGTGGCAAAGAGCCGAATTACAGTGCTGAACATGTTGCCGCTGTAAAAGAAGGGCTTAAAAAAGCCGGTTTACCACAAAATGTAATGGTAGATTTCAGTCACGCAAATAGTTGCAAGAAATTTGAAAAACAAATGGAAGTTGGTGCTGATATTTGCCAACAAATTAGCGCGGGTGAAAAAGCATTAATTGGCGTTATGATCGAAAGTCATTTAGTGGAAGGTAGCCAATCATTAGAAAGCGGTGAGCCTTTAGTTTATGGCAAAAGCATCACTGATGCATGTATTGGTTGGGATGATACCGAAACGCTGTTACGCCAATTAGCAGATGCGGTTGTGGCTCGTCGTAATAAAGCGTAATAATTAAATTTAGAGTATAAAAAATGCCACTTTTACGTGGCATTTTTTTATGTAACTCAAAATAAAATTATTTTGCTTTACCTTGGTTAGCAACAGCGGCTGCTTTTGCTGCGATTTCGTCAGCATTACCTAAGTAGTAACGTTTGATTGGTTTCATGTTTTCATCAAACTCATAAACTAAAGGTACAGCAGTTGGGATATTCAGCTCAAGAATTTCATCTTCGCTCATGTTGTCTAGGTATTTAACCAGAGCACGCAGTGAGTTACCGTGAGCGGCGATGATAACTTTCTCACCAGAAGCAACACGCGGTTTGATCACTTCTTCCCAGTATGGTGTTACACGGTCGATAGTCAATGCTAGGCTTTCAGTTAATGGCAGTTCTGCCGCAGTTAAAGATGCATAACGTGGATCTTTACCTGGGAAACGTTCATCATCTTTAGTTAATTCTGGTGGAGTGATCGAAAAACCACGACGCCATTGTTTAACTTGCTCATCACCGTATTTTTCAGCGGTTTCAGCTTTGTTTAAGCCTTGCAGAGCGCCGTAATGACGTTCGTTTAATTTCCAGCTTTTTTCAACTGGCAGCCATTGTTGATCAACTTGATCAAGAATGTTCCACAGGGTGTGAATTGCGCGTTTCAGAACAGAAGTATATGCATAGTCAAAAGCAAAACCTTCAGCTTTCAGCAGTTTACCTGCTTCTTGCGCTTCATTACGGCCTTTTTCGGACAGCTCAACGTCAGTCCAGCCTGTAAAACGGTTTTCTTTGTTCCATACACTTTCACCGTGTCGAACTAGCACAAGCTTAGTTACTGCCATAGTTTAGACTCCTATAATTACTTTCTTAATATAAGTTTAAAATTAGCACTTCAATCATTATATGGATCATCGACAAGAACGCCAAACATAAGTGACAAAACAAGGGTGATTAAGTCAAAAATGTCGTTTGTTCGATGAATTATTGCACAGTTGTCACACCTTTTGCTTAATCGTTCAAGCTATTAATCTAGCGGGATCGGCGTAAAAAAACAAAATATCCGTTTTGTATAAAAAATAGACGAAATGGCGTCCATAAAAACGACATATTTTTTATTTATTATTGTTCAAATAATATGCAAAAAATGTCGATTTAAATAAAAAATTCAGACGCTAAGTTTAGCGTTAATTTCCAAAATCATTGCCCTGATTATGACAGTAAAAATCCATATTTAACAAATTTCTTGCTGATAGCGATAAATTTCGCCGTCTTTAATAAAAGTCAATCGATGAGTAATACATAATGGTGCGTCTTCTTGATGGTGACTCACAAATAAAAGCTGTGTATTACTATGGCTTATCATGATATCAATAAAACGCTGTACTAAGAGTCGATTCGTTGTGTCTAATCCTTGCAGTGGTTCATCTAGAATAAGCAAAGTAGGGTGCTTAACCAAGGCTCTAACAATTAACACTAAACGTTGTTGTCCCCAAGATAAGGAATGAAATGGATTATTGGCATGGGCTGTTAAACCAATCAATGCTAACCATTCATCAGCGAGTTTAAGCTGTTTATCTGTAATAGCCTGATAAATACCAATTGAGTCATGAAAACCTGAAATAATGACATTTTTTACACTTGAAGAGACACGATAGCTTTGGTGTAAGGCATTACTGACATAACCAATATGGCGTTTAATTTCCCATACTGTTTCGCCACTTCCTCTTTTACGGCCAAATAATGTTAAGTCATTACTATAGCCTTGAGGGTGATCGCCAGTAATCAAACTTAATAATGTCGATTTTCCTGCGCCATTAGGACCTAAGATTTGCCAATGTTGTTGCGGTTTGACTTCCCATGTTAAATGATAAAGTACGGGTTTATCGTTATAACTCACTACACCATTTTTTAAAATGATTGGAGAAAGTGTTGGAGATAATTGTGGGATTGCATCTGGCGAGTCTTGTTCAGGTAATGTGAAGCTTTTAAGTGTTTCACTGTGAGATAATTGTGCGATCACTGAATCAGATAAAATCGACTCCTTTTCACCTTTAGCCACTAATTCGCAATGAATAAGTAAACCTGCATGTTGAATAAAATCAGGAATATCATTAAAACGATTTAAAATGAGTACAATCGTCAGATTTTGTTGATGTAATAGTATGAGTAATTCATTTAGTGCACGACGAGAATCAATATCTAGACCATCAAAAGGCTCATCTAAGATTAATAGATCAGGTTCATTCATTAACAGTTGAATAAGCAGTATTTTGCGAGATTCACCAGTAGAAAGGTATTTAAAACGTCTTGATAATAAGTATTCAACACCAAACTGTTTTGCTAATAAAAGACACTTATCATTATCTTTTACCTGCATTTGGATAACTTGAGCAACCGTTAAACCTGTGTCTTCTTCACCTTCACTGAGTAAATCGGTGTTATTACGACGCCACTCTTCTTCAATCATTTTTTGTAGTTTTTCAAAAGAGAGGCTAATTGGCCGAGTAAAGGTATTAATGAACTCACCTGATAGCAAGACACCTTCTTGACATAATGCGTTTGCTAATGCGCTTTTCCCACTTCCATTACTGCCTACAAATGCCCAACTATCACCTTCATTAATTGTTAAATCATTAATTTGCAAACAGAGTGCATCGCTTAATCGAAATTGTGTTTTTTTGAGTTGCAAGTATTTCATTATTTTTATCCGTCGCTTTTTAGAGCAAGTAGAGTACTTACCAATATCGGGTTAACTAATAATTGTCAATATTTGCTGAATTATTCTTAGGTGAAAAAAAGCTTAAGTGCCTTTTAAAAAATGATAAGTATTTAGTCATAAAGTTTATGTAATTATATAAAAAATTACTCAAGGATGATTTTTATATGCATAAATTTAAAAATAAAAGGATTAAATTGTTATTATTTTTATTGCTAATATTAGTAAGTAAAATGAGTTTTCCCAATATTAATAATAATGGTGTTGATAAAAATAATTGTTTTTTGATTAATGAAATAAAAATAGAAAATGCTGAGTTATTAAGTGGCAAAAAGCAGAATAAACTAACATCAAAATATCTATATCGATGTTTAACAGTAAATGACATACAGAGTATCGTTAATATTATAACAAATGAATATATTAAAAAAGGTTATATCACTTCACAAGCATTTATTTATCATCAAGATCTCACTAATAGTAAACTTACAATTAAAGTGATAGAGGGAAAAATAAAAGATATTTTTATTGATGATGCTCCATCTCGATTAGTCAATATTATCTTTCCATCGTACAAAGAAAAAAGATTTAATTTACGTGATTTAGAGCATGGGCTTGAACAGCTTAATCGATTAGCAACAGCACAATATACATTAGATATTAAACCTAGCGATAGTGTGGGATATTCTTCTATTTTTATTGTTCAAAACAATAAAAAATTGCCTTTTAAAAATCAATTAACCTTTGATAATTCAGGTACTAAAACAACAGGTAAAATTCTATTAGACAATACCACAACAATAGATTCGTTATTTGGATTAGGCGAACAATGGAGTTTCTCACTGAGTACAAATACAGATTTATCTCGTTCGCACTATTCTCGCTCTTATTCTGCAAGTGTGAATATTCCTTATGGATACTGGTTTTATCAGTATCAATTATCTTATCGTCAATCCTCTTATCCTTTCCTCAGTCATAATGTTCAACACGCTTATAAAAATAAAAATAGAGATCAGCAATTTGATATTAGTCGTTTAGTCTATCGTGATAATAAGCAGCGAATAATATTAAAGAGTTCGCTGAAACATAAAAAAGTAAGGACACAATTAGCACAACAAAAACTACGAATAAATAGCCCCACATTAACCTCTTTATCATTTAGCCCTCAATATAATTTAACACTCAAACGAGGATATTTAACGATTAGTCCAATGGTAGAAGTGGGGCTTTCTTTTTTTGGCGCATCACCTGATTATATTGCTGAAAACTCACCTCGTAGTCATTACCGAAAATTAAGCATAAATTTAAGCTATCAATATTTATTTATTAATAAATTTTCCTACATTACATCATTTTATGGGCAATATACGCCAGATAATCTTTATAGTGTAGAGAAAGTAGCGATTGATGGAATAAAAGCAGTCCGTGGATATAAAGAAACAAACTTGAATGCAAATAGTGGTTTTTATTGGCGTAATGAAATAAATACACCAAAAATAAATTACTTTTTAGGTGATGTTAATTTTATTTTTGCGCTTGATTATGGTGTTGCTTATTCAGATAAATATGAAACAAATAAGAATAAAGTAATTGGAAGTGCAATAGGTGCTTCTCTTTATCATTCCATTTTCTTTTCTCAGATATTAATTAGTAAACCGTTAATTTACCCAGAATCACTAAAATCAGATCACTGGTCTTTGTTTTGGTCTATTTCTTTGGCTATTTAAAATTTGGAGTTTTTATGGACGAAAAGGATATTTCTCGAAAACAGCGTTTAATTAGTTATAGCATTATTTATTTAACTGCTATTTACCCATTACATCCCGCTTGGAGTTCTGTAATTACTCCATCTGATAAAACAATAAAAATAAGTCAGCAAAATACCGTTCCTATTATTAATATTGCAACACCTAATGATATTGGTGTTTCTCATAATCAATTTCACTCTTTTAACGTCGGTAAACAAGGTGTTGTACTTAATAATGCAACAATACCTATTAATACTCAATTAGCTAAAAAAGTGAATGCCAATGCTAATTTAAAAGGTAATGCAGCGCATTTAATTATTAATGAGGTAGTGGGAAATGGACATTCACAGTTATTAGGTAAATTAGAAGTTGCAGGACAACAAGCAGACGTTTTAATTGCAAATCCGAATGGTATTACGTGTGATGGTTGTTCGTTTATTAATACCCCAGCAATTACGCTTACGACAGGAAAACCTCAATTTAGCCCTCAAGGTGCCTATTCAGCAATAGAAGTGAAAAAAGGCAGTGTTGTTATTGGTAAACAAGGTATGAATACCGAGCTGCAAAATTATGCTGATATTATTAGTCGTAGTATTGAATTAAATGGAAAAATAAACGCTAAAAATCTTTCTTTAATGCAAGGAAATAACCGTATTGATTTTGAAAAAGGAACGGTAAATAGCCTTAATGGAGAAGGTATAAAATCAACAATCTCTATTGATACTAAAGCGCTGGGTGGAATGTATGCCAATCAAATACGCCTAGTCAGCACAGAAAAGGGAGTCGGTGTTAATTTAAGTGATGTTCAGACAACTCAAAACAGTATGAATTTAACTGTTGATGGAAAAATTACCTTTAATGGCAATATTCAATCTGAAAAAGATATTAATGTTAGCAGTAAAGAACTACAAATTAATCGTGATACAAAGTTAAAAGCGAAAAGGGATATTACGTTAGCAACTCATGCGCTAACTAATCATAGTGAAATTATCTCAGAAAAAGATATGCGTTTATTTGCAGATAAGCTCACTAATAAAGGTGAAAAGGCAGTTATTCAAGCAAAAGATAATTTATGGATACAAAAAAATGCACAGGGTGATCCCAGTTCTTTAATTGAAAATCAATCCGCTACCATAAAAACAGAAAAGGGTGATTTGATTATTAGAACAAAGAAGTTGGTTAATGAATCTATTACACCTTTATTTAAAGAAATAAAACAAGAGCCTGATTCTAAACTCTCTATAAATATCGGTAATCATCTCCTCTCTCCTTTCAGAAGTCCTACGGATGATTTTCTTTTAGTTATTTTATTCCCTGAATTAAAAGATTTTTCTGATAAAAAATGGTTTGATATCTTAGATTTAAAAAATAATGGAGGAGTTAATGTAGAACGTTTATATTTTGAAAAAAGTGAACAATATGTTCCAAGTGTTATTTCTTCAGGGAATAACTTATATATACAATCTAATGAGTTTATTAATAATCAATCTAGAATTATTGCAAATAATAATTTAATTGCAACAGGCAGTAATGCAAAATTATATTACTATCGTTCTGGATATCTTAATAAATGGGATGTGTATTCTCATGATAATTCTCAGTTTTATTATCGTGATGATATAGTTAAATATAAACTTGATGAAGCTAAGTTCAATAAGATAAGTCATTTCGTACCTTTTGTGAAAACGGGGAGTCATTATGAATTTTCTGTAAATGACGTTTCTGATTATATAATAAAAGCAGGTAATAACTTAGTATTAGATTTTAAAAATAGTATAGATTTAGAGCGCAAGCTACCATCTACAGGAAAAGAAATAAAAAAATTCCGAGGATTATCAGGTTTTGAAAACGCTATATTAGCTAAGAATATATTGTTAAACGCTAATAATATGAATATTTCTTTAAATTTAACAGCGAAGGATTCCTTATCTATTATTGCTGATAAAAATATAAATATAAATAATTCAGAGTTATTAGCTGATGAAAATATAAATTTGACAGCGACTGATACTATAAATTTTGAGAATATAGATGTATCAGCAAAATATTTTACTACTACAACTAAAAAGGGAGATATTAGTCATTTATTTAATCCCACAACCTTTTATACTCTAAAAGGTGTTAAATCGCCATATATTGATATTTCTGAAAAAATAGATTTCCATTCTGGAAAAAGTATTTACATTTCAAATGTAATAATTAATAAACCTAATGAAATAAATTTATCTGCGCTAGAAGATATTAAAATAAATCGTGATGAATCTTTTCTTTTTAATTTAGTGCCTTTTATTAGAGATAGTGGATATATTCCAGGATTTTTAATTAATATGGGGATTTGGGAAAGTAATCACAATATCGTTTTTACTTCCGGTAAAGATATTATTAGTCAAGGAATAAAATATAATAGTAATAAAGCCATAATCTTTAATGCCGGACAGGATATTTTTCTTTCCTCTAAATCAATAAAAGATGCCGATCCTTTCTTTAGTGATATTCATTATCCTCAATTACAATCTAAATTATTTTCAGATAATAACCTTATTTTAAACACCGCTCGTGATATTGATTTAACTTCAACCATATTAAATTCAAAAGATAAAGTCATTGTATTAGCCGGTAGAAATATAAAGCTGGGTGCAAACGCTTATTCTGCTATCAAAGATCCCCATGAAAATGCTCAAGATATCCAGTATGCCACAGCAACGATAACTGGCAATAAAGGCATTTCTATTGCGTCATCAGGTACATTAATCACAGAAGGAAGTTCATTTAAATCAGAGGGTGATGTCACTATTTCAAGTGGTGACAATATTCAATTGGGATCAGTAAGAACGCATTTTCGTAAAGAGTCGGGTTCTTACTTAGAAGAACTTCGTAAACAAGTCAGTACTGAAATTAATAGTGGTAATAATTTAACATTATTATCTGAAGGCAGTATTTTATTTCAGGCATCAAAATTAACTGCCAATAAAGAGATTGATATCGCGGCTAAAGGTGGGTTCCTTTACGCGAAAGCGATGGAAGAATCGAGTTATTACAAAGAAGAAAAGAAAAAATGTAATAGGTGGACTTTGTGTATTACTAAAAAGAAATATACGAAAACATTTTATAACACCAATAATAAAGTCACCGAGTTTATTGCAAATAGCAATATTAATTTATTTGCTAAAGATGATATCACTTTAGAAGCTACTAAAATTGATACAGCAAAAAATGCCAAGTTAACCAGTAAAACAGGAAAAGTTAATTTTAAAGCAGTAAAAAATACTGCCTTTAAACAAGTTATTAGTGGAGGAAATGTTAAAGGTGCAATTATCGGTGGTTTGGCCGCTGAAATTGCGGCTATTTCGTTGGGTGATAACACTATTAAGGCTGAGGAGTGGCATAAAAAATCAGAATCACAAGCTCAATTTGTTAGGTTATTCGGTGGTATAGCAGGCGGTATTTTTACTGGTGAGCCTGGTGGTGTATATAGCGGTGCAAGAGGAGCTGAAAATAGTTTCCGTTACAATTATCTCTCTCATCATCAGCAAAAATTAATGGAGAAAGAATTATCTGCTGAAACTAATTATTTTAAAAAGACAGCAATTTATCTTAAATGGCTATCAGCAGATATAGGACAAGATACAGGGTTTAATGCAGGCCTTGTAGCAGGTATACCAACAGGATTGTATGAAACGATTGAAGGGCTCGCTTCTCTTGCTACAAATCCATTAGAAACATACCAAGCTATCAAAGCGGTTATTCAAAGTGATAATGCTTTCGATACATTAACTCAAGCGGTTAAACAATCTTATATCGATCGTATTGAAAAGCTAGAGGCAGAATATCAAAAAGCAGGTGTATCTGGTTCATTTAATGCGGGTGTTGAAAGTGGAAAACTCATTTTTGATCTCGTAGGCTTATTTGCTGGTGGTGCTGGAGTTGTGAAAGGAAGTTCTCAGCTTATAGCTAAGACATCAGCTAAGATTACCACAAGAAATAAATTGATTTCTTCTATAAAAAGTGGACAAGTAGGATTAAGTGATCCTGATGCAGTTGATTTAATAAAAGCTGATATGCTTAAAAACTTTTATAGCTATAAAGCTCCATCAGGTATTATTGCTGGTTATATAGACAAAAAGGGTATTTATTATGTAACGGAAGGTAACCATAGGATGGTTGCTGCAGTGGAAATATATAATGAAATAGGAGAAATAAAATATATTAATCAATTGTTAGATAATGGAAGCTGGACTAAAATAGAAAATCCTATAGTTGATTCAAAGCCATTACCGGTAAGAAAAATAAAGTGAGAATATATGACTAAAAATGAAATATACATAGATATGATGTATTGGATTTTGCCTCAATTAAGAAATATTCAGTCTAGAGGAATGATAGCAAAAGCAAAAGATAAATCTTGTTATTACGAATTACAGTTAATTCATAATTTACCCAAAAAAATACTTAATCAAGATTTTGATGAAAGTGATATTTCATTTTTAAATTTTCAAGCTAAAACATATACTGAAAAATGCAATTCAAAAATAAGTATATTATATGATGGTAATATCAAGTATATTAAAATGTTATTTAACTTGGTCCCTAATGAATTACGTCATCAATTACGATGGGATGGGCCTATCAATTAAATTGAGGATGTATGGGTTTATCTCTAATTTCAGAATGGGTACCAGGTTCATCTTATACGTATGCGTGGGTTGCCATGGATAATCAAGAGTATCTAGCAAAAATGTATAATAACAATAGTGGGTGGTTACCTAAAGCACTATTATCGATACCTGATATTAAATTATATTTGGATGATTTATCTGAATATATTGATGGTGAATCAGAAAAATACAACAATAAAATAAATAAGAATGCTAACTATATTGTTGATTTATATTCAAGTTATACTTATAAAAAATAATAAAAGAATTTGATTTTGAATTGAAAAAATGGGATGGGAATCATTCTGATGCGGGAATAGGGGCTAAAATGGGAATGTTTTATTTTGAAGCATTAGAGGGACAATCTATAGGAGAAGATTATCCCATTGGCTATGAAGGTGAAACCAAAATGGGTGACTATTTTCGTTTTATTGTTCCAACTATTTATGCAACGATAGAAGATATTCCTGAAGAGTTAAGAAAATATATTGTAGTTTCTGATAGTATTGATTTTACCAAAGATAGATTGCTCGATAACAATAAAATTAGCGATTATTTTACTCGCATGTATTCAGAATAAATAAATTAGCTACTAATTTTTAATAGAAATATTAATCAATCCAAAACCATTACTTAATATTATTTTAAAAATAATAATTAGGTGGTGGTTTTTATTTAAAAATACTTAAATGGATAAATATTCTGGAGAAAGGAAAGCGCTGAGATTTTACCAAGTTATGTTAAATCAAAAACTCTATAATTAGGTGTTCCTGCAAGAACAACCAAAGAATAATGGGATGTAATAAATATTCTTATAGAAAAATTATTGAAAAACCCATCCACAATTAAAACCGAATTATCTAGAGGTGGAATTGAATATAGATTACCTAATGGGCAAGGTGTTCGATATAATGCAGATGATTCTTTTTCCGGTTTTCTTGATCCTAAAAGAGGTAATAACTCATGATAGATTCTAACTTTGAAATCGATTTTGTAAGTGACAATAAATATGAGAATATTACTGTTGAAATTTCATATAAAAAACAAATGCTTTGTCAATTAAATAAAGATAGTGGAGCCGATAAAATAGAAATTGAATTTTTTAATGATAGCCGGTGTTTCAGTAAAGATGTGAAGCATAAATTTAATTTAGATAATTTTATGACCATTTTGAATAGTACCAAATTAGATTTAATTAATACCTGAATTTATTCCGCATTCTATTTAAAAATATAGATAAAACCATCACTTAATATTATTTCTAAAATAATAACTAAGTAATGGTTTTATTTTTTTATTGAAAAGCAACCATACTAATAATTAACACAGTGTGGCGACAATCACCTGATCGGCATTAAATAAAGCCGTTACGCTGTCATTAATATGTAGTTTTTGCTCTTTAACATGCTGATTAGAACAGGTGGCACACACTTCTTGTCCGCCTTCTAATGTCACCACTAATTCGCTGTTTTCACTGCCCGTTTCAATTTGAGTCAACGTGCCTGAAAGAGCATTATCATATTGTTGTGTTAAAGATGAGCCTTTTTCAATATTGACCCATGGCGCTTTAATTAAGATCAGTACTTCTTTGCCTTTTTTTAGACCTAAGCGGTCTGCACTTTTTTCTGTTAAAGCCGCACGAATAGTCGTTTTTCTATCTGCAAGTTGCACATTAACATGCTGTTGAACTTGAAGATTATCACGCTCAATAATCGTACCGAAAAACTGGTTTCTGGCACTCGTTTGTAATGAAAAGCGAGAAATCGCCGCTAAAAGGCTATCAAGAGGGAGTGAATCGTCTTTCAATACATCAAAGGCTTTTTGCTGAATTTGACCTAGCAGATCGTAAAGTTGAAGTAAGCGTTCACAATAATGAGTAAGGGTTGCACCACCACCGCCTTTGCCGCCCGTTGCTCTATCAACAAGAAGTTCGTCTGCGAGTTGATTCATTTCATTAATGGCATCCCAAGCACTTTTATAACTAATGCCCGCCATTTTTGCCCCTTGGCTAATTGAACCTGTCGCTTTGATCTGTTTTAACAATGCAACGCGACGAGGATCGGCAAAGAGCTTATCTTGAAGTTTAAGGGTTAATAATATTTCTGCTTGCATAATGATAGGCTTCTTCTTTTTTTGTGTGTTTATCGCATTTTTTGTGCCGACACAAAGCGATAATTCTCTAGAATATATACAACTATAGCGTTATTATTCGTTATTCGTGAAGAAATGCCAACTCTGGCTTTCCGAATATACCATGATAAAGAGGTTATCATGCTTGAATTATTGAAAAGTTTAGGGTTCGCTCTCTTGATGGTACCTGTTGTAATGGTACTCATTATGGGCATTATTTATGGTTTAGGTGAAGTGTTTAACCTGATTTCACCAAGTCAGCCAAAAGCAGACAAAAAATCATAAAATCTCCCTCCCTGATTTAGAATAGCCCTTTATATTGAAGGGCTATTTTTTTGCTCACTATACTCGTCATACTTCAAGTCATAGCGTTGTTGACTGCTCATTCGCACTAGTCACATACTTATGGATGCTCCTAGCGACTCATTCACTTGTCGCCTAGCTGTGACTTGAATTATTTAGAGTATATAGCCTTTTTTCTATTTGTTTTTTTACCCTCTATTTTTATGGTTATATTTATTGATATATAACCTGTTTCTCACATCTAATCCTTTCATTTTACGCTGTATCTTGGTATATACAGCGTGGTCATCCTTTAATTTAAGTGGAATTAGAACATGAAAAAATTATCAGGTAAGTTACTTGCTGGTGCGGTTATCTCTTTTGCTTTAGTCAGTCAAAGTTTTGCATCGGAAAAAGTAACGGTATTTGCGGCCGCTTCTCTTACCAATGCTCTTAATGAAATTTCGGCACAATATAAGCAAGAAAAGCAAACTGAAGTGGTTGCATCTTATGCATCTTCTTCAACGCTAGCTCGTCAAATTGAACAAGGCGCACCTGCAAATCTGTTTATTTCAGCAGATCAGCAGTGGATGGACTACGCAATCGATAAAAATTTAATAGTTGCAGATTCACGTCATACACTATTAGGTAATGATTTAGTACTCATTGCCCCTAAAGATAGTAAATTAAATGACGTTGTTATTAATAAGGAAACCAAATGGAAATCCTTACTTAATGGCGGAAAATTAGCTGTTGGCGATCCGGATCATGTGCCTGTTGGTATCTATGCTAAAGAATCATTAGAATATTTAGGTGCATGGGATACAGTAAGCCCAGAAATGGCTCGTACTAATAACGTGCGTAGTGGTATGGCGCTAGTTGAACGTGATGAAGCACCATTAGGTATCGTATACGGTTCTGATGCGGTTGCGAGTGATAAAGTGAAAGTGGTCGGCGTATTCCCAGCTGATAGCCACAAACCTGTTGAGTATCCAATGGCAGTTGTAAAAGGTCAGGACAATAAAGCAGTTCGTGATTTTTATGACTATCTGAAAACACCTCAAGCCGCAGAAATCTTTAAGAAATACGGCTTTAGCCCACTGTAGGAATTATACTTTTGGAGATGTTAAGTGAATACGAATGGCAAGCTATCATACTAAGCCTTAAGGTATCGACTGTCGCAGTTATTATCAGTCTACCTTTTGGCATTTTTATGGCTTGGCTTTTAGTTAGGGTACGTTTTCCCGGTAAATCATTGCTGGATAGCATTATCCATTTGCCTTTAGTTCTGCCACCTGTTGTGGTCGGTTATCTTTTACTGATCAGTATGGGGAGACGCGGATTTATTGGTGAATGGTTGTATAACTGGTTTGGTTTTAGCTTTACCTTTAGTTGGCGAGGCGCAGCACTTGCATCCGCAGTAGTTGCATTTCCACTGATGGTAAGAGCAATTAGACTAGCATTAGAAGCTGTCGATCAACGCATGGAGCAAGCGGCGAGAACCTTAGGGGCTTCGCCATTGCGAGTCTTTTTTACTATCACGTTACCTTTGTCTATGCCAGGGATCATCGCAGGAATTGTGTTGGCATTTGCGCGCTCATTGGGAGAATTTGGCGCAACAATCACTTTCGTCTCCAATATTCCGGGGGAAACAAGAACCATTCCTCTGGCAATGTATACCTTGATTGAAACACCGGGTGCGGAAATGGATGCCGCCCGTTTATGTGTGATTGCAATTATTTTGGCGCTCGTCTCTTTAATGGCTTCAGAGTGGCTAACTCGTTGGGGTCGTAAAAGATTGGGGGGCGTATGCTAGAGATGAATTTTAAACAGACGCTAGGATCACTGCGTCTGGAAGTAAATACTGAACTGCCAACAGAAAGTATTACGGCAGTTTTTGGTTTATCTGGTGCGGGTAAAACTTCACTGATTAATGTGATTGGCGGGTTAACCAAACCAGATTCAGGGCGGATTGTATTAAATAATCACACACTGGTTGATACTGAAAAGAAAATTTATCTGCCACCTGAAAAACGTAAAGTGGGTTATGTATTCCAAGATGCACGGCTGTTTCCTCATTACACAGTGAGAGGAAATCTGCTTTATGGTATGTCACCGACAATGAAAGTGCAGTTTGATCGCATTATTTACTTATTAGGCATCGAACATTTACTTTCGCGTTTTCCTATCACCTTATCAGGCGGTGAAAAGCAACGTGTTGCTATTGGACGAGCGTTGCTGACAGCTCCTGATATTATGCTAATGGATGAACCTTTAGCATCGCTTGATTTACCGCGTAAACGTGAGTTACTGCCGTATTTAGAAAAGCTCTCTCAAGATGTACAAATTCCTATTTTGTATGTGAGCCATAGCCTTGATGAAATTATTCGACTTGCAGATAACGTTATTGTGATGGATGCAGGAAAAATTAAGGCGACAGGTAAGCTGGAAGATGTATGGGCAAGTAGTGCATTACGTCCTTGGTTACAAAAAGAGACGTTAAGCAGTATTGCCAATGTCATGGTGGTAGAACACCATAGTCATTACGATATGACGGCAACGGCTTTTGGTAATCAAGTGTTGTGGTTGCCTCAAATAGAGGCGAAAATCGGTCGTGATGTGCGTGTGCGTATTGATGCTTCTGATGTGTCATTAACAACGACTCGCCCATCCAATAGTAGTATTCGTAATATTTTGCATATGAAAGTGGTTGAAACCATTAAAAATGATGGCCAAGTTGATGTGAAACTTGTCAATGATGGCAATTATTTATGGGCGAGGATCACGCCTTGGGCAAAAGATGAATTAAATATCCAAGAAGGGCAATGGCTTTATGCGCAAATAAAAAGTATTTCGCTAAGTCGCCATCTTTGATTTTTTAGTTGTATTTGTTGAGAAAAAAACCTCATCTTTGATGAGGTTTTTTTCTTTTGGGTGATGTAAAAATAGGGCTAAGACAGAATATATTTATGGATAGTCTCTGCAATACCTGGTTGTGAGTTTACTTTTGTGACCATTTTGGCGCGTGCTTTTACTTCATCTGAGGCATTACCCATTGCAACACCTAAGCCCACATGTTCTAACATACTAAGATCATTAAAATTATCACCAAAGGCAATAACATCATTCATACTCATGCCATTTGCTTCAACCCAGCGTTGTAAACGACGACCTTTGCTGTTGCCTTTTTTGGCGATATCAACTTGATCAATCCAAGACCATTCACACTCTAAGCCCACTTGTTGCTCAATTTTCTCAACTAAAGTACGCAATTCATCGTGATCAGGCGTTGTAGTGGCTATTTTCCAAATTGCATTAACATCATGCATGGCTTTATAGAAATCATCGACTTTAACGAGATTAGGGCGTTGTGCGATAGGTAATGTTTCTGACCATTTTAAAGTGCGTTGAACAGGGGAGGATAATTGGTCATAAAGCATTGCATCGTCGGCATAAACCAAGTGATGGATATCGGTTTGTTTAACGAGATCTAATACAGCTCTGGTTTCTTGTGTAGTTAGTGGATCAGACTCTAATACTTTTTTACCAATATAATCATAAAGGTAAGTTCCATTACAGCAGATTGCAGGGGTATCAAGATCGAGCGCTTGATAGAATGGATGAATAGCAACATGATGACGACCTGTTACAATTAAAACTTTAACGCCTGCTTTTCTTGCAAGATTGAGTGCTTCTAAAGATTCTGGCAGGATACGTTTTTGGTCATCAAGCAGTGTGCCATCAAGATCCAAAGCAATAACGCGATATGACATAAATAAGCCCCTTGATAGTATTAAGATGCAATGGTGTTGATGTTACACGTTAACCAATAAAAGATAAACTAGCTTAATCGTTACAATTAAACGTTAGTTATTATATTATTCTTTATAAATCAATGGGTAATGTGTTTTAAGGAGAAGGGATGAAACAGGTAGTCTACGTAGCAAGTCCAGAGAGTCAGCAAATTCATGTTTATGCGTTAAACACCGAAGGTGAAATGGATTTATTGCAGGTTGTTGAGGTTGCAGGGCAAGTGCAACCAATGATTGCAAGTGCTGATGGAAAATACCTTTATGTGGGTATTCGTCCTCATTTTAGTGTGGTGACATTTGCGATAGCTTCTGATGGTCAGTTAGAACAAAAGGCGACAACGTCAATTCCAAGCACGCCTGTCCATTTATGCTTAGATAAAACAGGGCGCTTTTTGTTTGTTCCTTCTTATCATCAGGGTAATTTAGCTGTTTTACCTATTAATGCGAAGGGGATCCCTCAATCACCTATTCAAATTATTGAAGGCTTAAATAAGCCTCATTCATCTAACATCGATTGGAATAATAAACAACTGATTGTGCCTTGCTTAGGTGAAGATCATATCCGTTTATTTGATTTATCAGAAGACGGTCGTTTAACAGAAGCGGGTACTGACGAGCTAACAACAGCACAAAATGCAGGTCCTCGCCATATGGCATTCCATCCTAATGGTGATGTGTTTTATTGCCTTAATGAATTAGATGCGACAATCAATATATATCGTCGTATGGGTGATTTATATCGCTTAATGCAAACGGTGGATATCGTCCCTGAAACTTTCAACAGTACTCGTTGGGCGTCAGATATTCATATTACACCAGATGGTCGTTTTCTTTATGCAAGCGAACGTTCTGAAAGCTTTATTTGTGCGATGACAATTTCAGAAGCGGGCGATTATTTGCAACCTGTGGGTTATTACCCTACACAAACACAGCCTCGTGGCTTTAATCTTGATAATACCGGAAATTATCTGATTTCTTGTGGTCAAAAATCAGATTTTGCATCGGTTTCTCGTATTGATAAACACACTGGTGCATTAACTGAGTTAGCGTGTTACCCAGTAGGTAAAGGCGCTATGTGGGTTACCGTTGTGACGAAGTAAAGATTACTGTAAACCTCTAGCAAAATATTTCCTTGCTAGAGGTTTTATTTTTTATAAAAGGTTTATGAGAGATTAACAACTTTCTCAATAGTTTGAGTGAGTTTAGTGAGGTTTTCTGGCGGCATAATAAATGGCGGCATAATATAAATCAGCTTACCAAAAGGTCTTATCCAAACGCCTTCAGCAACAAAGATTTTTTGTAATTTTGCCATATTAACAGGCTCATGCATTTCAACCACACCAATCGCGCCTAATACGCGTACATCTTTAACACTTTTAGCCTGTTTTAACGGTAATAGCTCGCATTTTAATTGTTTTTCAATTTCTGCAACTTGGTTTACCCAATCACCTTTTGCTAATAGAGATAAACTGGCGTCTGCAACAGCACAAGCCAAAGGATTTCCCATATAAGTAGGACCGTGCATAAAGCATCCCGCATCACCTTGACTGATGGTTTCGGCAATATGACGCGTAGTTAAGGTTGCTGATAAGGTCATATAACCACCCGTTAATGCTTTACCTACACACATTATATCTGGCGATATTTCAGCATGTTCACAGGCAAACAGCTTACCTGTTCGACCAAAACCAGTGGCTATCTCATCTGCAATGAGTAGTACATCAAACTCGTCACACAGTGCTCTTGCATGCTTTAAGTATTCAGGATGATAAATTCGCATTCCACCAGCACCTTGAACAATGGGTTCAAGCATAACGGCAGCAATTTCTTGATGATGTTGCTCTAGTGTTGAGCGTAATGAGTGGATATCAGCGGGCTCCCATTCTTCATAAAAACCTGTTTTTGGCGCATCCACAAAGAGATGATTAGGCAGATAACCTTTGTAAAGACTGTGCATGGAGTTATCTGGATCACACACTGACATGGCACCAAATGTATCGCCATGATAGCCCTGTTTTAACGCCACAATACGTTGGCGTTTTTCACCTTTAGCCTGCCAATATTGCAAAGCCATTTTAAGCGCAACTTCAACAGCAACCGAGCCAGAATCTGCGAGAAATATGCATTCAAGAGGCGCTGGTGTTATCGCTAATAATTTTCGACAAAGTGATACTGCTGGTGGATGAGTAATGCCACCAAACATCACATGAGACATATTGTTTAGCTGTGTTGTAACGGCATTATTGAGTTCTGGATGATTATATCCATGAATTGCTGCCCACCATGAAGACATTCCATCAATCAGTTTTCTACCATCGGCCAAGACTAATTCAACGCCTTTTGCACTGACGATAGGGTAAGCAGGTAAAGGATTACTCATCGAAGTGTATGGATGCCAAATGTGGCGTAAATCGAAAGCGATATCTTCAGGTGTCATTATATTTTTCACTTAATCATGTAAACCAATGGTGATCAATTTTAGTTGACATGATAACCCTATTATTTAAACTGGCAATCACTTTTAAACAGGAGATTGTATTGTGAGCGCACTAAAACGTTGGACACTAAAAGAAGCCAGAGCATTGTTTGATATGCCATTTTTAGATTTGGTTTTTCAAGCACAACAAGTTCATCGTCAACATTTTGACCCTTCACAAATCCAAGTGAGCACTTTGCTTTCTATTAAAACAGGGGCTTGTCCTGAAGATTGTAAGTATTGTGCCCAAAGCGCGCGGTATAAAACGGGATTAGAAAAAGAGCGCTTAATGGAAGTACAGCAAGTGATTGAATCTGCGAAAAAAGCAAAAGCGGCAGGTTCAACACGTTTTTGTATGGGTGCGGCATGGAAAAATCCGCATGAGCGCGATATGCCTTACCTTGAGCAAATGGTAAAAGAAGTTAAAGCGCTGGGTATGGAAACCTGTATGACACTCGGCAAATTAGATGATTCACAAGCTAACCGATTAGCAGATGCAGGACTGGACTTTTATAACCACAACCTTGATACCTCACCTGAATTTTACGGCAGTATCGTGACAACACGCACCTATCAAGACCGTTTAGATACGCTTGATAAAGTGCGTAATGCGGGTATTAAAGTGTGTTCTGGCGGAATTTTAGGGTTAGGCGAGGAAGTTAAAGATCGCGCTGCAATGCTGGTGCAATTAGCCAATTTGCCACAGCCTCCTGAAAGTGTACCTATTAATATGCTTGCCAAAATAAAAGGGACACCACTTGCAGATAATGAGGATGTCGATCCTTTTGATTTTATTCGTACTATCGCCGTTGCTCGTATCATGATGCCGCGTTCTTATGTGCGTCTTTCTGCTGGGCGAGAGCAAATGAGTGAACAGACACAAGCATTTTGCTTTATGGCTGGGGCTAACTCTATTTTCTACGGTTGCAAATTATTAACGACAACCAATCCTACTGAAGATAAAGATCACCAATTATTCCGCAAGTTAGGCCTAAATCCAGAGCGGTTAGCGGTATCAATGGGCGATAATCAGCAAGAAGAAGCGCTAATGCACGCTGTTGCTAATAAAGACACTGAACAATTTTATAACGCGGCACTGTAATGAGCTGGCAAAACTATTTAGATGAAAAACTTAATGTGCGTAGAAATACGCCATTATGGCGAAAACGCCAAGTGATAAATCATTCTAATGGGCGCTTTCTAACCACGATATCAGGCGAAAAGTATCTTAATTTTTCAGGCAATGATTATTTAGGTATTAGCCAACATGCCGATGTGATTAACGCATGGCAACAAGGTGCGAATGAATATGGTGTGGGGAGTGGCGGTTCAGGGCATATCACAGGGTTTACACAAGCTCATATGCAATTAGAACAGCATCTTGCAGATTGGTTGGGTTACGATAATGCGCTGTTATTTTCATCAGGTTATAGTGCCAATCAGGGCGTTATTTCGGCATTACTTGAAAAAGAAGATATCATTATTGCTGATAAACTTTGCCATGCTTCATTAATGGAAGCAGCCGCATTATCACCCGCCACGTTGTGGCGCTTTTTGCATAATTCGCCAGATTCTTTATCTCAACGACTCAATAAAACGTCTGCTAATAAAATCCTAGTGGTGACAGAAGGGGTATTTAGCATGGATGGCGATCAAGCGCCATTAAGAGAAACTGCATTAATAAGCCAAAAGCATCATGCTTGGTTAATGGTCGATGATGCGCATGGTATAGGTGTTTTAGGTAAACAAGGCCAAGGCAGTTGTGATGACGTGGGTATTAAACCTGAATTATTGGTTGTAACTTTTGGTAAAGCTTTTGGAGTGAGTGGGGCGGCTGTGCTTTGCAACAAGCCAACTGCTGAGTTTTTTGAACAATATGCTCGCCATCTCATTTACAGTACCTCAATGCCACCGGCACAAGCTGTGGCTTTAAATTCCGCACTGAATGTGATTAAGCAAGCTGATAGTGAGCGGGAATATCTTCAACAATTAATTTATACCTTTCGCCAAGGTGTTGCTTCGCTCCCTATTAAATTATTGCCTTCGCAAACTGCTATTCAACCCGTTATTATTGGTGATGAACAATTGTGCCAAACACTTTCAGATTATCTGCAATCTAAAGGGCTTTGGGTAAAAGCAATCTTTCCACCTACCGTACCTCCTCAAAGTGCACGTTTACGAATAACGTTAACGACTCGCCATCACCTTTCAGATATTAAGCTGTTAATCGAGACGCTTCATGCTTTCTTCAGTCAAAACAGATAAACAACGTATAGCTCAAACATTTAGTAAAGCTGCGATTCATTATGATAATCATGCCAATATTCAGCGCTATAGCGGCAATAAATTAATGGATTTAACACGTCATGATAGTGGCAACATTGTGTTAGATGCAGGGTGTGGAACGGGATATTTCAGTCAAAAATGGAAGCAACAAGGCAAGTTTGTTATTGCGCTTGATTTATCACATTCAATGTTACAAGTGGCAAAACAGCAACAGCGAGCCCATGGCTATCTACAAAGTGATATAGAGCACTGTGCGATTACGCCACAAAGTGTGGATATTGTTTTTAGCAATTTAGCGATGCAATGGTGTGATGATTTATCTGTTGCCGTTAAAACGTTAATGAACACTGTAAATGTGAAAGGATCACTTTATTTTTCAACACTTGCCACGTCGACATTACAAGAAGTCAGAGACGCTTGGCAATCGCTTGATAAGCATGAACATGTTAATCCCTTTTTATCCCCTCAAGATATCGAGAAAGCCTGTGCCGGTTTTCATTGCCAATTTTCTACCGAAACTGTCACAGAACAATATGATTCATTACATGCGCTCTTTGCTTCTTTGAAGGGCGTTGGTGCCAATTTTGTGCAAGGTGATCGCCAAAAAGGCTTGATGACACGACAAAAACTCCATGCATTAGAAAATGTATGGAAAACAGAGTCAGGAAAATATTTACTCACTTATCAAATTGTTATAGGAAAAATATCTCATGGCTAAAATATGGTTTTTAACAGGTACAGATACCGAAGTGGGTAAAACGGTTGTGAGTAGCGCATTATTACAATGTGCGGCACATCAAGGATATCAAACTGCGGGCTATAAACCTGTTGCATCAGGAAGTGAGTGGCTAAATGAAGGTTTACGTAACTCGGATGCGTTAACATTGCAAAAATTCAGCACAGTAAAATTAGAGTATCACCGCGTTAACCCTTATTGCTTTGAAACGCCGACATCGCCGCATATTGTCAGCCAAGAAATGAATCAGCCTATTGATTTTGATGTGATGTCAGAAGGCTTGTCTTACTTAAAGCAGCAAGCTGATTGGGTTTTAGTTGAAGGTGCTGGTGGTTGGTTTACTCCACTGTCAGAAAATCAATTTTTCTCTGATTGGGCTATCAATGAAAAGCTATCTGTTATTTTGACTGTAGGTGTTAAATTGGGTTGCATTAATCATGCGTTATTAACGCAACAAGCAATTATTCAGTCTGGTTTAACATTGGCGGGTTGGGTTGCAAATGAAGTTGAACCTGCGGGGCGATATCAGAAAGAATATTTGGCAACATTAAAACAGCATATTAAAGCACCACTCTTAGGTAAAATACCCTATTTAAATGAAGTAAAAGAGCATAATTTCACTCCTTACCTTGATCTTTCTTGTTTAAAACTAAGTTGATAGACCGTTTTTAAGTAAATTATAAAAGTCTATTTTTTATACCAATAAAAAAATAAAAAAAATAAATTTCGTCAATTTTGAGGGATATTTTAAGATGGAAAAAAAGACGTAACCTACCGAGAGATAACAACTTTGTGTAGTTATCCACTATTCCTGTGGATAACCTTGTGTATTACCATTATAAAAATACGCTAAATAGAGAGAACACAAGGCATTGCTAAAGATTGGCGTTATTCTCAACTTTTATTTTTAATTCTTATATATCAATTAATTAAATAAAATCAATAGAGAGACTGGTGTTGGTGTGTTCCTTTGAATAATTCATTAAAAAGGGGGTTGCTTTTTGGAAAAATCCCAGTTCCAAAACTGGGGATAACTTATGCTAATTATTCAGACAAATTTTATCAGATAGAGATTGAAGCTGGATTTTTATCCAGTATTATAGGGAGGGTCAGCGAGGAGAAGAAAATATGAGCAAAGATTTCAAACTGCATTCTGAATTTAAACCAGGTGGTGATCAACCTGCCGCTATTGCCTCACTCTGTGAAGGATTAGATGATGGTCTTGCTCATCAAACTCTTTTAGGGGTAACAGGTTCAGGTAAAACTTTTACGATTGCCAATGTGATTGCCAATCTAAATCGTCCGACTATGGTGTTAGCGCCAAATAAAACATTGGCGGCACAGCTTTATAGTGAGATGAAAGAATTCTTCCCTGAAAATGCAGTGGAATACTTTGTTTCTTATTATGATTATTATCAGCCAGAAGCGTATGTTCCAAGCTCTGATACCTTTATTGAAAAAGATGCTTCTGTTAACGAACATATCGAGCAAATGCGCTTATCTGCTACTAAAGCCTTGCTAGAACGTAAAGACGTCATTGTGGTGTCATCCGTGTCAGCCATTTATGGTTTAGGTGATCCCGATAGCTATTTAAAAATGATGCTTCACCTGACTAACGGCATGATAATCGACCAGCGTGCCATTTTACGCCGTTTAGCTGACTTACAATATACTCGTAATGATCAAGCCTTTCAGCGGGGCACATTTCGTGTCCGTGGTGAAGTGATTGATATCTTTCCTGCTGAATCTGATGATTATGCATTACGTGTTGAACTATTTGATGAAGAAGTCGAACGCCTTTCACTGTTTGACCCTTTAACGGGGCAAATTCACTACAATGTGCCTCGTTTTACTGTTTATCCTAAAACGCACTATGTCACACCTCGTGAACGTATTCTTGAAGCGATGGAAGAAATCAAAAAAGAACTCGCAGATAGACGCAAAGTACTTTTAGCTAACGATAAACTTGTTGAAGAACAACGGGTGACACAGCGTACTCAATTTGATCTCGAAATGATGAATGAGTTGGGATATTGCTCCGGTATTGAAAACTATTCACGCTATTTATCAGGTAGAGGCCCCGGTGAGCCACCACCAACCCTATTTGATTACCTTCCTGCTAACGGTTTACTCGTAATTGATGAATCACACGTTACTATTCCTCAAATTGGTGGAATGTATAAAGGCGACCGTTCCCGTAAAGAAACCTTAGTTGAATATGGCTTCCGTTTACCTTCTGCGCTTGATAACCGTCCATTACGTTTTGAAGAGTTTGAGGCGTTAGCACCACAAACGATTTATGTTTCAGCAACACCGGGTAAATATGAACTTGAAAAATCGGGTGATGAAATTGTTGAGCAAGTTGTAAGACCAACAGGTTTACTTGATCCGATTGTTGAAGTGCGGCCTGTGGCAACACAAGTTGATGATTTACTTTCTGAAATTCGTATTCGTGCAGCGAAAAACGAACGTGTATTAGTAACAACACTGACAAAACGGATGGCAGAAGATTTAACGGAATATCTTGAAGAGCACGGTGAACGTGTTCGCTATTTGCACTCTGATATTGATACGGTTGAGCGTGTCGAAATCATTCGTGATTTGCGCTTAGGTGAGTTTGATGTATTAGTGGGTATCAACTTACTCCGAGAAGGTTTGGATATGCCAGAGGTCTCTTTGGTGGCGATCTTAGATGCTGATAAAGAGGGTTTCTTACGTTCAGAGCGTTCATTGATTCAGACAATTGGTCGTGCGGCTCGTAATCTTGAAGGTAAAGCGATTTTATATGGCGATAAAATTACCGATTCAATGGCAAGAGCAATAAGTGAAACTGAACGTCGTCGTGAGAAACAGCAACAGTTTAACCTTGAGCACGGCATTGTGCCTAAAGGATTAAATAAGAAAGTTGGTGATATTCTCAAGATTGGTCAGCCTTCTCAGGGACGCAATAAAAAAGGGCACAAAGCAATAGAGATTCATGATAATTATCCGTTGTTATCAACGGCTGAATTGGAAAAAGAGATCCAACGTTTAGAAGCCGAAATGTATCAATATGCAAAAGATCTTGAATTTGAGAAAGCGGCGAGTACTCGTGATAAGTTGCAAGCGTTACGTGCTCAATTTATTGCTAACTCTTAATTAGAGAAATTAAGTTCACAAACTAATAAAGGGATATCCGTATTTTTACAGGGATTATCCCTTTTTATCTTCTATCTTCCATTTTTTGCCTTGTTTGATATTCCCTTAATGGCGTTCAACTGTTTAAATACCACCACAAACAAAGCGTCAATTATTTACAAAGATAAAAAAGACATTAAGGATAGTGAATGAGTGGTTATGTTTATGCAGGGGTTCCCAGCTCTGCTGGGGTAATTCTTGGTGTTATTCTTCTTATTATGCTTTTTAAATGGCTACGCAAATTTGCTGTACAAGATAGTGAGTTGCAAAAACCATCAACAGCAGGGCAGGAGCCCATTTTATCTGAAGCAGAAAATACGTCAGGTCAGTTGTTACCCAATGAATGGGGTTTATATGTTGCAGCACCTTATGCCGCAATGAATGAGTGGGCATATAACGAATATGATCAAGGTAAAGATGATGGTGGATTATCAGCAGGTTGGGGAATTAACGACCGTTGGGATTTAGTCTATCAACTATTTTGGTTGCTCACTCAAGGTCACACCAATGATTTTTATCAGCTACGTGACCAAATTTTGGATGGTAAAGAAGACGATGTTCAGTCATTAAAAAATGATATTTTACTTTCTGAGTTAACTGAACACGATAAAAATGAGCGTTTATGGCAAATCGATATGATGAGCACAAATCGCATGAATATCCAAAATGTGAAATACCTTATTTGGGATCTCTGCCGTTTTAACAAGCTCTGTTTAGAAGGTTGCCAACAAGGATATATTACTCAACAAGAAGCCCAAACATGGTCATTAATGAGCGCATCAATGTTGCGTCGGATTTATGATGGTTGGGAAGATATGTGGAGAAACTTTATTGCAGCTCGTTGGTTTTGGGCCAGTGGCGATCAAGATTGGGTATCTTCTCATCAAGCTTTTACGGATGTTATACAAAATATTCTGAATGCTGCAGACACGTTGGCAACAGAAGAGAACTGGATCATGGAGCTACCTCCATTAGATTTAATGTCGTTTTCTCGTACCGTAGCGGGTCTTGGTTTGATGAAAAATGATGTACCAATGACGCTTGACGAAATTGAAGAAGCGATTAGTCAGCGTATTACATTAAAGCAGCTTAATAGCTAATAACTAACCCATAGCTAATAATGCGTTGAAAACCAATAGTGATATTGTGTTTTTATCGACAAAAAAACCGCACTTGCTGTTTATTGCAGATGCGGTTTTTTTATGAAAGTAGGTAATTAAATACTATTTAACGACTTGAGGTGATGCATTACGTTGCCCTAATTGTTGCAATGTTAACTCAATAGCTTTGCCTAATAGATGACGGTCGTGACGATAAGGAATATCTTTGGCTTCCAATTGAGCTTGTACAATTAATCGACCTTTCATCGATTCATATTGTGTTTCAGGGCTAATGATCACGGCATCTATGGTTTGTAAACCAATATAATTTTCCATCATGGCGATTTTATCAGACATCGTCATACTGGCAGCCGCAGGGCTTAGCTCTTTGCCTAAATTACCAATATAAATCGTTGTTGCACTGCTACGGCGTAATGCTTGTGCAAGCTCTGGTAGTAATAATAAAGGCATTAAACTGGTAAAAAAGCTACCGGGGCCAATTAAGATCAAATCGGCTTGTTCAATCGCTTCAATGGCTTCTCGTGTAGTCGGCACTTTAGGGTAGAGATCAAGCTTTTGGGGGATCTTAGGTAAAATATCAACATTGACCTCACCATAAATCTCATTTCCTTGGTCGTCTATCGCCATAAGGTCAACGGCTTGTTCAGACATAGGAATAAGGTGAGCATTCACTCTTAATAACCCGCGGATAAGATTAATGGCTTCTAAAGGTCGAACACTTAAGTTATCAAGAGCCTTAAGCATTAGATTACCTAAATTATGCCCTGCCAGTTCGCCTGTACCAGAAAAACGGTATTCAAACATCGCAGAAGCAACGGAAGGCTCAGTAATTAACTGATTAATACAATTGCGCATATCTCCCCACGCAATACCGCCTTCTTCTTGGCGAATACGGCCAGTAGAACCGCCATTGTCTGTTGTTGTAACAATACCAGTAAGACGAGAGCCTAAGTAGGAGAGTGCTGAAAGCACACGTCCAAGGCCATGACCACCACCAAGGGCAACAACACGATCTAAATCACTTAGCGTGCGATTTCGCATATTTGTTCTACTCATCTTTAAAAATTTGCCGCTAATTTATCACAATTAAATTTTAAGCCTATGATCACGACGTGATTTCATCACATTCCTAGTTTAATTTCACTTTTGATAGCCTAATATTTAATCAATGAAAGCGTTTTTACTTATGTTATTAGAGTGACTAAAGTGTCGTAAGTCGTTGTATTATAAATTATATAGCGAAAACATTATTCGCTTTTTGAAAAATTAGCAGGTAGAATCCACAATAAATATATAGGTATTAGAAACCTGTGAAAAACAGGTAAAGATTAACTCCTAGCCTTAATGTCTAAGTCATGTATTTACAAGATATGATGTTCTGGCCGTGACGAAACCAGTCACCAGGGTGCAAGGTAGAAATGCCAGCATCTCCCGATTTGGAAAGGTGTTACTATGCAACAACTCGTTGATGCGTTTTCCCGCAAATTTTTCTATTTACGTCTTTCAATTACAGACGTGTGTAATTTTCGTTGTACTTATTGCCTACCTAATGGTTATAAGCCTAACGGTCATAAATCATTTCTTTCGTTAGATGAAATCAGCAGACTGACACAATCTTTTGCCGCGTTAGGGACAGAAAAAATTCGCCTAACTGGTGGTGAGCCTACAATGCGTCGTGATTTTACTGATATTATCGCAACCATTAAAGACAATGCGGCTATCAAAAAAATCGCAGTTACAACAAATGGTTATCGATTGTCTCGTGATGTCGCTCAATGGCGTGATGCCGGTTTAAGTGCAATTAATGTGAGTGTTGATAGCCTCGATCCTCGTCAATTCCATGCTATTACAGGGCAAGATAAATTTAGCCAAGTAATGGAAGGTATTGATGCTGCATTTACCGCGGGTTTCGAAAAAGTAAAAGTTAACGTTGTGCTAATGCGCAATGTGAATGATAAAAACCTCCCAGATTTTCTTCGTTGGATCAAAGACCGACCTATCCAACTGCGTTTTATCGAGTTAATGGAAACGGGTGATGGTAGTGATATATTCAACCGCTTTCATTTGTCTGGTGAAGTGATTCGCCAGCGCTTACTCAATGAAGGTTGGTTACAAATTCCTCGCGCTCGTAGTGACGGGCCTGCTCAAGTATTTACCCATCCTGATTATCAAGGTGAAATCGGTCTTATCATGCCTTATGAAAAAGACTTTTGCCTAACCTGTAACCGTTTACGTGTTTCGGCCATTGGTAATCTCCATCTTTGCCTATTTGGTGAAAATGGTATTCCTTTACGCGATCTGCTTGCTGATGATAGTCAACAAGAAGCATTACAACAGCGTATCCAGGGTGGTCTTCTTCATAAACGAGAAACCCATTTTCTTCATCAAGGCGATAGCGGTATTACACCGAACTTATCTGTGATTGGTGGATAGTTTTTCGCTCTGTTATTTCGTTAATTTCAGGAGTTGTGCATGTCTCAACTAACTCATATTAATGCTGCCGGTGAAGCTCACATGGTGGATGTTAGCGCTAAAGCTGAAACAGTGCGAGAAGCGCGTGCTGAAGCCTTTGTTGAAATGTCGGCAGAAACATTAAGCATGATCACCGAAGGTAAACATCATAAAGGTGATGTATTTGCGACAGCAAGAATTGCAGGTATTCAAGCAGCAAAAAGAACATGGGAGTTAATCCCATTATGTCATCCGCTGTTATTAACTAAAGTCGAAGTGCGTTTAGAGGCACTCACTGGATCTAACCGCGTACGTATTGAATCTGTTTGCCGTTTAACGGGTAAAACAGGGGTTGAGATGGAAGCATTAACTGCGGCATCGGTAGCTGCGTTGACGATTTATGATATGTGCAAAGCTGTTCAAAAAGATATGGTGATAGGACCTGTACGTTTATTAGAAAAAACAGGTGGTAAATCAGGTCACTTTAAGGTGGAAGCATGATTAAGGTTCTTTTCTTTGCTCAAGTCCGTGAATTAGTGGGTGTTGATTCGCTTGAATTAGATTGTAAATACCACACAGTAGATGATTTACGTAACGCCTTAATTACTAAAGGTGATCGTTGGTCACTCGCATTAGAAGATGGCAAGTTACTCTCTGCGGTAAACCAATCCTTTGTTCAAGGCTCTCACGTTATTAATGATGGTGATGAAATCGCCTTTTTCCCACCTGTTACAGGAGGATAAGATGAGCGCATCAACTCGTATTTCAGTACAAACCGAAAATTTTAGTGTTGGTGATGAATACCAATGGCTTTCAGAGTGTGACAGCGATGGTGCTGTTGTGACATTTACGGGTAAAGTTCGTAATCATAATCTCGGTGATGAAGTAAGTACACTCACGCTTGAACACTATCCAGGAATGACTGAAAAAGCACTAACAGATATTGTGAATGAAGCTCGCTCTCGTTGGCCTTTACAGCGTGTAAGTGTTATTCACCGCGTTGGAACTTTGCATATTGGTGAAGAGATAGTGTTTGTTGGTGTCACCAGTTCTCATCGCAATAGTGCATTTGAATCTGCTGAATTTATTATGGATTTCTTAAAAACACGCGCACCATTTTGGAAAAAAGAAGGTCTTTCTGAAAACAACGACAGATGGGTTGATGCACGCCAAAGTGATTATGACTCGGCTGAGCGCTGGGAATAAATCATCACACTGAATTAAACGCTACATTACTTTACTTAAATTTATTTTATGGTGACATTTCATACAGTTTAATTCGTGGAAATGTAAAATCAGTGTGATAAAATTAAATTCTAATGAGTCCATAATGGACTTTTTACTGAAATAAACGTTATTGTTAAACCTAACGTTATCACTATGATTAAAGGGTAATCATCATGGATCGATTTTCACGTTCAAATGATTCAATCGTACAGCGCACAGGTTCTGGCCTACAAACCTTTATGGCTCAAGTTTATGGTTGGATGACTGTAGGTCTGTTACTCACTGCGTTTGTTGCACTCTACGTTGCATCAAGCGAAGCATTATTATCAATGATTTTTTCTAGCAAGGTCGTCTTTTTTGGTCTGATCATTGCTCAATTAGGGTTAGTTTTCGTGTTATCTGGTATGGTTCATAAAATGAGTGGCGCAATGGCAACCTCATTGTTTATGCTCTATTCCGTGCTAACCGGTGTGACTATCTCAAGCGTATTACTGGTTTATACCGCATCTTCAATTGCTAGCACTTTCTTTATTTGTGCAGCGATGTTTGGTGCATTAAGTGTTTACGGTTACACGACTAAGCGTAGCTTAACGGGTATGGGTAGCTTCCTGTTTATGGGGCTTATCGGTATTATTATTGCTTCTATCGTGAATATCTTTATGCAAAGCTCAATGATGAGCATGGTTATCTCTTACGCTGGTGTGTTGATTTTCGCAGGTTTAACTGCTTATGACACACAAAAATTAAAAGATATGGGTAATGAAATTAACCAAGAAGATAAAGAAAATATGCGCCGTTACTCAATTATGGGTGCATTAACGCTTTATTTAGATTTCATCAACTTGTTCTTAATGTTACTGCGTATTTTAGGCGACCGTCGTTAATTTTAACGGTATCTACGGATAAACGTAGTTTAAAAACAGCATAAAAAATAAATCCCATAACTTTTATAAGTTGTGGGATTTTTTTTGCATTTATTAAGAGAGTTTTTCTGTCGCACATAATTGAAATAGAATGAAGTTTAATTATCTCGTAACCAAGGCGTAATAGTTAAACCTACTAAAAACCGACAACAAAGAGAACGTGAACACCAGAAATAAAAGGAATCATAATATTCCCCTTATTGTTAAGTTAACCACTGTTTCAATATATTAATAATAATAGGTGAAAAGCTTTCTAGTTTTCCATCATCATTAGGTTTTGCTAGTTCTATGATTAAAGCATTAAGTAAATCATCATCTTCTAATCCTTCACTAGGATCAATTCCATTGATAAATAGAATTTGTTCAATAGCGTTTTTTCTTTTACTGATTAATAAGTTATTGGGAAGAGTGCTAGAGCCTAAATTCAATATTTCAATTGCCTTTTCAGCACGGGAAGTTACACCATTAACTCTACCACTAATTGAAAACTGTAATTCAGTCTCCCGCTCATCCATAAGTGGAGTAAGGGGAAGTGCGTGATGTTGATGAGAATCGCCGCATTGTTTCTTAGCATTGCAACTGGCGATAAGATTAGAGAACTCAAGCGTTTTATTTTATGCTAATTGTTGAGGTTCGATATGTTCATTGTGGCAGTCATGAATTGATGTTATTTGCTGACAACAATGACCACATAAATAGAACTGCTCTTCTAGCAATACTTCTCTTATTTCTGTTCGAATTTCTGGGGTTAAATCAGCGTATTTTTTATGTTTATTTTGCCTTTTCCATTGAGTTAAACTTGTGGGTTCATAATTATTTCTTGTTCTGTATTTTTAGTGAGTATTTCACGATATGATGAAGTAAAAGATTTAATATTATCAGTAATGTACGAACTCATAAGATTACTTTCTGCATGTTTGCGTACTTTTGATAATTTTAATGATATTTCATTGAGTGGGTATCTTTCTCCACTATTCTTTCCCAATTCTTTTTTTTCAAAAGAAATTATGCATTCTAACGCTGAAATATTAATCTTAGATTTATCAATAGATTTACCCTGAGCATTCTTATCTTCTAACTTTGCTACAAATCAACTTAAACCTGTTGCAATCGCATCTAAAATACTGGTTTTACCCGAACCATTATTACCAATAAATACAGTAATATTTGAGCCATTCTTGTTGCCATCTTTTGTGGCTAACGTGATGTCGGCATCAGTAAAAACACCATAATTTTCAAGTCGTAGTTTGCTGATTTGCATATTGCACGCCTATTGATTTTTTCTTTGGTATCAGTCTATTAGAGTTAGTTATCAAAGTACAGATTTTAAGCTATCTTCCTTTGGAAAAGATAATAGGCAATGCTACCCGTTCCTACTGCAATCACCAATAAAGGCCATAAACTGTGCCATATAACAGTGATGTCGGCATTTTTAAGGTAAATCTGTTTTGTGATATCGGTGAAATGGCGAATTGGGTTTATCCATGTGGCATGTTGTAGCCAAACGGGCATGTTTTCTACGGGGGAAATATAGCCAGATAATAAAACAGCGGGCATCATAAACACGAAGACACCAATAAAAGCTTGTTGCTGTGTCGAGCTTAATGCGGATATTAGTAAACCAAAACCCACCAGCGATAAGCCATAAATCAGCATGGTAAAGTAAAACAGCAATAGTGAGCCAGAAAAGGGAATTTGATAACCAAATATACCAATAATTAACACGATAGTGCCTTGAATGGCAGCAACGACCATTGCTGGAACGGCTTTACCGACAAAGATTTGCCATGTTGAGAGAGGCGAAACTAACAGTTGATCTAACGTGCCTTGTTCGCGCTCTCTAGCAACAGAAAGTGAAGTCACAATCATGACGCCAATGGTAATAATTAATGCGACTAAAGAGGGCACAATAAACCATTTGTAATTTAAATTCGGGTTATACCAATTACGAACAACAAGTTCTGTTTTATTCAGTAAAGAAGGTGTATTGCCTGCTAATTCAGTTTGATAGTTTTGTACGATTTGCTGTACATAATTAGCGGCAATTTGCGCACTATTAGAATTTCGACCATCTAGGATTATTTGTAATTTAACAGGGACATGGCTTTCTAAATCAGCGCTAAAATTCTGTGGAAAACGAACTAATAAAAGCGCTTTACGATTATCAATAGTCTTTTTTATTTCATGTTCATTTTTAAGCAAAAGAGTTTGAGAGAATGCACTTGCTTTGGCGATACGCTGGGTTAACTCAATAGATTGTTTACCATTATCTTCATCAAAAATGGCAATAGAGGCATTGGTAACATCTAATGTTGCGGCAAATGGAAATAAGATCATCTGAAAGATAACTGGCATTATTAAGATAATACGAGTTTGAGGCTCTTGTAATAATGACTGTAACTCTTTCATTATCAGGGTGAGAAGACGATAAAACATAAATACTCTCCCTTTAATCTAATCGACGTCGTGTTGCTAACGCCGTTAAGCCAATAAAGAATATGGCAGAAACGATCAACAACCACATATCTAACATTAATATCAATGGAATATCGCCAGCTAAAAATAGTGTTTGCAAACTACTCACAAAATAACGCGCAGGAATAAAATAGGTCACCACTTGAATAAAAAATGGCATGCTATCAATTTCAAAAACAAAGCCTGATAACATAATTGCAGGCAAAAATGCAGCATTTAACGAAATCATCGCGGCATTAAATTGATTACGCGTTAGTGTGGAAATAAGTAATCCCATGCCTAAAGCAGTAGCTAAAAAGAGCGACGTAATGCCACCTAAAATCCACAATGATCCCCGATAGGGCACACCAAGCACAAATACAGTGACTACCATACATAGCACCATGACAAAACTCCCTAACACTTGGTAAGGAATAAGTTTTGAAAGAAGAAGCTCAGTGCGTGTAATTTGAGTGGAAAGTAAGGCTTCCATAGTGCCTCTTTCCCATTCACGAGCAATCACTAACGAGGTAAGAATAGCCCCAACTACCGTAATAATAATGGTGACGGCACCTGGAATAATATAGTGCTGACTAATTGCCGCAGGGTTAAACCAATAGCGAGGTTCGATTTCAATTAATGGCGTCGTATCAATACCCTTGCTGATAGCTTGTTGTTGTAACCAAATTTGCCAAACCCCTTTTGTGTAAGCTTGTACAAAGTTTGCCGTATTAGGCTCACTGCCATCGGTGATCACTTGAATGGGGGCTTTAGTATCTTGGCGAGCAAGTAATTCAGCAAAATTAACAGGAATAACCACAATGCCGCGAATTTGCCCCGCCTGCATTTTATCGATTAATAATTGTCGATTATCGCTAATAGTTGCATTGATATAGGGTGAATTCGTGAAGGTGTAAACAAGCTCTTGTGCTGGTTGGCTTTGTTGATTAGTTAAAATGCCAATATTTAATTTGCTTGAGTCTAAATTAATGCCATACCCAAAAATAAACAGCAAAGTAAGTGGGATAACAATAGCAATTAGGGCACTGCTGGGATCACGAGTAATTTGCTTTGTTTCTTTTAAACACAGTGCGTATAAACGTCGCCAAGAAAAGCGGGCATGAGATGATTGAGCTGAATTATGCATGTTTTTCGCTCCCTTTATCATTTTCACTTTCAAGTTTTTTATCGTAATCCAGCACTAAACCAATAAAGGCATCTTCCATTGATGGGGTTGGATTATCTTTGCTGGCAACCATTTTTTTCAGAGAATCAGGCTCGCCAGCTGCAATGATTTTTCCTCGATAAACCAAACCAATGCGATCGCAATACTCTGCTTCATCCATAAAGTGAGTGGTAACCATCACGGTCACTCCTTTATCCACCATGCCATTAATATGTAGCCAAAACTCTCTTCGCGTTAATGGGTCAACACCTGATGTAGGCTCATCTAAAAAGAGAATATCAGGCTCGTGCATTAATGAGCATGCAAGGGCAAGGCGTTGTTTATAACCTAAAGGTAAGGTTTCAGTGATTTGATTCACCATCGGCTGTAAACCAAAGGCAGTTATCATATCGTTGATTTTATCGCGTTGTTGTTTGCCATGTAAGCCATAAACACCTGAGAAGAATTTCAAGTTTTGTCCCACTTTAAGGTTGCCATAAAGTGAGAATTTTTGTGCCATATAACCTAAATGTTGACGCGCTTTTCCAGAGCTCTCTTTCAAGTCCATACCTAGCACAAGGGCTTTACCGCTGGTGGGGACTAATAAACCACACATCATTTTAAAGGTTGTCGATTTACCTGCCCCGTTAGGGCCTAATAAACCGAAAATTTCACCACGTTTAACTTGGAAATCGACATGATCAGTCGCTGCAAATTGACCAAACATTTTGGTTAACTGTTGCGCTTCAATCACGGTCTCATTAGGAGCGGGGGGGATCTGAGGCATAATTTCAGCTAATTCAGATTTATGAGAAGGACCGCCTCCTAATAAATCTATAAAAGCATCTTCAAAGCGAGGTGTAGCAGGAATAAGCTTCGTATCAGATTTACCCAAAGCGCTTAGTAATTCAGTTTGATTACTCTGTTTTTTCAGGATCAAACGAACGGATTGTCCTTGAATAACACCATCAGTAACTTGAGGTTGAATAATGGCCTGTTGTAATACTTTTCTACGCTGATGACCTTCAACATTAAGTAGAAAAGAGCGACCTGCCATTTTTGCTGTTAAATCTTGAGGAATACCACTATAAAGTAGCTCTCCTTTGTTAAGTAAGAGAATGTTTTTACATTGCTCTGCTTCATCAAGATAAGAGGTGCTCCATAGTATCAACATGCCATCGCTGGCCAAAGCATGCACCATTTGCCAAAGCTCACGGCGTGCAATGGGATCGACACCCACGCCTGGCTCGTCAAGAAGCAGAACTTTAGGACTACCTAATAAAGTACAAGCCAGCCCAAGCTTTTGTTTCATGCCTCCAGACAGATTGCCTGCAAGGCGAGATGTAAAGCGAGTGAGATCAGTAAATGTCAGTAGTTGTTGATAAACTTTTTTACGCTCTTCACCCACGACATTTTTTAAATCAGCATAAAGATTGAGGTTTTCTAATACTGTTAAATCTTCATACAGACCAAATTTTTGTGGCATATAGCCAAGAATAGCTCTGACATCGACACTCTGTTTTTGTGGATCCATTCCTAAAATACGAATATCACCAGCATCAGGCTTTAATAAGCCTGCAAGCATACGAATTAAGGTTGTTTTGCCTGCGCCATCAGGGCCAACTAAACCCGTCACAGAGCCACCTGTAATGGTGGCTGTTAATGACGAAACAGCGGGGTTTTCCAGTCCTGTAAAGTGTTTTTCAACACCGAGAAGTTCGATAGTGTAATCAGCGAGTCCCATTTTTCCTCCACACTTAATGAGAGGAAGCAAATTTTAAGGTGACAGGCATACCTTGGCGTAATGCGTCATCAGCATCCGTCACAACTACTCTGAGGCGATACACTAAATCGGTTCTTAACTCCGGTGTTTCAACACTTTTTGGGGTAAATTCGGCTGTTGGTGAAACAAATCCAATCGTACCATGATAAGGCTTATCTTTACGTCCATCGGTGTATAGATAAACTTCTCGATTAGGAACAGCTTCGCTTAAGTGAGTTTCACTGATATAAGCTCTGACCCAAACAGGGTTAGTTAATGACACCGTAAATACAGGGCTTCCAGCAGATAATATTGTGCCGGGTTCTACCGCTCGAGTTAGCACAGTACCTTGTGATGGAGAGATTAGTTGCGTGTCTTGGAGGTTTAATTCAGCTTGCGCAACAGCGGCTTTAGCTTGCATAACTTGTCCTTTCGCCGCATCAATGTCTTCTTTTCGATAACCATTTTGATACTGATTGAGCTTATCTTGTGCCGCTTTTAAGGCCGCCGCCGCTTGATTGCGATTATTTCTTGCGCTATCTAACTCATTGGCTGAGATGGCTTTTCGGTTAGCAAGATCTTGCTGGCGTTTATAAAAGTTTTCTGCGTATTGCCAAGCGGCTTGCTTTAATGATACATCAGATTGAGCTTGCGCGATTTCTTCAGTGCGATATCCCGCTTCCATTAAAGCTAGCGAAGCAATTGCACTATCACGCTCACCATAAGCTTTATTTAGTGCATTGCGATAGGGCGCATCATCAAGCTTGCCTAATAATTGCCCTTTTTGGACAGGGGCTCCTTCATCAACTTGTAATGTGTCTAATCTTCCAGCAACACGAAAACTAAGGTTGACTGTACGTATATCGACATTGCCATAGAGTACTAATTCAGACTCTTTGTTTTCTTCGTAATAATAGATACCTGCAACAATACCGATAATAATCATTAAGATAATAAACAAACTGACTTTTTTAGTTTTCATAATAACTCTATTTATGCGTGATGGGTGTTAGTATAAATCTCTCTTAATCCATTGAGTAATAAAGTAATATGAGTTTTTAAGGTGTTGGAAATAATCTGATACTCATTTTTACCAATTCTATCCCATCCAGTTTGTCTTAGGATAGTTTCCCTGACTAAACGAAATGATAGCACTTCTCCCAATATAGCGTGAGTATGTAACATGGTTGTAGGTAGTGCAGCATCTAAACCAATATAAATAGCTAATAGCTTGTTTACACGCGTTAAAAGAGGCGATAACGCTTGCTGGTGGATCAAGGAATATGCTTCGGTTGGAACAAGCTGTTCCCTTGCCATAATGCGACTAAGATGAATATTTTCTTTATCAAGCACAAGACGAGCATATTGTAAAAAACTATCTGTAATAAGCGTTTGCAGTAATGGGAGGTGTTCTACTGGGTTAGGTCGTTCAAGAAATTCGTCAAGAATGACCACTGTCGGTTCAAAATCAAGGCGAATAAGATCAGCAATATGTTGTGCAACGGCGAGATATAGCCCTTCTTTGGAACCAAAATAATAAGCGATAGCGGCAATATTTTGTTGAGCAGCTTGTGCAATTTGGCGTGTTGTGGCGGCATCTGGCCCATTTTTACCAAAGATCTCACATGCCGCTTCCAATAATTGTCGTTTTGCTAGTTCACCGCGCGTTGTCTTCTGGTGGATGTCTGACATGATAGAAGATACCTTACTTAAGTAAAATGTAACAAAACCAATGATATTAAAAACAGCGATAACAAGGCGTATTATATTAGATGATATTGAACAATAGGGAAAATTTGTGATAAATAATCGAATAAAGCTGATGTGTAATAAAAAAAGTGTAATCTATTATTGAAAATTATTTTTGTATTCTGAATATAGCAAAAACTGTTAGAATAGGTGTTATTAGGTTAACCTAACAAGATTCATTCTCTTTCATCACTGTCTATACCTAGAAATGATAGTACCTATAGAGTAATAATGCCTATAGACTGACAGTATGAAAGCCCGTCATTTTTAATTTCAATCACCGTGTTATACGTTCTGGTTGTAGGAGACTACTGTTTTGACCGATTTTACATCGCTTGGTTTAAGTGAGGCGCTTCTCCGCGCTATTGATGAACAAGGGTATAAAACCCCAACCCCTATTCAACAGCAGGCGATTGAGCCGATTTTGGCGGGTAAAGACGTATTAGCGAGTGCGCAAACAGGCACAGGTAAAACAGCAGCTTTTACATTACCAATACTGGAAAAGTTATCTCAATCAGCAGTAAAAACAAAAGGTCGTCAACCAGTTAAAGCGCTGATTTTGACACCAACGCGCGAGCTTGCGGCTCAAATTGCTGAAAACGTAAAAGCGTATAGCCGTTATATTCCTATTCGTTCGTTAGTCGTTTTTGGTGGTGTGAGCATTAATCCACAAATGATGAAGTTACGTGGTGGTGTTGATGTACTGATTGCAACTCCTGGACGTTTACTCGATCTTGAACATCAAAATGCGGTTGACCTTTCTCGCGTTGAAGTTTTAGTGCTTGATGAAGCTGATCGTATGTTAGACATGGGTTTTATCCACGATATTCGCCGTGTGATCAATAAATTACCGAAAAAACGTCAAAACTTACTGTTTTCAGCGACGTTCTCTAAAGAGATCACGGGTCTTGCTAATTCACTATTAAATAACCCTGTGAGTATTTCAGTTGCGCCAAAAAACTCGGCTGCTGAATCTGTTGATCAATATGTTCATTTAGTGGATAAAAAACGTAAAACAGAGTTGTTATCACACTTAATTGGCTTAGAAAATTGGCCACAAGTGCTTATTTTTACACGTACTAAACACGGGGCGAATAAGCTTGCTGAACATTTAAATGCCGATGGTATTAAATCAGCTGCTATTCATGGCAATAAAAGCCAAGGTGCGAGAACGCGTGCTTTAGCTGACTTTAAAGACGGCAAATTAAAAGCGTTAGTAGCAACAGATATTGCGGCTCGAGGTCTTGATATCGACCAACTGCCTTATGTGGTCAATTTTGAATTACCGCAAGTGGCAGAAGATTATGTTCACCGTATTGGTAGAACGGGTCGTGCTGCTGCAACGGGTAAGGCTATTTCACTTGTTTGTGTTGATGAACATGGTTTATTAGCTGATATTGAACGTCTATTAAAACGTGAAATTCCACGTTTAGCATTAGAAGGTTACGATCCTGATCCTTCAATTAAAGCGGCTCCTTTACATAAAAAATCAAAGAATAATGCACCGCGTAGAAGTGGTGGTCGTGCAGATATTCGCGGTAAAGATAATCGCAACAATAGTCGTAAAGAGGGCGATAGCGAAGGTAAAGAGTCTGGACGTAATAAAAGCAAAGAAAACTACCGTAATAAAGATGGCTCTCGTACCGGAAAATTAGGGCCTCGCCGTTCACGTAAAAGTGATGAAGGTAGTGATAATCAAAGCCCTTGGTCAAAAGCTAGAAAAGAGTTTTGAGGTTAAAAAGTGCGAGTTCTATTAGCGCCAATGGAGGGGGTTTTAGACCCCCTTGTGAGAGAATTACTCACTTCGATTAACGATTACGATCTCTGTATTACAGAGTTTGTACGAGTTGTAGACGCATTACTGCCAACGAAAGCGTTTTATCGCTTATGCCCTGAATTGCAGACAGAAAGCCGCACTAAAAGTGGAACTCTGGTGCGAGTGCAATTATTAGGACAACATCCACAATGGTTGGCTGAAAATGCCTTTAGAGCTGTTTCTTTAGGCTCTTGGGGCGTTGATTTAAACTGCGGTTGCCCTTCAAAAACTGTTAATGGCAGTGGCGGTGGAGCTTCACTTTTAAAACAGCCAGAAACGATTTATCAAGCCACAAAAGCGATGCGTAATGCTGTACCTTTAGAATTGCCAGTATCTGTTAAAGTGAGACTAGGCTGGGATTCTTCAGCGTATAGCCATGAAATTGCAGATGCCGTGGCACAAGGTGGTGCAACAGAAATCACTGTTCATGGCAGAACAAAAGAAGATGGTTATAGCGCGGAAAAAATTAATTGGCAGGCCATTGGTGAGATCCGCCAAAGACTCTCAATTCCTGTGATTGCTAATGGTGAAATTTGGAACCGTGAAGACGCATTAGCCTGCTTAGCCACAACAGGTTGCGATGCGATAATGATTGGTCGTGGTGCAATGAATACCCCTAACTTAAGCCGAGTTGTAAAAGGCATAGAAGCTAGAATGCCATGGTCAGAGGTCATCCAACTATTAAAGCGCTATGTTCGTTTAGAAAAGCGCGGTGATACGACGATTTATCATGCATCACGTATTAAGCAGTGGTTTAGCTATTTACGCAAAGAGTATCCAGAAGCCGATGAGTTATTTAGGCAAATTCGAACACTAAAAACCTCGCCAGAAATCGCGGTAGCAATAGAAGCGTTGTAATTTAAAAATCATTTTATTCGATAAAAAAATAGTGCTAATTAATCAGCGCTATTTTTTTGTTTGTTAAGTCATAATCTTTCTGTTTATCTTAAATATAATGTTACTTATCTCCAATAGTTGGAAAAAATAACTATTTCGACTTACACTCAATAAGTGACATTTTTAGGTATGTTGTTTATATCATGACTATTTTTAGGGGGAAATATGGGAATTATTGCTTGGATTATCTTTGGTTTGATCGCGGGTATTTTAGCGAAATTCTTAATGCCTGGCTCTTATGATATTGGTCTGATATGGACTTGTATTCTGGGTATTGTCGGTGCCGTTGTGGGTGGTGCAATTAGTAGCTTCTTTGGTAAAGGTAAAGTAGACGGATTTAATTTTGGCAGCTTTGTGGTTGCGGTTATTGGTGCCATTGTTGTGCTCTATCTTGCAAAGATATTTGCAAGTTAATACTTTCACGCCAAACAGAGAGTGATAATAAACCCGCGTAATGCGGGTTTACTTTTTTAAGGCAAAAGCTGATTAAATTAGCATTCACAAGGGAGGGCACTTTCAGCGCCCCATTGCGCCCAAGAGCCGTCATAAAGTGCAATAGATTGGCAACCGAGTACCGTTAACGCTAAAAATAAAATAGCTGCAGTCATGCCTGAGCCACAAGTAACAATGATTGGCTGTGATAAATCCACGCCTGCTTGCTCAAATATTTGTTTCAGTTCAGCATTATCTTTTAATTGCCCATCAGTCACTAATTCATTCCAAGGCACATTTTTACTGCTGGGAATATGTCCACTGCGCAAACCAGGGCGAGGTTCTGGTGCTCTACCATAAAATCTGTCTGCCGAACGAGCATCTATCATCTGTTTTTGCTTGGTATTGAGATTATCAAGAAGCTGTTGTTTATTGGCATAACGTTGAGTATGACGCTCAACCACAAAAGGCGAAGTTGCTGGCGTAGCAATGCCTTCACCTTGTTGGATTTCAAATCCAGCATCAATCCAAGCTTGTAATCCACCCGCTAAAATACGCACATTGCGACAACCTAATGTTGTGAATGTCCACCAGCCTCGTGGCGCTGAAAATAAATTACCTTGATCATAAATAATGACAGTAGTGGTATTAGAAATACCTAATTGCGTCAACGTTTCTGAAAATAGTGCATCAGAAGGTAGCATATGGGGTAGTGACGTGGTTTTATCGGCGACTTCATCAAGATCAAAAAAATGCGCATGCGGAATATGACGTTCAAGATAAAGTGCTGAATAGTCAATGTCTTGTGTTGGCATCGGCGCACTGACATCAAGGATCACAAGGTCGCTATCATTTTGATGTTCAAATAGCCATTGGGGCGTGACAAAGTAATCATATTCCATAGTGCAACCTCATTTATTTTGTGGAAGGTGAGCTGTCGGGTATTGCTGGAAATTGTTGTGTCGGCGAAGTTTCAGGTTGAGCTTGTTTGTTTTCTATTGGTGTAGTTGAACGGGTATAAATATTTAATCCCGCAAGGAAAACGCCACCGATAGAGCCAAAAGCAAGTAGTGCGATAACAACGATAATTATTTTTTTCATAATGTTCATTTGCAGATGAATGTTGCGCAAAAGTATATCGAGATATGAGGTTGAAACAAGCGCTAAGTCTCCAGATTGAGGAAAAATACAGAATAAAGGAGAGGCGTTCTATCGCGTTAAATAGGGTGAATAGAGATGTAAAAAAGGCTATTTACCTTTATAAATAGCCTTAATTACAGTACAAGTTGTGTTAATGGTTTCAATCAAAGGTTACAGTCAATGATAAGAAAAACCCCTTAAACTCAGGAGTAAATGAGTTTAAGGGAAAGGGGTAACGCAACTTAAGACTTCATTTAAAATACAACTCAATTTTTATGAGTAAAGGAACCAGAATGTCATTGCTAAGTTCACAATGGCTGCCACAGCCATAGGAATAGCGGTTCGTTTAACTATTTGGAATGGTGAAACATTCGCAATACCTGCAATGGCGACAATGGCTGCGGTAATCGGTGAAACAGTACGACCAAAGCTTGTCATAATTTGCATAGGTAGAATTAAGGTAATGACATCCACTTTTAAGAAAGCCGCTATTTTCGGTGTTAAGGCTGCAAATGAGAAGAAGGCAGCATTACCAGAGCCCATTAAGAATGCGGCTAAGGCAAGAATGGCACTCATCACAAGGATCATGGCGACAACACCGAAACCTGCATCTTGAGCAGAGCTAATAAGTGTATCGACTGCACCACTTTTTAATAAACCATTAGCAAAAAACTCACCCGATACAATTAACGATACCACTAAGACAAATTGCTTACCCATTCCTTCAAAAAACAGCATAAAGCTATTCATTACTGCCTTTGCATCACGTAAACGAACATATTCAAAGAGAAGTGCAATCACTGTACTGATAACCATCGCTGTGGTGACTTCTAATTTAATATAAGGGTGTAATAAAGGACTAAAGCCAATAATGAGTACCAAAGGGATCACGGGTAATAAGGCATAAGACAGTGGAATTTTGTTTCCTTCTTCTTTAACTGCATCAATAGTGGTTGGATCAAAAACAAATCCTTCACGTTTATCCCACCAGCGTTGAATAAAGAAATGGGTAATCGCAACAGCAATAATAATAGGAATAGTAATAGGTAACTGGTGCTGAACAAAATAAACGGCAGGTTCAATATCCGCAGTTTTTGCTGCCATAATGACGTTACCAGAGCCGGGACCATGGTCGATAAACTGGCAGCATCCAATAACCGCTAAAGCAGAAAGTGGGCTAATGCCAGAACGAATTAATATTGGATACATGGTGACCATTAATAGCATTCCCAAACCAGCATGACTTGGAATAAAAATAACCAAGATTTGGGTAACTAAAAATGAAATAACCAAAAGTAAATAAGGCGATTTAATTGCTTTTAAAGGTTTTTCAAAAATAGCAAATAAAGCACGGCTTGCGCCAACGTGTTCCATATAACGAGAGAAACCCGCAATAGCCATTAATGTTAAGCCCAGTCCCGCTAAGCGAGAACTCATAATATCCGTAAAGATTTGGAAAATATCAAAATACTTAAATTGTGTTGATTTATTTTCTGGTAGTAACGGATTAAGATCGAGAGAAGCAGTTAGGAGCAGTAGCAATAAGCCCCCGAGTAATAATACTGGCTGAGGTTTATAACCTCTAGCCAGTAGATAAACCACCAACGCGGTTACCAGCGCGGCAATGATTAAACCTGTCATAATAAATTCCCTAGTAGTGACGCAATAATATTGTTGTTATTTATTTAATGCTGAGAACGCTTGTGTAATGTCTGCAATTAAATCCTCAGTTGCTTCAAGCCCGATATGTAAACGAACAAAAGGACCGTGGCCTTTATGCCAATCAGAGGCGCTTCTTGCTCCTGCAACATTGGCAGGTAAAGCAAGGCTTTCAAATCCACCCCAAGATGCACCGATACCAAAAAGTGTAAGAGCATCAATAAATTGTTCTGATTGTTTGGCGGTATAACCTTGTTTAAATTCAATGGTTAATAAACCGTTGCTGCCTTTACAATCACGTTTCCATAAATCATGACGAGGGTGATTAGGTAATTCAGGGAACCATACTTTTTCAACTTCAGGGCGTGTTTCTAGCCATTGCGCAATAGCAAGAGCAGATTTGCCATGAGCTGCAATACGCTGTCCCAGTGTTCTCATACCACGAAGCACTAATGCTGCATCATCAGGGCTGCTGGCTTGACCTAATGCTTCAGGCAATGCACCAATTTTTTCCCATGCTTTTTCATTCGCAACCATAATTCCCATCATCACATCAGAGTGGCCGCATAAATATTTAGTCGCTGCAATAACTGAGACATCAGCACCTAATTCCAGTGGGTTATAAAGCCATGCAGAGCCCCAAGTATTATCAACACCAACAGGAATATTTCTTTCATGCGCAATACGGCAGATTTCAGGTAAGTCGAGCATTTCATAAAGTAATGAACCCGGTGATTCGACAAAAATAAGCTGTGTATTGTCTTGAATTTTTTGCTCAAAATCTGAACCATCTGTTTTAAAGAAGCTATAAGCAATGTTATTGGGTTCAAGAAAAGCAGAGGCAATTTTACGCACGGGTTCATAAACAGAATCTGCAAATAAAACATGACCACCACTGCGTGCATATCCCATAATGGTTACAGCGATAGCTGCCAATCCAGTAGGGAACAGTTGAGCGCGATGGCCACCTTCTAGCTCAGTTACTAAAGCTTCCAGTGCAAAAGCGGTTTCAGTACCACGAGCGCCGTAACTCAATACGCGCTCTGTTGCACGACGATCACGGACATCACGCCAGCTTTTAATAGAATCAAAAACAATGGTGCTGGCTCTCATAACGGGTGGATTAACTGGACCTGAGGTTTTAATTTCTTGGCGTCCACTGTGTATCAGTTTTGTTTGTTTATTTTGTTTCATTATTAATATCTCCAAATATAGAAATAGAGTTCCCCGGTAATTAAATAAAACCTTTAATTACTTTTTTCTCTGCGCTTATTCTGTTTCTATTATTTATAACAAACTTATTTATTTTTAAAATAGCTCTTTTTAAAAAAAGATGATCTTCATCTAATTTTTTAGCATTAATTATTCTAATTAAATCTTAAATAACATTTAAGATTCAAAAGTTATAACTAATAAATAAAGAGTTATTTGTAACACATTGAATTAATGTTATTTTTTGATTGATTAGAAATTTTTTAATTTAGATTAAAATTATCAAAGTGTTTTTTTAGAGATTATATTGCATAAATAAAATAACAATCTAACAAGTCGTTTGATTAAAAAAACGATTTTTTTATTATTCTTTTAACAGGGGAAATAATTATGGGAACCAGCGTTTTTGATTCGGTTTTATTAAAGAATTTATGGTCAACAGAAGAAATGAGAACTATTTTTTCTGATAAAACAAGAATGCAAAATTGGCTTGATTATGAAGCGGCATTAGCCATAGAACAAGCAGAATTAGGGTTGATCCCAAAAGAGGCAGCAAACGTTATTGCAGACACCGCAAAGCTTGAAAAGCTCGATATGGATTATGTATTAGAACAAGTGCGTTTGACTCGCCATCCATTAGTGCCAACTATTCGTGGTTTAGAACATGCTTGCCCTGAACATTATGGTGAATATGTTCACTTTGGACCAACCACACAAGATGTGATTGATACAGGTCTTGTACTGCAACTTAAAGATGCTCATCATACTTTCCTTCGTGATATCAAAATATTAGGTCGTTCGTTATTATCACTAAGTGAAAAACACCGAAATACACCCATGGTAGGGCGTACATTAGCATTACAAGCACTGCCAATCACTTTTGGTCATAAAACTGCAATTTGGTTAACAGAATTAGCCCGTCATTATCAACGTCTTAAAGAAATTGAACCGCGTTTATTTGTGGGAAGTGTCGTCGGAGCGGTGGGCACAAAAGCCTCTTTAAGTGATAAGGCTGATGAATTAGAAGCGCGTGTATTAAAACGTTTAGGTTTAGGTGTGCCTGAAATTTCATGGCAACCTGCACGTGATAGATTTAGCGAATACGGCATGTTGATTGGCTTAATTAGCGGTACATTAGGTAAAATTGCCAATGAAATTTTGATATTAGCACATAACGAAATTGATGAATTATCAGAGCCTTTCAGCAAAGGACAAGTCGGTTCTTCAACGATGCCTCATAAACGCAATCCAGCTATTGTTGAAAATGCCGCTTGTGTCAGCAATACCTTAAAAGCAAACCTTTCTGTTTTAACCGATATGATGAAACATCAACATGAGCGTGATGGTGCAATCTGGAAAATGGAATGGAAAATCATGCCAGAACTGTGTCTGATGCTGTCTGTTATTTTTGATAATATGAAAACAGTATTAGGCGGGTTAAATGTTCATGTTGAAAAAATGCGCAAAAATATGGATATTTTGGGTGGCTTTATGCTGGCTGAACGCGTGATGTTTGCATTATCTGATAAAGCAGGTAAACAAACGGCACATGAAATTGTGTATGAAGCATCAATGTCAGGGCAAGAAGAGGGCATTACTTTCGTAGAAGCAATTAATCGTGATACACGTATTCGTGATCATATTACGCAAGAAGAACTTGATGCATTGTTAGATCCAACGACTTATGTGGGTAATGCGCCAGCTCAGGTTGATCGCGTTGTTGCACAAACCAAAGCCTCTGGCTGGTTAAATGACTAAGTGAATTAATTACCTCCAACCTTCTTATTATCTAAAAGCCGGTGATATTGCTGGCTTTTTCTTATCAATTTCGAGGTTTTTATGACATTGAGTCAGCAGTTAGCCCAATTTATTACCACAACCACATTTTCTGATTTACCTGCTCAAGTTGTTAGCCGAGCTAAAATTCATTTATTAGATACATTAGGTGTCGCTTTGGCTGGCAGTGTGCAGCAAAGTGCAATTCAAGGGCGACAAGGTGTTGCTTTTTTACCTGATAGTCAAGGTGATATCCCTATTTGGGGAAGTTCACAAACGGCAAATACAACCGTGGCAGCTCTTGCCAATGGAATTGCAGCACATGCTTTAGATTTTGATGATACACATACCGATTCCATTACACATGGTAGTGCAGTATTAACACCAATTGCTTTTTCATTGGGTGAATCTATCGGTGCATCATCACAAGATATTTTAACGGCGTGGGTGATTGGCTGGGAAGTCGCGGCGAGAGTAGGCTTAGCAAGCCATAGTGGATTTCATCAGCGTGGTTTTCATGCCACCGCAATTGCTGGTATTTTTGGCGCAACGGCTTGTGCCGCTTCACTATTAAAATTGACGCCTGAACAAACTGTGAATGCATTAGGGTTAACAGGAAGCCAAGCAGCTGGAGTGGCTGAATATCTTACTAATAGCTCATCTTCTAAATGCTTTCATGCGGGATGGGCTGCGCAATCAGGTATTATCGCCGCATCATTAGCAAAAGGTGGAATGACAGGCCCTGAAACAATATTTGAAGGTCGGTATAGCCTTTATCAAACCCATGGTATTCGAGAGCAAGCGCAACCAGAACAAGTCGCATTGGGATTAGGTGAAGTATGGGAATTTTTAAATGTTTCTATTAAGCCTTATCCGGTGTGCCATTTTGCTCATGCAACGGTTGATTGTGGGCGTAATTTGCTGAAAAAAGGGATCACCGCTGATGATATCGAGAGTGTCGAGTGCGTTGTCGATCCAGTAGCTGCTGCCTTGATTTGTGAGCCACCTGAAACAAAATGGGCGCCTCAAACAGCTTATGGCGCTAAATTTAGTTTGCCGTGGTTATTTGCTGCGGGTTTTTTAGATAATGCATTAACGCTATCTTCATTATTACCTGAAAACCTCCAACGGGAAGATATTCAATCGTTAGCGAAGCGTGTAAGTTATCGTTATCCCGAAAAAGGAGAAATTCCATTTCCTACTTATTTTCCCGGGTTAATTTTCGTGACATTAAAAAATGGCGAAAAGATCACGGAGAGATTAGATATTCAGTATGGTAACCCGAAGAATCCAATGATAGATAAAGATGTGATCAGTAAGTTTTACGATAATGCATCTTTGGTGATAGAAGCTGAACAATCGGCACAATTAGTTGAGAAAATACTGCATTTCGACAATGTAACTATTTCAGAAATAACACAATTATTACGTGTTAAAAAATAGAAGGTTAAGCTGAAATCGTATAAACAAGATTATTGTGTGAAGGATTGGTTTTATCTGCCAATCCTTTATCTATTGTCTTGCACACATAAATTCAGATGTACAAACTATCTTTTCTCCAATTTTCACCGTACCTGAAAAGCTAACAATAGTGCGTCGCTGTCGGCGAAACTGGATCTCAATAAGTAGCTGATCGCCTGCTTTTACTACGTCATAAAACCGAGCATTCTTTATGCTGGCAAAATAACATTGCTGATCCTCACTCATAGGTGAAAGGTAGTAATGTGCAAGAATGCCCGAAGCTTGAGCCATGCTTTCAAGGAGTAATAAAGGTGGGTAAAACTCGCCAAAAACAACGGTGTCATTGGTTGTGACATTTTTAATGGCTGTTAATTTGCCACTGGCAAGTTCAGCGGGCGTAGAAATAACGCGATCAATTAATAAGAATGGATAACGATGAGGCAATATTTCCATTATTTCACTGACGGAAATGGGCATATATTTTCTCCTCGTTGTGATGATAGAACAAATAGGCTTTTTACAATAAAGGTGGCTATTATTCCATTCTTATTCAATATGGTACAGTATTGGGCTATGTTTTAGCGAAGAAATTTTGGTTAAGTGAATAACAAAGACCAGAATAGGAAAAATCCAGTCTTTGTTACTTCTCATTTTTTGATGAGTTATCGAAATAATTTATTTTTTTGGTTATTCTTGTTGTAGCGTGATATCTGCATGATTAATCACTTCATTTTGTTCATTTTTCAATGAATCAAACAGAATTTGTGCCGCTTTCCCTGGGCTATTAGAATTAAAATAAAGGTTATAACGGATCGCAGGTAAAGCAGGTAAACCTTCTTTTTCGCCTAAAATACGCAAATCATCACCAGAAAGCTCAATTGAACGCGCCATAATCCCTAAACCAGCTCGTACTGCCGCTCTTGCACCAGAAAGTGTGGTTGCAATATAAGCAATTCGCCAACGAATACCTTGTTGATCAAGATGATTTATCATCATATCGCGGTAAGTGCTTGGCTCATCAAGCACCACGAGAGGTAACGGCTCATCAAGATCAAATCTAAAATGTTTTCCGCAATACCATAATGAAGGTGAAACGCGTAATACGATTTTAGGATAACCCACATGCTCTTCAGTAGAGATGGCTAAATCTAGCTCATTGTTTTCTAACATAGACATTAAAAACGGACTACGTTTAACAATAATTTCCATAATTAAGCGAGGATAAGCGCCTGAAAAACGAGCGAGAAGTTCAGGTAAAATCGTGTTTGCGGTGTCATCGGGAGAACCAATTTTTAAAATGCCATCAATCTCTTCATGCATTAGTGAAAGGCATGCCTCATCGTTAAGGCGTAAAATACGGCGAGCGTAATTAAGCAGTTGTGTACCCGCTTCTGTCAGTGTTTTATTTCGCCCTTGGCGAGCAAATAGCTCTTTTCCAAGTAGAGACTCAAGTCGTTGCATCTGTTGGCTAACGGCGGATTGTGTTCGGCAAACGGATTCCGCCGCTGCAGCAAAGGTATTTCCATCGACAACGGCGACAAAGGTTCGAAGTAAATCAAGTTCTAAGTTAAAAATAGGGCGTTTTGCGGAAGTCATTATAGATATCTCTTAACTGGTGTTGTTGTGCTTAATAAAACAAAAGAAAAATATTTTTATAAGACTATTTTGGATGTTGCGTAACCAATACTCATACTATGAAGAGTTGAATGAATAATCCATAACAAAGCTCAATAATTTCGAGAAGTTATCCATTCTTTGATGAAAAAAACATGCAAGCAAAGGTAACTACTGATTTTTATACAGTGTTATGAGACAATGACGCCTTTCTTAAAATCAGTTACAGAGTGGTTATGTCCCTTTCTCAATCCGTTAAAAATCAAATAAGTCAGTGGTATAAAGCCCTACCAGAGCATATCGAAGGGTTTATTCCGCGTGCCCCACAGCGTGAAATGATAGCTGAGGTAGCCAAGACTTTTTCTGATGAAACGGGGCGCCATCTTGTTATTGAAGCCCCTACTGGGGTGGGTAAAACACTCTCTTATCTTATTCCGGGGATTGCAATTAGCCGTGATGAGAAAAAACCGCTGATAATTAGTACGGCGAATGTGGCACTGCAAGATCAAATTTATAGTAAAGATCTGCCATTACTTAAAAAAATCATTCCTGATCTTACGTTCACAGGCGCTTTTGGTCGTGGGCGTTACTTATGCCCTCGTAATTTAGATGTGATTTGTGCCACTGAAGGCGAGCAAATCGACTTAATGTTTTTGCTTGAAGATAAAGTGGATGTGGCGACCAGTGCAGAAAGAGAAATTTGCCAAGAGCTCAAAAATGATTTCACTAGTTTCGGCTGGGACGGATTACGCGATCACCATAAACGAGCATTAACCGATAGTTTATGGCGTAAAATCAGTACGGATAAAATGAATTGTTTAGGGCGTAATTGCCAATATTATCATCGTTGTCCTTTTTTTATTGCGCGTCGTGAAATTGATGAAGTCGATGTGGTTATTACCAATCACGCTTTAGTAATGGCAGCAATGGAAAGTGAATCCGTGTTACCTGATGCTAAAAATCTGCTTTTGGTACTTGATGAAGGGCATCATATTCCTGATGTTGCGCGCGATGCACTTGAAGTCGAAGGGGAAATAACCTTAGTTTCCCTTAATAATCAGCTTGATAATATCACTCGTCATGTTAGTCAGTATTTAGCGCAATTTATTCCTGTAAGACCGCCTAAATTGGCTGATCCTATTCGTTTTGATGCTCATATTGCTAAGTTACGTGAAGCCTATCAAGAGGTTGATACATTCACGCGAGCATTATTACCAGAACGTAGTGAACAAGATGAATATCTCTTCCCGTTAGGTGAATTACCTGAACAACTTCTGTTAAGTTGCCAGACATTATTTAAGCTAACGGATGGTTTAAAAATGCTGGGCGAAGCTATTTTAAACGATTTAACAGAACGGACAGCGAAAGAAGACGTTGTGCGTTTACATCGTGCCATTTTAACTACCAGTAGGATGGTGGGTTATTTAGAAAATATGGCGAAACTTTGGCGCTTAGCCACATTAGAGCAAACTTCAAAAGCACCAGTATCCAAATGGTTAACTCGTCGTTACGATAAAAAACAGTCTCATCTCTATTTTCATTGTGCTGGCATTCGGGTTAGTGAGCAATTGACGCAATTATTATGGAAAAATATTCCTCATGTGGTTATTACGTCTGCAACATTACGTTCATTAAATAGCTATTCTCGTATTCAAGAATTGACGGGATTAAGCGAGCAATTTGATGATCGCTTTATTACGTTGTCTTCGCCTTTTGAACATCAAAAGCAAGGCAAACTCGTGATCCCCAAAATGCACTATGAGCCAACTATGCTCCATGAACGTGAGCATTTAAAAGAGATGGCTCGTTATTTTCGCCAAGAAATGGAAGAGAATAATCATCGAGGGCAATTGGTTTTATTTAGCAGCCAACGTGCAATGGATGGCTTTTTAGAAGAAGTGAAAGACTTGCGTTTATGCTTATTAGTACAAGGTGATCAACCACGCTATCGATTAGTTGAAACACATTGCAAGCGTATTGATGCGGGTGATAATAGTGTATTAATTGGCTTACAATCTTTTGCTGAAGGTCTAGATTTAAAAGGTGATTACTTAACGCAGGTACATATCCATAAAATTGCCTTTCCTCCAGTGACTGATCCAGTGATTGTAACTGAGGGAGAGTGGTTAAAATCACTCAAACGTTATCCTTTTGAAGTGCAAAGCTTACCCAGTGCATCGTTTAATTTAATTCAGCAAGTTGGGCGTCTTATTCGTAGTCATCACTGTCATGGTGAAATTGTCATTTATGACAGACGTTTATTAACAAAAAACTACGGTTCACGCTTATTAACGGCACTGCCAGTTTTTCCAATTTATCAACCGGATATGCCTAAAGAGAAGTGATTTTCTATTATATTATAGAGATTTTACTTTTGTTAGTGATTTATGCTTCTCTAACTTACTTTGATATATTTATTAATGTGTTATTAATAAATATAGGCTATTTACTATAAATTTTTATTCTTAATAAAATAAAAATTGTTTTTTTGTTTAAAATAATAAAAGTCATTTTATGGTTAAATATATTTAATCATTTCGTTTTGTTTTTATTTAAGATTCTGTCTGATATTATTAACTTGTATTTTTTATGAATCTTATTAATAATTAAAAAATAAAAATATCTTATATTTAAAATTAAATAATTATTTTACATAAATTAATATAATTATAACAAAATAAACAATTACATTGTAATGTTCTTATTTTTATTAATTTAGAAAAAGTGAATACTTTATTTAGAAATTATCACTCTGATGTTTTTTTAAATTATTTATTTTATATTAAATAGTATGCGATAATCTTTTTTTATTTAGTTAAGATAAATGCTCAATAAATTTATAAAAAATAACAGTCATTTTAATTAACTGATTTATTTGGCTTTTTTGTTTTTATTTTCTCGTTTTTTTATAGGGTTATTTTTATGACTTTATTTCTATTTTGATATGTATCAATAAAATTAAATATATTTAATTAATAAGGTTGTAAGCTGTTTTTTTTTAATTTCTCTTCAGTACAATATATCTCATAAACACCCTATCACTTATTGAATTAAAAAAATCTCTCCTGATTTTCTTAAATGAAACGATGATTGCTGATAGGGTGTTTTTACTCAAATAAACTAGGTTCTTTAAGGTTAATACTTATTTTAAGTATTGATCTTTTTATTAATAAAATCATATAAATATATTTAACAAAAATAAGTTTTAATTCTTTATATATTACTACTCTTAAACGGTAGTTTTATTTATATATTAAAGCAGGAGCATTGTAAAAAATGAAATCTATTCTCCCTACAAAAGAAGAGAGTGACGAGAAATTATTATCTCGGCGTTCTTTCTTTTCATTTGCTGGAAAGATGAGTCTTGCGGCAGGGGTAACCGCTGTAACGGCGGGATGTGATGGTAATATTTCTGGAGGTACTGGCTGGGTTCCCGAGCAATACAATGCAAAAGGCACTTTTCCTGTACAAGTCCGAGGCCGAATTCCTATTGATCCTAATAATGTGGCAATTTGTCGTGATGATAAAAAATGCATTTTATGTGGTCAATGTGTTGAGGTGTGTGAAAAAGTACAAACGGTGATGGGAAATTACGATTTACCGTTAATTGATAGCGTTCCTTGTATTGATTGTGGACAATGTACGCTTTGGTGTCCAACAGGTGCAATAACAGAAGTTGATGATACGGATAAGGTGATTAGGGCTTTATTAGATCCAACACTGCATGTTGTTGTTCAAACCGCGCCCGCTACGCGCGTTGCTTTGGGTGAAGAGTTTGGTATGCAGCCGGGTAAGGATATTGAGTTACTGCAAGTTGCTGCACTGAGAAAACTGGGTTTTGATAAAGTTTTTGATACGAACTTTTCTGCTGATCTGACCATTATGGAAGAAGCGACAGAATTACTGCAACGAATTCAAAATAATGGCGTATTACCACAATTTACATCATGCTCGCCGGGTTGGGTTAAATTCTGTGAAATGTTTTATCCTGAATTGATCCCTAATTTATCTTCAGCAAAATCACCCATGACAATGTTGGGAACGATGATAAAAACCTATTATGCCAAAGAGCAAAATATCGATCCTACCAAAATTGTCTCTGTTGCCATTATGCCATGTACTGCTAAAAAATCAGAAGCGGCACGCCCTGAAATGAATGGCGCTAGTGTGTTATGGGAAAAACCTGATCTTCGTGATGTTGATATCGTGCTAACAACAAGAGAGCTCGCCAGATTAATTAAAAGTCACAATATCGATTTAACGTCTCTTCAACCCGCAAATTATGATCGCTTAATGTCTGAATACAGTGGTGCTGGTGCTATTTTCGGCGTGACAGGGGGTGTGATGGAAGCGGCGGTCAGAACCAGTTACTACTTTATTACAGGTGAAAGACCACCAGAGCCTTTATTTAATTTGCAACCTGTACGTGGATTAGAAGGTATTAAAGAAGCCGCTCTGGATATTCCGGGAGTGGGGGAAATTCGCGTGGCAGTTTGCTCTGGTATGGGAAATGCGCGTCCTGTCTTAGAAGCAATTCAAAAAGGGGAAAAACAGTGGCACTTCGTTGAATTTATGGGATGTCCTGGTGGGTGTATTGCGGGAGGAGGACAGCCTCGTTCGGCATTACCGCCTTCTGATGAAATACGTGCTTTACGCATGAAAGCGCTTTATAGCAAAGATGAACGCGCCACAATCCGCTTGAGTTATGAAAACAGTGAAATTCAAAGTATCTATAAACAATTTTTAGGTGAACCTTGTGGTGAACGTGCTCATCAATTGCTTCATACGCATTACCAAGATCGCAGTATTCATTTTAACAAAAAAAAAGCTTAAAGATTGAGGAAACACATTATGTCTAAAGGTGTATTAGTCGATCTTACAAAGTGTATCGGCTGCGGTAGTTGCACAGTTGCATGCAAAATGTACAACGAAAATAAATGGATAGAAGACAGACAACCTACAAGTGGTGAGAATGCCAAACTTGCGGATGAAAACTGGACGGTTATCAAAACAGTCACGGTTGAGAAAGAAGATAAAGCGGTTTGGCGTTATGTTAAAGAGCAATGTTTTCACTGTATTGATCCCGCGTGTGCTTCAGCATGTTTTGCAAAAGCCTTCCAAAAAACACCAGCAGGGCCAGTGGTTTATTATCCTGATCTCTGTGTGGGTTGCCGATATTGCATGGTGGCATGCCCGTTTGATATTCCTAAATATGAGTGGGAAAAGTCACTTCCTTATGTCACTAAATGCATGATGTGCTCATCTCGTGTGGAAGAAGGGCAATCTCCAGCATGTGTTGCAGTATGTCCTACTCAAGCCTTGGTATTTGGTGAGCGACAAACCTTATTAGAAAAAGCCAGAGAAACCATCACGAATAATCCAGAATATGTTCAACATATTTATGGTGAGAAAGAAGTGGGGGGGACTGAATGGCTCTATATTTCCGATGTGCCATTTGAACAGCTTGGCTTTAAAACGGGATTAACGGAAAAACCACTCTCTTCTTATACCTCTGATTTTATGAAATATACGCCGATAGCAGGCGCTACTTGGGCTGTGATTTTGGGTGGTATTGCCATGTTTAATCACAGAAAAGATAAAGTGAGCCGCGATGAGCAATCGCATCAGCATCTAGAGCATAACCAGAATAGTACTGATGAAGAAACAAGGAGATCAGAATGAGTGTTATCGATAATTCGACCCACTTTGGTAAGTGGCGTTTTCCTATGACACCAGTGCGCTGGGTGCTTGTTGCTATCAGTTTGATTGCCGTAGGGCTTATCTTATTTCGCTTAGTCACAGGATTGGGATTAGTGACCAATCTTAATGATGAATGGCCTTGGGGGCTTTGGATCTCTTTTGACGTGATGTGCGGTGTGGCGTTAGCTGGGGGCGGGTATGGTACTGCGTTAATTGTTTACGTATTTAAACAAGAACAATTTTCAAGTATTGCTCGAAGTGCAGCATTAACGTCATTAATTGGTTATTTATTGGTGATGGTCGGGCTTTTCCTTGATATCGGGCAGTGGTGGAATTTCTGGCGTCCATTAGTTTCTCAAGGGCATAGCTCAGTGCTTTTTGAAGTCTTTATTTGCGTCTCTGTTTATACCAGTGTGCAATTAATTGAATTTGGAGAAGTGGCAACTGAACGAGTTGGACGAAAATACCATAATTTTTTCCGTAAAATATTACCGGTATTGTTAGTCATTGGTATTGCAATTCCATCAATGCATCAATCATCACTTGGGGCGCTTTATTTATTAATGGTCGATAAACTGCATCCATTATGGTGGTCGCCAATTATTTTCTTCCAATTTTTAATTTCGTCGTTTTTTGTTGGCCCTGCAATGATCGCAGTTGAAACTGCATTAGCAGGCCGAGCGTTTAATCACAAAGTGCCAATGTCGGTATTAAGTGGTTTAGTTCGAATTTCAGGTTATGCAATGCTGGTTTATTTAGCGTTGAAATTCGGCAGTATTATTGCAGAAGGTAAAGTGCATTACCTTTTCGAAGGCAGCTTTGAATCTTTATTTTTTTGGATTGAAGTTGGTTTTGGCGTTATTGTGCCGTTAATTATCTGTTTCTCACCATTAATAAAACGTCGAGGCTGGCTGGTAACTTTTGGTGCGCTAGTCGCTTCGGGGGTTATTTTAAACCGTTATAACGTTGTGGTGACAGGTATGGTGACATCAACGGGTGTCTCTTATTGGCCATCGCTACCAGAATTAACTATCACTCTTGGTCTGGTTTCAATGGGGGCGCTCGCTTATTTATTTATCTGCGAAAACTTCCGTATTATTGAACATGAAGACGACAAACATTAATTAACTTAATGCCCAATTTAATTGGGCATTTTTTATAAATAAAACCAAGAAAATACTCTTTTTTATTCTTTTATTAATGATAAATAGAACGATAAATATGCCTATTTTAAAAAAATCCTTGTGGTTTATTTCTTCCTCTTTGCTTTCGATTACACCAATATTGAGTTATTCCCAAGCGAATGAAAATAAACCAGAACATATTATTGTCAGTGGACAAAAAGAAGGTCATTCGTCAAATCGTATTTATAACATTGAAGCTGAAAAAATAAGCAATATAGCAGGGGGAACTAATTTAATTACGGTTGATCATGAAAATCGCTTATTAACGTTGAATGATGCCTTAAAGGATCAACCAGGTATCGTGATACAAAGTTTATTTGGTGGATTAGATCAACCTCGTTTAAGTATTCGAGGCTCAGGTGTTCAAAGTGCGCCACTTTCTAGAGGGGTATTATTACTCCAAGACGGACTGCCTCTTAATGAAGCCGATGGTAGCTTTCACTCAAGTATGATTGATGTACGAGATGCACAATTTATTAGCATTCGCCGCGGTACAAATAGTACACAATTGCAAAGCAATAACTTAGGGGGAGAGCTTGATTTTATCACCTATACAGGACGAAATAATCAAAATCAATTGCGTTATGAACAAGGTTCTTTTGGGCGTCAAGGTCTACAAATGGCGTTAGGCGGTTATAGTGATGATCATCCTATTGATGCCAGAATAAGTCTAAGTTATGACCATTATAATGGGTATCGAGAGCACTCTGCTTCTCAACGTAAAACAATGCGCTCAACACTCGGGTATACTTCAGACAACTTTGAAAATAGAACATGGATTAATTGGACTGATCTGCGTTTTGATGTTCCTGGCCCAGCAACCTTACAAATGGTTGAGAATGATCCTAAAGCGGTATTACCTGCAATTAAGAAAAAAGATCCCCATAGAAATGTCGAACAATTACGTATAGCCAATAAATCGACATGGAATAGTGGTGCTCACGATATTCAATTTGGATGGTGGTATTCACAAACACATGATAATTTCAAAACACCCAGTCATTACCAATTTGTGAATTATTATACTAAAGGCGCTCAATTTAATTATAAATTAGAAACTCAGCATATTAGTTATCGTGCCGCGTTAGCTTGGGATCACTCGATAATGAAAGATGATATCGAGAAAAATCCCAAAGGCTGGCTAGGACGATATGATGGACGAGCTGAAAATATCTATGCGTCTTTAGGGGCGGGTATACATATTAGTAACAGTGTGTTGTTTAATCTGGATGTAAAAGGAACTCATGCGAAAAGAGATGTATTTTCGAGCCATAATTCTCTTGAACAGTCCTTTAATTTCTTAACACCTAAAGTTGGGCTGATTTGGTATCCTAATTACAATACACGCTTATTTGCTAATGTCAGTATGAGCCAAGAGCCGGCTTCTTTTAATGATATTATTAATCCTAAAGCGCCGTTAAATAAGGTCAATCTGTTAAAACTTTCGCCTCAAAAAGCAACCAGTTTTGAAATTGGTAGTGATATTGAATTAACAGATAATATCGGTTTAAGTACGGTGCTTTATCGCAGTTTTATTAAAGATGAATATATTACATCCCACGATCAAAATGGGAATATTGTTGATATTTATAATTATCCTGCAAAAACTCGCCATCAAGGTGTTGAATTCAGTATCAATGCGATTCAACCGCTTCGTGTTGGTGATTTTCTCTATCGTGCAACATGGACGTATAATGATTTTCGTTTTATGGGCGGGGAATATAATCGAAAATATATTGCAGGTGTTCCTAGAAACCTTATTTCGGGTGAAATTAACTATCAATTAAATGGATTGAGATTTGGTCCTACACTGTATTGGTCACCCACAAATGTTGCTGTTGATCATGGTAACCATCTTAATATTCAAAAGAGTAAACCCTATGCATTATTAGGATTTAATGCACATTATCAATATGATAATCAGTGGTCTACTTATTTGAATTTAGACAATATTACGAATAAACGCTATGCGGCAAGCACTTTGGCCAATCCAACAGTGAAAAAAAATGATGCCTTACTTTTCCCTGGGAATGGTTTTAGTGTTAATGCGGGTGTGGTGTATAAATTTTAATTCAATCAGAAAATAGACAAAGGCTGCCTTACATGGCAGCCTTTTTTATATTAATCACGTCTCTTTACACGTAGATTAATTTTCAATATTGGCTTCAATAAACCATAGGAATTTATCAAGATCACGCGATGCAGCAGTAAACATATCGGCGGTATCTTCGTCTTCAACTTCGTCAATGGCTTTACGAATATCATTAGCAACAACAGCATAACGATCAGCCAGTGCTTTTAGGTGATCTTGCACATCATGAATATCCAGTGGATAAGCTTTCAGTGGTGTTTTTTTACCGACAACTTGTGCTGTGCCTAATACTGTGCCACCTAACTGAACAATACGCTCTGCGAACTCATCAGTGTGCTGATTAATGGTATCGCGGAAGCCATCAACCATCTCATGAACAGAAATAAAGTTTCTGCCACGCATATTCCAGTGCGCTTGTTTTGTGATGAGAGATAGGTCGATAAACTGCGTCACCATCTGTTGCAATAATTCAATAGCGTGCAGTTTTACGCTGTCATCGAGGTTATTACGGGTATAAAGCAGAGTTGAAGGTGTGGATTTGACTAATTTAGCAGTACTCATAATCGTTCTCCCTAAATAATTAATAACTCAATATCTTAATTTCTGTTAATGATGATAGTGAGTTATTAATGGTTAGTCTTATCGATTGATACTATTAAATTGATAGGTCATCTATTAAAAAAATCTAATCTATCGAAATAGTCTATTTAGGGTAAGACAATGAGCGCAAAATAGCAATGATAGGTCAGTAAAGTTATTATTGAATAAGAAAAAAGGATCATAAGATCCTTTTTAAATAAATATTTATTTCTTATAAGAAAATACGGTTAAGTAATTATTTAACCTCTTCAATTTTGGTTTTATTTTTCATGGTTGCTGTTGAACCTATAGAGGCTAATACAATAAAGGCAAGGGCAATCCATTGAATTAGTGTCAAATGTTCGTGTAAGAAAATAATACCAATAAAGGCACCCATACAAGGTTCTAAGCTCATTAAAGTACCGAACGTTTTAGCGGGTAAACGTGTAAGAGCAATCATTTCTAAGGTGTAAGGAAATGCAGTCGATAAAATTGCAATGGCTAATGCAACCGGTAAAATTGACCAGCTAAACATAATGTCAGGACTACTTTGTAACATACCAATAGGAACGAAAATAAAGGCAGCCACTAATGAGCCAATTGAAACTGTTGCCGCACCGTAACCTTTACCTGCACGTTGTCCGAATACAATATATAGCGCCCAACCTACACCAGCACCCAGTGCATAAAGAATACCTAGAGGATCTAATCCATGAATATTATCGCCAATAGGTAGCAATAATCCTAAGCCTGCAATGACTAAAATTATCCATAAAAAGTCGATGGCTCTGCGCGATGAAAACATAGCAACAGCTAAAGGGCCTGTAAATTCAAGGGCAACAGCAATTCCTAAAGGAATGGTTTCAAGAGCAAGATAGAAAAGGTAATTCATTGCCCCTAAAGATAAACCATATAGAAACAGTGGCATAATTGATTTTCGAGTGAATTTGAGTCGCCACGGTTTAAAAATAAAAAAGAGAATTAAAGTACCCAATAATAGACGTAATGCCGTTACAGCTGGAGCACCAATAACAGGAAATAGGCTTTTAGCAAGGGATGCGCCACTTTGAATTGAAAGCATGGAGAGAAGCAAAAGAAGCACAGGGTAAAACACCTGTAATTTAGCTGAGTGTCTGGCTGACAACATCCTATAAAACCTCGTCAATAATCAATCGTTATGTGTTCTCTGTTAGCAGATAACAAAGGATCGCATAATATAAAATAAAATCACCGACTTTAATATAGCTATTCATTAATAAATATTTTTTATTTTAATTTAGTTGAGTGAGATTAGCTAAAATATAACTTAATTTATTTTTAATAAAATAAAAAATGACTTCTCATAAATATAAGCATTAATAATGATTAAATATATATGTGAAATAAAAAGCGTAAAAACACTTTTTTTAACCTTTTTTATTAAAAATACCTTCAGTATAATTCCAAGCTCGATTTAACTAGCTAAAAGAGAATAAAGAAATGAGTAAAATAAAATCTATCGCAGTGTATTGTGGTTCTAGTTTAGGCGCTTCACCTATTTATAAAGAACAAGCAATTATTTTTGCCAAAGAGCTAGTTAAACGTAATATTACCTTAGTTTATGGTGGTGCCAGTGTCGGTATTATGGGCACTCTCGCTGATACTGTATTAGCTGAAGGCGGAAAGGTGATAGGGGTTATTCCTACGCTATTAGAAGGGCGTGAAATATCTCATAAAAATCTGACCGAACTGCATGTTGTTGAAACAATGCATCAACGTAAAAGTAAAATGATAGAACTGGCTGGTGGTTTTGTCGCTTTACCCGGTGGTTTCGGTACATTAGAGGAGTTTAGTGAAGTCTTTACATGGAGCCAAATTGGTTTGCACCAAAAACCATTGGGCATACTTAATATTAATCAATTTTACGATCCGCTTTTGATGATGATTGATAAAATGGCGGATGAACAGTTCTTACATGAAAAATATCGCCATATGGCTATTGTGGAACAATGCCCTATTCAATTATTAGATAAATTTGAAACATATATTGCACCTCCAGTAAAAACCTATAACAAATAAAGGTAAAAAATGATAATCATAAGAAAAGCAATATTGTCTGATGTAGAAGAAATTAATACTCTTTATATCTATTTATTTGATGAAATGGCAACATTACAGCCAGAGAGATTAAAGCCCGGTAAACAAGATGAAGCTTTTATTATTAATGGTATTCAAAATAATAAATTTCATCTTTTAGTGGCAGATTTAGACGGTAAAGTGGTTGGATTCAGTATTGCTCAAATTCAAGAAACACCTATGTTTAACTGCTTGGTTCAACGTAAATATGCTTATATTTACGATATCGTTACTGATCCTACGGTACGTAGCCAAGGCGTAGGTCGTTTATTGTTGACCGCAATGAAAGAGTGGGCAAAATCAGAAAAAATGACGCATCTCGAATTGTCTGTATTAGCTGAAAATGGTGCAGCTAAACGTTTTTATGAGCGAGAAGGATTAAAAGAAGTCAGCACAATGATGGGAATTACTTTATAATTCTATTAAATTTATCTTATTTTTTATTATGTTAAGTGCGATGATAAAAATAAACCCGCTTTTTAAGCGGGTTTATTAATTATATTATTCAGCTAAATTGTGGGTTTCCCCGCAATGATCGTACACAATACCCTGACATTTTCAACATCTTCTGCCGATATTTCAAACAGGTTTCTATCTAATACGATTAAATCGGCAAATTTTCCGACTTCTAATGATCCAATTTGTTTATCCATATCTAATGCCTGAGCGGCATTAATGGTAGCAGCACGTAGGACTTCAATTAACGTAAGGTTACGATCATTATCAAGGCGTGGGCTTGCTGCATCTTTTTGGCGAGTCATCGCAACTTTAAAATCGTACCATTCATTAAGTGGATCAATTGGCCAATCGCTACCAAAAGCAACAGTAACGCCAGCATCAATAAACTTGCCAGCAGTCTCTAAATAGTCACAGCGAGATTTACCTAGCATTTCAATATCTTTTTCGATATTACTCTGTTCTGCTGCTGCCCATTGGAAGGAGAGGAAAGGAAAGGCTTTTAGTTGTGTAAAACGGGCATAATCTTTTTCACACATCAATTCATTATGTGCAAGCCCTGGTCTTATGTCTTTTTTAGGTAAGGCTTTGCGCATTGCACTAATAGCATCAAGTGCCGTACTAATTGCACCTTCAGCAACAGTATGAATATGAGGGTGATAACCAGCACGGGCAATTTCTGTGACTAACGGTGTTAAAATTTCAGGTGAGAAATAGAGATCGCCAATATGTTCAGAGTCTTGCCAGTGTGGCGTATCATCAGTGCCAACGTTAATACGATAAGGTGAGTGCAAGCGCGCTGTCATAATCGGCGCTTGTAATACACCATCAAGGAAAAGTTTGATATGGCGGATCGCAACACTGGGTTGAGCACCTTCGCTGATTTGATGCCATTGCGAAAAACGAGCGACAGCATGGCATACAGCGCTTGGAATATCTTCAATACAAGGTACATCATCTGGCGTGATTTCAACGGCATTCTCTATGCGCAGGGTTAATTCACCTGCTTGTCTTAACGTGTTGAAGGCGCGTAATTGAGGCTCACCCACACGAGCATCCATAATCGTGGTCACGCCTTGTTTATTTAATAATTTTTGAACATGGCGAGCTATTTGTAAATTTTGAGCTTCAGTCAATGGAGGCAAGCTATCAATGGCTTGCATTGCTGGCGCATCTTCAAGAATGCCAATCGGTGTTCTATCACCATCACGTTCAATATTTCCATCAGGAGGATCGGGCGTTTCAGTGGTGATATTTAACAGCTCTAAAGCGCGAGAATTAGCAAGAACACTATGACAATCGCTAGAAAAGAGCAAAATAGGGCGAGTCGTATTTAAGGTATCAAGGTGATAGCGTGTCATTTGCACACCTTCAGGTTGCATACCTTCACGATACCATGCGGATACTTTTAACCATTCGGTATCACTATCAATAAAGTTTTCATCAAGGTATTTCTGAATACGTAATAAAATGTCATCAATAGAGAGTGATTGATAATCAAGATGGCAACCCGCTAGTGTTGCGCCTCCCCAAAATGGGTGCATATGTGCATCAATAATGCCCGGCATGACCATTCTTCCCTGTAAATCAATCTGCTCAGTATTTTCATTACAGTAAGAAAGTAACCCCTCTTTTTTACCTGAAGCAATAATCACACCTTGGCTGATCGCGATAGCATCAACAATAGTGTCATTATGATCAGCGGTATAAATAAGTCCGTTGTAATAGAGAGTGTCTGCAATTTGAAATGTCATTCTTCTACCTTGTATTGCTTTTTTAGCACGTAGAATGCGTGCTTAAATGATTATTTTGTTTATAGGGCATCCTGTTGCGTTTTGACGCGGGCGGTCATAGTAGAATTAAATCAGAGTGAATACTACAAGCTTGTTACATCGACTTAATGATGAATATGAATACAACTTAGAGATTGCGTGAAATAAGGTAAGTTTAAAGAAGATAGACTTACCTTATTCAAGCATAAACGTGGTTATTTGTCTGGCAAATTGGTGGAGCACACTTCGCAATGTGGATTTTTAGGTAATTTGAATTCACGAAATTGCATTCGCATTGCATCAAATATCAACACCTTGCCATGTAAATGTTCACCATACCCTGTAAGCAGTTTGATGGCTTCAACGGCTTGTAAAGTACCAATAGTGCCTACAACAGGCGCCATTACGCCAGCTTCAACACAACTTAAAGCATTATCACCAAAAAGATGACTTAAACAGCGATAGCAAGGCTCCTCATCTTGATAAGTGAATACGCTGATTTGACCTTCCATCCGAATAGCCGCACCAGAAACGAGCGGTTTTTTCTGACGAAAACAGAGGCGATTAAGTTGCTCACGCACTGTCACATTATCAGTGCAATCCATAACAAGGTTATGGTGGCTAATAAGCTCCGCTAAAGCTTCATCTTCAAGTAATGCATCAACGGTTTCTATTGTGACATGAGGATTAATGGCTTCTAATGTTGCTTTCGCAGATAGTACTTTTGGTTGACCAATCGTGGCGTCGCGATGAAGAATTTGTCGCTGAAGATTAGAAAGGGAAACCGTATCAAAATCTAATAAAGTGAGTTTTCCCACACCCGCGGCTGTAAGATATTGTGATGCACTACATCCTAAGCCACCTGCACCAACAATCAGTACAGAGGCACTTTTCAGCGCCTCTTGACCATCAAAATCAAAGCCTCTTAATACAATCTGGCGATTGTAGCGTAGGGTTTCTTCATCCGTTAATTCAATACTCATAAAGGCTATTCGCTTTTTAATAGAGAATTAAATAGCTCGATAGTAACCGTTTCGCCAGCTGCAACTTTACCGCGTTCACGCTCTAAAACGATAAAGCAATTAGCGGCACTAAAGGAGCTATAAACATGGGAACCTTGATGCCCAGATGTTTCCACTTGCCATACGCCCTCGGCATTAATACTGGCAATACCACGTTGGAAATCAAGACGACCCGCTGATTTTTTCAATGGAGATTGTGCAATAGCTTGGAAACGTTGCGGTGCTTTCCAATGGCTAAAACCAGATAGGCGTGCAATTAACGGTTGAACCAATTGATAGAATGTCACGGTTGCTGATACTGGATTACCCGGTAATCCGCAGAACCATGCATTGTGTAATCGACCAAAAGCAAAGGGTTTTCCTGGTTTAATGGCTAATTTCCAAAAACCAATTTCGCCAATTTCATCGAGAATTTGTTTGGTATAATCGGCTTCACCTACAGAAACACCACCACTGCTGATGACTAAATCTGCTTCTTGATCAGCCTTTTTAAAGGTTTCACGCAGTTTTTCTGGTGAATCAGGAATAACGCCTAAATCTAAAACTTCACATCCTAGTTTTTCAAGCATTAAACGTACCGCAAAGCGGTTGGTATCATAAATTTGTCCCGCTTTTAATGGCTGACCGATAGTTTGTAATTCATCACCCGTTGAGAAAACAGCAACTTTTAAACGACGATAAACGTGTACTGTTGCCACACCTAAAGAGGCGATTAAAGGTAATTGTGCTGTTGAAAGTTTAGTGCCAGCAGGTAATACAATGTCATTTTCTTTAATATCTTCACCAATACGGCGAATATTTTGACCTTTTTTAGCAGGCTGTGAAAAACGGACACCATGTTCGGTCACTTCGGCTTCTTCTTGCATAATGACAGTATCAACACCAGCAGGAACCATTGCCCCGGTCATAATGCGTACACATTGCCCAGCAGGAAGTTCTCCTTCAAAAGGAATACCCGCGAACGATTTACCCGCAACAGGAAGTGGAGTTTGAGCTTCTAAGTCAGCGTAACGAAGTCCATAACCATCCATTGCCGAATTATCAAACGGCGGCACATTCAGTGGAGAGGTAATATCTTCACTTAGAATATAATCTGCGGCGTTATTTAATGGAATGTTAAGGGTATTGGTAATTGCCAACGGTTTTTCAAGTAGTTTTTCTAGCGCTTCATCAAGAGATAATAAACCGCTAACGTGACATTGACTCATCATATACTCCAAGATCTATCGAAATGTTCTGTTTTATTTCATGATACTAATCTATCACGATGAACATCATCATGTCAGAGATCATCTTGTGAATAGAAAGAAATGAAACTTCTTATTGCGGAAATGTTAGTTAATTGGGTTTAATATGTTAACTATTCTGTTATTAATAAGCAGCACATTTAAAATGATAAAACAAAATAATGGATATCCATGAATACTTCAAATCACCAAAGTCATTCAGCACAAGCTTTTCATATCGCGTTTAGCGGGTTTCTTGCTTTAGTGGTTGCAATGGGAATAGGGCGCTTTACCTTTACACCGCAAGTGCCGTTGATGATTGCAGAATATCAATTGACGTTAACAAGTGCGGGAATTGTCGCTGCATTTAATTATCTTGGTTATCTTGCAGGCTCCTATGATGCGATGAGAGCCGTTAAAGGTGTGGGATATCGCTTGTGGGCGGGTCTTTGGGGAGCCGTGATCATCACGCTGTTGTCTGCTTTTTTAAATGATGCTTTTACACATAGTATTGCACGCTTTTTTATTGGTTGGGCAAGTGGCTGGACATTAGTGCTGGTGGCTTCATGGGCTAACGAGTTACTGGCTCGCCTAAATAAACCTATATTAAGTGTGGCTGTTTATGCAGGAACGGGGGCCGGTATATTTATCAGCGGTATTCTTGCTGTGTTAATTATGAAATGGCAAATGAGTGCGGCGGCAGGGTGGTTAATTTATGGTTCTCTTGCTTTTATTTGTGCCATATATGTGAGCTATCATCTTCCAAAGCCTTGGACAATGAGCAGAGAAGAAGTAAAAGTTACCTCTTTAACGCTTACGCCAGCGATAAAAAGGCTGATTTGGGGTTATACCTTTGCTGGGTTTGGCTATATTTTACCCGCAACTTTTCTTTCTCAAATGGCAGCAGAACGCTTTCCAGGGAGCTTAATTGCGCAATTTGTTTGGCCTGTTTTTGGTGCTTCTGCGGCATTATGTATTGGGATCGCTATTTTCACTCGTAATGTATTAAACACGCAGTTACGCTTAGCCATTACGCTTTGGTTACAAGCGTTAGGCATACTGATTGCGCTGTGGGTTCCTTCCATTACTGGGTTGGCGATAGGGGCATTTTTAATTGGTGGCGGCTTAATGTGTGCAGTACAACTGGCGTTTTTACGAGGTCGTGAATTAGCGCCTCAACATGGGCGTTATATGGCGGGTTTACTCACCACTTTTTATGCCATCGGACAGTTAGTTGGCCCTGTAATTTCTTCACTTTCAACAGCATTGACGGGAAAATTAGAACCTGCACTTTATGTCGCTTTTATTGTATTGATAATCGGTGGTTTTCTGGTGTGTTTAAAAGAAAAAAATCAGGCTTAAACTAAAAATAGCTCATACAAAAATGCAATAATTTCATAACGAAAAATGCGGTATTGCTGGATAATGTGATTGAGGTCATCTAAAGTGTAGGCTGTTGTTGCTAAGAGCGATAACGGCTACTTAATTAATGTGTTTATCGGAGAGTCCAATGTCATCATTAAGTAAAGAGGCGCAATGGGTGCACGCTGCGTTAGTTGAACGCGGTTTGGAAACGCCTCTTCGTGAACCGAAACTCTCTCCAAGTGAGAGCAAACAGCAAATTGAACATCATATGACAGAAGTGATGAAGCTGTTAAATCTAGATTTAAGCGACGATAGTTTAGCTGAAACTCCTCGTCGTATCGCTAAAATGTATGTTGATGAAATTTTCTCAGGGCTGGATTACCACAACTTCCCAAAAATCACACTAATCGAAAATAAAATGCAAGTTGATGAAATGGTGACAGTACGAGATATCACATTAACAAGTACTTGCGAACACCACTTTGTCACCATTGATGGTAAAGCCATTGTGGCTTATATCCCGAAAGATAAAGTGATTGGGTTATCTAAAATTAATCGAATTGTGCAATTCTTTGCTCAGCGTCCTCAAGTTCAAGAGCGCTTAACACAGCAAATCCTTATCGCATTACAAACGTTACTAGGCACAAAAAATGTGGCTGTTTCTATTGATGCGGTTCACTATTGTGTTAAAGCTCGTGGTATTCGTGATGCAACTAGTGCAACAACAACAACTTCATTAGGCGGGTTATTTAAATCTAGTCAAAATACGCGTCAGGAGTTTCTGCGCGCTGTTCGTCATCTTTGAGATTTAAATAAAAATGAATGAATCGTCTCATCAACGTATTGAAGCCCTCGATGCGTTGAGAGGAATGGCGATCCTTGGCATTTTATTGCTCAATATTTCAGGTTTTGCATTATTAAGAGTGGCTTCATTTAATCCATTACATTCGGGAGAAGCCTCTTTTGGTGATCGTATAACATGGATGGCATTAAATTTGTTTGCTCAAGGAAAATTCCTCTTTATTTTTGCGCTGTTATTTGGTGGTACGCTTTATCTCCTTTTGTATAAAGGAACTCGTTTTAATTTATCGCGATTAGTTGTACTGGCATTAATTGGTGTTATTCACACATTATTTATTTGGGAAGGGGATATTTTATTTCCATATAGTATGTGTGGTTTATTTGTTTTTGTGTTTATCAAATCAATCGCAACAAAGCACCAATTTATATTGGGAGCGATACTCTATTTTTGTGGTGCACTGATTTTAGGTGCGCTGTTTTACTATTATCGTGATTTTATTGATACCGTTTGGTATAGCACGCCATACTCTCAATTGTCTGAATCAGATTGGAAAACAGGGCCTTATTTAAATAGTGTTTATTATCGTTTGAATGAACTAAGTCTTTTTGTCTTTAATCTAGTACGTCAATATAGTTGGTTTTTGTTTGGTGCGATGTTGATGGGTTCTGCATTAATGGCATCAGGGTGGTTGCAGCAGAAATTTAGTCGCGCTCATTATGGTCATGTGGCACTTTATTTCCTCACAATTAGTTTAAGCTTACAAACGGTTATTGTGCTGGTGGATTATTACCTTGATTGGGATTACCGCTGGGCGGCTATTTTTGCACAACCTTTAACTATGTTGATCCAAGTGATGCAAAGTTTGGGGTATATTGCGCTGTTTTATTGGAGCTGGAATATTATTCAGCACTCTTATTTTGCCTATGCTTTACGTTGTGTTGGCAAAATGGCGTTAACAACCTATTTAATGCAAAGTGTTATCGGTATTTATTTATTTCAGCGTATGGGGCTATTTAATCAATTTACTCTACCTGAACTGATGCCTTTTGTTGCCGTCATTTGGGCAATCAATATTACTTTTGCTGTGATTTGGTTACGTTATTTTCCACAAGGGCCAATAGAGTGGATTTGGCGTAAATCAGCCTCGAAATTAGCACAATTCTTTTAGCTTTTTTCATGATTATTTTCATTTAGAGGAAGTGATTCGACTTCCTCTGGTGAAACTGCAGGATAACCTTTAATGCCTTCAGGAATAGATTGTATTGCGGGGATCGTTTCTGGCGGCCCTAAAAAGCGCGGTTCGCGGTTTAGAATATAAACATCAATCATTGCACCTGCTCTGGCAAATACTTCACGTACACGTACTTTAAACATGCTTTTAGGCGATGCAACCGCAAAGCACTGCGCATCAATTCCTTTTTCTAATGCGATAAAAACAGCTCGCTCACAGTGAAAACGCTGAGTAATAATGGTAAATCCATCTGTACCAAATACCTCTTTTGTTCGTACTACTGAATCAAGTGTTCTGAAGCCTGCAAAATCCATCACAATACGAGAGGCAGGAATGCCCGCTTTAATGAGATCCTTACGCATCGTATTTGGCTCATTATAACTATGTTTTGCATTATCGCCGCTGAGCAATAAATACTGAATTTTGCCACTATTATAAGCATTTACAGCGCCTTGGATGCGATATTGATAAAACTGATTTATATAACCGCTGGTATAGTACTTTGATGTGCCTAACACCATGCCCACTTTTTTAGCAGGTAATGTATCCACGTCTTCAAATATATAGGGATTGGTTTTCCACCCGATCCAGCGATCGCAGGCAATCAAGGTGACTGCAAGTAGAATAAAAAGTGTAAGAAAAAGATAAATGAGGCGTTTTAGCATGTCCTTGCCTTAATGACGCAAACAACGAATGACTTTCATAATAGTTAAGGCTACTTGAGCGGCGATAGGGAAGCAAGAAAAAAGCGCCTCATATTAAGTAATGACGCGCTTTTCGGAATGGTACTTAGTGTTTCAAACTACTTAGAACGAGGTTCTTTTGTAAATACGGTACTCTGGTGACCAATAGTTACGTTCAATTGCTTCTTCTAATGCTGAATCAGAAGTCACAGTAGCAACACCTTGTACTTGTGCTTCTTTTGCAACTTGTTTTGCGATATAGCGAGAAACCTGTTGAATATCAGACAGTAAAGGTAATAGAGAGCCATCACCCTCTTTTGCCATTGGTGAGCAATCTGCTAATGCGCGACTTGCCACCATCAGCATGGCATCAGTAACACGTTTGGCACCACATGCGATAACACCTAATCCAATACCTGGGAAGATATAAGAGTTGTTGCACTGTGCAATTGGATATTCTTTATCTTTGTATTTAACTGGTGCAAATGGGCTGCCTGTTGCCACTAATGCTTGTCCATCAGTCCAGTTGATAATATCTTCAGGACGCGCCTCTACACGAGACGTTGGGTTAGATAATGGCATTACGATAGGGCGTTCACAGTGTTTGTGCATTTCACGAATAATTTCTTCAGTGAATAAGCCAGCTTGTCCTGAAACACCAATCAAAATAGTTGGTTTTGCATTCTTAACCACTTCTAACAGTGAAATCGCATCGCTTTCGGTTTGCCAATCAGCAATAGTTTCGCTTTTTTGGATAAGTTTGCTTTGGAAATCAAGTAAATTTGGCAGTTTGTCCGTTAATAAGCCGAAACGGTCAACCATAAAGATACGTTCACGCGCTTGCTCATCACTTAAACCTTCAGATTTCATTTGGGCGATGATTTGCTCGGCAATACCACAACCCGCAGAACCTGCGCCTAAGAAAGTGACAGTTTGGTCTTTTAATTGGCGACCCGCAGCACGACTTGCTGCAATTAGACTACCTAAAGTGACCGACGCTGTGCCTTGAATATCATCATTAAAGCAACATAATTCATCACGATAACGATTTAATAAAGGCATCGCATTTTTTTGTGCGAAATCTTCAAATTGTAGTAAAACATTTGGCCAGCGACGTTTAACAGCTTGGATAAACTCATCGACAAACTCGTTATATTCATCACCTGTAATACGAGGATGACGCCATCCCATATACAGTGGATCGTTTAAGCGTTGTGGATTATTCGTTCCCACATCCAGCACAACAGGCAGGGTGTAAGCTGGGCTAATACCACCACACGCGGTATATAAAGAGAGTTTACCGATAGGAATACCCATACCACCGATACCTTGGTCACCTAAACCAAGAATACGTTCGCCATCAGTCACAACAATCACTTTTACGTTTTGTTTAGTGGCATTTTGTAGCATATCGTCGATATTGGCGCGGTTAGGGTAAGAGATAAATAAACCGCGAGCGCGACGATAAATATCGGAGAAATGTTCACAGGCTTCACCCACTGTTGGTGTGTAAATGATTGGCATCATTTCAGTGAGGTGAGATTCTAATAAACGGTAAAATAGAGTTTCGTTAGTGTCTTGAATATTTCTTAGGTAAATATGTTTATCGTTATCGTTTTTGAAATCAAGATATTGGCGATAAGCGCGTTCAACCTGCTCTTCAATGGTTTCTACTGCTTCAGGCAGTAAACCATGTAAGTTAAAGGTACTGCGTTCTTCATCGCTAAAAGCACTACCTTTATTTAACAGGGGAAATTCAAGCAGGATTGGGCCTGCATACGGGATGTAGAGAGGGCGTTTACTTTCGTGTTCCAGTTCCATGAAAAATACTCTTGTAAGGCAGTTAGTCACATGACAATTGTAGATCCTACAAAATAATAAAAATATGTACAGCTTATGTTATTTTTTTATGATTTTTATGCTTGGAAATGAGAGATAGATACGGTTGTTACAACTTTTTCTGGTAAGCATCAGCAAAATTTACATGCTGATGCTTTTTTTAGGAGAGATTTTTAGAGGAATAAGTTAAAACTTTTTACAAAGTGATGCGTTGCATTTGGCGGCAACCTAAAGCAGTTAATGTTGCTTGTGTTGCATCCCATTGCGTTAAAATTGTCTCTGCTTTTTCAATTAAGACTGCAGATCCAATATCCATCACACACTCACCTGCCATATTTAATAAAATTAATGCCGCTTGTAATGGCGGTAAACTTGGGTTAAATGCGGCATTTTCAGCGTAGCTACCTTGGAAAATTTTGCCATTTTTCATTTGAACAGCAATACCACTGTGCGATCCACTATAAGGAGCATGGCTACGATTGGCAGCTTGTAGTGCCTGTTGTGCTAATTCACTAGGGTTATCAATTTTGTAACCGTGATTAACTTTATCCATTAATAAAGAGGTGATATTGAGATCTTTCGGGCCAAAGCTATCAGGTAAATAATCGCCTAATGTTGCCATTTTTCTACCCGGCAACTGAATTTGAATATGGGTGCCACTGTTCAATTCGTTCATAAACTGGCGACAATGACCACAAGGTGTATAGTTAACGGTGACTGAGATTAAGCGAGATTCACCACGTAACCATGCATGAGTCACGGCGCTTTGTTCAGCATGAACCGTTTGTTGTAGCGGTGCGCCAGCAAATTCCATATTGGCACCGAAATAGATATTACCACTTTCGCCACGAGCAATCGCACCCACTTTGAAATTAGAGATTGGCGCGACAGCACAAGCTGCGGCAACTGGTAAAAGTGCTAGGGCTAAGGCATCATCATTACATTGTAACTGTGTTTTTATGGCATTGACCTGTTCTGCCGTAAACATTGCAGGGAATTCATCCTGCTCAAGATAAGGAGCAAGTGCTTGTTGTAACTGAGGGGATAAATCTGACCAAATTGCCTGAAAACGAGTATGCATACATGAGTCTCCCATTAATCTTTCTGTATTATAAGATTCTAGGCATCTTTACCCATTCTTATATGTGATGAAAATCATATTTTCAATGAAACAATTGCAACAAATTCATTAATTGAGAGATGTATCTCAAATTTATAGTAAAAATCCCCGAAATAACTTTAATTAAATCGAGGATTTAAGAATGGAGAATAAGAAAGGTATCAACTATAAAGATGCAAAATAATAGGGAAGATAAATGGCGCTGTAAGGGAAGTAATAATCCCACAGGTCATTAATGCCAGTGAGCTATAAGCACCTTCAATATAATCGACTTCAGCCGCTCTTGCTGTTCCCACTGCGTGAGAAACGGTTCCCATTGCTAAACCACGAGATGCGTGAGTAGGAATACGCAGTATTTTAAAGAGTGTGTGACCAAAAATGGCACCTAAAATACCTACTGCAATAACACATGCAGCACTGATTGCAGGAATACCACCGATGGAATCTGCGACAGCCATTGCGATAGGTGTTGTCACTGATTTAGGTAAAATTGATGCAGCAATTTCGGGTGTTGCTCCTGCCCATAAGGCAATCGCAGTACCACTGACCATTGCGGCAATACTACCGATAAAGCAAATACTGATCAGCGATTTCCACTGTGCGCGAATTTGGTGTAATTGCTGATAAAGTGGAATGGCTAAGGCAACCACAGCCGGTTGCAATAAGTCATTTAAAATACGACTACCGGCAAAATAATGCTCATAAGGTGTATGAGTGATTAATAAAATAGGAATAATAACCGCAATACCTATAAGCAAGGGGTTCAATATAGGCAATTTATAACGAGCAGCAAGTTTACGTGATAAATAAAAGACAATTATGGTTAAAGGAAGTGACCACCAAATATTCATTAACATTAACATTTTTTCTTCTCACTTAACGCTGTATCGTCGTCTTTCTGTTGCGTTTTTTCTACAACGTCCTCAACTATGTCAGGTTTTGCACCCACGATAATGCGCTCACGGTGAACATAGTGTGAGCAATAAGCGACTAATGCCATAACACCAAAGGTACTTACCACACTTGCTAAAACAATAGGGAAAAGTTGCTGACTTAATAAGTCATAATAATTCATTACTGCCACTCCGATAGGAATAAAGAGTAATGTCATATTTTTTAAGAGGATATTGGCACCCGGTTTAACCCAGCGCAAAGGGATAAGCTGGAAAGCAAGTAAACCGAAGAGAATAAGTAAGCCAACAATGCTGCCTGGAACCGCGAAGGGTAGAAGGGCTGAAATAAGATTACCCGCAAAGAGACAAAGATAAAGTACCAAAAAAGATCGTAGATAATGCCAAAGTGTAATCTGCAATCGTGCCCGTTTAGATTTCATAAGTAAGTGTCCCAAATCAACTAACAGATTTATCATACACCGATTTTGAAAGTGTGCTACGGATCACAATAAAAAAAGAGCGGGGCTCTTATAGAACCCCGCCATTTATTGATTTGGCAAATGAATCTTGGTTGTTATTTCACTTGCTGACCCGGTTTTGCACCAGAATCTGGGCTAAGTAAGAAGATATCTTTATCGCCAGGTCCTGCCGCCATTACCATGCCTTCTGAAATACCAAAACGCATTTTACGAGGTGCTAAGTTTGCCACCATTACCGTTAAACGACCTTCCAACACTTTCGGATCTGGGTATGCTGTACGAATGCCAGAAAAGACTTGGCGAGTCTCACCACCTAAGTCCAAAATTAGCTTCAGTAACTTATCTGATCCTTCAACAAAATCAGCTTGTTTAATTTCAGCGATACGCATATCGATTTTCGCAAAATCATCAAACTTAATCGTTTCTTGAATTGGTGAATCTGCTAATGGTCCTGTGACTTCTTTTACAGGTGCAATGGTGCTTTTAGATGCTTCAACCATTGCATTGGCTTTATCCATTTCAATACGGTTAAACAGTGCTTTGAATTTGGTGATTTCTGTACCTAAAAGTGGTTGTGCAAGCGCATCCCATGTTAATTCGGTTTGCAAAAAGGCTTCTGAACGTTCTGTTAATGAAGGTAAAACAGGTTTCAGATATGTCATCAGTACGCGGAATAAGTTAATACCCATTGTACAGATAGCTTGTAGCTGTGCATCTTGACCTTCTTGTTTTGCTACAACCCACGGCGCTTTTTCATCAATATAGCGGTTGGCTTCATCCGCTAATGCCATGATTTCACGAACTGCTTTACCAAATTCACGATTTTCAAATGACTGTGCGATAGTTTCTTTCATATCAACAAAGTGTTGATAAAGCTTAGCATCATCTAAAGAATCTGCTAATTTGCCATCAAAACGCTTGCTGATAAAACCTGCTGTACGTGATGCAAGGTTAACGACTTTATTAACAATATCGCTGTTAACACGTTGAACAAAGTCTTCTAAGTTTAGGTCAATATCATCAATGCGTGAGGAAAGTTTTGCTGCATAGTAATAGCGTAGGCAATCTGCATCAAAATGATCAAGATAAGCACGCGCTGTAATAAAGGTGCCACGAGATTTTGACATCTTCGCGCCATTTACAGTGACATAACCGTGAACAAACAGGTTGGTTGGCTTGCGGTATTCGCTGCCTTCTAACATGGCTGGCCAGAATAAGCTGTGGAAATAGACGATATCTTTACCAATAAAGTGATAAAGGTCTGCTTTGCTGTCTTTATTCCAAAACTCATCAAAACTTAAATCACCACGTTTTTCACATAAGTTTAAGAAAGAACTCATGTAGCCGATTGGTGCATCTAGCCATACATAGAAATATTTACCCGGTGCATCTGGGATTTCAAATCCAAAATAAGGTGCGTCACGAGTGATATCCCACTGTTGTAAACCGCTGTCGAACCACTCTTGCATTTTATTTGCAACTTGCTCTTGCAGAGCGCCAGAGCGTATCCACTCTTGTAACATATTGCTAAATGCAGGTAAGTCGAAGAAATAGTGCTCAGTTTCACGCATAACAGGCGTTGAACCTGATACAACAGAGCGTGGGTTGATTAATTCGGTTGGGCTGTAAGTAGAGCCACAAACTTCACAGTTATCACCATATTGGTCTGGCGCTTTACATTTAGGGCAAGTGCCTTTTACAAAGCGGTCAGGCAAAAACATGCCTTTTTCTTCATCATAAAGCTGAGAAATAGTTTTGCTTTTGATGTGACCATTTTTTTTCAGTGCAAGATAAATTTTAGTCGATAATTGGCGACTCTCTTCACTGTGTGTAGAGTGATAATTGTCGTAACTGATATTAAAGCCAGCAAAATCCTGCTGATGCTCTTTGCTCATTTCTTCAATCATGGCTTCTGGTGTAATACCCAGTTGTTGAGCTTTCAGCATAATTGGCGTGCCGTGGGCGTCATCAGCGCAGATGAAATGAACTTCTTTGCCGCGCATTCGTTGATAACGGACCCAGATATCAGCCTGAATGTGCTCAAGGATATGACCGAGATGAATTGAACCGTTAGCATAAGGTAACGCGCAGGTTACCAATAATTTATTCGCGACGTGAGACATAGTAAGGATCTTACTTCCATAAAATTAATAAAAGGGACTTTGATGTTAACCGATCCGTCATGATGTCGCTAGGGCAATAATCGAGTTTTTGCAAGAGAAATTTCAGTTGGCAAATTGAGGTAAGGCATTAACGTAGTCATCTACTATCTGATATGATAGATGCACTCATATATTTAATAAATAATGAAAACGAGAGGAGCCGGGATGAGTGATAAATCCCCCGAGCAGACCACCCCTGAGATTCTGAACGAAAAAGTTTCAGGTGTCTTGTCTACTTTTGAACACCCGACATTGAAGCGTAATCTGCTTTCTCTAAAAGCATTACATCAATGTGCGATGATTGACGATGTTCTTCATATCGAGTTAGTGATGCCATTTGTTTGGAAAAAACCTTTCCAAGTCCTAATCGAAGAAAAAACAGCTGAACTTCGCAACATCACTGGTGCAAAAGCCATTGAATGGAAACTCAAGCACAATATTTCAACCTTACGCCGTGCAAATGATCTACCAGGCGTTAATGGTGTGCGTAATATTCTTGCTGTGAGCTCTGGTAAAGGTGGCGTTGGTAAATCAAGTACAGCAGTTAACCTTGCATTAGCTCTTGCACAAGAAGGCGCTAAAGTAGGTATTCTTGATGCTGATATTTATGGGCCATCTATTCCGAATATGTTGGGTACCACAATGGAGCGTCCAACGTCTCCTGATGGACAACATATGGCACCGATTATGGCTTATGGTTTAGCATCTAACTCTATCGGTTATTTAGTTACAGATGATAATGCAATGGTATGGCGTGGTCCTATGGCGAGCAAAGCATTAATGCAAATGCTCCAAGATACGCTGTGGCCTGATTTGGATTATCTCGTTATCGATATGCCGCCGGGAACAGGTGATATCCAATTAACCTTATCTCAAAATATCCCTGTAACCGCTGCGGTTGTGGTAACAACACCACAAGATATCGCGCTGGTGGATGCAATGAAAGGGATCGTCATGTTTAAGAAAGTCAATGTACCTGTATTAGGTATTATTGAAAACATGAGCGCACATATTTGTAGTAACTGTGGTCACCTTGAACCTATCTTTGGTACTGGTGGTGCGGCGAAATTGGCAGAGAAATATCATTGCCAATTATTAGGTCAAGTTCCTCTTCATATCTCTTTACGTGAAGACTTAGACCGTGGGCAACCAACAGTGATGCGTGATCCTGAAGGCGAGTTTGCTGATATTTATCGCGAAATCGCGTCAACAGTGTCTGCTCAAATGTATTGGGATGGCGATGCAATCCCAACGGAAATTTCTTTCCGCGCAGTGTAATGACAGTAAAATAATACGTTGAGTTATTTGCTGATTTAAATGGAGAGCCATTGGCTTTCCATTTTTTATATGCGATTTCCGACTGTTTTTGATAAAAAACGAATAGATTTCTGGTTTTACGCTGGAACCAGAGTGATTTCAAAACTATAATCTGCGCTAGCGTAATATTTACATATTATTACGTTATCCCTCTTTTTATTTCAAACCAGGTTTTTGATTATGGCTGACACAGCACATCAGTGCACAATTGTAGGTATCGCTGGAGCTTCTGCTTCGGGTAAAAGTCTTATTGCAAGTACACTTTACCGCGAATTAAGAGCGCAAGTAGGTGATCATAATATCGGGGTGATACCAGAAGATTGTTATTATCGTGACCAAAGTGATTTAACGATGGAAGAACGATATAAGGTCAATTATGACCACCCAAATTCGATGGATCACGCACTTTTATATCAGCATTTGTGTGAACTAAAAGCAGGAAAAACCATCGAACTCCCTCAATACGACTACGTTGCTCACACTCGCAAAACAGAATCCATTCCTTTTCAACCTAAAAAAGTTATTATCATTGAAGGCATCTTGTTATTAACAGATAAACGCCTGCGTGAAGAGATGGATTTCTCTATCTTTGTTGATACGCCATTAGATATTTGCTTAATGCGTAGAATTAAACGTGATGTGAATGAACGTGGACGTAGCTTAGACTCAGTCATTGAACAATATAATAAAACCGTTCGTCCTATGTTCTTCCAGTTTATTGAACCTTCTAAACAATATGCCGATATTATTGTACCTAGAGGGGGTAAAAACCGCGTTGCGATTGATATTCTGAAAGCAAAAATTGGGCAGTTCTGCGAATAATAGGTTCATTTGTGGGCAGCTTTCATGCATGATGAAACTGCCTGTTTAACTTGAAGAAGGAAATAAAATGCGATTATGCGACCGTGATATTATTCAGTGGCTGGATGAAGGTAAATTAGTCATTGAACCCCGCCCGCCCGTCGAGCGAATTAACGGCGCAACAGCAGATGTTTGCTTAGGAAATCAATTTCGTGTTTTCCAAGGTCATACTGCTGCTTATATTGATTTGAGTGGCCCTAAGGCTGAAGTGAACGCTGCGCTAGAACGTGTAATGAGTGATGAAATTGTGTTACCTGAAGGTGAAGCATTTTTCTTACATCCGGGTGAATTAGCGTTAGCGGTGACACTTGAGTCAGTCACTTTGCCTGATAATGTTGTTGGATGGTTAGATGGACGCTCATCATTAGCCCGTTTAGGTTTAATGGTACATGTTACCGCTCATCGTATTGATCCCGGCTGGCATGGACAAATCGTATTAGAATTTTTTAATTCAGGTAAACTTCCTCTCGCATTAAGACCAGGTATGGTTATTGGTGCATTAAGCTTTGAACCTATGTCTGGTTCTGCTGATAGACCTTATAATCGTCGTCAAGATGCAAAATATAAAAATCAACAAGGTGCTGTTGGTAGTCGGATTAGTGAAGATTAACTATCTTTATAATCATCATTATCATGTTCACTAAGCGGGTAATTATATGAAAAGGTTTTTGACAACACTGGCTATCTTGCTTGTGGTTATTTTTGCAGGCTTAACAGCGTTAGTTTTACTCATTAACCCGAATGATTTCCGTGGATACCTTGTTGAAAGGGTCGAAAAACAAAGCGGTTATAAACTCACATTACAAGATGATATGCGTTGGCATGTGTGGCCAAAGTTAAGCATTATCAGTGGTAAAATGTCATTGACAGCACCTGGTGCTGAAATGCCTTTTATTACTGCCGATAATATGCGTCTTGATGTTGAGTTATTACCGCTACTTTCCCATCAACTTGAAGTAAAAGAAGTCATGCTTAAAGGTGCCGTAGTTCGCCAAACACCTGAAAGTAAAGCCATTCCTAAAATATCACCACCTTCTACTCCTCGAGATATTTCTCACCCAGTTGTCGAACCTAGAGCCAATAATTGGCAGTTGAATATCGCCAAAGTAAAAATTTCAGACAGCTTAATTATTTGGCAAATGAAAGACGGTGAGCAACTTAATTTACGTGATATTGATTTATCGTTGAAAACAGACGAGAAAAAACAAGTTAGTCTTGAGATGAGCACGAAAGTGAATCGTGACCGTCGTGAGATCACGCTAAATGTTGCTGCTGATGTGGATATGAACAGCTATCCTTACCAAGTTACGGGTAAGATCACACAGTTAGATTACGCTTTATCAGGAGTTGAGATCCCTGAAAATGGAATTGCAGGAAGTTTAACTTCAGATTTTACGATCCAAAATGAGGGCGTAAGAAAAATTTCACTTGAGAACTTAAATCTCACAGCTAATGATAGTCAATTGCAAGGTAATATCAGTGCAGAATTTGCAGATGCTACTCGCTATCAAGTTGATTTAAAAAGTGAAATGCTAAATTTAAATACTTTATTGCCAGAATTAGCAACGGCTAAAGTATCAGAAAATGCGTTATTAGTGCCAACGACTGATAATCATATACCTCCTTCATTTTCATTATTTAGTACAGCCCATGCGGCACCAGCACCGAATGCCACCATTATGGCAAAACCGGTTATTACTTCAGTTACCATTGAAAATAAAGAATATGATCTAACGAGTTGGGGTGATATTGAGTTTACACTGAAATTATCCCTGAATAAGCTTCTCTATAAAGATTTAGAGATTAACAATTTTAAAATTGATGCATTAAATAACCCTAATTCACTGAATATTCAAACCTTAACAGGAAAAATCCTTCAAGGTGATTTTTCACTGCCAACGGTTATTTCAACAAGCATTGTGCCAGCGCATATCAGCATGGATATCACAATGAACAATATTCCATTAGAGCCACTATTGCGTGCCTTTAATCAACCTGAAAATTTCAGTGGATTAATTTCAGCAAAAGGGAATTTAGAAGGAACGGGATATAACCGAAAAGCTTTTTATCGTTATTGGCAAGGTACACTTAATACCTCTGTTACCCAATTTAAAATGCAGGGATTAAATGTACCACAGGTTATTCAGCAATCAGTCGCTCAAGCGACGGATAAAGTGATTTACCCTGAAGATATCGAAAGTTATACCCAAGCAGATAATGTGATTGCCCAATTTAAGTTAGCACCCAAAGGAAAAGTAACCGTTAATTCACTTGATGCTCAAGCAGAGGCTTATCAAATTAAAGGGCAGGGCAAAGTGGATCTTCAACGCCATAATCTTGATGTGATGTTATTTGTTAATATCAAAAAAGGTTGGGGTAAAGAAAACGAATTTATCCGTCAATTGGCTAAAATTGAAATTCCATTAAGACTCTATGGTGATTGGGATGCGATTCAATATGAACTTAATATTGAAAAATTATTGCGCGATCAATTACAGCAAAAAGCCAAGCAAGCTATCGATAATTGGCTAAATAAACAAGATGCTGAAAGCCCTGAAGTAAAAGCACTTAATCAACTATTGAAGAAAATCTAGTTTCACGATTTTTAACTTCATCACATTCTTAATAAAAGCACACTATTTTGATAATCGTGTGCTTTTTGCCTTATATCTATCATTTAATTTATGTTTTGAATGAAAAATAAGCATTCGTGCTATATACATGCAAAAAAATAGTCGTTTTTTTTGATATATGTCATACACTGCAACGTTGCCTTTGGGCAGAGTGTGTCAATCGCACTAAACGCAAAAATGATGATAAAAATAAAAAACTTCATTTTATAAATGACTATTTTAGACAGGATAAATAAATGATCGAAATTCTTATCGGCGCCTTCGTTGCCGTAGGTGTTGGACGTTATATCGTAAAAGGCTATTCACCAACAGGTGTCTTAATGACGGGTGGTCTGTTATTACTGATCATCAGCGTAATTATGGGAAGGGCTGTTTTACCTGCGAGTGCGACTGCAACAGGCTATGGCTTAATTGATATTGTCGAGTATGTGAAAAATCTACTAATGAGCCGTGGTGGCGATTTAGGTATGATGATCATGATACTTTGTGGTTTCGCTGCTTATATGACGCACATTGGCGCTAATGATGTTGTTGTAAAATTAGCATCACGCCCACTAAAAATGATTAACTCACCTTATTTGCTGATGGTTGCGGCTTACATTGTTGCATGTTTGATGTCACTGGCTGTTTCATCAGCAACAGGTTTAGGTGTGTTATTAATGGCAACGCTGTTCCCTGTTATGGTGAATATGGGAATTAGCCGCGGAGCTGCTGCTGCAATCTGTGCGTCTCCAGCTTCTATTATCTTAGCGCCAACATCAGGTGATGTTATTTTAGCTGCTGAAGCATCTCAAATGCCGCTGATTGATTTCGCATTTAAAACCACATTGCCTATCTCTATTGCTGCAATTATGGGTATGTGTATCGCTCACTTCTTCTGGCAGCGTTATCTTGACCGTAAAGAGCATATCGAAACAGAAATGTTAGACGTGAATGAGATCAAAACTCACGCACCAAGTTTCTATGCAATTTTGCCTTTCACGCCAATTATCGGTGTTCTCGTTTTTGATGGTAAATGGTTACCAGAACTTCATATCGTTGCCATTATTATTATCTGTATGATTTTAGCGGCTGTTATCGAATTTATTCGTAGTTTCAGCGCAAAACAAGTTTTTGAAGGCTTAGAAGTGGCTTACCGTGGTATGGCAGATGCATTTGCACAAGTTGTGATGTTATTAGTCGCTGCTGGGGTATTCGCTCAAGGTTTAACAACCGTTGGCTTTATCAATGCGTTAATTGAAGGTGCTCAGTCATTAGGCTCAGGTGCCATTGTGATGATGATTGCACTGGTATTAATTACCATGTTAGCGGCAATGACCACAGGCTCTGGTAATGCGCCATTCTATGCATTCGTTGAGTTAATTCCTCGTTTAGCAAGCAATATGGGTGTTAACCCAGCTTATTTAACCATCCCAATGTTACAAGCTTCAAACCTAGGTCGTACATTATCACCAGTTTCTGGTGTTGTCGTTGCCGTATCGGGTATGGCAAAAATTTCACCTTTTGAAGTGATGAAGCGTGTTTCTGTACCCGTATTAGTAGGGCTGGTTATTGTTATTGTTGCAACTGAAATTCTTGTACCAAGTACATTAGGTTAATTATTAACTCATTGAATTAATATTAAATTATTATTTTAAATTTTATTGGCGGGCTTTGTGTGAAAACAAAGCCCGTTTTTTATGGTACATAAAATGCAGATAAAAAATATCCGCCTTAAAGGCGGATATTTTGCTATTTGACAGGGACTACGCTTCGTCAACGTTTTCTTCGTCTTCTGGTGTAGGTTCAACAATTCGAACTTTATTAATTCTATGGTTGTTCACTTCTAACGGCTCAAATTCAATGCCATCAATAAGGATTTTCTCACCAACAGTTGGAACACGTTGTAAATGCTCCATTAATAAGCCTGCTAAGGTTTCATACTCACGTTTTTCATCCAGTTTGATTGGAATATAAAGCACTAAGTCTTCAAGTGGTGTAAAACCGTTTACAGTCCATGAACCGTCTTCGTTTTGAACCAAGTCATGACGTGAATCGTTTTCTTCAGAACTGACAGGTAAGTTACCTGCAATAGTTTCCATAACGTCAGTCAGCGTCACGATCCCTTCTACTGAACCAAATTCATCTACAACAAAAGCGAAGTGAGTGTGAGCACTGCGGAACTGTTCTAACGCTTGCAATAAAGATAAACCTTCAGGGAAAATCAAAGGTTGAGTGACCAATAAACGTAAGTTTAGAGGTTCATTACGCAACTGTTGATTCAGTAGTTGAATAACATTAACAACACCGACAGGTTCATCACCAGATTGTTCATCGGTGATCACTAGGCGAGAGTGAGGATCCTTTTCCAATAATTGGCGAATATCATCTTGTGTTGCATTTAAGTCTACGTATTCAACATCATGGCGAGACGTCATGATACTGTTAACATTACGTTGGCTTAAACCAAGCACACGTACAATCATTTGGCGTTCTTGAGGATCAAACACTTCTTCTGAACTGGAGACTAAATCAGATGTGTGAGGATCTAATTCAGAAGATTCAGGTTTACCATTAATAATACGTAGAACCGCTTCTGCTGTACGTTCACGCAAAGAGCGAGAAGCCGATAAGAAACGGCGACGGTTAAATTGTGCAAGCTGATTAAAGACTTCTATCATGATAGAGAAGCCAATCGCTGCATATAGGTAACCTTTTGGAATGGCGTAGCCAAAGCCTTCGGCAACTAATGCAAAACCAATCATCAGCAAGAAGCTTAAACACAAGATAACAATAGTTGGGTGGTTATTGACGAAATTTGTTAGAGGCTTACTTGCAAGGATCATCAAGAACATTGCAATAGTAACAGCCGCAATCATAACACCTAAATGATCAACCATACCCACAGCGGTTATCACTGAGTCAAGCGAGAATACCGCATCCAGCACGATAATTTGTGCAACGACAGACCAAAAGCTGGTCGTTTTGCGTTGTTTCCCTTCGTTGTGATCTTTACCTTCTAGCCGTTCATTAAGCTCCATTGTGGCTTTGAACAGCAAGAATATCCCTCCGAGAAGCATGATCAAGTCTCTTGCACTGAAAGGATGATCAAACAGTGTAATAAGAGGTTTTGTCAGAGTGATAAGCCAAGAGAGACTAAATAACAACACAATTCGCATAACAAGGGCACACAATAAACCTGTTATACGTGCTTTATCTCTTAGTTTTGCTGGGAGTTTATCTGCCAGAATAGCAATGAAAACAAGGTTATCAATACCAAGTACGATTTCGAGAACAATTAAGGTGGAGAGTCCTACCCAGATTGTCGGATCTAAGATCCATTCCATACAGTTTGTTTTACCTTCTATAAAGACGGCATATGCCGACTTGAGAATAATGAGCAATTTGAAGGAATTTTTCAATAAATTATTATTAGTAACAGGGGAATAATTTCATTTTGTCTAAAAGATTGTGATACCAATTACATCAATAACTACCACCAAGTGAGAGAGTGAGTTACTATGTGATCAGGTTAACAAATTGTCAGTACATTGATACTGGCAGGTTTATTTTCAGACGGGAGTTATTTTCATGTCCAAACAGCAAATCGGCGTGGTTGGTATGGCAGTTATGGGACGTAACCTTGCGCTAAATATTGAAAGCCGTGGTTATTCTGTATCTATTTACAACCGCTCAAGCGATAAAACTAACGAAGTTATCGCTGAAAATCCAGGTAAAAAACTGGTTCCGAATTATTCTATTGAAGAGTTTGTTGATTCGTTAGAAAAACCGCGCCGTATTTTATTAATGGTAAAAGCGGGTGAAGCAACGGATAAAACAATTGCTGCATTGACACCGCATTTAGATAAAGGCGATATCCTTATCGATGGCGGAAATACTTTCTTTAAAGATACTATTCGTCGTAACCGTGAATTATCAGCGCAAGGCTTTAACTTCATTGGTACAGGTGTTTCTGGTGGTGAAGAAGGTGCATTAAAAGGCCCTTCAATCATGCCTGGCGGACAAAAAGAAGCTTACGAATTAGTTGCTCCTATCCTTGAAAAAATTGCGGCTGTTGCTGAAGGTGAACCTTGTGTAACTTATATCGGTGCTGATGGTGCGGGTCACTATGTGAAAATGGTTCATAACGGTATCGAATATGGCGATATGCAGCTAATTGCAGAAGCGTATTCAGTATTAAAACATTCACTAGGCCTAACTAATGAAGAATTAGCAGAAACCTTCACCGAGTGGAATAAAGGCGAATTAAGCAGCTATCTAATTGAAATTACAGCTGATATCTTCCGTAAGAAAGATGACGAAGGTAAATATCTTGTAGATGTTATTCTTGATGAAGCGGCAAATAAAGGTACAGGTAAATGGACTAGCCAAAGTTCTTTAGACTTAGGTGTGCCAGTTACTCTTATTACTGAGTCTGTGTTTGCTCGTTATATCTCTTCATTAAAAGATCAACGCGTTGCTGCATCTAAAGTATTATCAGGCCCAACACCTAAAGCATTCTCAGGTGATAAAAAAGCCTTTATTGAAAATGTTCGCCGTGCACTGTATTTAGGTAAAATTGTCTCTTATGCTCAAGGCTTCCAACAACTGAAAGCAGCATCAGACGAATATAACTGGGATTTAAATTACGGTGAAATAGCGAAGATTTTCCGTGCGGGTTGTATCATCCGTGCTCAATTCCTGCAAAAAATTACAGATGCCTATAACGAAGATGCAAGTATTGCAAATCTGCTGTTAGCACCATACTTTAAACAAATCGCTGACGATTACCAACAAGCTCTGCGTGATGTTGTTTGTTATGGCGTACAAGCAGGTATTCCTACTCCAACATTCTCTGCGGCTATTTCTTACTACGATAGCTATCGTGCAGAAGTGTTACCAGCAAACTTAATCCAAGCTCAACGTGACTACTTTGGTGCGCATACTTATAAACGTACTGATAAAGATGGCGTATTCCATACCGAGTGGATGGAATAAATAAGATTAAATATTCGGTTATTTTAATCGAAATATAACAAATAAAAGGTGCTCAAATAGAGCACCTTTTTTATAGATGTGACCCGCCCTAAATAAGGTTGAGACTTTTCCAATCTATTGCTCAGAGACTTTCACATAATGAGGTTCTTCATTTACATTATCAGAGACTAAATTATCATTAGCAAAGTCTTCTCTGGATATTTTGCCACTAAAAATATCATTCATTCTCTCTTTATCAAGTGCATTTTCCCAACGAGCGACAACAATGCAAGCACAAGCATTACCGACAATATTGGTCAATGCACGGCATTCTGACATAAAGCGATCTATACCTAAGATAAGCGCCATACCTGCGACTGGAACACTAGGTACAACCGATAGCGTTGCTGCTAAGGTAATAAAGCCCGCGCCAGTGACACCCGCTGCACCTTTTGAGCTGATCATGGCAACAAACAGTAACGTAATTTGTTCTGTTAACGACAAATCAACGCCTGTTGCTTGAGCGATAAATAAAGCCGCCATAGTCATATAGATATTGGTGCCATCTAAATTAAAGGAATAACCTGTAGGAATAACTAAACCCACGACAGATTTTTTACAGCCCAGTTGCTCCATTTTACTCATTAATGTGGGTAGTGCGGCTTCAGATGAAGAGGTACCTAATACTAACCATAACTCGTCTTTAATGTATTTAATTAAAGAGAGAATGGAGAAGCCGTTATATTTGGCAACAGCACCTAATACCACGAGTACAAAAAGTAATGCAGTAAGGTAAAAAGTAATCACTAACAACATTAAATTGCCAATAGAAGAAATACCATATTTACCTATGGTAAACGCCATGGCACCAAAGGCACCAATAGGTGCTAACTTCATTAGCATACCAACCATCTTAAAGATGGGGTCGCAAAGATGCTGTAAGAATTTTAATACAGGTTCACCCTGTGAGCCTATTGATGCTAATGCTAGACCAAAAATCACAGAAACAAACAATACTTGCAAGATATTGCCGTTAACTAATGGGCTAACGATAGTATCTGGGATGATATTCATTAGAAAACTAACAAGAGAAGAGCTGTGTGCTTGTGTGACATACATTTCTACTCGGCTACTATCTAATGATTCAGGAGAGATATTTAAACCATCACCAGGGCGAATAATATTAGCGGTTATTAATCCAATAATCAGCGCAATAGTTGAAAAAGTTAAGAAGTAAATCATTGATTTACCTGCTACTTTTCCTACTGTTTTCATATTGTTCATGCCAGCAATACCGGTGACGACTGTTAAGAAAATCACAGGTGCAATAATCATTTTGACGATTTTGATAAAACCATCACCTAGCGGTTTGAAGGATTCACCCACATCAGGATAAAAATGACCAAGCAAAATACCTAGAATGATAGCGATAATCACTTGGACATATAACACACGATAAAAGGGGAGCTTGCGGGATGAAATCTGCATAAAAATTCCCTGTAACTGAAAGATATTGACTAAATAAAAAAGAAATTATGATGTAAATTATTATTTACATTTATTTTGTTGTGACAGGTAACTTAAAGGTATGAGTAAATCAGGTCAATAAAATAAAGTTGATTTTATCAAATATTGTGCTCTTCATCTAAAAAATTAGATTTAATTTCAGTTTATTGCTATTTGTGGAATTTATTTTTCTTAAATCAATAAGTTAATGAAATTATATTTTGTTTTAATTTATTGTATTTATTTAACAATATGTGTATTTGGCTTTGTTTTTTAGTGAATAAAATGATTTAAATGTAAAAAATATGAAAGGTAAGTAGTGAGAAAAGAGATTGGATGTAATGCTTTGTTTTTATTTAATTATTTTAAAAAAAAGAGCGCATAAGCGCTCTTTTATGGATTATAGAAAATGATTTTTATTTTACTGGGATCTTAATTGAGTTATCAGACTCAATATTAATAGGAGCTAATGGAGCATCTTCAACAAATTCGCTTGATGCTCTACCACTAAAGACATCATTCATTCTTTCTTTATCTAAGGCATTTTCCCAACGAGCAACAACGATACAGGCACAAGCATTACCAACAAGATTGGTCAATGCGCGACACTCTGACATAAAGCGGTCAATCCCTAGAATTAATGCCATACCTGCAACGGGAACACTAGGTACAACGGATAAGGTTGCCGCTAAAGTAATAAAGCCAGCACCAGTAACACCCGCAGCACCTTTTGAACTTATCATTGCGACTAAGAGTAGAGTGATTTGTTCTGTTAATGAAAGCTCAATACCTGTGGCTTGTGCAATAAATAGAGCCGCCATGGTCATATAGATATTAGTACCATCTAAGTTAAAGGAGTAACCCGTTGGAATAACTAAGCCGACGACTGATTTTTTACAGCCTACATTTTCCATTTTACGCATTAAGCTAGGTAAAGCTGCTTCTGAAGAAGAAGTACCTAATACTAACCAAAGTTCATCTTTAATATATTTAATTAAAGAGAGAATAGAGAAGCCATTATATTTTGCAACAGCGCCTAACACGACAAGAACAAACAATAATGAAGTAATGTAGAAAGTCAGAACAAGCAATACTAAGTTACTGATTGATGAAATACCGTACTTTCCGATGGTAAAGGCCATGGCACCAAAAGCGCCGATAGGTGCTAATTTCATTAGCATACCGACCATTTTGAATACTGGTTCTGAGAAGTTTTGTAAGAACTTAAGAACTGGCTCGCCACGAGTCCCTATAGAGGCTAGTGCGATACCAAAGACCACAGAAACAAACAGTACTTGCAGAATATTGCCGTTAACTAATGGGCTGACAACAGTATCAGGGATGATATTCATTAAGAAACCAACAATAGAAGAATCATGGGCTTTTGCGACATAACTTTCTACTTTGCTCGCATCTAATGAAGCAGGAGAGATATTTAAACCATCACCTGGGCGAATAACATTTGCAACGATTAACCCAATAATTAATGCAATGGTAGAGAAAGTCAGGAAGTAAGCCATGGATTTACCCGCAACTGTACCTACCGCTTTCATATTATTCATACCTGCAATACCAGTGACGACTGTTAAAAAGATAACAGGTGCGATGATCATTTTTACAATTTTGATAAATCCATCACCAAGTGGTTTAAAGGATTCACCCACATCAGGGTAAAAATGCCCGAGCAAGATACCAAGTAAGATGGCAACGATAACTTGCACATAAAGCACTTTATAAAGCGGTTGTTTTTTAGTTGAAGTTTGCATGAAGATTTCCCTGCACCTATTGGTACATTGTTTATATATTTATTTGTATGTTAGAAAATAACTGAGTTGTAAATAGGATTTTACATTATTGTATTTTTATTGATGCTAACTTAAATGTACTACTAAATCAGGTCAATAAAATAAAATCTATTTAGTTAATTATTGAGTGCTGAATCGAAAAAAATAATTTAAATTTTCTACTTAGTACATTTTATAGTGTTATAGGTAAGGTAATGTGGAATTTATGGGATTTATTCTGAATTTTTGATTATTTTTAGTGTTAAGTGCTAACTGTGCATTGGATTAGATTATCTAATATTACTTTTAAGTGTGTAAATAAATACATACAGCAAGAATTGTTATCATGTTAACAATTACCCTTGGCTAAATTTATCTCTAGGGTAATTGTTAAATATAAGTTGGCTGTTTTTATTATTCGTTTTCTTCATCACGAATAAAAGAGATTAATTCAGGTTGTGCAATGCGTTTGTAATCTTGCGTATTCAGAATAATAGAACGCTCTAATGTGCCTGCATTAAAAGCTAACTCATTAAAGCGTTCAAAAAGCAAAGGGTCAGCGACAAGCTTCAATGCAGGGTGAAAACTAAAAGGGGGAATTGCACCAAATACGCATTGGGTAAGATCATCCACTTCTTTAGGGCTTGCCAGCGATGCTCTTGTTCCACCAATTTGGTGAGCGAGTTTTGACAGATCAGCTTGTTTATCGGCGGGTAATATTGCAAGAACATGTTGTTTAACGCCGTTACCTTTTATATGGCAAACAAGTCCTTTTGCTCCCTGTCCTAATTGTGTTCCTCTGATTTTTGCAACTTCTTCAGAACGACCTGCGGTAGGGTGTTCCATAACACGGTAAGTGGCGTGGTTTTTATCTAATAAAGCAGTAAGTTGCTCAAAAATAGTCAAAGACATCAATGACTCCTGAATTTAATAAGTTATTTCTTTGATGTCATTATACGACTTTAAAAAAAATATTCTGCTGTGATGTTCACGGCTGGTTTTGATTATTTTGATAAGCTTTTCAAATTATTTTGTTACAAATGATAATATGTTAATAGTATTATCCTATTGAATTAATAGGGTAATTGGGCTTCTTTATTTAATTACCTGTAATAAAATGATAAACAAATTGATATTTATTCATTATTTTGATGATGATCAATTTAAGAATAAAAAGAATAGAACATATTAAAACGTAGATTTAATTACTAAAAAGGAAGTCAATAATGGCAGTTTCAACATTCTATATCCCTTCTGTAAATAAAATTGGTGCTGGTTGCCTTGCTGATGCTGTAAGTTCAATGAAAGACTTCGGTTTTCATAAAGCGTTGATCGTCACTGATAGCATTTTAAATCAACTAGGTGTTGTTGATAAAGTAAGTAAATTACTGACAGAGGCTGGTATTTCTAGCGTTACTTATGATGGTACTGCACCGAACCCTACTGTTGAAAACGTAGAAGCGGGTTTAGCTCTGCTGAAAGAACATCAATGTGACTGTGTGATTTCTTTAGGTGGTGGTTCACCACATGATTGTGCTAAAGGTATCGCGTTAGTGGCTTCTAATGGTGGAAAAATTGCAGATTATGAAGGTGTTGACCGTTCAGCTAAACCGCAATTACCACTGATTTCAATTAATACCACAGCAGGAACAGCATCAGAAATGACACGTTTTTGTATCATCACAGATACTGCGCGTCATATCAAAATGGCTATCGTTGATAAAAACGTGACACCAATCTTATCTGTAAATGATTCAGAGTTAATGATTGGTATGCCAAAAGGTTTAACCGCTGCAACAGGTATGGATGCATTAACTCATGCTGTTGAAGCGTATGTTTCAATTGCTGCAAATCCAATCACTGATGCGTGTGCATTAAAAGCCGTTGCTATGATCAGCGAATCTTTACGTAAAGTTGTTGATAATGGTGGTGATGCAACAGCGCGTGAAAACATGGCTTACGCACAGTTCTTGGCAGGTATGGCATTTAATAACGCTTCTTTAGGTTATGTACATGCTATGGCTCACCAATTAGGTGGTTTCTATAACTTACCTCATGGTGTGTGTAATGCGGTTTTATTACCACATGTTCAAGCTTATAACATTCAAGCAGCAGCAGGTCGTTTAAAAGATATCGCACAAGCTATGGGTGTTGATGTTTCTGCAATGAGCGATGAGCAAGGCGCGAAAGCGTGTATCGAAGAAATTCGTAAAATGGCTAAAGATGTTGGTATTCCAGCAGGTCTGAAAGAATTAGGCGTGAAAGAAGAAGATTTCAAAACATTAGCTGAAAATGCGCTGAAAGACGCTTGTGCAATCACTAACCCAGTTCAGGGTTCTGAAAGTGATGTTATCGAGTTATTCCGCCAAGCAATGTAATGCTTAGAAAATAAAAAGCTAATTAAGCTATTACTTTTAATTTTTCTTAAAAATGAAGCCGATACTTTATTTTGTATCGGCTTTTTTCATCTTTATTAAGGTGATATTAATTACTCTGCTTTTTTATGGCGTTCTTGTAGGCAACCGATAACATCAGTGAGTGATAATGATTGGTCTTGCAGTAATACCATTAAGTGATAGAGCAAGTCTGAGGCTTCATTTTTTAGCTCTTCTCTGTCATTAACAGTTGCGGCCAGCGCTGTTTCTACACCTTCTTCGCCCACTTTTTGCGCTATTCGTTTTGTACCACTGGCATAAAGGCGGGCAGTATAAGAGCTATCTGGTGAGGCATTTTTACGTTCACGTAATAAATTTTCAAGCTCGTAGAGGAATCCCCACTGGCTTTGTGCAGGCGCAAAGCAACTCTCAGTACCATTATGGCAAGTTGGACCAATCGGATTGGCTAAAATAAGTAAAGTATCGTTATCACAGTCAGGATAAATATTGACTAATTTGAGAAAGTTGCCTGAGGTTTCACCTTTTGCCCATAAACGCTGTTTAGTGCGTGAATAGAAGGTAACATTTCCACTTTCTAGAGTGACATTTAATGCTTCTTTGTTCATGTAACCTAGCATTAATACATCACCTGAAATGGCATTTTGGATAACCACAGGCATGAGATTATCGACTTTTTTCCAATCTAGTTGCGCTACTGTTTCACTATTCATTATATTCTTACCTTAACGTCATTCTTTGCAAGATACTGTTTTAATTCGTTGATATTAATTATTTGTTTATGAAAAACAGAGGCTGCAAGAGCGCCATCAACATTGGCTAATTTAAATGCATCAAGAAAGTGTGACATTTCACCCGCACCGCCAGAGGCAATAAGAGGAACATCTGCAACTTGGCGTACTTGAGCTAATTGTTTCAAGTCATAACCTTGTCTGACACCATCTTGATTCATCATATTTAAAACAATTTCACCTGCACCTAATCGCTGAACTTCACGTACCCAATCAAGGGTTTTCCAGTGTGTTTGCTGAGTACGTTTTTCATCACCTGTGAATTGATAAACTAAATATTCGCCTGTTTTTTCGTCGAACCATGTATCAATACCCACAACAACACATTGCACACCATAACGTTCAGCAAGGCGCGAAATAAGAGAGGGATCTGAAAGTGCAGGTGAATTAATTGATATTTTATCTGCACCAAAAGAGAGAATTTTCCCAGCATCTTCAATAGAGCGAATACCACCAGCAACACAAAATGGAATATCAATCACTTCAGCAACGCGCGATACCCAGCTTTTATCAACCACACGACCATCAGAAGAGGCGGTAATATCGTAAAATACCAGTTCATCAGCGCCTTCTTTGGCATAGCGTTCAGCAAGAGGGACAATATCACCAATGATTTCATGATTACGAAATTGAACACCTTTAACGACCTGTCCATCACGAACATCAAGACAAGGTATTATGCGTTTTGCCAACATGATATCGCCTCTTTTAATGTAAATTTGCCTTCTAATAATGCTCTACCAACAATAATACCGGCAACACCTGATGCTGGAAGATCTGCGATATCTTGTAAATCACCAATACCGCCCGAAGCTTGGAATAAAATATCAGGGAAACGCTGGCTAATTTCTTTATACAGTTCAACGTTAGAACCTGCTAATGTGCCATCACGAGAAATGTCGGTACACAACACATGTTTTAATCCCACACTTTGATAAAGCTTGATGATCTCTTCAAGAGTATAAGGGGAGTTCTCTTGCCAACCACTGACAGCTACCCACTTTTTGCCTTGTTTATCAATGCGAACATCAAGGGCTAACACAATGGCATTTGCACCATAGCGCTCAAACCATGTTTTCACCATTTCAGGCTGGCTAACTGCGGTAGAGCCAATAACAACACGGCTTGCACCTGCTTCTAATAGCGATTTCACATCATCTTCAGTGCGAATACCACCACCGACTTGTACAGGGACATTGACACAAGCAACAAGTTCTTTTAACAGTGGAATTTGGCGAGCAGACGGATCTTTTGCACCCGTTAAATCCACTAGGTGAAGTAGCTTTGCGCCATCTTTTTCATATTGTTGGTAGCGTGTCAGCGGATTATCATCATAATCACGCTGTTTTGCATAATCACCCTGATGAAGACGAACTACTTTCCCATCAATTAAATCTAATGCTGGAATAATCATAACGGATTACATCTCCAAAAAATTCTTGATAAGTTGAGCGCCCGCTTTACCTGAACGTTCTGGGTGAAATTGCACTCCATAAAAATTATCTTTTTGAATTGCGCTACTAAAGCGAGAGCCGTATTCAGTTTCAGCAATCGTCGATTCATTGAGCGCTAGAGCGTAGCTATGAACAAAATAGAACCAAGCATTGTCATCAAGTGAACGAAAAAGAGGATGTCCTGGTTTTGCTAATACTTGATTCCAACCCATATGAGGCAATGGTAAACCCGCTGTATCAAGCTTATCTATGGTGCCATCAACTAAACCTAATAAAGGAATATCTTTACCTTCCTCGCTTAGTGAAGCCAATATTTGCATACCTAAACAAATACCTAAAACTGGTTGTGTTAAGGCTTTAATTAAAGGAATTAGCTCACGAGCTTTGAGCTGTTCCATTGCTGCTCTCGCTGTTCCTACTCCGGGTAAAAAGAGTTTATCTGCGGATAACACCACGTTTTTTTCATAGGACACAATTGGATCATAACCGAGTCGCTTAACAGCGTAAGCGACAGAGGCTAAATTGGCACAACCCGTATCAAGAATAACCACTTTCATCACAGAACACCTTTTGAGCTTGGTAACGTATTTCCTTCAACACGAATGGCTTGGCGCAATGTACGACCAAAGACTTTAAATAAGCTTTCAGCTTTGTGGTGATCGTTTTTACCTTTCGATTTCAGGTGCAACGTGCAACCCATGGTGTAGGAGAGGGAACGGAAAAAGTGTTCAATCATCTCTGTACTTAAATCACCGACGCGTTGATATTTAAATTCGGCTTTGTACTCAAGGTGTGGACGACCAGAAATATCTAACGCACAACTTGCAAGGCACTCATCCATTGGTAATGTAAAACCAAAGCGAGCAATACCTCGTTTATCACCTAATGCTTCACGTAATGCTTCACCCAAAGCAAGACCGGTATCTTCCACAGTGTGGTGATCATCAATAACTAAATCACCTTTTACATTGATATTCATGCGAAAACCGCCGTGTGTGGCAATTTGATCAAGCATGTGATCAAAGAAACCAACACCAGTGCTGATCTGACTATCACCTTCGCGATCTAGCCAGATATCAATGGCGATTTGTGTCTCTTTTGTTTTTCGCTCAACGTGAGCGTAGCGATCTTTTTTCGTCAGTTGTTCTGTAATGACCGCCCAATTGAGTTTATCGGCATTATAAAGCATGCCTTTGATACCCATATTTTCAGCTAGCTGAATATCAGTTTGTCTATCGCCAATAACATAACTTTTATCTTTATCTAGTGCGCCATCAACTAAATATTGGGTGACAAGCCCTGTTTCTGGTTTGCGACAAGGGCAGTTGTCTTCAGGTTTATGAGGGCAAATTAAAACATCATCAAATGTGATCCCTTGTGATGAAAAAATCTGCATCATTAAATTATGAGGAGGATCGAAATCTGCTTGAGGAAAACTTTCTGTGCCTAATCCATCCTGATTTGTGATCATAATGAGTTTATAACCTGCTTTTTGTAGCGCAGTCAGTGCGGGGATCACGCCGTTTTCAAAGGCAAGTTTATCGAGTCTATCAACTTGGTAATCTGTGGGCGGTTCCGTGATTAAAGTACCATCACGGTCGATAAAAAGAATTTTTTGGCTCATGGTTGAGATCCCTCAGTTGCGATTTTTTGTTGTTATCGTTTTTAATGTTTTATACGTTTGCAGTTTGAATATTTTTTATGGCATTAATCACGCTATCACATTCTTCTGCTGTACCGATAGAAATACGCAAACAGCCATTAAGCCCATATTGACGTTGTTGATCGCGTAAAATAATCCCTTGTTCCCATAAAGTACGGAAAACCAGATTAGCATCAGTGAATTTCACTAAAATATAGTTGGTTTCACTGTTATAAACCTGTTCTACATTAGGCAATTTTTTTAACATATCAGATAAAATGCTTCTGTTACGTGTAATTTCTGCCGCTCGTTTTTTCATTATCTCAATACTTGCTTCTGTTAATGCTTGCGCAGCAATATCTGCAACAGGTGTTGAAAGTGGGTACGGTGCGATCACCTTTAGTAATAATTCAATGACCGGCGGGTTGGCAAGCGCAAAGCCACAACGAAGCCCTGCTAAAGCAAAAGCTTTCGATAAGGTTCGCAAAATAACTAAATTCGGATAATCTTCAAGCCATGAAACAATTGACGCTTGTGGGCAAAATTCAATATAAGCTTCATCGACTGCTACAATCGCTTTGTCTTTCGCCAACGCTAATACATCCCGAATAAGAGAAGGATTAACAATATTTCCAGTTGGATTATTTGGGCTGCATAGGTAGATAAGTTTTACATTATCAAGCTGTGACGCTATTGCTTTAACATCAGGGCTCCAATCAGCAAGTGTAGGGACAACACGCTGCTCTATACCAAAGGTTTCAGCACTAACGCTATACATACCGTAAGTAGGAGGGCAATAAAGTACAGCATCTTTACCTGGCTCACAAAAAGCGCGAATAAGTAGTTCAATCGCTTCATCTGCACCACGGCTAACTAAGACTTGATTCGCATTCACACCTACGTATGCAGCATAACGATTGATCACATTAACAGGTTGGCATTCAGGGTAACGATTTAAGTTTTTTTCATTAAAAGTAAAGTCAGGCGCGATAGGGTATTCATTGGCATTTAACCACACAGAACCATTTCCACCTAAGCGTCGAGCAGATTGATAAGGTGTTAATTCTCGTACATTTTTTCTTGCAAGTGTATTGATATCAAATTCAGTTTTCATCACTCTTTTTCCCCTGAGCTAAAGCGTTAACGCGAAGTGTGACAGCATTTTTGTGTGCGGTGAGTTGTTCTGCTTGCGCTAATATTTCAATAGTCTGTGCTAAATCAGATAAACCTTGTGCTGTGAGTTTCTGTACTGTCATACGTTTCATAAAATCAGCTAAGCCTAAGCTTGAGTAGGTTGCTGTATAGCCATAAGTCGGTAGAACGTGATTAGTACCAGAAGCATAATCTCCCGCAGATTCAGGCGACCAAGCACCAAGAAAAACAGATCCAGCGCTGGTAATGCTATCAACACGGCTATCAGCATCATTAGTTTGAATAATTAAGTGTTCTGGACCATAGCTGTTACTAATTTCAATACACTGGTCGAGATCACGAGTAATAATGACGCGGCTTTCTGCTAGTGCTTGTTTAGCGATTTCAGCGCGGCTTAATAGCGCCAGTTGTGTTTCTGTTTCAGCAATAACGGCTTTAGCGAGTGTTTCATCAGGTGTTAATAACACAACTTGTGAATCAGGGCCGTGTTCAGCTTGTGAAAGTAAGTCAGCGGCAATAAATGCAGGATTTGCATCCGCATCAGCAATCACTAATACTTCAGAAGGGCCTGCTGGCATATCGATTGCAGCACCTTGTAGTGATTGACTTGCTTGGCGTTTGGCTTCAGTGACATAGGCATTACCAGGGCCAAAAATTTTATCAATCTTAGGAATAGATTCAGTACCAAATGCCATAGCTGCAATCGCCTGTGCACCACCTACTTGGAAAATTTCATCAATACCAATTTGTTGAGCAATATATAAAATTTCATCAGCAATAGGGGGCGGCGAGCAAAGAATAACTTTGCGACAACCCGCAATACGGGCTGGAATACCTAACATCATTACTGTTGAGAGTAATGGTGCCGAACCTCCCGGAATATAAAGCCCTACCGCATCAATGGGTCTGCTTACTTGTTGGCAAAATACACCCGGCTGAGTTTCCACGTTGATAGTGTTAGGAATTTGAGCCTCATGAAAGCGACGAATATTATTCATCGCCTGTGCTATTGCCTGTTTTATTTTGCTATCAAGTCTTGATGAGGCTGCATCAATTTGCGATTTTGACACCAAAACACTTTCCGGCGCTGCCTTATCGAATTTTTGGCTGAGTGCTTTAAGCGCTTTATCTCCATCATTGCGTACCTGTGAAATGATGCTAGCAACTTGTTCTGTAATTGAACCTGATGCAGAAATTGCAGGGCGAGTTAATAGCACTTGTTGCTGTTCTTTAGTGCATTTATTCCAGTAAGTTAATGTATTAAAACCCGTTTTCATCATTTCACCTTATTCCATCATTTTTTCAATTGGTAAAACAAGAATTGAACTTGCACCTAATGCTTTAAGTTTTTCCATTGTTTCCCAGAATAGGGTTTCGCTACTTACCATGTGCATTGCAACGCGATTTTGGTCACCCGCCAAAGGTAAAATAGTCGGTCTTTCAGCTCCCGGAAGTAATGCAATGACATCTTCAAGACAATCACTTGGTGCGTGTAACATAATGTATTTTGATTCTCGAGCTTGAATAACGCCTTGAATACGCGTTAATAAGCGGTCGATAAGTGCTTGTTTATCGGTTTCCATGTCACCATCGCGTTGGATCAAACAGGCTTTTGAGCGATAAATCACTTCAACTTCTTTTAAACCGTTGGCTTCTAATGTTGCACCAGTAGAAACTAAGTCGCAGATAGAGTCAGCAAGACCTGCACGAGGGGCAACTTCAACAGAGCCATTTAATAAACAGGATTTAAACTTGATGCCTTTTTGGTCTAAATAGCGTTTGAGCAGATTTGGATAGGAGGTTGCTATACGAGTATTATTTAAGCATTCCACACCCTGATAATCGAAATCAACAGGGGTTGCGAGAGATAAGCGACAGCCACCGAAATCAAGACGACGTAGTGTCAGATAATTTGGGTTTTCACCTTGTGAACGACGCTTTAATAGCTCTTCTTCTAAAACGTTTTCACCAATGATCCCTAAATCAACAACGCCATCCATTACCAATCCTGGAATATCGTCATCTCTAACACGCAAAATATCGATTGGCATATTTTCAGCGTAAGCAATCAGGCGCTGTTGATTTAAGTTAATTTTGATGCCACAACGTGCTAAAAGAGCACGAGAATCATCGCTTAAACGTCCTGATTTTTGCATTGCGATCCTTAATCTTGCTTTATCTAACATAATATTACCCTATCATTGTCCATATTTTTGTTATGAAAATTAGCTATAAAAAAACCCCGGAAGTTGCCTTCCGGGGTTTTTATTGTTTGTCTGCATTCAGACCACCGGAAGCGTTTCTTAAACGTCTTCCAGCACTCATCGCCTGAAAGACTAGTCAGGGTGATGGTGATGATGGTGGTTTAGTTGAATGCTATACATAATTATTTTCCTAGCTAATAACACTATTTGTTATTTAATAATGCCCGTTACTGTTAATCTGTATTTAGTAACCTGCATTTAGAATTTGTCTGCCTTTCAACCTACATGATTTACAAAGCAGAAAGCAACCTATTTTTTAATAATAATTTAATTATTTTATAACCTTTTGTTTTTAATGTAATTTTAATATTTCTCTTATTTACTTAATGGAACAAGTAGGCGAGTATATAGGGAGATGCTAAACGTTCACGAAATATAAGTAGTATTTATAAGTAATGGCGAAACTAAAATTTTATAGCATACTTTGACTAAGCCATTTAAGTAGGGGAGCAAAATGAAACGAATAACCATCGTAGGATTAGGTTGGTTAGGTTTACCACTTGCCGTTGCGTTGCGTGATGCAGGCTATCAAGTTAAAGGGACTAAAACCACTGAAGATGGTGTAGAAGCAGCAAGAATGAGTGGCATTGACTGCTGTTTAGTGAATTTAACACCCGCAATTGAATGTGATAGAGATGATTTTGATTACTTAATGGAAACTGACGTTCTCATTATCACGTTACCACCAAGTGCTGCTGGTGGAGGTTATGATTATGTTGAAGCCATTCAGACGCTGGTGGATAGCGCAATGTCTCGCCATGTTACGAGAGTCATTTACATTAGCTCTACTTCTGTATATGGCAATCAAACAGGTAATATCACGGAAGAAATGGATATTCGACCAGAAACACAATCAGCAAAAATGTTAGCAGAAGTTGAGAACTGGCTACATCGTTTACCGTTGACTACAGTTGATATTCTTCGATTAGCAGGATTAGTCGGGCCGGGTCGTCATGCAGGACGTTTTTTATCAGGTAAAAAACAGGTAAAAGGCGCTCATCAATGCGTTAACTTAGTCCACTTAGACGATGTGATTTTTGCAGTTGAACAACTTCTTGCGCAGAATGAAGGTGGCCATTTATATAATTTATGTGCTCCAATTCACCCTAAAAAGAAAGAATTTTATTCAAGAGTGTCGAATCAACTCGATCTTATTCCGCCAGAATTTGTTGAAGAAGAGAAGCCTTTAATACGAGAAATTGATGGTCAGGAGATCTGTCGAGATCTTGGATTTCATTACCATTATCCAGATCCCGACAAAATGCCAATGAATTAACTTAATTTACAGGCAATAACACGATATCACGGAAAATAGGTCTTTCACTTAATTGTGCAAACCAACGCTCAATGTGAGGGAAGTTAGGTCTATCTTTGCAAACTTCAAGCCACGGGTAGACCAATGGTGCGATCGCCATATCGGCAAGAGAGAATGCATCTCCTGCGAAATAAGTTGTTTTTGCAAGTTGGTCGTCAGCAATTTTGATTAATTTATTAAGCTTCTCTTTCAACGCGTTAACAATCTCAGGATTTTGCTGCTCTTTAGGCGTGCGAACAATCATGATCATCATTTGTTGAATGGGAGAAAATAGGCTGCCATTTGACCAATCCATCCATTTTTCTACATTTGCTCGTTGTTTCGGATCAATGGGATAGAGGGTATTATTGTCATATTTTGTACATAAATAACGAATAATGGTATTAGACTCCCATAAAGCAAAGTCATCATCTTGTAAGGTTGGAATAGAAGCGTTGGGATTCATCGCTAAATAATTTGCTTCATTGAGTCCACCAAAAGGGCCACCAACGTCGATTTGTTCATAAGGAACATTTAATTCTTTTAAGCACCAAAGAACTTTTTTAACGTTAGATGAGTTTTTTCTACCCCAGACTTTTAACATAAAGGTCTCCTAAACCACGATAAGTAATAAAATTTCCCTCTATAGGGCGCTAAATATGAATATAAGATAAATCTCTATATATCAATGTTGGCGTCTTATTCCAGAAAGCCATATAGTAGGAAAGCTTTAACAAATTGATATAAAAGGGTGATCGGTAATGAAAAAAAATATTCCATCTGTTCTGGGTAAGGTTACCGCGGGAATGGGTTTACTGCTAATTATTTCTAGTCCTTCATTTGCAGTAAATAATCCGGTACCTCCTCAAATAGAGGCAAAATCTTATGTATTAATGGATTACAACAGCGGAAAAATTCTGGCATCAGAGAAACCTGATGAGCGTTTAGATCCCGCCAGCCTGACAAAAATTATGAGTAGCTACGTTGTTGGGCAAGCTATCAAAGAAGGTCGTATGTCTCCTGACGATATGGTTATTGTTGGACGTAATGCGTGGGCAACGGGAAATCCGGTATTGAAGGGATCATCATTGATGTTCTTGAAACCGGGTGATCAGGTCAAAGTGATTGATTTAAACCGCGGTATGGTTATTCAATCTGGTAATGATGCCAGTATTGCATTAGCAGAACATGTTGCGGGTAGTCAGGAAACCTTTGTTGATTTAATGAATTCTTATGCTAAGAATCTCGGTTTAAAAAATACACACTTTAAAACCGTTCATGGGTTAGATTCTGATGGACAATATACAACCGCACAAGATATGGCATTACTGACAGCAGCCATGATCCGCGATGTTCCTTCTGAGTATGAAATTCATAAAGAAAAAGAATTTACATTCAACAATATTCGTCAGCCAAACCGTAACCGTTTATTGTGGAATAAAAATATGAATGTCGATGGTGTGAAAACAGGTCACACTAATGGAGCAGGGTACAATCTTGTTTCTTCGGCAACTGAAGGTGATATGCGCTTGATTGCTGTTGTTTTAGGAACACCATCAGATAAAGTGCGTTTTGCTGAAAGTGAAAAATTATTAGGCTGGGGTTTTCGCTTTTTTGAAACGGTAACACCTGTAAAAGCAGATACACCACTGACAACTCAAAAAGTGTGGTATGGCGATAAAGGTGAAGTAGTATTAGGGGTTGCTAACGATGCTTCAATTACCATTCCTAAAGGTGAATTGAAAAATCTGAAAGCCTCTTTTACTTTAACTAATCCTGTATTAGAAGCGCCGTTAACGCAAAATCAGGTTGTAGGTACAGTTAACTTTTTATTAAATGATGAAGTGATTGAACAACGCCCATTAGTTGTAAAAGAAGCGGTTGAGGAAGGCGGTTTCTTTAGTCGTATTTGGGATTTTGTTGTTAAAACAGTATCTGGTTGGTTTAATGCTATTTTTGGTTAATTCACCAATAATGGATCTATCAAAGCGTTACTGAGTTTTTCACCCAAAAAGAAAGACTAGCTGTTATTTTTGTATAAATAATCCGTAATTGTTTAACGATTACGGATTTTTTTATACTCAATAAAATAAAGGGATATTTCTATTTTATCACTTAAATAAGCCCATCTATTTTACCTTGATTATCAACATTAACAGCGATAGCAGCAGGTGCTTTCGGTAATCCGGGCATCGTTGTGATAGAGCCTGTTAAGGCAACAACAAAGCCAGCGCCAGCAGAAACATACACTTCACGAACGTTTATTGTAAAGTCAGTCGGTCGGCCTAATAACGTGGGATCATCTGAGAGTGAATATTGAGTTTTTGCCATGCAAACAGGGAAATGAGCAAACCCCATACTTTCTATCTTTTCTAACATTTTACGAGCATGTTGGCTATAAGTCACACCACCTGCACCATAAACTTCTTTGGCAACAATCTCGATTTTTTGACTAAGTGAAGCATCATCAGGATAAATTAATTGAAATTGGCTCTGTTCATTTTCAAGCGTATCAATCACTTGTTTAGCCAATTCAATACCACCTTCGCCGCCTTTTTCCCACACTTTGGTAATTGCGAAGCGACAATCTCTATCTTGGCAAAATTGTTCGATAAACTGGTGCTCTGCAATACTATCAGTGACATACGCATTAAGAGAGACAATCACGGGTAAGCCATATTTTTTTAGGTTTTCAATGTGTTTTTCAAGATTTACAATGCCTTTTTCAAGGGCGGCTAAATCTTCATTATTCCATTCGCCTTTACCTAAGCCACCGTTATATTTTAGCGCTTTGGTGGTGACAACAATCACGGCACAATCAGGGCGTAATCCACTGATCCGACATTTTATATCAAAGAATTTTTCAGCACCTAAGTCAGCACCAAAACCAGCTTCTGTCACAGTAATATCAGCAAGTTGAAGAGCAAGTTTTGTCGCCCTTACGCTATTGCATCCATGGGCGATATTAGCAAAAGGGCCTCCATGAATAATGGCAGGAGTATTTTCGAGTGTTTGTACTAAATTAGGATTAATAGCAGCTTTTAATAAACTCGCCATTGCTCCGACGGCTTGTAGATCGTTTGCTGTAACAGGATCACCATGATAAGAATAAGCAACAATGATGCGAGAAAGTCGCTGTTTTAAATCATCAATATCCGCTGCTAAACATAGGATAGACATAATTTCAGAAGCAACAGTAATAACAAAGTTATCTTCTCTTGTGATACCGTCTTTTTCGCCACCTAATCCCACAACAATATTACGTAAAGCACGATCGTTCATATCCATACAACGTTTAAACACGATTTTTTTAGGATCGATATTTAAAGGATTACCTTGATAAATCGAATTATCAAGTATGGCTGCAAGTAAGTTATTGGCAGAGGTAATAGCATGAAAATCGCCAGTAAAATGAAGGTTGAGATCTTCCATCGGAACGACTTGTGAATAACCACCACCAGTTGCTCCACCTTTAATGCCAAAACAAGGGCCTAAAGAGGGTTCACGCAATGCAATAATGGCATTTTTCCCAATATGATTAAGTGCTTGCCCTAATCCAACAGTCACCGTTGTTTTACCTTCACCAGCAGGTGTTGGGTTAATTGCTGTAACTAAAACTAATTTTCCGGGCTTTTTTGCCGCAATTTTTGACCAAATACTGTGGCTAAATTTAGCTTTGTACTTGCCATAAAACTCGATATCGTCTTGATCAATATTTAAATTTTTAGCAATGTCCTGAATAGGTAAGAGGTGTGCTTCTTGGGAGATTTGAATATCTGATTTCATTTTAATTCTCTTTTTATCCCGCTAATGATGTCTCTAGTGATCTTTACTTATCAACTTTAGACAATAATCTAAATATGGCCAATAGATTGATTAATTTGTAGTTATTTACTTTAGATAACGCGTTCATCGTCACGCCATTTAAATAATCGTTGTGGTTAGCGTCTATTTTTTCTTTAAATTACCTCTATTAGAGTGATGTTTTGTTTTTTTCAAAAAACGTATTTTAACTAAGGATGACAATTTAATCTCATACAAAAAAGAGGATATTAAAAAAGAAGAGTCTCAAGATAGATGTTAATAAACAAAAAAGGCGCTGATATCAGCGCCTTATCTATTATAAATATCTGTATTTAAGACTTTCAGATTTAGTCACAAGAAATTTTAATGGCTAATCCACCTTGAGAGGTTTCACGATACTTAGCATTAATGTCTTTCCCTGTTTCGTACATTGTTTCGATGACTTTATCTAAACAAATACGAGGATCGCTGACACGACGTAAAGCCATACGAGATGAGTTTACGGCTTGTACGGCTGCAATAGCATTACGTTCAATACAAGGAACTTGTACTTGTCCTGCGACTGGGTCGCAGGTAAGCCCTAAGTTATGCTCCATCGCAATTTCTGCTGCGATACAAACTTGTTCTGGGCTACCGCCTAAGAGTTCAGTCAATGCACCTGCTGCCATTGAACAAGCAACACCGACTTCACCTTGGCAACCGACTTCAGCACCCGAGATAGATGCATTCATTTTGTAAAGTGAACCAATAACACCAGCAACTAAGAAAAAGCGAGTGTAAGAGTTTTCATTTACAGGGCGAATAAATTTATCATAGTAAGATAATACTGCTGGGATAATGCCGCAGGCACCGTTTGTTGGTGCTGTGACAACACGCCCACCAGCCGCATTTTCTTCATTCACGGCAAGGGCAAACATATTAATCCAGTCAACAACTGTCATTGGATCTGTTGTCGTTTTATCTTCTGTGACTAACATACGGCGTAATGCAGAAGCACGGCGAGGTACACGTAATGGCCCCGGTAATAAGCCTTCGGTATTTACACCGCGCTCAATACCTGACTTCATTACTTCCCAAACAGCCGCAAAATGAGCCGAAATTTCTTCTTTGCTACGTAATGCTAATTCGTTTTGCATCACTAATGCTGATAAAGAAAGACCTGTTTCTTTGCAATGGCGACGTAAATCAGCCGCATATTGATAAGGATAAGGAACTTGAACTGTATTTTTTTCAGGTTGGCCAAAATGTTCTTCATCAACAATAAAACCGCCACCAGTAGAATAATAGGTTTTTTTCAATAAAACCTGCTCACCGTTATAAGCGGTAATGGTCATGCCATTTTCATGGAGAGGTAGATTGGTTTTATGAAAATTCATACCGCCTTCAACCGGAAAATCGACTTCTTTTATGCCATTTGCCAGCATTAAGCGACCGGTTGTTTCTACTTGTTTAATAAACGGGGCGATAGAATCAATATCGACAGTATCAGGTAAATTTCCTGCGAGTCCCATAATAATAGCAATATCCGTTGCGTGACCTTTACCTGTTAAAGATAAAGAGCCATAAACATCAACGATAACGCGGGAAACAGAAGAGAGGAGATTTTTTTCAGCAAGTAAATCAACGAATTCTTTACCTGCTTTCATTGGACCTACAGTGTGTGAGCTTGAAGGGCCGATACCGATTTTAAAAATATCAAAGACGCTAACCATAATATTCGCCTCCCTAATTAATTTAAAGGCGCAACTGTGTGATTATTAGAGTGAGAAGTGTCAGTTTTGAAGTCTAAAGCTGTAATGGCTACTTTCTTTTATGTTATGAAAGTAGCCATCAGGTGCTTTATTAGCCCATGAATGAACTAATTAAGCTATAGAAAACTGCTGAGATTGCGATAAGACCCATAATTACAACGAATGCGTTGCTGATATGGCCTTGGTATTTCTTCATCGCTGGTACTTTACGGATTGCATACATAGGCATCAGGAACAGTAACATTGCGATAATTGGGCCACCTAATGTTTCAATCATACCTAAGATGCTTGGGTTTAATGTTGCAACAATCCAAGTTGTAACCAGCATAAACAGTGCAGTGATTTTGTTTAAACGATCTTTTTCGATTGTTTTACCTTTTTCACGCAGTGATTTGATGATTAAACCGTTGAAACCTTCACGAGCACCTAAGTAGTGACCTAAGAAAGATTTAGTGATCGCAACGAAAGCAATAAATGGAGCAATATAAGCGATAACAGGTGCTTCAAAATGGTTAGCAAGGTAAGACAGAATACTGATGTTCTGTGCTTTTGCTTCTGCTAAGTTTTCTGGTGTTAAGCTAAATACACAGCTAAACACGAAGAACATTACAGTGATAACCATCATGATGTGCGCATAAGCTAAAATGCGTGAACATTTTTTCTCAGCGTTTTCGCCGTATTCTTCACGTTTTGCAACAGCAAACGCAGAGATGATTGGAGAGTGGTTAAAAGAGAACACCATTACAGGGATAGCTAACCATAGGGTTACTAATAGGCCTTGACCCATACCTGATGTTGTTGCGTGATCAAAAGAGAGAGTATCAAGGATCGCACCATTCCACTCTGGGATCAGATACAGTGCTAAAACCATCAGGACAGCAACAAATGGGAACACTAAAACGCTCATTGCTTTAACGATAGCTTGTTCACCAAAGCGAATAATCGACATGATACCGACAATCAGTACCAACGATAAAATTGCGCGAGGTGGTGCAGACATGTGCATTTGGTTCACAATAAAGCTTTCTACTGTATTGGTGATAGCAACACTATAAACCAATAGAATAGGATAAATTGCGAAGAAATAGAGCAGGGTGATTAATTTACCTGCTGTTTTACCAAAGTGTTCTTCAACAACTTCAGTGATATCTTCACCTGGATTTTTACCTGATAACACAAAGCGGCACATACCACGGTGTGCAAAGAAGGTCATTGGGAATGCAAGTACTAACATGATCAACAGAGGAATTAAACCACCAATCCCTGCGTTGATAGGTAAAAATAGAACGCCAGCACCGATAGCCGTACCGTATAAACCTAACATCCATACTGTATCTGACTTACGCCATGTTTTGTAATCACCTTGGGTGTTACCCGACGCGATAGAACCAACTTTGGTTGTATCCATAATACTCTCCGAAATAACGCGGTAAAAAAAATAATGAATAAAAATAAGAGCGCGATTGTATTTCTTTTTAGAAATAATCACGGCATAAATTTAATTATGAATAAATGAGTGCATTGAGTACCTGGTGTTATCTCAATATCTTCAATTACCACATACAAAATCTTTAAATTTCAAAAGAATTAGACTCTTCCAAAATTTGAAAAAATATTCAATAAGTTTATATCCAGACTTAAGAGGTGCAGAATATAGTGTTTTTCAGGATAAACTACCGTGATCACCATCTCAAATGCTAAATATAACTGAAAAACCTGAAAATGTAACATTTTTTATATTTTGTGTTTTTCGAGGCGGTTTTTAAAACATTTTGAAATAACTTTCCAGTTTTAAAGGAAATACAAAATAAAGCTAAATACTTAAATATTCATATGTTAATGATTATTTTTAGGTATCTTTATTAACTAGAAAATAAATGATTAAAATCAATTAGGTTATTTTTATTTACAATTAAAACATTACATTAACCATGTATCCAATTGAAATATAATGATAAATTATTTTCTCTAATTAATGTTTAAAACTAGACAAAAGAATATAGAAACAATGCAATATGATTATTTATTAATGAATTTCTTTTATTTTATGAAATGAATATAGCTATATTTCATTTGTAAGTAGAATATTGTTTATAAATACGACAATGAATTTGTTAATAAATGAGTTTGGTAGATTGTTATATAACGAATATAAAAGTTTCATTTTGATTAAAATAACAACATATTTATTTTTTGGACAAATACTATAATAGTAGAGAATATTTTTATTTATATATTAATATATTGAAGGGCGGTGTCACTTAAGTTAAATATAAAAAAGACCACAATAAATGTGGTCTTTTTTGGTATAAGAAAGGCTATGCCTTTGTCCAACCTTTGCGAATAGGATAAGCAAAACAGAGCTGATAGAGCTGTTGTACCCATTTTTGGAGTATATTTCCACCTTTAGACCAGAAGATCTGGCAAAGGCCACAAGAAAGTAGAGCAACGATAAAAGCTCCAATCATATCGATTGGCCAATGTACGCCAAGATAGATACGCGCCCAAGCAATCGCAACTCCTAAACCGAGCATAATATAGCCAATACGTTTGCTGTTATGCCAAAAGAGATAAGCTAAAGCAATGGTGAAAACAAACGTACCATGGTTACTTGGGAATGATGGTGTTGCATCGTGATCAAGAAAGTTGTAGCCAATGTTGGCTGCAAAAGGGCGTTCATGAGGAGCAATAGCACCAATCACCCAAGAGATAGAAAGTGCGATACCTAAAGAGATAGCCGCTTTACATGCCAATGTTCTTTGCTGGCTAAGATATTTTTCATTACCCCATAACCAATAGAACACTAAAGATAACGGAAAAAGATAGACAAGGTACTTAGCAATAATTATCGCCGTACCGATTTCTAAAGGAGATGCCGCAGGTGTTGCATTCATCATTGAAAATACGGCTAAATTGAATTGTTCCAGCAAAGTAGGCTCCATACATGTCGTATTGATAAGCGATGTTTATGATGCATAATACGCAAGTTTTTAAGGGTAAATGAGGGAGTAATAGGGGTAAAGTGTTTTTTTCTTATTTAATTGTGCTTTTTTTAAAAGATTTGTCAGTTTTATACCAAACTGAGCTAAAGCACTCTTAAAAAGAGTATTGCGCTTATGTTATTGCTCCTACATCGTTCTTTTTCTTATCTTCAACGAGGTATAACTTTATGTGGTTCCAGAAAAATATAGTCCTTAGTGCAAGGCCTAGAGGATTTCACTTAATTACACAAGCATTGATTCAAGAATTACCGGAACTAAGACAATATAAAATCGGAATTGCTCATTTTTTTATTCAACATACATCGGCCTCATTAACGATTAATGAAAATGCTGATCCAACAGTACGAAGTGACTTTGAAAACTTCTTTAATCAAAACGTAAAAGAGAACGAAGATTACTATCTTCACACTTATGAAGGCAGTGATGATATGCCTGCGCATATTAAAAGTAGTTTACTTGGACAAAGTGTCATGGTTCCTATTAGTCAAGGTGAGCTGAATTTAGGGACTTGGCAGGGGATTTATCTCGGTGAACATCGTAATCACGGTGGTAATCGTCGTATTATTGTGACATTGCAAGGTGAGTGTTACTAAATTTCAAGCAATAAAAAACCCGACAGTTATTTCACCAAAAGGGTTGAAACTATCGGGCTCCTCAATATTTGGGGACATCAAAGAAAAGCAGTGGCACTAATTCAGACTACGGGTTAGAAAGAAAGTTCGCTGACTAATGAAAAAAAGTAGAATTTTTTTTGGAAAGAGTGAGATGATAGAGAAAAGATGGATGATATAAAAAGAGAAAGCGCTAAAACATATTGATAAATAAACTGTTTTAGCGCTTTTAAATTAGTTGTAGATGCCTAAATTTTCTTTAGCATAAGCTTCAAAATCTGTGCAACCACCAATGTGTTTCTCATCAATAAAAATTTGTGGCACAGTTTCAACAGGTTTACCGACAGTTTTAGATAAATCAGCTTTTGTAATTCCTTCAGCTTGAATATCTACATAGCGGAAATCGAAATCGTCACGTTTTTCAGACAAAGTTTCAGCCAGTTGTTTCGCACGAACACAATATGGGCAACCTGGGCGACCAAAAATGACAACAAACATACGACACTCCTTATTGAGGAAATAAAATTCAGGCATAATAGTTTCTATTGGTTGTTACTATGCCCTTTTATTAGGCTAAACAAAAACAGTTATTGCCTTTTAGTGTGATAAATTATACCAATTTGCCGAATAATGAGATAGGACTGCAACACAGCATTTAGCGGAGAAATGATGGAAAAGCCTTCAAGTCGAGATATGAAATCACTGTCAGATATGCCAAAACCCATTATCATCATTGAAATAATTGGGATTATTCTATTGGTGGTTGCTTATCTTTATATCAACCAATATATGACCTCTCCGCAGTGGCTAGGAACATATACAGGACAGTTAACGTTAGTTGTTTTAGGGGTTATCTGCATGATCCCGCCAGCTATCCATATTGTATGGCGTGCTATTTATCGATTAACTTTTTTAGGGATTGACCATAAATCCCTAAATAATAAAAAGAAAAAAGAGAATAACGAAGAATAGCTATCTGTTTTTCCTCAAAATATATTAGAAACTAAGAAAATCCAATGTGTAAATTGGCTTAATTTTCTTAGTTTTTCTATTTATTAGTGCCTTCAAGATAGAAAAAGTGGCAAAATAGCGCCAATGCCAAAAGGCACTCTTTTTTTTGCGCGTAAAGGTTATTTGAATGAACGCTGTTGTGACTACCGATCTGGATCAGCTAAAGTCTTGGCTTGATGAACTACAGATTGCTTATTATGAATGTGACTCTTGTCAGGCGTTACATTTACCGCATCTTCAATATATCAGTGGTATTTTTGATGCCAAAATTGATATTCTTGAGGATGTACTTGTATTTACCGCTATCGCTGAGCTAAAACCGTCAGCAATAGTGCCTTTAATGGCAAATCTAAGCCAAATTAATGCAAGCTCTTTATTTATTAAAACATTTCTAGAAATTAGTGATGAAAACTTACCAAAATTAGTTTTCTGCCAATCATTCCCGGTTGCTGCGGGTATCTCACTTAATCAATTTGACCTATTCTTACAAAAAGCAGAAGAGCAATCAGCTGAAGTCGTCAGCGAAATTTTTAATAACGGTTTCTTGTATGGCGAAAAACAAGAAAGTGAAAACGAAGAAGATGAGGAAGAAGATGTTGAGATAAATAGCGCATCAACTGACTCCTCCTATACTGTACATTAATATTAATCTCCATAACGGTCACAAAATCTTATGCAATGCGCACGATTTAGTGCGGGTGAATGTCATTCTTGTGAGTGGCTTTCTCTTGCTTATCCTGAACAAATCAAGAAAAAACAGCACAGCCTATTAGCATTACTTCCAGAAGATTATGCTTTTGATAAATTAGCGCCAGTTGAAAGCCAACAGGCGCAATTTCGTAATAAAGCAAAAATGGTCGTCAGCGGGAGTGTCGAAAGACCCGTCTTAGGCTTAAAAACTAAAGACGGTGTTGCTGTCGATTTATGCGAATGTCCACTGTACCCAGTTTCTTTTGCCTCCGTGTTTCCTGTTTTAAAAACATTTATTGCAAAAGCAGGATTAGTTCCTTACGACATCGAACGTCGCCGCGGTGAACTCAAGTTTATTTTATTAACTGAGAGTCGAAGTAATCGCACTATGATGTTGCGCTTTGTTTTGCGCTCAGAAAAAAAACTAGAACAACTTCGCAAAGCACTTCCTTGGTTACAAGCGCAATTGCCTCAATTAGCGGTTATTTCCGTGAATATTCAGCCTGTCCATATGGCTATTTTGGAAGGCGAGCAAGAAATTATTCTGACTGAAAAAACGTTCTTGGATGAATCATTTAACAAAATTCCATTGCATATTCGTCCAAGAGGCTTTTTTCAAACTAATCCAGAAGTTGCCTCATCACTTTATGCTACTGCTGGGCGTTGGGTAAGAGAATTAAATATCACGCATCTGTGGGATATGTTTTGTGGATCTGGGGGTTTTGGGTTGCATTGTGCGGATAAATCAACCCAATTAATAGGTATTGAAATTAGTCCAGAAGCTATTGAATGTGCGCGTTTATCAGCTCAGGAATTAGGGCTAGAACATGTCGAATTCCAAGCGTTAGATTCAACGGGCTATGCATTAGCAAAAGAGTCTGTACCTGAATTAGTACTTGTGAATCCACCAAGGAGAGGTATTGGTGAGGCATTGTGCGGTTATCTAAATAAAATGAAACCTCGCTTTATTCTTTACTCAAGTTGTAATGCTCAAACTATGGCAAAAGATATTCAGCAACTTTCTCACTATCAGATAGATAGAGTGCAATTGTTTGATATGTTTCCTCATACTTCTCACTATGAAGTGCTTACGTTATTGGTATTACAAGACAACTAAGATATTTATTACAAAATAGTGATTGAGTGTTAGTATAAATAAGCATTTAACGCTCGATGGATAACATCGGGCGTTTTCTTTTTTATTAGATAGGCATTCTATTTTATGCAGAACTTAAAAGCGTTGTTATTAGTGATGGTGTTATTGGGGCCTTTGGGGATCGATCTCTATTTACCGACGATACCTGCGATTGCTCAAGATTTAGGAAGTAGTGTCTCTCTTATTCAATCAACTATCGCTTTATTTATTTTTGTCCTAGGCGTAGGGCAACTTATATCAGGGCCTTTAGTGGATAAGTTTGGCCGTAAACCTATCGCTATCGCGGGGATATTTATCTATATTGTGGGTTCTGTTATTGCAACAATTTCGACAGACTCAACGCTTTTTATTATCTCACGATTATTACAAGCTTCAGCTGTGTGCTGTACTTCTGTTGTCGCTTTTACCTGTGTTCGTGACTGTTTTAATGGTAATGAAGCCGCCCGCGTTTTTGGTTTTTTAAATGGTACGTTAAATATTATCCCTGCATTGGCACCACTATTAGGTGGATTATTGGCAGAATATTGGGGATGGCGTGCTCCTTTCGGGTTCTTAATTTTCTATTCAGTGTTTGTGTTGATTTTGATCACCCGCTTTTTACCAGAAACAAAGCCTGAAAATACTGCTCAATCAAAACAAAAATTAGGTAAAACATACCTTGAGATTTTATGCAGTAAACGCTTTTTGACTTTTGCTTTAGTGAATGCGGGCACAATGGGGATGGCATTAACCTATGTGTCATTTGCCCCAATTGTATTGATGAAAGATGCAAAATTATCAGCATTGATTTTTTCTATTGTTTTTGGTGTAAATGGTTTTTGGATCATGTTTGTCAGTTTTTATGCGAACCGCGTTATTCACCGTGTCGGCAGACCTATTTGTTTGATCTTAGGGAGTGGATTAATGGGATTAGGCTGTGTGAGCTTATTAGGTGGCTTGTTGTTTATTCCTGCCGAAATGCAAAATCATTGGTTGATCTATATGCTTCCTGTAGCAAGTGCATGTGCTGGTCTTGCTTTTATTATGGGGCCCGCGACAAGTTATGCGCTTGAGCCTTATTCAAAAACGGCAGGCATTGCCTCTGCATTAGTGGGTTTTATTCAAATGGCAGGTGGTGCAGTCTTTGGTTTAACGGCATTGGCTTCACCAGTACAACCTAAATTAGCGTTAGCTATTGTGATGTTACTCGGTAGTTTATTAGCGTTGAATGCTTATCGAGTAAGCCACAAAGAAGCGTTAATGGAAAAACAGACTACACAAGAATAGAACAAGTATTTGTTGTTTATTCTGACATAAAAAAACACCCCAAAGTTGGTGTCCAACTTTTGGGGTGCAGTTCAGAATTGCTGGGGGGTTTTTATATCGACAGTTCGGCTTACGTGTTTTTAATTACGATGTTCAAACTCTAAGGCTTTTTTCTCAATTAATCTCATTAAAAGTGTCAGTATTCCGTTGATACACAGATAAATAATACCTGCGGCAACAAAAACCATCACATCATAACTTTGACCAAAGACTTGTCGGCTATAACCTGTTAACTCAAGTAAGGTGATAGTACTGGCAAGTGAGGTACTTTTGAATATTAAGACTACTTCGTTTGAATACGATGAAAGCGCACGCTTAAATGCGTAAGGTAATATCACTCTTGCTGTTTGTACTGGTGACATTCCTAGCGCTTGGCAAGATTGCCATTGCCCTGACGGAATAGCTCTTACAGCACCATAGAAAAGTAAGGTTGAATAAGCCGCACTATTTAATGCTAATGTGACCATTGCGCAAAACCATGGTGTTGATAATAACTCCCAAATAAACGGGAAGTTTTTCAACGCAGGAAATTGCCCAGGACCATAATAGATTAAGAAGAACTGCACCAATAATGGCGTACCAGTAAATAAGGTAATATAAGCTTTTACAATCGGGGTAATGATGGGAGTTTTTAATGCCAAGATAAAGGTCATTAATACCGATAAAGTAAATGCTACCAATAAAGCCACAAAAGTTAATGAAAGGCTTGTTGGTAATCCCGGTAAAATATCAACAATATAATCCCACATTATGAGGCACTCCGTTCAAATCGAGTCGTTCTCATTTCTAGCCATTTCAGGATATATTGACTGACTAATGTAATTGCTAAATAAATCAGAGCAACAATGCTATACCAAGTAAAAGGCTCTTGAGTTCTATTGGCGATACTTTGTGTTTGTAGCATTAAATCATTGACGCTGATTAATGAGACTAACGCGGTATCTTTCAAGAGTACTAACCACTGATTACCTAAACCCGGCAAAGCGTGACGCCACATTTGAGGCATGATAAAGCGGAAGAAAATAGTAATACGACCCATGCCTAATGCTTGGCCAGCTTCCCATTGTCCTGTTGGTACGGCTTTTAATGCGCCACGTAAAGTTTGTGAAGCATAAGAAGCATAAAGAAGTGAAAGGGCGATAACACCGCAATAGAAAGGTAAAGATTCAGTATCACCAAAATCAATTTGTAAGGTGAAAGCACCTAATTCAATACCATCCATTAGCATCATGACACCTTGCAAGGTGCCATAATAGACAAAAAGAACCACCAGCATTTCTGGTAGTCCTCTAATTAGTGTTACCCAGCATGTTCCTAAGAAAGCAAAGGCTTTCCATCTCGCGGATTCCCAAGCTGTAAACAGCATGGCAAGAACTAATCCGATGATAAGAGCAGAAATAGCAAGTGAGACCGTTGTGATGGCCGCACCTGCTAGAGTTGTTATTTCATTCATCTATTAAACTATTGTTGTTATTGAAATATCGTTATTCAAACCATTTTTTATAAATGACATCATAGGTGCCATCAGCTTTTACTTCAGCTAATGCTTTATTTAATTTATCTTGTAAATCAGCATTGCCTTTTCTTACTGCAATCGCAAGACCAGTACCAAAGTAGTTAGGATCTGCAACTTTATCACCCACAATACCTAATTCAGGATTTTTTTTCAGCCATTCATTAACAACAGCTGTGTCACCAAAGATAGCTTCGATACGACCATTTTTCAGATCTAATACTGCATTTTGGTAACTGTCATAAGGAACCGTTTTCATTTCTTTGTGTTGTTCATTGATGAATTTCTGATGGGTTGTCCCATTCTGCACACCAATTTGCTTGCCTTTTAGGCTTGCAACATCAGAGATTTTACCTGTTACTGTGATAAATACTGCTGAGTTATCATAGTAAGAATCAGTGAAATCAACTTGTTTTTGACGCTCTGGCGTAATATCAATGCCTGCCATTAATGCTTCAAAACGACGGAATTTCAGACTAGGAATTAAACTATCAAATGACTGATTGGTAAAGGTACAATCAGCATTAATTTTTGCACACATTGCATTCGCTAAATCAACGTCAAATCCCACAATTTGATTATTCGCATCAATCATTTCAAATGGAGGATACGTTGCTTCCGTTGCAAAACGAATTGTCTCTTTCTCAGCCGCAGTTGCAGAAAGTGTAATACTGGTCAGAAGTGCTGCAAATAATATTTTTTTCATTGTCTGATCCTGATTTAGTGTGACAAGTAATTAGCAAAAGCTTCCGTTTGTGGAGCAGTGAAACGATAGTTATCACCTTGCTCTATAATACGGCCGTTTTCCATATATACAACTTTGCTCGCGGCTTTGCGTGCGATTTCAACTTCGTGGGTCACAATCACTTGTGTAATACCTGTTTCAGAAAGCTCTTTAATTATATCAACAACTTGAGCGGTAATTTCAGGATCTAATGCTGCCGTTGGTTCATCAAATAAGAGAACTTGAGGCTCCATCATTAATGCTCTAGCAATAGCAACACGTTGTTGCTGTCCCCCTGATAAATGCAGTGGGAAGCGTTCTGCGTATTCACTTAAACGTAAACGTTCAAGTAATTTCATTGCTTTTTCTTTGGCCTGTGGTTTTGATAAACCTAATACACGGCAAGGTGCCTCAATTAAATTATCAAGAACCGTTAAATGTGGCCATAAATTGTATTGTTGAAATACCATGCCCACATTTTGGCGTAATGAACGAATTGCCTTTGCGTTGGGTTGTTGGCTAAAGTCAAAATGTAGACCCGCAATTTCTAATTCGCCTGAACGTGGCATTTCTAATAAATTAAGAACTCTCATTAGTGAGCTCTTACCTGCACCACTTGGTCCTAATAGAACCATTGTTTCACCAGCAGAGCATTCTAGATTAATATCATAGAGTGCTTGGTGCGAACCGTAGAAACAATTTATGTTTTTTAATTGAATACTCATGCGTTTTTTCTGAATAGTCATTAACTGGTTCAAATAATAAAACGGTAAGAATAATTATGCAACTAAAACTGCATAATAAAGTGGTTTTTTTACGTAAAAATGGGTAATTCGGCTATTTTTTTTCACTATTAGGTGAATTTTTATCCAGTTTGTAAGCGTTAGTACTTATTGTTTTAGCCATACCTTTGAAAATAAATAAGTGCGCAGGCATCATGGCAAACCAATAAAGTAATCCACTAAATCCTGCGGGATGCCACCAAGCACGAACATCTATTGAACGAAGATTACCACTGTCGTGGATCGTAAAAGAGAGTCTGCCTAAACCGGGTGCTTTCATTCCAAATAACAGTGTGAGCTGTTTTTCAGGTTCAAGTTTGATCACTCGCCAACCGTCAATCATATCGCCAAGCTCTAATGTTTCTCTTGATGGGCGCCCATAAGTGACTTTATTTCCAGCGATATCATCCATAATGGCGCGTGTTTTCCATAGCGCATTACCATAGAAATAGCCTTGTTCTCCGCCAATTTGTTGCACTGTATGCCAAAGGGATGCCGCGCTTGCAGGTGTGGATACTGTGCAGCCTGCATTTTTAGGGTAATAACCATAGCCGGGTTTCCAACGACTGCGGACAGCCGAAGAGTAACCCCAATCTTGGTTATCTAAAGCGGCTTCTTCATCAGCGAGTGTTTCTTTTACCGCATCATCAAATTTAATTAGAGATTGAGGAATAAGTTTACGTAATGGCTCATCGTTGGCAGGGAGATCATATTTAAGCCCTTGGATCAGTTCTTTGGCAATAGAGGTGGGCACAGACGTTATCATACTGATAAATCCTGCCGAAATTAAACTAGCTGGCATCGGAATGGGGATTAGCATCCGCTTTTTACCTGAAATTTTAATGAAGCGCTCAAAAAGGGTTTGATAGCTGATGTATTCAGGGCCACCAGCATCAAAAATTCGGTGCTGATGTGTGGGGTGATGAATAATTTCCGTTAAATAGTGAATTAAGTTTTTTAAGGCAATAGGGGAGGATTTTGAACGAACCCAGCGAGGTGGCGTAAGAATAGGAAGGTTATAAACCATATCACGCATAATTTCAAAGGCAGCAGAACCCGGCCCTACAATCATTGAGGTACGGATTTCTGTTACAGGGATAGTGCTGGTTCTTAAAACTTCACCTGTAAGTTTTCGTGCAATAAGATGAGGTGAATATTGCTGATCTTCATGTTGTAAGGCACTTAAAAAGATAATTTGTTGAACGTTTGAGCCTTCAAGTGCTTCAACAACATTTATGGCAGCTTTACGCTCTAGTTCAACTAGATTATGCGCATCTCCCATACTATGAACAAGATAATAGACAATATCGGTATCTTGCATCACCTTTTTAAGTGTTTCAGGATTGTGGAGATCGACAAAAATACAGCGTGTATTTTCCCAACCTTGAGACATCATCCAGTCAATTCTACGGGCACCTGCCGTGACTTGATGACCTTGTTTTATCAGAGCTGGAATAAGATTTTGACCAATATGTCCACTGGCACCAAGTACTAATACACGCTGTTGATTCATTGTTAATCCATTGTAAAAAGAGAACGTTATCGTTCTATTGTTACTGATTTTTCTATGAAGTAAAGAACGCCATCAAGATTGGTGTGATTAAACTTAACACGAATCCATGCACAATAGCTGCGGGAACGATGGCAACACCACCACTGCGTTGTAAAACAGGTAAGGTAAAGTCCATTGATGTTGAACCACAAATCCCTAATGCTGTATTTCTATAACGATTAACAATAATAGGAATAAGCATGATTGCCGCTAATTCTCGCATTAAGTCATTAAAGAAAGCGGTACTCCCGATAACGGGACCAAATGCATCTGTTAAGACAATGCCTGATAAAGAATACCAGCCATAACCAGATGCTATTGCTAACCCCATTTTCAAAGGTAATCCCAGAAAATAAGCGGCTAAAGCTCCACCTGCAAGGGCGCTAACGCCCATTACTACCGCTACTGTTGTGCCTCGACGGTTAATTAAAATTTGTTTTGGGCTCATTCCGCTATTACGCAATTGTAACCCTACTAACCAAAGTAAGAAGATAAGCGCGCCTTGGCTGGCATGAGAGGCGTAATGAAAAATTGACCAGCCAGTTAATCCCACAAAAAAACCCACAACGACAACACCGCATAGTTGCAGTGATTCGAGCACCATTTTGATGCGTGATGGAGGCTTGGATTGCTTATGAGCAGGCACATGCCAAGGATCTTTTTTATCGAGTAACCATAAGAACACTAAGTTTGCGCCAAAGGTACATAAAAAGAAAACACTGGCATAAGCAAGAATGGAGACTAAGTTTTCACCAATATTATCTAGCATGGCTAAACTAACGCCCATTAGAAATAGGATAACGTAAACCATCGCGCTAAGTAGGCGGTTTGCTAGATGAAGCAATGGGCGATTGTTTAACTTAATCAAATACCCTACAAAAAGTGGAAGTAGGATAATCAATAACCCTGACAGCATTTCTATTCCTTACTGAGTGTGCTCAAATTATAAAATAAACTAATAACGTGAATTGGATTATAACATTTACTTATGATGTTGTGGATACAGAAATTAAGATAAGTCTAAAATATTTATTAAGGGTAATGAGCCTACCACGTTTAGGTGTAAGAGGCTTTAATTGTTTGAAATGCGAACGATTTGGGTATATATCGAATAGTTGAGTAAATTTTATTACGGCGCGCTTTAACTGTGATATTAATGAAAACATCCATTAAGTGAAATTATTAGCTGATTAAGCATAAAATTAAGATAGAAAGCATAAAATAAAACCAGAGCTTAGTCATAACTTGCGAGGGAATTTATGTATTTAGAAAGAGTGGAAATAGTTGGATTCCGTGGACTTAATCGTCTCTCATTACCTCTTGATATGAATACAGTCTTAGTGGGTGAAAATGCGTGGGGTAAAAGCTCATTACTTGATGCATTAACACTCAGTTTAGGTATTGAAACCTATCAATATGCATTTACACCTGAAGATTTCCATCGTTTGCCGAATGAACCTGAAGAAAACGGCAAAAAAAGCCTACAAATTATTTTAACTTTTACCGAATCTCGCCCTGGACGTCATCGTTCTTATCGTTTCCATAAAATAGCGCCTGTATGGGTTGAAAATGGTGATGACCTTAAACATATTTATTACCGTATTAGTGCTGAATTAGATGAGCAAAAGAATGTAAAAACATTCCGCTATTTTCTTGATAAAGAAGGAAAGCAAATTCGCTTACCTAATGGACAAACTCAAGAAATCATTGCAGAGATCGTGAGGCTTTATCCTGTTCTTCGCTTACAAGATGCGCGTTTTGTTCGCGATCTTGCCTCTGACGTTATCGATTCTCACAACAGCCCTCATCGAGAAGCGTTTAATAATAAAATGAGTGAGTTAACCAAAGCGTTAGTCAAAAATCCTGACGAGTTGTCAGATGAGGATTTACGTGAAGGTCTTGATGCAATGCAACAACTGTTAGGGCACTATTTTGCAGATCACGGCTCGTTGCTGTTTAAATCTCGCTCTCGCCATAGCAAAGTCAACGAGCCTCATGTACGCGGCTGGCATGCGTTAGAAAATATCAATAAAGTGTTGGCAAAACCCAATCAGAGAAGTATTCGATTAATTATCTTGGGGATGTTTTCTTCTATTTTACAGTCTCGTGGTAGTGTTGCGCTGGATCCGTATGCAAGACCTATCGTGATTGTTGAAAACCCAGAAACGCGTTTACATCCTATTATGCTTTCGGTGGCTTGGGGATTACTCAACCTTTTCTCATTACAACGGATCACAACCACAAACTCAGGTGAACTGCTTTCACTAGCACCGTTGCAGAGCGTTTGCCGTTTAGTGCGTGATACCGATAAAGTTGCTGCTTACCGTGTTGGAGGTCAGCAACTACATTCTGATGAAGAGCGGCGTATCTCATTTCATATTCGTTATAACCGACCCTCTGCGTTATTTGCGCGTTGTTGGTTATTGGTAGAAGGTGAAACAGAGATTTGGTTAATGAACGAATTGGCAAGGCAATGTAATTATTTCTTTGAAGCGGAAGGAATAAAAGTCATTGAGTTTGCTCAATGTGGGCTTAAGCCATTATTAAAGTACGCAACTTATATGGGGATAGAATGGCATACCTTAGTGGATGGTGATGAAGCGGGTAAGAAATATGCCGCTACCGTTAAGGATTTTGCGTTAAAAAGCAATGATGCAGAGCGTGATAGATTAACGAAGCTTCCTGCGTTAGATATGGAACACTTTTTATACAAAGAAGGCTTTCGCAATGTATATCATGATGTCGCTGGTGTGCCAGATAATGAAAAATGGCCAACTCGACGCGTGATCATTAAAGCAATTCAACGTTCATCCAAGCCTGATCTCGCACTAATGGTGGCTAACAATGCGGCTCAACGTGGAGTAGATTCCATCCCTTCAATACTGAAAAGTATGTTTTCTCGTGTTGCATGGCTTGCCCGAGGCAAAGCGAATTAATTAAGTTCGCCAATGAGTGAATTATTGCGTATTTACTGATCTTAATATTGAGTTGTGGCATTAAGTTGCAACTCAATCTCACGGCTTTTATTTAGTCTTATTGTATTAGAAGGATATTTTATGGCTTTTTTATCTTTAAAAAAGCAAGGGAAAGTGATCACCCTTATTTTGATTATTGTGGCAATTGCGATGTATTTTTTCTGGCCGAAAGAAAACACACCTACCTATCAAACTCAAACAATTACACGCGGTGATCTGGCAAAAGAAGTGACCGCAACAGGTAAGCTTGATGCTGTGCGTAAAGTTGATGTAGGTGCGCAGGTTAGTGGTCAGCTACAAACTTTATATGTAAAAGAAGGGGATGTCGTTAAAAAAGGTGATTTATTGGCGATTATTGATCCTAAAAAAGCGCAAAATGACGTCATTGAATCTCAAGAAACAAACAATGAATTAAAAGCCAACCTTCAACAAGCACAGGCTGAATTGCGCTTGGCACAATTGACATATCACCGACAATTAAAGTTGATTGCTACCCATGTGATTGCACAAGAAGAGCTTGATCGCACTAAAACCGATGTTGAAGTGAAAAAAGCACGCATCATCACTTATGAAGCGCAAATTAAAAAGAACCAAGCGACCTTAGATACAGCAAAAACAAATCTGCAATATACGCGTATTACTGCACCTATGGATGGTGTTGTCACGTTTATTAAAACCCTTGAAGGTCAAACGGTGATTGCAGCGCAAGAAGCGCCGACTATTTTAACTTTAGCTGACTTAGACACAATGCTAGTAAAAGCAGAAGTATCAGAGGCAGATGTTATCTATTTAAAACCTGATCTCAGCGCCTCTTTTACCGTTCTAGGTGCGCCAGATAAAGCCTTTAGCGGTAAGTTAAAAGATATTTTACCCACACCTGAAAAAATTAATGATGCCATTTTTTACTATGCGCGTTTCGAAGTGCCTAATGACCAACACTTATTACGTTTACAAATGACGGCACAAGTTAAAATTCTTATTGAAAATAAGAAAGATGTGCTTCTCGTCCCGCTTTCTGTATTAGGTGATGATGCTGGAATTAATGAATATTATGTTGATGTATTGGTTAATGGTCAGCCAGAAAGGCGCACAGTAAAAATAGGAATGCGTACTGATGTTTATGCAGAAGTTCTCAGCGGATTGAAAGAAAACGATGAGGTTATTCTGGGTGAAACCTCAGGAGAAGCATAATGCCTGCATTATTAGAGCTCAATGAGGTTAGCCGTTTATATACTAATGGTGAAGAAGAGACCGTTGTTCTCAATAAAGTCTCATTAACGATTAATGCAGGAGAAATGGTGGCGATTATTGGCGCTTCTGGCTCCGGTAAATCGACTTTAATGAATATTTTAGGCTGCTTAGATAAACCAAGTAGCGGTGAATATAAAGTTGCAGGTCAAAGTGTTGCGAAAATGGAAGGAGATCAGCTTGCGGCATTACGCCGTGAGCATTTTGGTTTTATCTTCCAACGCTACCATTTAATATCGCATTTAAGTGCAGAACAGAATGTTGAAATTCCTGCAATTTATGCAGATAAAAATGCTTCTCAAAGAAAAGAAAGGGCTCGTGAATTATTAACGCGCTTAGGATTAGGTGATCGCGTTGATTATCGCCCTAATCAACTCTCTGGCGGTCAGCAACAACGTGTAAGTATCGCTAGAGCATTAATGAATGGTGGGGAAGTCATTCTTGCCGATGAGCCGACAGGAGCATTGGATAGCCATTCTGGTAAAGAGGTGATGTCTATTCTTAAGCAATTAAATGAACAAGGGCATACGGTTATTATCGTAACCCATGATCCTTTAATTGCGGCACAGGCTGAGCGAATTATAGAAATAAAAGATGGTAAGATTATTAATGATAATTACCATCAAATAACAGCAAATAAAGTTAAAAAAGAGACAACCGCTGTTTTAGCTTCTTCGTATTTAGGGCAAATATTTGGGCGTTTTACACAAGCACTAGATATGGCTTGGCGTGCAATGGTTGTGAATAAAGTACGCACTTTGCTAACGATGCTCGGCATTATTATTGGTATAGCCTCTGTCGTCACTATTATTGTGATTGGTGATGCAGCTAAAAGCATGGTGCTGGCAGATATAAAAGCTATTGGCTCTAATACTATTGATATCTATCCTGGGAAAGATTTCGGCAGTGATTCGCCTGAAGATAGGCAATCATTAACTATCCAAGATGTCTATGCACTTAAGCAACAATCCTACATACAAGCGGTGACACCACAGGTGCAATTTAGTACGCGATTACGTCGTGGAAATCAAGACTCACCTGCCACTGTTGCGGGTGTCAGTGATGATTATTTTTCTGTCTATGCCATGAAATTCGCTCAAGGACATTCATTTACACCTGATATGATCCAACGGCAAGCTCAAGTTGTAGTGATTGATCAAAATACATTACGCCGATTTTTTCCTACTAAAAAAGAGGTGATTGGTGAGCAAATTATTATCCGTAATATTCCCTCTACGATTATAGGGGTGGTTGCTGAACAAAAATCGAATTTTGGTGATAATAAGTCATTACGAGTATGGGTACCTTACAGCACATTAAATAGCCGAATTTTAAATCGGGCTTACCTTGATAACATCACAGTAAGGGCGAAAGAGGGCTATGATGCGAGTGTGGCAGAGCAGCAAATACTTCGCTTATTAACGATTAGACATGGTAAGAAAGATATTTTCACCTATAACATCGACAGCTTGTTGAAAGCTGCTGAAAAAACCACACAGACAATGCAACTGTTTCTGACATTAGTTGCTGTTATTTCGTTGGTGGTTGGCGGGATTGGTGTAATGAATATTATGTTGGTTTCCGTGACTGAAAGAACACGAGAAATAGGAATTAGAATGGCGGTTGGTGCCAGAGCGAGTGATGTGATGCAACAATTCCTGATCGAATCGGTTTTAGTTTGTTTAGTGGGTGGATTATTAGGCATTGGTCTTTCATTTGGCATCGCAATGGTTGCCAGTGTGATGTTGCCTGATTGGCATTTTGTTTTCCAACCTATTGCCTTAGTCAGTGCGTTTATCTGTTCAACTGCTATTGGAATTATTTTCGGATTTTTACCTGCAAGAAGTGCGGCAAAAATGAATCCAATAGATGCTCTCGCGAGAGAATAACGCAAGCCATAAGATAAAAGCCCTTAATATAAAGGGCTTTTATTTGAATGAATTAGGCATTCTTTTAAATTAAAAGTATCGAACTGCATTGTGTAAAAGGTATTTTTATTAGGTTTATCTATACTGTCAATTATCCTCTATTCAATAATAGGAATGATAAGGTCAGCATGATCACCTTTAGGTCCTTTTATCGTGCTATAATTAACTTTCTGTCCCGCTTTAAGTGTGCGGTAGCCTTCCATTCTAATTGTTGAATAGTGGGCAAAAATATCTTCTCCACCATTTGCTGGGGTAATAAAACCAAAACCCTTAGCATTATTGAACCACTTTACTGTACCTGTCTCCATACTTAGCTTCTCTCATATACTTGTATTTATTTGTTTAACATCACTTTCAGTATATTTACTGAGCTGTTCATAAAACATACTCTATTTTATTGTTTAAGTCGTCAAGAGGTGAAGGGGATAGAAAGTGTTTCAATGAGGCGAAATTTTGATGTAGCTAACGCTTTGTTATTTTTTGGATGTAAAAAGAGGGAATAAAAAAGCGTTGATAGGCAGACTTTCCTGTGAGATGGTAAACTAAATGTCATAATTGAAAGTGACGTTTAACAAAACTATGAGTAATGCAAAACAATGGGTCAGTTTGATTTTTTAACAGAAACCACGTTAAGGGATGATGTTCATCAGCTAAATGAGCCACCAGCAATGTATAAGGTGATCTTGAATAATGATGATTACACCCCCATGGATTTTGTTGTAGAAGTGCTTACGATGTATTTTTTCCTTAGCGAGGAAAAAGCAACGCAAATTATGTTGGACGTTCATCATAAAGGAAAAGGAGTTTGTGGGGTTTATAGTGCGGATATTGCCGAAACAAAAGTGGCTCAAGTTAATCTGTATGCGAGAGAAAACGAATACCCACTTTTGTGTACTCTTGAACAGGCATAATCCGGTTAGTCTTTTAAGGAGGAGGTGCTTATGCTTAATCACGAATTAGAGCTGAGTCTTAATGTTGCATTCGCGAAAGCCCGTGATAACAGACACGAATTTATGACTGTAGAGCACCTGTTGTTGGCGCTATTAAGTAATAAATCGGCACGCGAAGCATTGGAAGCTTGTAAAGTCGATCTAGCAGTCTTACGCGAAGAACTTGAAGTCTTTATTCGTAAAACAACCCCAATTCTGCCTGAAAATGTGGACAGAGAAACACAGCCAACGCTGAGTTTTCAGCGTGTATTACAGCGCGCTGTTTTTCATGTTCAATCATCAGGCAAAAATGAAGTCTCTGGCGCTAATGTGCTGGTGGCTATTTTTAGTGAACAAGAGTCTCACGCAGCTTACTTATTACGTAAACACGACGTTAGTCGCCTTGATGTCGTTAACTTTATTTCTCATGGCATTTCAAAAGAAGATCAACAAAACGAAGATCTTTCTGACATGAATGATATGAACGCACAATCTCAACAAGAGATGCCTCAAGGTGACGATCATATGGATAATTTTACCACTAACCTTAATCAGTTAGCGCGCCAAGGTAAAATTGATCCCCTAATTGGGCGCCAAGCTGAATTAGAAAGAACAATCCAAGTGTTATGCCGCCGTCGCAAGAATAACCCATTATTAGTGGGCGAATCGGGTGTCGGTAAAACAGCTATCGCAGAAGGGCTTGCATGGCGTATTGAGCAAGATGATGTGCCTGATGTGATGAAAGGTTACACGATTTACTCACTCGATATTGGTTCGCTATTAGCGGGAACAAAATATCGTGGCGATTTCGAAAAACGGTTTAAAGCATTACTGAAAACCCTAGAAAAAGATGAAAAAAGCATCTTATTCATTGATGAGATCCACACCATTATTGGTGCAGGAGCAGCATCGGGGGGACAAGTTGATGCTGCAAATTTAATTAAGCCTTTACTGTCAGGTGGTCGAATTCGCGTTATAGGCTCTACGACTTATCAAGAATTTAGCAATATCTTTGAAAAAGACAGAGCACTTGCGCGTCGTTTCCAAAAAATTGATGTGACTGAGCCATCTCCAGATGAGACGGTTTTGATCATCAAAGGATTGCGCCAAAAATACGAAGCGCACCATGATGTACGTTATACCAATAAAGCGATTCAGGCCGCGGTGGACTTATCAGTTAAATACATCACCGATAGACATCTACCTGATAAAGCTATTGATGTCATCGACGAAGCAGGTGCAAAAACACGTTTAGTTGCACCAAGCAAACGTAAGAAAACCATTAATGTCTCTGATATTGAGTCGGTCGTGGCTAAAATTGCACGAATTCCTGAAAAAACAGTTTCTAGCAGTGATAAATCAATGCTGAAAAATCTCGATAACCAATTAAAAATGTTGGTATTCGGTCAGGATCAAGCAATCCATGCCTTATCTGAATCGATTAAGATGAGCCGTGCAGGATTAAGCCAAGATAATAAACCCGTGGGGTCGTTCTTATTTGCTGGCCCTACGGGGGTAGGTAAAACGGAAGTCACTGTACAGTTAGCAAAAGCATTAAATGTAAAACTGTTACGTTTTGATATGTCGGAATATATGGAAAGACATACGGTCAGTCGTTTAATTGGTGCTCCTCCTGGTTATGTTGGTTTTGATCAAGGTGGATTATTAACAGACGCTGTCATTAAAAACCCATATTCTGTTGTGTTACTTGATGAAATTGAGAAAGCACACCCTGATGTATTCAATATCCTGTTACAGGTAATGGATAACGGTACATTAACTGATAACAATGGACGTAAAGCAGATTTTCGTAATGTTATTTTAGTGATGACAACCAATGCGGGTGTACGTGAAACTCAACGTAAATCGATTGGGTTTACAGAGCAAGATAACAGTACTGATGCGATGGTTGAAATCAAAAAAGCCTTCTCACCAGAGTTCCGTAACCGTTTAGATAGTATTATTTGGTTTAATGCCTTATCACCAGAAATTATATCTATGGTGGTGGATAAATTTATTGTCGAACTGCAAGTGCAGTTAGATGATAAAGGGGTATCGCTAGAAGTTAGCCAAGAAGCACGTCAATGGTTATGTGATAAAGGTTATGACAGAGCGATGGGCGCAAGGCCAATGGCGCGTGTTATTCAAGAAAACTTGAAAAAACCATTAGCTAACGAGATTTTATTTGGTTCTCTTGTTAATGGTGGTTCAGTTTCTGTAACACTAGATAAGCTGGCAGGCAAATTGAATTATGAGTTTGTTAGCCAAGAAAAACTAGCCAAGAATGAAGATACCGTTATCTAAGGATAGCGGTTAATCTCACTAAGCTATAAAAGCATACACCACAGGTGAGCATCAATAAATGCCTTGCCTGTGGTGTTTTTTTCACCCGTTATATGACCATAGCGGGAGAGAACAGATTGGGATCAACGGCTACGGAAGATGATACGGCCTTTGCTCAGGTCATATGGGGTCAGCTCAACGGTAACCTTGTCGCCTGTCAGGATACGAATATAGTTTTTACGCATTTTTCCTGAGATATGAGCGGTAACGACGTGTCCGTTTTCTAATTCAACGCGGAACATCGTGTTTGGCAGAGTATCCAGTACAGTGCCTTGCATTTCAATGTTGTCTTCTTTGGCCATCTAATCCTCTAAGTTTTAATAACCATATTTTTTAAACGGCAAGATAATGCCGAAAATATTGTCCTATGTAAAGGAATGTTATTGGATAGCAATGGTGTTCACCTTGCTATTGCACTTAACATCCTTACCGCAACTTGCGTTTTACTTTGCTAAAGTAAAAGTAATAACAGAAGTCGTAATTCTTTATTTTGTGGTATTTGTAGCAATAAAATAACAGCACCCAAACCACATAATGGGTGTGTAAGATAAAATTTTTGTATAAACCTTTTTGCATAAATAACAGAATGGCATTCTCGATTCTGTCTTAAATAAGAAGGGCTTTACAAAAACAAGCAGTGATTATAATTCCAACGATTGCTGATACCAACACTTTTTATCAATAATCACTTTTTTCCAACGAGATAACGCAACTAAATAATGTTCACGAGAGATCTCAGTGGCACCTAACGAGGCAGTATGAGAGTTTAGCACCTGACAATCAAATAGTTGACCCCCATAACGAAGAAAATGGTTATAAAAAGCAATAAAGGCACATTTAGATGCGTTATCTCTACGGCTAAACATAGATTCGCCACAAAAAACGGCACCCATGTTTACACCATATAATCCTCCAACGAGTTCATCACCTTCCCAAACCTCAACAGAGTGAGCCTCACCTAGTTGATGAAGCCCTTCATAGCCTGTTTTTATATCAGGGCCTATCCACGTACCTTCTTCACGTACAGAACAAGCCTCAATAACTGAAGCAAAGGCATGATTTAACGTGATTTTATAAGGCTGGTGCCGAATAAATTTACGTAAACTGCGCCCAATATGCAAATCACCAGCCGGTAAAACGGCCCTTGGATCAGGTGACCACCAAAGTGGTTCTTCATAAGGAAAGTACCAAGGGAAAATACCTGATTGATACGCAACACGTAATCGTGAAAGGGAGATTTCTCCCCCTATCGCTAATAAACCATTAGGCTCTTTTAAAGCTAAGTGAGGCTCTGGAAAATCTAAATCATTATCATCCAATTGAAACAACGGCATATTATGCCTCGTGCGTTGGTGTTAATAGAGCCTGTCTTTGATGAAATTTAGCATAATGCCCTTGTTGTTGTAACAACGAAGCATGAGTGCCTGTTTCAACGATTTTTCCGCCATCCATAACGCAGATTTTATCCATTTTATCTAAACCGTGAAGTCTGTGTGTGATCATTAATACAGCTTTACCTTGGCAATGCTGATGCAAGAGCGCAAGGATCTGTTGTTCTGTATCGGCATCAAGGCCTTCTGTTGGCTCATCAAGCAATACAAGAGGTGCATTATGGAGTAGGGCTCTTGCAAGTCCTAAACGTCGCTGTTCGCCACCAGAGAGCTGTCTACCACCATCACCCATCCATGCATTTAAGCCTTCATCATTTTCAAGTAACTGCCCAAGACCAACTTGCTGAAGAACATGTTTAAGTTCTTCATCTGTTGCCTGTTCTTTGGCCATCAATAGATTTTCTCTTAATGTGTGGCTAAAGACATGAACGCGTTGAGGGACAACGGACATCATTGAACGTAATGTCGCTTCATCATAATCAGCAATAGGCAAATTATTTAAACTGATAGTACCGTGAGTCGGATCAAAAGCCCGATTGATCAACTGCAACAGAGTCGATTTACCACACCCTGTTTTTCCTAGTAATGCAATGTGTTGTCCTGCTTCAATCGTTAAATCAACGTGATTGATGACTTGCATTGGTTGGGCTGGATAAGTAAAGCAAATATCGCGCATTGTAAGTGTGGCACGATTGTTTGTTTCTCCTCCTTTTTCAGGAAAAGTGACATCCGGTTTTTGCTCAATTAAATGAGAAATACGAGTTGCTGATGTCATTACTTGACCTAAATGCTGGAAAGCAACAGTAACAGGCGCTAAAGACTCAAATGCTGCCAATGCACAGAACGTAAATAAGGCAATTAACGCTTCTGGCATAAAACTATTGTCGATACCATCAGCCGCAAGCCATAAAATTAATGTTGCTGTTAGACCTGATGCGAGGATCATCAATGATTGCGATAAACCAGTTAAGTTTGCTTGTTGTGCTTGTCTACGCAGCCATTTAGCTTCAAGTTGCGCCAGATTTTGTCTAAAACGAGGTAATGCGCCAAAAACAGTTAGTTCGGCTTGTCCTTGCAACATGCTGGTTAATACTGTGCGGTATTGACCTCGTAAATCGGTGAGATCACGACCAATAGGTTTACCCGCGTAGTAGAATACGAAAGGCAAAACAATCAGCAAGGTAAGCATAATGCCACCTAGCGTATTGGCTAAACGTGCATCGATTAAACCAAGGCCAAACATAATTGTCATAATGACAACAAAAGCGGCAATGATAGGGGAAATAACGCGAATATAAAGATGATCGAGCGTTTCAACATCAGCAACTAAGCGGTTTAGTAACTCACCTTGACGAAAACGTGCAATTCCACCTGGTGAAAGAGGGAGGATCTTTTTAAAGGTGAATACACGTAGGTGCGATAATACGCGAAACGTTGCGTCATGGCTGACAAGCCTTTCAAAATAACGACCCGCAGTACGAAAAATTGCAGCACCTCGAACACCCGCAGCGGGTAGCATATAATTAAAACTATAAATACCCGCAAAACCCGCAAGAGACGTACCTGCTAAAAACCAGCCCGATAGTGTTAAAAGACCAATACTCGCCAGTAAAGTCAGAATTGCAAGAATAATCCCCAGCAATAACATAAACCAGTGACGGCGATAGAGCGCAAGAAAAGGAAGCAATACTCTCATGATTAAAGTTCCTCTTTACGATGAGCAAGAAGGCGAGCAAAAGTGCCGTTCTGTTGGCTTAATGATGCATAAGTGCCAGTTTCAATAATCTGACCTTTTTCCATCACCCAAATTTGGTCGTAACCCAATGTTTCTTCAAGTAGATGGGTAATAAGCAAGGTTGTTTGATTTAATGAAGCGTTATTAAGCGCATGCATGACACGTTGTTCACTATGAGAATCAAGGCTTGCTGCTGGTTCATCTAATAACAAAAATTGACAAGGCGACAATAAAGCACGAGCAACAGCAATACGTTGAGCCTGACCAACAGAAAGGCGTGCAGCACTATCACCAATAATCGTATTTAAGCCGTCAGGTAACTCATTAATAAAATCGCTGACATACGCTTTTTCAATGGCAAGATTGATTTGTTCATTGCTGGCATTAGGATTACTTAAGCGAATATTATCTAGCAAGGTTTGTTCTGGTAAATTAGGATTTTGACCAACCCAGCTTAAACATTGACGCCATGCTTCAGGCGAGAGTTGCGTCAATTCAACGCCATTAACTTTTAATGAGCCACGATAAGGTAAAAAGCCGAGTAGCGCATTTAATAGCGAGCTTTTGCCTGCACCACTTAGACCCACAATCGCAATTCGTTGATTAGGGTTAATGATAAAGTTTAATGGACCTGCGAGTTTGACACCTTGATGAGATAGAATTTCTAGTTCATGAGCTGTAATCTCAATACTTTCTGTTGTATTGATGCGCTCATTACCTGTGAATTGTGGTTTTTCACCATCAGCTTCTAAAAATTCAACCAGAGATTCTGCGGCGCCAATGGCTTGAGCTTTGGCATGATAGTAAGTTCCTAAATCACGCAAAGGTTGAAAAAATTCAGGGGCTAAGATCAGCGCTAAAAAGCCTGAGAATAGTGTGACACCTAAGCCATAACTACCGAAATTAAGTTCACCTAAGTAAGAAAAACCAAAGTAAACAGCCACAACAGCGATAGAAACAGCGGTAAAGAATTCCAATACGCCTGACGAAAGGAATGCCATTCTTAGCACTTCCATTGTACGTTTGCGGAAATCTTCTGTTGCTTCTGTGATTTGTTTAACTTCTGCATTACCACGGTTAAATAACCGTAATGTATCTAGCCCTCTTAATCTATCAAGGAAGTTACCACTTAAACGACCTAATGCGAGGAAGTTTCTGCGGTTAGCATCTGCTGCACCTAATCCAACTAATGCCATAAATAGCGGGATCAGTGGGGCGGTGAAAAATAGAATCAAGGCAGCAGCCCAGTTAACAGGGAATATGGTGATAAGGATAAGGATAGGCACAATAGTAGAAAGATACATTTGCGGAATATAACGCGCATAGTAATCTTGCATATCTTCTATTTGCTCTAGAATAATTGTTGCCCAACTCCCTGCGGGTTTGCCTTTAACCCAAACAGGACCTAGCTCTTCAAGTTTATCAAGCACAATTTTACGAATTTGTTGCCTGACCGCCATACCACATCGATAACCTACACGCTCTCTTATTGCCATCACTACAGCGCGTAAGATAAAAATACCAATAAGGGTGAGAAAGGTAGGTATATGCATATCACGACTCAGACTGTCCATGATAAATGCTTGAAGTAAAACAGCTAATAACCATGCTTGTGCAATAATTAATAAACCGCTTACAACACCTAGGATCATTGATAGCCGTAGCCATCGGCGGGCTGGAGCACTTTGCTGTTTCAGCCATCGAACCAATTCACTTTGTTTAGTTTTATCCATAAGAAAAGATTCAAATTTGCAGGTGAGATACACAGTATCAAAAGGCCAAGGGTAAGTAGTTATACGCTTTGGCAACCAGGTTAGTATGTTACATGGTAAAAGGCGCTACTGAAATAGCGCCTTGAAGGGAAGTGATGATTTTAGTTGGATTTTAGTGCGTCTAAGTAACGTTCTGCATCTAAAGCAGCCATACAGCCTGTACCTGCGGAGGTAATTGCTTGACGATAAATGTGATCCATTACGTCACCTGCTGCAAAAACACCCTCGATAGAGGTTTGTGTTGCATTACCTTGAGTTCCTGATTGTACTTTGATGTAACCATTGTCTAATTCTAATTGACCATCAAAAATAGCGGTATTAGGGCTATGTCCAATAGCAATAAAGACACCCATAACCTCTAATTCTTCGGTTTTATCGCTCTTAGTATCTTTTAAGCGAACTTTAGTTACACCCATATCATCGCCAAGAACTTCGTCTAAGGTGCGATCAGTATGCAAAATAATATTGCCACTGTTGACTTTGTCCATTAAACGGTTAATTAAGATTTTTTCAGAACGGAAAGAATCACGGCGGTGGATCAGATGAACTTCTGATGCGATATTCGCTAAATAAAGAGCTTCTTCCACAGCGGTATTTCCGCCACCGACAACAGCGACTTTCTGGTTACGATAGAAAAATCCGTCACACGTTGCACAAGCCGAAACGCCTCGGCCTTTAAAAGATTCTTCTGAAGGTAAACCGATATAACGTGCAGAAGCACCTGTTGCGATAATTAATGCATCACAAGTGTATTCTTGTTCATCACCAAATAGGCGGAATGGACGGTTTTTCAGATCGACTTTATTAATATGGTCAGAGATAATCTCTGTATTAAATTTTTCAGCGTGCTGAAACATGCGGTCCATTAATCCAGGACCTGTTAACCCTTCTGGGTCACCGGGCCAGTTTTCGACTTCTGTTGTTGTTGTCAGCTGACCGCCTTTTTCAACACCCGTAATCAGTACTGGTTCTAAGTTTGCTCTTGCAGCATAAACGGCGGCGGTATAACCCGCAGGGCCTGAACCTAAAATAATAAGTTTGCTATGTTTGATGGTGCTCATGTATACCTCATCTCTGATTAGGCGTGATGCGAATTGAGGGATTGTAGGAGAAATAAGACGTTAAAAAAAGCCAATGACGAGAAATAGACATAATATTTTAGCTATTTTAGCAATAGTTAATACTAATATAGTTTAATAATTATAGAGTTATATTGGGCTAACATCATCGAATTAACCTGAAACATTTTGCTTTACAATTGATGTTTATCTTGCGTATATAGAGAATAACATAGCGCCTTGTTCTGATTTTTACTCATTTGCTTTGACAATCCGCTGTACATTTGCGAAAACATGATTGTTAAAGATAATTATCCTCGGATGTTGTACGTATTATTTTTTAGACAGACAGGGCATAGGATAGTTACTTTGCGATATTTGCTAATGAGTATTTGGATAAAATAGAACTTTTATCTGGCATCAAAAGAAAATAGATTGGTAGTTTGCTCTGACCGTTTGATACCGAAGTTTCGACAGTGATGCTGAAGGTGTACAGGTATGGGTATAGGAAAATAAAGTAAGAGAAAAAGAGAAAGAGAGTATAGAGATGATTGATAATAAAAAACGTCCGGGTAAAGATCTTGATAGAATAGACCGGAATATTCTAAATGAGCTTCAAAAAGATGGTCGTATTTCAAACGTTGAGCTATCTAAACGTGTAGGTTTATCACCAACACCTTGTTTAGAGCGTGTACGTCGTTTAGAACGCCAAGGATTTATTTCTGGTTATACTGCACTGTTAAACCCACATTACTTAGATGCATCATTACTAGTATTCGTGGAAATCACATTAAACCGTGGTGCACCAGATGTTTTTGAACAATTCAATATGGCTGTTCAAAAACTTGAAGAAATCCAAGAATGCCATTTAGTTTCTGGTGATTTTGACTATCTGTTGAAAACTCGTGTACCTGATATGTCCGCTTACCGTAAATTACTCGGTGAAACACTGTTACGTCTTCCAGGTGTTAATGACACACGTACATACGTGGTTATGGAAGAAGTTAAACAAAGTAACCGTCTTGTAATTAAAACTCGCTAAGCCAACTTAATAGGTTGGTGCAAAGCAGGAAAAAGTTAGGTACACTCCTGTTTATGCATACAGTTTCAACGCTGGGATATCTCAGCGTTGTTCCGTTTTAATTCACCCTAAGTTAAACCTGGAGAGCCCTCTTTGAGCCAGGAATATACAGAAGATAAAAATATTCGTTTAACAAAGATAAGCAACCGTCGCCGTATTTGGGAGGCTATTCTCATCCTCATCGGTATTGGCGCTGTCTTTTTAATGGTTTCATTACTTAGCTTTCATCCCTCTGATCCTAGCTGGTCACAAACCACTTGGAATGAGCCTATTCAAAATTTAGGCGGTAGTATCGGAGCATGGTTAGCTGATATTCTATTTTCTGCATTTGGTTTACTTGCCTATGCAATTCCTGTCGTCGTGGTTTTTGGGTGCTGGAATTCTCTACGCTACCAACAAAACCGTGAATACACCGACTTCTTTTCCCTTGCACTACGCACGATTGGTGCTTTGGCTCTGATCTTTACCTCTTGTGCATTGGCTGATCTTAATTTTGATGATATCTATAATTTCAGCTCTGGTGGTGTTATTGGAAGTTTGTTTAGCAAAGCCCTATTACCGTGGTTTAATGTTTTAGGTGCTACTCTTGCCCTGTTATCTGTTTGGGCTATTGGCTTTACACTGTTTACCGGCTGGTCTTGGTTAACAATCACAGAAAAGATTGGTGCCGTTATTTTGGGAAGTGTTGGTTTTATTACCAATAGAGGCCAAAATGAAGCTGATTACGAGGATGAAGAAGAGGAAGATGATACTCAAGACGTTGTTACAGAATTAGCTGAAAATTTAAATCAAAAAGAAAATCAGCAATCTGAATTAGCAACAGAAGAGAGTGATGATATTTTATTTTCTGCGCCTTCAGCACTTGAGCTAGCTCGTCAGCAAGAGATAGACACATTACAAGTTAAAGCAGAACAAGAAGATGATTTGCTATCTTTCTCTGCAACAAATGACATAGCAGATGAACATGCGCAAACATTGACGCAAGCTGATCCTCTTGTGCCAGCAACGGTTTCACAACCAACTCATACAGAGGAAGAGCCAGAACATTACCGTTTTGATATTCCAGAAGCATTTTTGAAAAAAGAAGCTCAATCAGAAGTCAATGCTCCTTCAAGTTTCGCTTACTCAATACCAGAAAAGAATATACCTTCTGTGATGCCGTTTGATAATGAACCTATGGCACAGCCATCGTCCGTATCAACAGATAGTGTAATGCCTGCAGGCAGAGCTGAACCTACATTCTCGTTAGCACCTGATACAGACTCTTTAACACAAGCAGCTACAGTGGCAGCAACTAGTGCTCTTGTTAGTCATGGCTCTCAAGTTAAACAAGGATTAGGCCCTGAATTACCACGCCCAAATCCAGTGCGATTGCCAACACGCCGTGAGCTTTATGGCATTCATATACCTTCACAACGCGAAGCTGAATTGCGTCGTCGTGAGGAAGCCGTTCAATCTGAATCTGAAGATGAGTTAGCTGATATTCAAGAACAAGCGAATTTCGAACAAGAGTTGCGTCAGCAATTCCTCGAACAGCAACGCGAACGTTATGGTGAGGACGATAGTGCTGATCCTGAAGCTATTATTGGAGCCCATCAGCCAAATATTACAACACCATTATCTTCATTTAATCATCAACAAGATGATTATCGAGATGAACCAACGGTTACCGCGAATACGTTCTCTTCCACAGAAGAGAATAACAGCGATATTGATGAAGATGAGCAATATCAGCAACAATTAGCAGCACAATTTAAGCAACAATTGCAGGATCGTTATGGTGATGATGTTTCGTTAGATGATGACGAAGATGAGGTTTTACCTCAAATATCGACATCAGCACCTTCATTGCAAGCAACAACGGGTTATCAACCTCATATTCAACATTCATTCGCTTCACAATCAGCGCAACCGACTCAAACTATTGAGAAAAAAGTTGAATACCCAGCCAGCAATGCATTTCTACAAATTTCGCCTCGTGATGAAGAAGAGGAAGAATACATCCCTAAAATTGAGTTAGAAAGAGAGCTCACAGCATTAGAGGCGTTCTCGCCAATTGATGATCTATTGGATGAAGATCCGATAGAGCCAGTGTTTACACCGATTGTTTCAGAACCTGTTACGCCACAAGTTGCACCTCAATCACGTATTGAGCCTCAGCCTAATATGGCTCAGCATTTTGCACAGCAACAGCAACAGCAACAGCAACAGCAACAGCAACAGCAACAGCAACAGCAACAGCAACAGCAACAGCAACAGCAACAGCAACAGCAACAGCAAGAATCGTTAATTCACCCATTCTTGATGCGTAATGATAGACCATTGCAGAAGCCAACAACACCAATGCCTTCTCTGGATCTGCTAACAACGCCACCAGTAGAAGATGAGCCTGTTGATATGTTTGAGCTTGAGCGTATTGGTAAACTTATTGAAGCTCGTCTTAATGATTACCGTGTTAAAGCCAAGGTGGTTGGTATTTCACCGGGGCCTGTTATCACTCGTTTTGAACTTGAACTTGCACCAGGTGTAAAAGCTGCACGTATATCAAATTTATCACGCGACTTAGCTCGTTCATTGTCTGCTATTGCGGTGCGTATTGTTGAAGTTATTCCGGGCAAACCTTATGTAGGGCTGGAGTTACCTAACAAAAAACGTCAAACCGTCTATATGCGTGAGTTGTTAGATAGCGATGCATTTCGTGATAGCCGCTCGCCATTGACTGTTGTTTTAGGTAAAGATATCGGCGGTCAGCCAGTTGTTGCCAATCTGGCTAAAATGCCTCACTTACTTGTTGCTGGTACAACAGGTTCAGGTAAATCTGTCGGTGTGAATGCGATGATTATCAGCATTCTCTATAAAGCGAAACCAGAAGATGTTCGCTTTATTATGATTGACCCTAAAATGCTTGAGCTTTCGGTTTATGAAGGTATTCCACATCTTCTAACAGAAGTGGTTACCGATATGAAAGATGCCGCAAGTGCTCTGCGTTGGAGTGTGGCTGAAATGGAACGCCGTTATAAACTGATGTCGGCATTAGGTGTGCGTAATCTTGCAGGTTATAACGAAAGAATTAAAGAAGCAGAAGCGATGGGACGCCCAATTCCAGATCCATTCTGGAAACCAACAGACAGTATGGCAACAGAAATGCCAACGTTGGAAAAAGAGCCTTATATCGTGGTTGTTGTTGATGAATTTGCTGATTTAATGATGACAGCAGGTAAGAAAGTTGAAGAATTGATTGCACGTTTAGCACAAAAAGCGCGTGCTGCGGGTATTCACCTTGTGCTTGCAACGCAAAGACCTTCCGTTGATATCATTACTGGGTTAATTAAAGCCAATATTCCTAGTCGTATTGCGTTTACTGTATCGAGTAAAATCGACTCTCGAACTATCTTAGACCAAGGTGGTGCAGAATCATTACTAGGTATGGGGGATATGCTTTATGCACCTAATGGTTTTGTACCTGAGCGTGTTCACGGTGCTTTTGTGAGTGATGATGAAGTTCATGCAGTCGCAACCGACTGGAAAGCACGCGGTCGTCCTCAGTATATTGAAGCTATTACTAAATGCAGTGAAGAAGGTGAAGGTAATAGTGGTGGTGGATATGACGATGGCGAAGAGCTTGATCCGTTATTTGACCAAGCTGTAGAATTTGTTGTTGAAAAACAACGTGTTTCTATTTCTGGAGTGCAACGTCAATTTAGAATTGGCTATAATCGTGCAGCAAGAATTGTGGAACAAATGGAAATGCAAGGTATTGTCAGTGCGCCAAATCACAACAATACGCGTGATGTCCTTTCGTCGCCACCTTCAGATATGTAATATCTTGAAAACACAGTTATCAGCTAATGAGATAGCATGATAATCTGCACAACATCATCAATAATTTATACGCCGACATTATGTCGGCGTTATCTCATGCCGAGGCTTGTAGAATGAAAAAAGTATTATTTGCAGTGTGTGCGATGACATTATTTAGTAGCCAAGCCGCTTGGGCTGATGCACGTCAGGATTTGCAACAACGATTAAATAAAGTAAATAGTTTTCAAGCAAACTTTAGTCAAACCGTGACCAGCAATGAAGGCTCACTTATCCAAAAAGGGGAAGGCAGTTTAAAAGTACAACGCCCTGATTTGTTTAATTGGCACATGACAGCACCAGATGAGAGCACGTTGATCTCTGATGGTAAAACATTGTGGTTTTACAATCCTTTTGTCGAGCAAGTTACAGCAACTTGGCTGGAAAGTGCCACAACCAATACGCCTTTTATGCTGATCGCCCGTAATGACAGTAAAGAGTGGCAAAACTATGACGTGAAACAGTCTGGTGATCGTTTTGAGTTAACACCTAAAGTAGAAAATAACTTAAAACATTTTACGATAACTGTATTACCTAACGGACAAATTCAGCAATTTGCAGCTACAGAACAAGACGGTCAAGTAAGCAATTATCAATTGACTGCACAGACTGCCGCACCAATCGATGCATCCGCGTTTCGCTTTACTCCTCCTGCGGGTGTGACTGTGGATGACCAACGTCAGTGAGGATATTTTGAGTAATTTATCACTCGATTTTTCACGCAATGAGTTCCAACCTTTAGCCGCAAGAATGCGACCTGAAACGTTGGAACAATATATCGGACAAACTCATTTACTTGCCGAAGGTAAACCATTACCTCGAGCGATTAAAGCGGGTCAATTGCATTCCATGATCTTATGGGGACCTCCTGGTACGGGTAAAACCACCCTTGCTGAGATCATTGGTCGCTATGCGCAAGCTGATATAGAACGATTATCTGCGGTGACATCGGGTATTAAAGAAATTAGAGAATCTATTGAAATTGCGCGCCAAAACCGCAATGCAGGGCGTAGAACGATCCTGTTCGTTGATGAAGTTCATCGTTTTAATAAGAGTCAACAAGATGCTTTTTTGCCTCATATTGAAGATGGCACAATCACTTTTATTGGCGCAACAACAGAAAATCCCTCTTTTGAATTAAATTCAGCATTGTTATCCAGAGCAAGAGTTTATCTATTACGTTCATTAACCGAAGCTGATATTGAGCAAGTACTACAACAAGCGCTGGACGATCCTGAACGGGGTTTAGGCGGACGTAATATTATTCTGCCAGATGATACACGCAAAATGATTGCACAATTGGTTAATGGTGATGCGCGCCGTTCATTAAATTTGCTTGAAATGATGGCGGATATCGCTGAAGTTGATAAACAAGGAAAACGAGTATTAACACCAGCATTACTGACAGAAATCAGTGGTGAACGAAGTGCTCGTTTTGATAATAAAGGTGATCGCTTTTACGATCTTATCTCTGCATTGCATAAATCAGTCAGGGGATCAGCGCCTGATGCTGCTCTTTATTGGTATGCAAGGATCATAACAGCCGGCGGTGATCCGCTTTATGTTGCTCGTCGCTTATTGGCGATTGCATCAGAAGATGTGGGAAACGCCGATCCTCGTGCTATGCAAGTGGCAATAGCTGCATGGGATTGTTTCACGCGTGTTGGTCCCGCAGAAGGTGAGCGCGCTATTGCTCAAGCAATTGTATATCTGGCTTGTGCTCCCAAAAGTAATGCTGTTTATACTGCATTTAAAGCAGCCATTGCTGATGCTAAAAGTAAACCTGATTATGATGTACCTGAGCATTTGCGTAATGCACCAACAAAATTAATGAAAGAAATGGGGCTTGGTGCTGAATATCGGTACGCTCATGATGAGCCTAATGCTTATGCTGCTGGTGAGGTCTATTTTCCTAAAGAAATGGCTGATACACAGTACTATTACCCAGTGAAAAGAGGGTTAGAGATCAAGCTTGCAGAGAAATTAGACTGGCTTGCTCAACAAGATCAAAATAGTACGACAAAACGCTATCGCAAAATGTAAAGATGCGGTAAGGTTATTCAATTATCATTAATTTCTTAACTATGCCTTGTCTCAGATATCTTTTTTATAAGATAGGAGAGAAGGTTTTTATTAATCTATCAATAAGCACAGGATAAGCATGCTCGATCCAAATCTACTGCGTAATGAGCTAGACGCGGTCGCCGAAAAACTAGCTCGCAGGGGATTCATCCTCAATGTGGAAAAAATTCGTCAACAAGAAGAACGCCGTAAGGTGTTACAGGTTGAAACTGAATCCCTGCAAGCAGAACGTAATTCCCGATCGAAGTCCATTGGTGCGGCAAAAGCGCGTGGTGAAGATATTGAGCCACTTCGTCAAGAAGTTAACCTGTTAGGTGAAAAACTTGAAGCTGCAAAAGCCGAACTTGAAGTGCTTCAAGCGGAAATTCGTGATTACGTTTTAACTATCCCAAATATGCCAGATGATGCTGTTCCAAATGGCAAAGATGACAGCGAAAACGTTGAAGTTTCTCGTTGGGGCACACCAAAAACTTATGATTTTGAATTAAAAGATCATGTGACTTTAGGTGAGCTAACAGATGGTTTAGATTTTGCTTCTGCGGTAAAAATTACCGGTTCACGTTTTGTTGTGATGAAGGGGCAAGTTGCACGTTTACATCGTGCTATTACACAATTTATGTTGGATCTGCACACAGAAGAGCACGGCTACCAAGAAATGTATGTTCCTTACTTGGTTAACCACGCAACTCTGTACGGTACAGGCCAGTTACCTAAATTTAGTGAAGACTTATTCCACACTAAACCGTTAGAAGAAGAAGCAGAAAGCCAATATGCACTTATTCCAACAGCGGAAGTGCCTGTGACAAATATGGTAAGAGACGTCATTCTTGAAGAAGACGACTTGCCATTGAAAATGACAGCTCACACACCATGTTTCCGTTCAGAAGCAGGCTCTTATGGTCGTGATACTCGTGGTTTAATTCGTATGCACCAATTTGATAAAGTTGAGCTAGTTCAAATCGCTCATCCTGAAAAATCAATGGAAGCATTAGAAGAGCTGACTGGTCACGCTGAAAAAGTGCTGCAATTGCTGAATCTACCTTATCGTAAAGTTGTGCTTTGCACTGGCGATATGGGCTTCGGTTCACGTAAAACTTACGACTTAGAAGTTTGGGTTCCGGCTCAAAATACTTACCGTGAGATCTCTTCATGCTCAAATATGTGGGATTTCCAAGCTCGTCGTATGCAAGCACGCTTCCGTTCTAAAGGTGATAAGAAAATACAACTTGTTCATACCTTAAATGGTTCGGGTTTAGCAGTAGGTCGTACTTTAGTTGCAATTATGGAAAACTATCAAATGGCTGATGGCCGTATTGAAATTCCAGAAGTGTTACGCCCATACATGAAAGGTTTAGAATATATCGGTTAATTATTATCTAATTAATTGATTATTGATAAAAGAAACCTCTGCTTAGGCAGGGGTTTTTTATTACCCGAGTAAAATATTTATCACTAATAATTTGCTTTATATTACCTATTAAACCCAAATAATTAGATTATTATAGAGTTAAAAATTAGCAAAGAGAGCATTATAAATAATTTAATTCTAAGGTATTCCATTTTTATTTTTTATATTTTCATTCCCACCTTGACAATTTCTCTCATTGACATTAATTTGGATTTCTAGATGTTTAGCCGTCTGGATTTCTATTTAATGGGTGAGTTGATTAAAATGATAACACTAAAAAATGTCAGCAAAATTTATCAGCGAGGGAAAAAGCAAACTATTGCTGTTGATGATATTAATTTGAATATTGAACAGGGAGATATCTTTGGCATCATTGGTTATAGCGGTGCTGGGAAAAGTAGCTTAATTCGTTTATTGAATCGTTTAGAGCCTGTAACAAAGGGGGAAGTGATTGTTGGTAAATACAACATTACCACCAGCAGTGAACGTGAGATCCGTAAAATCCGCCACTCAATTGGTATGATATTTCAACATTTCAATTTGCTGTGGTCACGTACAGTTAGAGAGAATATTGAATTTCCACTTGAAATTTCAGGGTTAGATAAGAAGCAACGTTTTCAACGTGCGAGTGAATTAATGGAGTTAGTTGGGCTTGCTGATAAAGCTGATGAATATCCATCAACATTAAGTGGTGGGCAAAAACAACGTGTTGGTATTGCTAGAGCGCTGGCAAATAATCCTGATGTTTTATTATGTGATGAAGCAACATCTGCATTAGATCCAAAAACAACACAAACAATTTTAGCACTGCTCGCTGAAATTAATCAAAAAATGAATATTACGATTGTGTTGATCACGCATGAAATGCAAGTTGTAAAAGCGATATGCAATAAAGTAGCCGTTATTGAGCAAGGAAAAATAATTGAACAAGGCGAAGTAGTAAAAATATTTAACCAACCAAAACATAAAGTGACACAACAGTTTTTATCACAATCAGTACATGTAACAGATAACAGTGATGATATTGAGAATATAAAGCAGCAAAGCACAGTAATAAAACTGTTACTGCAAGAAGGTAAAAAATATGACTATTTACTTTATGATTTAATTTCTAAATTTAATGATCCAGTTAATTTAATAAAAGGCAGTTTTTCACAAGAAAACGGGTTTATTTATTTACAGCTAAATAATAAATCGGATGAAATCATCCAATATCTTGAGAATAATAAATTTGATATAGCGGTCGTGTGATATGGATGAAATACAAAGTTGGTTTAATAGCTATTTACCTCATTTAAAACTCAATGTACTCGGTGAAGAAACATTAAATACATTATATATGACACTGGTTTCTGGTGCATTATCCTGCTTATTAGGGATCTTAATTGGCGTGGCATTATTTTTAACAGCAAAAGAGGGTTATAAAGAACATATTTCTATATATAGAATGCTCTCATTTATTGTAAATATTTTTAGAGCCGTTCCTTTTATTATTTTAATTATTTTATTGTTCCCTTTTACTAAATTAATTGTGGGAACCATATTAGGTGTTAATGCAGCACTACCTGCATTAGTGATTTCAGCCGCTGCTTTTTATGCTCGATTGGTTGAATTAGCATTACGTGAAGTAGATAAAGGCGTTATAGAAGCAAGTCTCTCAATGGGTGCTAATTTGCCTACACTAATATTTAAAGTGTTATTGCCAGAATCATCACCTGCACTTATTTCTGGCTTAACCGTCACGTTGATTTCTTTAGTGGGTGGAACCGCAGTTGCAGGCGCAATTGGGGCGGGTGGACTGGGCAACTTAGCTTATTTAGAAGGATTCCAACGCAGTCATCTTGATGTGGTTTGGGCTGCGACTTTAGTGATTTTATTTATTGTATTATGCATTCAGTTATTAGGAGATAGTGTTGTAAGAAATATAGATAAACGCTAATTAAAGAATTAATTCAATTAAAAATCAAATTTAAAAAAATAAGGTTATAACAATGAAATTAACAGTATTTAAAAAACTGGGATCACTGCTACTTATTAGTCTAGCACTCTCTGCTTGCAAACCATCAGATGAAAAATCAAAGAATAAATTAATTATCGGCGCATCAAGTACACCGCATGCAGAAATTTTAGAATTTATTAAACCGCAGTTAGCAAAAGAAGGGCTAGAGTTAGATATTCGAATTTTTAATGATTATATTATTCCAAACCAAGCATTAGCCGAAAAAGAATTAGATGCTAACTTTTTCCAACATGTACCTTATTTAAATAAAACACTAGCAGATCACCCTGATTGGAAATTAATTTCTGCGGGAGCTGTACATATGCATCCATATCGTTTTTTCTCGCAAAAATATAAAAGTCTGCAAGATTTACCTAATGGTGCAAAAATGATTAGTAGTAATAACTTGGCACAACATGGACATATATTAAAACTATTCCAAGATGAGGGCTTAATTAAATTACGTGATGGCATCGATCCTGATGATTCTACAATTGATGATATTGTAGAAAATCCTCGTAATATTAAGTTTTTATTTACCTATGATGGTCCATTGTTGCCACAAATTTATAAAAATGGTGAAGCAGATGTCGCTTCTATTGATGGGCACTTTGCCATTAATGCGGGATTAGACTTAACCAAAGAAGTGATTTATACAGAGCCTGCGGCTAACAGTAAGTTTGCCAATGTGGTTGTTATAAGAGAAGAAGATAAAAACGATCCACGTATTGCTAAATTAATGGTACAGCTAAAAGCGCCTGAAACCAAAAAATTTATTTTGGATACCTTTAAAGGCGAAGCAGTTCCTGTTCCATAATTAGTCTATTTTTAAATTAATGTATCAAAGAGTGGTGTAAGAGATTATGCCACTTTTTTGTTTATTATAAGAGGGATTATAAAAAGGTTTTTAATAAAGAAATGACTATTTAACAAAAATATAACGCAATCCGCCATTGGTTAAACCGATCACGGCAGATCCTATTTATGCTGTTAAATTAGACCTATCGCTCGAATTTACTTTCGTTATTTATAACATTTCTATTTAATTAGAACCCTACAAAAGAGCATATTCTATGATAGTTTCTAAACAGCAGTTACATCAATTAATCAAAAATAAATTACATCATGCAGGATTGAGTGAGCCTCATGCTGATACGGTGGCTGATGTCTTAGTCCATGCTGATGCCAAAGGTATTCATTCTCATGGTGCTGTGCGTGTGGAATATTATGCAGAGCGGATCAGTAAAGGCGGTACAAATACAGTGCCTAATTTTACTTATACTGAAACGGGGCCATGTAGCGCTGTATTTGATGGTGATAATGGAGCTGGGCATGTTGCAGCGAAAGACGCAATGGAACGCGCAATTAAGATGGCACAAGAGAAGGGAGTTGCGGTTGTTGGTGTAAGACGAATTGGTCATAGTGGTGCGCTATCTTACTTTGTTGAACAAGCATCACAAGCAGGCATGGTGGGTATTTCGCTGTGTCAATCTGATCCTATGGTTGTTCCTTTTGGTGGCTCTGAAGTCTATTACGGCACTAATCCTATCGCTTTTTCAGCGCCTGGAGTAGGCGATAAACGTATTACATTTGATATGGCGACAACTGTACAGGCATGGGGCAAGGTACTTGATGCGCGCTCGCGTCATGTCGACATTCCTGATACTTGGGCAGTTGATGAAAGTGGTAAACCTACGACAGATCCCTTCGCAGTAAAAGGTTTATTACCTATTGCGGGACCTAAAGGTTATGGTTTAATGATGATGGTTGATGTGTTGTCTGGCATTTTGCTGGGTCTTCCTTTCGGTAAACATGTCAGTTCGATGTATCACGATTTAACACAGGGGCGAGAGCTAGGCCAATTACATATTGTTATCAATCCTGCTTTCTTTACTGATGCCTCATTATTTAGAGAACATATCTCACAGGCTATGGGGGAGTTAAATGCAATTAAGCCAGCTCCTCATGTGGAGAAAGTGCTTTATCCTGGTGAGAATAGTCAAATAGAAGAACAAAGAAGCGAAAAAGAAGGTATTGAAATTGTTGATGAAATTTATAATTATTTAATATCTGATGCACTTTATAATAAATCTTATGATAATAAAAACCCGTTTGCGGGTTAATATAACATCTCAATTCTCAATAAAAAGAACAGTGGATGGTGACATCGACTGTTCTTTTTTCTTTTATATATTCACACTATAAAATTTATAATTCATTAGCCATTATGTATTTGGTTATTTTATTATAGTTAATAAATTAAAATTATCTAATTATAAAAACAACAAATCATATATTTTTAATTATATATTAATTAATAATTAAGAACAAAACGTGTGTTTTTTATTACTTTAAAATATACATTGGTGAGGGTTATGAATAATATATTTATGTATTTAAAAGTTAAAATAAAACAAGATGCGATTTTAGCAGTTGATCTCGCAGAGAAGAGTCCATCTATCCGTAATTTTAATCTTGCTAATAAAATATTAACAGTAAAATTAACAAGTGAGAAATTAAAATTAAAAAAAGATCCTAATGATACCTATCTTATTCAAGAAAAAATAAAAAATTATGAGTCTTTATTTTTAAAATTAAATGAAATTAAAATAGAATATGCGTGTGAATATAAATTTATAGTTGAATTAAAAAGATTATTAACCAATAAAAAAATAAAAAATAGTACACAAAAAAAGATCATAGGAAATTATAAAAATAGAGTGGGAATATATCAATCAACCAATAAGGATGTTAATCATTTTATAAATGAAGATTTAATGGATTTTTTATTTGAAAATAAAAAAATTAATAATGATAAATTTAATAGTTTTAACATTAAAAATGTTAATATTAATGACGCGAATATATGTTCTTCACAATTTGAAAAATGTAATATAAATGAATCAATATTTACGGATTGTAAATTAACTAAATCTTATTTTCATGCTTCAACAATAAAAAATTCAACGTTTAATCATTGTAATTTAACCAACGCTGATTTTTTATTTTCAAATATAGAAAATGTAAACTTTATAAATAGTGACTTAAGTAATGCAACAATTAAGGTAAAAAGTGCTAATTTTGAAAATTCGACACTTGATAATGCAAAAATAGAAATTGATATTGACAATATTCCTTTAATGAAAAATAAAAAAACTCTATTTGAAACCATTAGTTCAATAAATGATAAATATAATGAAATAAAAACATCATTGATGAGCGCTCTGATTTTAAAAATACAGTGTACTATTTTATATAATTATAATGGTCATGATGGTGATAATAATATAGGGTTATCAGCAGACTTTATAATAGAAAATTTATTCTCTAATCAATATTTTTGTAAAAATAAAATAATTAAAAAATTTATTGCTGATATTTTATATAGTTCCTATTTTGATGATGAATATAGTAATTCTATTGATAAATTATCCCCTGATTTTTTATCTTTTCATTTAGATCTAATTAATAATTATGACAATGATAAGCCGAAAAAATTTATGCTACAAGAAAATGATAAATTTATTAAGCTAATGGTATTATCACTTTATCATGAAAATCAAAATATTAGAGATAGAGCAAGAGTGTTATATGATAAATATCTTGATCTTGAGGAGATAAAATCTTTTGTTCAAGAAAATGATATTGATTGTGGTGATAGAAAGGTTGACTGGTATGATAAAAACAGTTTTAATTATATTTTAATAAATAACAATAAAGATAAAAAAATAATTATTAGTCATGAAGATATAGTTAATGTTTTATTTAATAATAATATGGAAACTAATACTAGTTTTACTAGGTTTTATCTTTATATTAATAATGATTGTGAGAAAATTAATAATATTAATTATTATGAGTTATTTAATGGTTTTATAATGTCAGAAATAAGTACTATACCTGATTTTGTTATTTTTACAAATTGTTATAACAAGATGGCCAATAAAATTGAATCTAATAAGTGGTTGTCATTATTTAAATCAAGTGATTTTTATGAACAATTTCACTCTGTTTTAATAGGTATGAAGCCTTTTTCTAATGAAAAGCTTATTAATATTCAAGAACAAGAAAAGTTAAGTAAAATATTTAAGCCATTTTTAAATGCTTCAGATGGTAATATTAAAAAAAGTTCTCTAACTATTGAACATTATCAAAAACTTTGTGAACTTTTTGATATTACTTTGGTAAGTAAAGAATTGAAATCTCAATATTTATTAAGTCTTTCTGCTTTAATTGTTAAATATTCATCAAGCTCTGTATTTGGCAACGATTCAGATTCACCTGAAATATTAAGAATGTATGCTTATGCTTTAATGAGTAAGGCTAATGAATTAAATCCAAAATTAATGGGAAAAAACTTTAAAGAATGGAGCGATAGATTATTAGGAATGAATAAAATGTTTCAATGTACGGATGTACTTTTTTCAATAATGAATCATTATGGAAAAGAACACTTCAAAGATATATTTTATAAAATCATACCGTTACATTGGAGATAATAATTAGTCAAAATAAGAGAAATAAAACGCACTCCAACTTTACTAATTAACTGTTGGAGTGCAAGCAAAAAACATTATTTTTTCGTTTTAATCAATTAAATCGAAGATTAACTGACTAATTTACCAATATTGGATTCAGCGGTTTTATTAAGAGAAATCGTTCCATTTCCACCATTTCCGCCAATTCCACCATTATTTCCTTGGTTGCCTACATTATGGTGATAAAAAACGTCACGATAAGAGCCATACATCGCAGTGTAAGAAAGAGGAATAGTAATTAATAACCCTAAACCAAATGGAATAATACTCACGACCAGAATAAATAGCAGTAAAATAAAGAAGAAGAACCCACCAGCTAAATTTATTTTTACTGCCGAAAGGCTCGCTTTAACAGCAGGGAGCGCTTTATAACCGTTTACTAATACCAACGCAGGGACAAACCAATATGCAGCAGTACTAATTGTACCGAAAATAGCAATAATAATGATAAATAGAGTAAAACCTGATGTGTTATCTGCCATCATTTCAGCAATAATTTCTTCAGAATAATCACTAGAAGCCGCATAGATAACGTCCATCATGGCTGCACCAGAGATAATAACCGCGAGAATAATCCCAAACAGCAAAATAAGGAAACTGATGCCGTAAGCGCCCATTATACTTAGATAGCGTTTGTTATAAAAACCAAAGAATAGATTATCAACGTCCATCCGTTGGGTTTCATACTGCTGATGGGCAATGGCAATAAGGCCTGTAGCTAATACAGTAGTAATAAAAGGTGATATGATTGGACCTATTAGCGGAATAAATCCAAGAATGGTCGATATAATAAGACTAACGATAAAGTAGATAATAATAACGCCTACCCACATCCAAAAACGTTCTTTTATTAAATCCCATCCCAGTCCTAACCAACGTACTCCGCCTGAGGCACCTCGTGCTTGAGGAATAGGCGTAAATACCTCTTGTGGCTCTGTTAGCGATGAATTATTGTCTTGTTCCATTTCCTGTACCTTAATCCCAATATCTTTAGTTTATAAATATAAGCCTTCTATAATATCTTTTTGTTTTGTTATTAATCAACTGTATTCAACTTAATATAGGTTAAGGATAATCTTAGAATGTATATTTTTACTTGTGGGGACAGATATTCTTTAATTAATACAAAATGATTTAAATAATTTAAGTTAACTTCATCTCATTAAAAAATAACTTTATTTGTTTGGGATATTTTTAATTATATGAAAACAAAAAGCAGCACTTTAATGTGCTGCTTCTTAAATTAATCTTAAGTAGAAAAGCTTAGTAGATCACTTTATGACCGTAAGATTCAAGAATTGATTTTACATTTTCCATCGTCTCTTTTGACGGTGGATGAATGCCATCTAGCTTGTATTCTTCTCCTAAAGCTACCCATTTATGTTTGCCGAGTTCGTGGTAAGGAAGAAGTTCTACTTTTTCGATATTTTTCATATCTTTAATAAATTCGCCTAAACGATGAGCAGAATCATCATCATCAGACCAACCCGGTACAACCACATAACGAACCCATGTTTTTTGGCCTCGCTTTGCTAAATAACGTGCGAATTCAAGTGTACGCTGGTTTGATACACCAACCAGTTTCTGGTGGATCTCATCGTTGATTTGTTTTAGGTCGAGCATCACTAAGTCAGTGGCATCCATTAATTCATCAATAACGGGATCATAACGACGAACAAAGCCGTTAGTATCTAAGCAGGTATGGATATTTTCTTTTTGACAAGCGCGGAACCAATCGCGCACAAACTCTGCTTGCAAAATTGCTTCGCCACCTGAAGCAGTAACACCGCCGCCAGAAGCATTCATAAAATGACGATAGGTAACCGCCTCTTTCATTAGTTCATCAACTGTGACGATTTGCCCACCATGAGTATCCCATGTGTCACGGTTGTGACAATAGAGGCATCTCATTAGGCATCCTTGAAAGAAAACAATGAAACGTATTCCGGGACCGTCAACAGTACCGCAGGATTCAAATGAGTGGATACGACCAAGTACGGACATAACAGGGTTACTCCAAAACTGTCAATAAAAAGGCCCCAAAGTAGGGGCCTTTATTCTAAGCGATTTTATCTACTTTCTCAGTAAATAAATGCATATAGTTATCTTTATTACATTGTTTGTGTAAATGTACGGGTGATAACGTCTTGCTGTTGCTCTTTAGTCAGTGAGTTAAAGCGAACTGCATAACCAGAAACACGGATAGTTAACTGAGGATATTTCTCAGGATCTTCCATTGCTTCTAACAGCATTTCACGGTTCATCACGTTGACGTTCAGGTGTTGACCACCTTCGATACCCGCTTCGTGGTGGAAGTAACCATCCATCAGACCCGCAAGGTTTGCTTTACGAACATCATCATCTTTACCTAATGCATTAGGTACGATTGAGAAGGTGTAAGAAATACCATCTTTCGCATAAGCAAATGGCAGTTTCGCAACAGAAGTCAGAGAAGCTACCGCACCTTTTTGGTCACGACCGTGCATTGGGTTAGCACCTGGTCCGAATGGTGCGCCTGCACGACGACCGTCTGGAGTATTACCTGTTTTCTTACCGTAAACAACGTTTGAAGTGATAGTCAGGATTGACTGTGTAGGTACCGCATTACGGTATGTACGCAGTTTCTGAATTTTCTTCATGAAACGTTCAACTAAGTCACAAGCGATGTCATCTACACGAGAATCGTTGTTACCAAATTGTGGGTATTCGCCATCAATTTTAAAGTCAACTGCTAAGCCGTTTTCATCACGGATTGGAGAAACTTTTGCATATTTGATTGCAGACAGTGAGTCAGCAGCAACAGACAGACCTGCGATACCACATGCCATTGTACGATATACGTCACGATCATGAAGTGCCATCAGAGCTGCTTCATAGCTGTATTTATCGTGCATGTAGTGGATAACGTTCAGCGCAGTTACGTATTGAGTTGCTAACCAATCCATAAAGTGATCCATTTGGTTCATCACAGTATCGAAGTTTAATACTTCGTCCATGATTGGAGCATGTTTTGGACCTACTTGGATTTTCAGTTTTTCGTCAACACCACCATTGATGGTATACAGTAAGGTTTTCGCTAAGTTCGCACGAGCACCGAAGAACTGCATTTGTTTACCAACAACCATTGGGCTAACACAACATGCGATTGCATAGTCATCGCTGTCGAAGTCAGGACGCATTAAGTCATCATTTTCGTACTGGATTGAAGAAGTATCGATTGAGACTTTAGCTGCATATTTTTTGAAGTTGATAGGCAGTTGTTCTGACCACAGGATGGTCATGTTTGGTTCTGGTGATGGACCCATTGTGTACAGGGTATTTAAGAAACGGAAAGTATTCTTAGTTACCAGAGTACGGCCATCTAAACCCATACCTGCTAAAGATTCTGTTGCCCAGATTGGGTCACCAGAGAACAGTTCATCATATTCAGGAGTACGTAAGAAACGAACCATACGTAATTTCATGACTAAGTGGTCAATTAATTCCTGAGCTTGTTCTTCTGTCAGTAAACCTGCTTCAATATCACGTTGGATGTAGATATCTAAGAATGTAGATACACGACCAAATGACATTGCAGCACCGTTTTGAGATTTAACAGCGGCTAAGTAACCGAAGTAAGTCCATTGTACTGCTTCTTTTGCGTTTTGCGCTGGGCGAGAAATATCGTAACCGTATTTCGCAGCCATTTCTTGGATTTGACCTAAAGCAGCGTGCTGCTCTGCGATTTCTTCACGCAGTTGGATAGTCATTTCCAGATCTTCGCCTTTTTCCATTCTTTCTTGTAAAGAGGTGAATTGGGCAAATTTATCTTTACGCAGGAACTCAATACCATACAGTGCAACACGACGGTAGTCACCGATAATACGACCACGACCATATGCATCTGGTAAACCTGTTAAGATACCAGATTTACGGCATTTCATGATGTCTGGAGTATAAACATCGAAAACGCCTTGGTTGTGAGTTTTACGGTAATCAGTAAAGATTTTTTTCAGTTCTGGGTCCAGCTCACGGTTGTAAGCGTGGCAAGAACTTTCAACCATACGGATACCACCGAATGGGATGATCGCACGTTTCAGAGGTGCATCAGTCTGTAAACCTACGATTTGTTCTAAATCTTTAGAGATATAACCCGCATCGTGAGATGTGATAGTTGAAGCAACAGAAGTATCAAAATCAACCGGCGCATGCGTGCGGTTTTCGATTTTGATGCCTTCCATAACTTGTTCCCAAAGTGTATCAGTTGCTTTAGTGGAACCTGCTAGGAAAGATTCGTCGCCTTCATATGGAGTGTAGTTTTTTTGGATAAAGTCACGAACGTTAACATTGTTCTGCCATTCACCTTCAGAAAAACCTTTCCATGCTTCAGCAAATTTTTCATTTAAATCAGACATGATACTTCTACCTTTTTACAATGGAACTTAAGAAATCAGTCATACCTGCGTGGATTAATGTTTATCGCCACGCAGATGCATTAACCAGTATACCAAACCGACTAGGACTGCTCCGCCAATAATGTTACCGATAGTGACAGGTAATAAATTGTCAGCGAGGAAATTCGAAACTGTTAAATCCGAAAATTGTTCGGGTGATGCACCTACTTTAGTCCAGAATTCTGCGGGTGCAAAATTCTTAATAACAATACCTAAAGGGATAAGGAACATGTTAGCGATACTGTGCTCAAAACCACTAGCAACGAACATACCGATAGGTAAAATTAATGCAAAGAGTTTATCAATTAGTGTACGACCTGCATAGCTCATCCAAACTGCAAGACAAACCATTAAGTTAGCTAAAATACCTAAACAAACGGCTTCAATAAAAGTGTGTTCAACTTTATGTTGTGCTGTTTGTAAGACATTAAGCCCCCAAAGCCCATTCGCTGCCATATGCTGACCTGCGAACCACATTAAGGCGACAAAAAAGAGTGCGCCAACAAAGTTACCAAGATAGACATTTATCCAGTTTGCAAACATTTTGCCCCAAGATATACGTCCAGTTGCTTTAGGAATAATAGTAAGAACAGTAGAGGTGAATAAGTCAGCGCCACAAACGACGACGAGCATTAACCCCAGAGAGAAGCAGATCCCACCGACTAATTTAGCCAGCCCAAATGGAACAGATGCGGTACCTGTAGTAGCAGTAATATAAAAAACAAAAGCAATTGATATAAACATACCCGCGGTAAATGCAGATAAGTAAGTCGTTGGAATATGTTTATTTGCTTTATAACAACATGCATCATCGGCAACTTTTGCCATATCCGCAGGTGATAATAAATTAAAAGGGCTGTCAGCTTTCATACTAACACTCTCTTATATGTTGGAATAATTATAGCACGCAATAATAGTAGCAAAGGGGCTTACTTCTAAAATTGATATGGATCATGGTCGCTCATTAGAATCCCGTTTTTAGTGCGTAAAAACCCGCTATTTTGGCTATAACTATTTGATTAATAAAATGAAAAAATTTTTTAAAAATTATCAAAAAATTTTAGACTAGCTGGATAAATAAAGTAGAAAGTAAATATAAAGTATTATTTAAACCCCGTATGTTAAGAATTAAAAATTAAATTTAACGTCTTATTTACTTTTGTCATAAATATAAACATTACTTTATTTGTGGTTAATCTTTAATGATTACTCCAGACATATACCCATTATAAAAATAAGGTTTTTTAATTTTTGAGATCTGGTTAAACAAATAGCAATTTAAACTATATTTAAGTAATATTCTTAGTGTAAAAGTTCAATATGTATTTATGGTGTCATATTAAATGCCTTAAATCGTCACTTTTGCCATATTTTGACAATTTTGTCAGATGGCAAATTTGTCATATTGACAAATCTGTCAATATATTATTTTTAGCAAAATAAAACACTCTACTTTTCAATAGAGTGTTTCAATTTAAATATGCGCTTATTATTCAGTTAAAATTAATTATTATTTAATAAATAACCTTAAACAAAATAGGTTTATTTAGTCGATTGACGTTTTGCTTTCTGTAATTTCTCATAGGCAGCAAGTAACGACTGATGAACAGGTAAATTAGCTAAATCAGGATCAATAGTTTGTAATCCGTAAAATGCTTGTTTGCCTTGTATTGCATTTAAGGCTGCTTGTAATGTTTTTTCGCCATACATACGAGAAAATGCGTACATATATTGTTCTGGTTCACGTTCAGTCTCTTGTTGTAATAATAAGAGATTGTGTAAACAGCGATAATAGTTTTGACGCTCTGGCGTAAATAAAGAAGCATTAAAGTCTTGAGTCCATTCAACCCAAACGAGCGCTTGATCAAGATCGCCCCCCGCAAGAGCTAACATTGATTTTAATTCACCTACACGCAAATGGCTCCAACCATTATCTTTACCCGGAGCAATACCAATCATCTCTCTGATACGTGTAAAGTCATCTAAACCATCTTCATCAAATTGACCAATAAGAGAAAGATACTCTTCTTTAGTGCCTTCGCTCGTTGGTAGAGAAAGAATGGTGTCACGCCAATGTACACCCATAATGTTATTGGCTAATTGTAAATCCTCAGCAGGATAAATATCAGATAAGCCCGGTACTAAAATACGGCAAGCGTAAACACCTAGGTGTGAGTAGTCCATGATATAGACATCTGCATCACACTGCTGGCAAAGTGACATTAAGGTATGGAACTCTTCTTCTGTCGTACCACTGAAGTTCCAGTCAACAAATGCGTAATCGGCATCTTTCTTAAATAGATCCCAACTAATTAAACCACTTGAATCAATAAAGTGTGTTTCAAGGTTAGTATGATCACCAACTTCTTCATCATCAAAGCTTGGCGGATTAAAGACATCGAGATCTTTAAGGCTGCGACCTTGCAATAATTCAGTGACAGTACGCTCTAAAGCCACACCAAAATCAGGGTGAGCACCAAAAGAGGCAAAACAGGTACCATTTTGTGGGTTGAATAACACGACACAAATAACAGGGAATTGACCGCCTAAAGAGGCATCAAAACTAAAGATTGGGAAACCTTCTTGCTCTAATGTTTCAATCGCTTCAATAACAGCAGGGTAGCGAGCTAAAACTTCTTTAGGAATTTCAGGTAAGCTAATTCTTTCAGTGATAATGCGATTTTTTACATAACGTTCAAAAACTTCAGAAAGCCCTTGAACTCGTGCTTCATTCTTTGTATTTCCCGCTGACATGCCATTAGAAGCATATAAATTAGCAATAATGTTTACAGGAATATAAACAGGTTTTTCATCAGATTGACGTATAAATGGCAGAGCACAGATTCCGCGATCATGATTACTTGATTGTAAATCAACTAACTCACTACCACATAATTCACCTTCAGGATCATAAAATTCGCGTAAACGCGCATCTAATAAGCCTGCGGGAACAGAATCATCTTCTGTTAGTGGGAACCATTTTTCACTTGGATAATGAACAAATTCACCTTCTGCAATATCAGCACCTAACCAGAAATCAGAGAAGAAATAATTGGTTGAAAGACGTTCAAAGTATTCGCCTAGAGCAGAGGCTAATGCCGCCTTTTTGCTGGCGCCTTTACCGTTAGTAAAACATAAAGGACAATCTTTATCGCGAATATGAACAGACCAAACGTTTGGAACAGGGTTTAACCATGAAGCTTCTTCAATGTTAAATCCTAAGTCGGTTAATTTTTGCTGAAAGCTAGCGATAGAATCTTCCAGTGCGGCATCTTTGCCAGGAATAAATGTTTGTGACATGGCAGGTTTCATCAATATTTTGCTGGTGATAGTTAGGGGGCACATGATACTGAAATCCCCTGTAATGCACTAACGATTTCTTATGACGAAAAATAACTAACTATATAGAAACCTCATTATTTATTTGATATATGAGTTTTTTTAATAAATTCGTTTGATTTATCACGGAATTGATAATTAAAAATCATCATAATTAGATTTATTTATTAATTCATAAGGGATCGAAAAAAATGATGAAGAAAACATTGCTTGCCAGTTTGTTAGCTGTAATCAGTGGTTCTGTTTTCGCTTTGCCTAATGTCACTATTCTTGCAACAGGTGGAACGATTGCAGGCGGCGGTGATTCAGCAACACAGTCTAGCTATACGGCAGGTAAATTAGGCATTGATGTGTTGATCAATGCAGTGCCTGAAGCGAAGCAAGTGGCTAATTTAAAAGGTGAGCAAGTCGTTAATATCGGTTCTCAAGATATGAATGACCAAGTTTGGTTAAAACTCGCTAAAAAAATTAATGAAGATTGCGATAAAACCGACGGATTCGTGATAACACATGGTACTGATACCATGGAGGAAACAGCTTATTTTCTTGATTTAACAACTGCTTGTAAAAAACCTGTTGTAATGGTAGGTGCAATGCGTCCTGCTACGGCATTAGGCGCTGAAGGCCCTTTAAACTTATTTAATGCGGTTGTGATTGCCAGTGATAAAGCCTCTGAAAATCGTGGTGTGTTAGTCACTATGAATAACGCGGTGATTAGTGGTAAAGACGTTGTTAAAATGAATACTACTGAAGTACAAGCATTCCAGCCTGTTAACGCAGGTGCTCAAGGTTATGTGCATAACGGTAAGGTTCATTATTATACTGCGGCATTGCCTCGTGCAGATAAAGCCGCATTTGATGTGAGCAAACTAACCGAATTGCCAAAAGTTGGTATTGTTTATAACTACTCCAATGCGTCTGATTTACCAGCAAAAGCCTTTATTGATAATGGCTACAAAGGTATTGTTAGTGCTGGTGTAGGTAACGGTAACTTATATACTGATATTTTTAATACCTTAGCTGATGGCGCGAAAAAAGGTGTTGCAGTGGTTCGTGCAAGCCGTGTGCCAGTAGGATTTACCACCCAAAATGGTGAAGTAGATGATGCAAAATATGGCTTTATCGCGTCAGAGCGCTTAAACCCACAAAAAGCGAGAGTGTTATTACAGTTATCACTGACTGAAACTCAAGATCCTGCAAAAATTCAAGAAAATTTTGAAAAGTATTAAGTTAAACTAGTCTAAATAATAACAAGGCCTCATTCGTGAGGCTTTGTTATATTAAAAAATCACATCATATTCATTGATTCTTTTTAGCGCTAGATACCACAACTTTCGCTGTAAAAAACGCCACAAACGGCGTAAAAGCAAACACAATAAACAGCCAATGTGCAGCATTTTGCGCGCCAAGAATACCTCCTGGATCTGTTAACCCTGCCATATTAACCACAGTCCCTGAAATAGATGCACCGACAGCTGTTGAAAACAATTGGATAGTGGTAATGGATGTTGCCGCTTTTTGAGCTTCTTGTCCCTGAGAAACGTGTAAAACACGGGTTAAATAATGAGGCCATGCCATACCAATTCCGGCACCTGTAAAAAAGAGAGCGATACAAATAATGATAATCTGCCCATAAGGTACGGTTAAAACATTAGAGATAAATAAACCGAGGATCACAATGGCTGAAAAATTAATCATTGGGCCAAAATGCATTAACCGCTGTGCAGTAGATTGTTTACTTGATGAAGACATAATGGCAGAGAAAGACCAACCCGCACCAACCAATGCCGCTAAATAACCTGAAAGTAGTGGGGTAACATTATGGATAATTTGCAAGAAATAGGGCACAAAGACTTCTGTTTGTACACTAATCCCTAATAAAGCCATTGTGAGATATATGGGTGCTAACGGTGCAGAAAAAGAAAATGTCCCTTTAGGAAATAAGCCATCATTTGATTTTTTATCAATATTGACTAACAGGAGAATAAAGATAAAAGCAAATACAAAGGATAAGGCGTTATATAAAATAACGTTATAAAGACTACCAATAGAAATAGATAATACAGCAAGCATTAATAAAATAAGTTGTTGATAAGGTAATGGCGTTTTCGCGACGATATTATCGGCATTATTTTCGGTAGGAAGAATAGTAAATAATAAAATAGCGTAAGGAATACCTACAAATAAAATAGACCAAAATGCACCGCGCCAAACATCATATTCAGCAAATATTCCCCCTAGTGCAGGACCTAATAGTGTCGATATTCCCCACATGCTAGACATTAATGCCATGGCTCTAGACCAAAGAGGTTGAGGAAACATCACTCGGACTAAAGAGTAAGCAAGTGCCAGCAACATTCCTCCGCCAGCTCCTTGAATAAATCGCCCTAAAAGTAATATCTGCATTGAGGGTGCTGTCGCACAAATAACAGAACCTGCTAAAAAGCAAATTGTGGCAAAAAGATAACTATTGCGGGGTGCAAGTACGCTCAGTAATCGAGAAGTTAATGCAGAAGAGAGAATTGAAGCCAGAATAAAAACAGTGGTGTTCCATGCATATAAATTAAGTCCACCAATATCACGTACAATTGAAGGTAGCGTTGTGATTGTAATATAGACATTAATTGCGTGTAATGCGACACCTCCTGCTAAAGCGAGCGATTTTAGACTATTTTTTCCATGAAGAAGCATTCCCCAGCTCGCTTCTTCTTTTTTATTTACACTCCCCGACATAAAACACTCCTAACCATTATTTTTATGTTCTGCATATTATGCGTTAGTTCACAATAATCATTGCGCCAATTTAACGGGAATGATACAACCGATAAAGGTCATTTTGTAAAAACATATTCAGATAGGGTGAATTTGAATGAGTCAGGTATATAACTTTAGTGCAGGTCCGGCTATGTTACCGGCAGAAGTCCTTCGTCGTGCAGAATTAGAATTATGCAACTGGCATGAACTTGGGCGTTCGGTTATGGAAATTAGCCACCGCAGTAAAGAGTTTCTTGAGGTTGCTCATCAGGCAGAACAAGATCTTCGCGATCTTCTCAATGTGCCAGAAAACTATAAAATTCTTTTTTGCCACGGTGGTGCTCGTGGCCATTTTGCTGCTTTACCTCTCAATTTATTAGGCGATAAAGCAAGCGCTGATTATATTGATGGTGGTTATTGGGCTAAAAGTGCAGCCGAAGAAGCTGAAAAATATTGTTCGCCGAATATCATTAAAATTAAAACAGAAGTTGATGGCAAAATTGGCGTTAAGCCAATGAAAGAGTGGCAATTAAGTGCTGATGCTGCTTATGTGCATTATTGCCCAAATGAAACCATTGATGGTATTGCCATTCATGAAGAGCCAGATTTTGATGACAGCAAAATTGTTATTGCTGACTATTCATCTTCTATTTTATCTCAACCGATAGATGTTAGCCGTTTTGGTGTTATCTACGCGGGTGCACAAAAGAATATTGGTCCTGCGGGTTTAACGATTGTCATTATTCGTGAAGATCTATTAGGTAAAGCGCGTAAAGAAACGCCTTCCGTGTTCGATTACACTGTGCTTGCTGAAAATGATTCCATGTTTAATACACCACCTACCTTTGCTTGGTATTTATCAGGTATGGTCTTTAAATGGCTGAAAGAGCAAGGTGGTTTGCAAGAGATGGCAAAACGTAACTATGAAAAAGCAGCGCTTCTTTATAGTGCAATTGATAATAGTGATTTCTATATCAATCGTGTTGCCACAGAGAATCGTTCACTAATGAATGTACCTTTCCAAATGTCTTCTCCTGAGTTGGATTCTGTATTCCTAAAAGAGGCAGAAGCACAAGGTTTAGTCGCATTAAAAGGTCACCGTGTATCAGGTGGTATGCGTGCTTCAATTTATAACGCAATGCCATTGGAAGGTGTTCAAGCATTAGTTGACTTTATGGCTGATTTTGAACGTCGCCATGCGTAATAAATAAAATTTAGAATAAGAAAGCCTGCTTAACATACAGGTTTTCTTATTTATTCAATATTCAAGATGTTAATAATTAAAATTGAATTACTTAGTGCAGAATTAATAAATAAAAATATAAGTATCTAAATAATTTTATATTTAATCAAATAACATCCCTCTTAATTTATTTGTCTATTGGAGTTTTTACCTGTTTATGGAATCGTTAACATTACAACCTATCGCTCATATCGAAGGTGTTATTAATTTACCAGGATCAAAAAGTGTCTCTAACCGTGCGTTGTTATTAGCGGCTTTAGCTAAAGGTAAAACTCGTCTAACCAACTTATTAGATAGTGATGATATTCGTCATATGCTTAATGCATTAAAAGCGTTAGGTGTGCAATATCAATTATCAAATAACAATACGGTATGTGATATTGAAGGGCTAGAGGGAAAGTTTAAAACCAATTCGCCATTAGAGCTCTTTTTAGGTAATGCAGGTACAGCAATGCGCCCATTAGCGGCTGCATTAAGTCTTGGTGAGCACGATATTATTCTTACGGGTGAACCTCGTATGAAAGAGCGTCCAATTGGGCATTTAGTTGACGCTTTACGCCAAGGTGGCGCAAAAATTGACTACCTTGAACAGGCAGATTATCCGCCAATTCGCCTATGTGGTGGTTTTTTAGGTGGTAATGTTGAGGTTGATGGGCGTGTTTCTAGCCAATTTTTGACTGCATTATTAATGACGGCACCTTTAGCTGAGCAAGATACGATTATCACCATTAAAGGCGAATTAGTATCAAAACCTTACATTGATATTACCTTAGCATTAATTAATACCTTTGGTGGAAAAATTGAAAACCAAGACTACCAACGCTTTGTTATAAAAGGTGGACAGCAATATCAATCACCAGAAAAGTACCTTGTAGAAGGTGATGCTTCATCTGCTTCTTACTTTTTAGCCGCTGCTGCCATTAAAGGTGGCACTGTACGAGTTACAGGTATAGGTAAAAATAGCTTACAAGGGGATATCCATTTTGCTTCTGTGCTTGAAAAAATGGGCGCAAAAGTACGCTGGGGTGATGACTATATAGAGTGTGAGCGTGGAACGTTAAAAGGCATTGATATGGATATGAATACTATCCCTGATGCAGCAATGACCATTGCTACCACGGCACTTTTTGCTGAAGGTGAGACTGTTATCCGTAATATCTATAACTGGCGTGTAAAAGAAACTGACCGATTAGCGGCAATGGCAGCAGAGTTACAAAAAGTGGGTGCGATAGTTGAAGAAGGGCACGACTACTTAAAAGTAACGCCACCAAAACAGTTAACCACTGCGAATATCGAAACTTATAATGATCACCGCATTGCGATGTGTTTTTCGCTGGTGGCACTTTCAGATACGCCAATTACTATTCTTGATCCAGGATGTACTGCAAAAACCTTCCCTGATTATTTTGAGAAATTAGAAACACTTTCTCAACGTAATAATTAATGTGAAAATCATTAATTAAAATGAGTCAAAATTAAATCAATTAAATCGGTAGTATTGGACTTTTTGAAGAACAATACTGCCGATTTTTTATTGTGATTAGATTAATTTTTCTAAAAAATACACTATCTCGAAAAAATAATATTAAATAAGACCCTTTAGTGCTTATCTGCTTGTTTCTTCCTATACATTGTATGCGTATAATGTCGCGCATATATTAATACTGTTTTTCTCTGTTTGAATACAATGCCTATTATATCAATGTAATAAGAGCAACAAATACAGAAATGCAGTGCCCACGAAAAGGAGAAACTCATGGCGGTTATCGTCCCTGTTATAACTGTTGATGGGCCTAGCGGAGCAGGTAAAGGAACATTATGCCAAGCATTAGCGAAAGCGTTTGGCTGGCATTTACTCGATTCTGGCGCTATTTATCGTGTATTGGCATTAGCGGCTTTACATCACCATGTTGATATCACCTCAGAAGATGCTTTAGTTCCCCTGGCTGCAAATTTAGATGTACGTTTTATTCCTAATGAGAATGGCTTAAGTGTCATTCTTGAAGGTGAAGATGTTTCAACTGAAATTCGAACAGAAACAGTTGGGAATACGGCATCACAAGCTGCGACTTTTCCTCGTGTAAGAGAAGCATTACTGCGTCGTCAGCGCGCATTTCGTACAGCGCCGGGCTTAATTGCAGATGGTCGAGATATGGGCACAATTGTTTTTCCTGATGCTCAAGTAAAAATATTTCTAGAAGCGAGTGCAGAAGAGCGCGCGCGTCGTCGCATGTTACAGTTGCAGGAAAAGGGCTTTAATGTTAACTTTGAGCGCCTTTTATCCGAGATAAAAGAACGCGATTACCGTGACCGGAATCGCGCTGTTGCGCCACTTGTTGCGGCGAAAGATGCATTAATTCTCGATTCTACAAGCTTGTCTATTGACGAAGTCATTGAAAAATCGTTGACTTATGCTAAAAAAAATCTGCAATTATCAGCGTAATTAATTTTTATTTCGTTTATACTAGGTAATTATCAAAATCGGGTTGACGTGTTAATGAAAACACAACAATGCCCGATGACCTTGTCACAAAGGATGTAACGAGGTATGTGAAACAACCCCATTCGGCCGGATGCTAAATGGACGTTAATTAAATTTACTTGAAGATCATTAACATGACAGAATCTTTTGCTCAACTCTTTGAAGAATCCCTAAAAACAATCGAAACTCGTCCTGGCGCTATCGTTCGCGGCGTTGTAGTTGCTATCGATAAAGACGTTGTTCTGGTTGATGCAGGTCTGAAATCAGAATCTGCTATTCCTGTAGAACAATTCAAAAACGCTCAAGGCGAATTAGAAATCCAAGTGGGCGACGAAATTGATGTTGCTCTGGACGCGGTTGAAGATGGCTTCGGTGAAACCGTTCTGTCTCGTGAGAAAGCTAAACGTCACGAAGCGTGGCTGATGCTGGAAAAAGCTTACGAAGAAAACGAAACTGTTGTTGGTATCATCAACGGTAAAGTTAAAGGTGGTTTCACTGTTGAACTGAACGGCATTCGTGCGTTCTTACCAGGTTCACTGGTAGACGTTCGCCCAGTTCGCGATACAACTCATCTGGAAAACAAAGAGCTTGAGTTCAAAGTCATCAAATTAGACCAAAAACGTAACAACGTTGTTGTGTCTCGTCGTGCGGTTATCGAATCTGAAAACAGCGCAGAACGCGATCAGTTATTAGAAAACCTGCAAGAAGGCATGGAAGTTAAAGGTATCGTTAAGAACCTTACTGACTACGGTGCATTCGTTGATCTGGGCGGTGTTGACGGCTTACTGCACATCACTGACATGGCTTGGAAACGTGTTAAACACCCAAGCGAAATTGTCAATGTTGGCGACGAAATCACTGTTAAAGTCCTGAAATTCGACCGTGAACGTACTCGCGTATCATTAGGTCTGAAACAACTGGGCGAAGATCCATGGGTAGCTATCGCTAAACGTTATCCAGAAGGTACTAAACTGACTGGTCGTGTAACTAACCTGACTGATTACGGTTGCTTCGTAGAAATCGAAGAAGGCGTTGAAGGTCTGGTACACGTTTCTGAAATGGATTGGACTAACAAAAACATTCACCCATCTAAAGTTGTTAACGTTGGTGATGTTGTTGAAGTTATGGTTCTTGACATCGATGAAGAACGTCGTCGTATTTCACTGGGTCTGAAACAGTGCAAATCTAACCCATGGCAGCAGTTCGCAGAAACTCACAACAAGAACGACCGTGTTGAAGGTAAAATCAAGTCTATCACTGACTTCGGTATCTTCATCGGTTTAGACGGCGGTATTGATGGTCTGGTTCATTTATCTGACATTTCTTGGAATGTTGCAGGTGAAGAAGCAGTTCGTGAATACAAAAAAGGCGACGAAATCGCTGCTGTAGTTCTGCAAGTTGATGCTGAACGTGAACGTATCTCACTGGGCGTTAAACAATTATCAGAAGATCCATTCAATAATTACCTGTCTGCTCACAAAAAAGGTGCTATTGTTTCTGGTAAAGTAACTGCTGTTGACGCTAAAGGCGCAACTGTAGAATTAGCTGACGGTGTTGAAGGTTACCTGCGTGCTTCAGAAGCTTCACGTGACCGCGTTGAAGATGCAACTCTGGTTCTGAATGTTGGCGAAGCTGTAGAAGCTAAATACACTGGCGTTGACCGTAAAAACCGCGTTATCAACTTATCTGTTCGTGCTAAGGACGAAGCAGACGAGAAAGACGCTATCGCTTCTGTAAACAACAAAGAAGAAGTTGGTTTTTCAAACAACGCTATGGCTGAAGCTTTCAAAGCAGCTAAAGGCGAATAATTTAAGTTATTAACGGAAGGCAACGTTAATCGTTGCCTATTTATCGGTAGTTTAGGGAGGTAATATGACCAAGTCTGAGTTAATCGAGAGACTTGCAGGCCTACAATCTCATCTTTCGGCTAAGACGGTTGAAGAAGCTGTAAAAGAAATGCTTGATCATATGGCTGATACTTTAGCTGATGGTGAGCGTATCGAAGTCCGCGGATTCGGCAGTTTTTCTCTACACTACCGTGCGCCGCGTACGGGTCGTAACCCGAAGACTGGTGATAAAGTAGATCTGGAAGGTAAATACGTTCCACACTTTAAGCCAGGTAAAGAGTTACGTGACCGTGTAAATATTTATACGGAATAATAACTCCTGTCGAAATGGCACGATGTTAGTTAACTTTCTCAAAAACGGTACTTAGGTGCCGTTTTTTTATTACCAATTATTATGACTTTTAGCGTATTTTCTGCTTCCTAATTTTCTTCAATCTCTGATCTTGAATTGATTGATTTGCTCTATTTACTTTATCCCACTAGTACCTACCTTTCTTACTTCTTCTTTACTACTGTATTCTGCTTTAGTTGTAATTTCTCTATTTAATTACCTGTATCACTTAGTTGTTTTGCTTTTTACGAGTTTCTTCTCAAAATTCATTGTATGCAACAAGAGATCTTTTTCTTTTCATAAAGCATCGCTAAAAAATGACCTAAAAGTCTTTCTTTAATTGAATGGTAATATCATGATATTTAAAAAATAATTGAAGGTAAGGATGCTGAAAATGATTTTATTGAATCAAATGATAAATTTTTTTGAGTTAAGGGTGTTATCAATAAAACGTAGGTACTCTCATTCAGCCTATTTTCAAAAACTCTATTTCACAAAGTTAACTTTAGATAATATTGCTTTAGCAATGATATTAGGTTGCTTGCCATTATTAGCTCAACATACACTTTTTAGCCAAACTATTTATTCTATTATTATTCTAGTTGCTCTATTTCTATTATTTTTTCCTTTTTGCTCATTCCGATTTTTAGCAATATTTCTGTTTTTCTGGGTTTATTCAAATATGGTTGCGTCATCGTTAATGACGAGAACGGAACAGTTTGCTGATAATATGGCAATATTTGAAACTAAAGTTATGGAATATCGCCAATTAGCAGATGGTAATATTATTATCAAAATACCTATTACGAAAAAAACGCTCTTTTCATCATCTGTTTATGCTAACGTGTATTGGCGAAATCCGCCTAAAAATATAGCGGTAGGGCAATATTGGAAGTTTAAGATTCAATTCAGAGCTGTACATAGCTATTTAAATGAAGGTGGGTTTGATAGCCAAAAATATGCCGTTTCTATGAAAGAAACTCTAACGGGTAAAGTGATGACGGCTAAGTTTATCCGAGATGATATATCACTGCGTACTCAGCTTATTCAGACCATCTCAGCTTATTGGCAAACAACAAAAAATAAAGGTGAAATAATTGCTTTAGTCTTAGGTGATAAGCGATATATCGAACCTGAAAAAAAAGAGCTCTATATGAAAATAGGCATTGCACATTTAATTGTGATATCGGGTTTACATATAGGTTTAGCTGCCTTTGCTGGTTGGGTTATTGCAAGAGGTATTCAATTTCTTTTTCCTATCAGATGGATTAACCCACAGTTTCCATTAGTTATAGCTTGGCTATGTGGTGTTTTCTATGCCGCGTTATCGGGTTGGGGAATACCAGCAACAAGAGCTGTTATTGGATTAACCGTTTGGGTGATTTTGCATTGGGGGAGCCGATTATTTTTACCTTGGCAATGGGCACTTTGGAGTGCTGCACTCATTCTTATTGCTGAACCTCTTTCTATACTTTCAGCCAGTTTCTGGCTCTCATTTTCTGCTATATTCGCCATCATTTTTTGGTATTGGATGTACCCATTAAAAACTAAATATAATTATCAAAAACGGTGGTTTATTTTAAGATTAGTACATTTACAATTTGGTTTATTAATTATTTTATTACCATTTCAATTATATTTATTTAATGGTGCTAATTTTTTTAGTTTTATTGTTAATTTATGGGCGGTTCCTATTATTTCTTTTATTACCGTACCATTAATAATGCTTGGATTATTGACATTTTTTCTCTCATTTTTCCAACCGATAATTTGGCATTGGGTTGATCTTTCAATTAACCTTGCTTTTTGGTGTGCTCCATTATTTTTACCATTTTGGCAAGATAGCGGCGCTATCCCCTTATTATTAGGATTTTTGGGAATTGGTATTATTTTAGTCATCAAAATGTCATGGTGGTATCATCATTTTATTTGTATTGTGGCTATTGCTACTATTTTATATTGTGAATTCGCCGCTTCTTCACGCTATCAATGGCGAATGTCTATGCTAGATGTTGGGCATGGTTTAGCGGTTATTATTGAAAAAGAAGGAGAGGCAATTATTTATGACACTGGAATACGTTGGAAAAGTGGTGGTTCAATTGCAAAAAGTGTCATTATTCCTTATTTAAAAAGCCTTCGACTTAAACCCGTTGCATTGATAATTAGTCATGATCATCTTGATCATACGGGTGGTATTAAAGATTTAATAAAAGCTTATCCTAACTTAAGCATTCGTAGTAGTTTTGACGATCCTTCGCATTTACCTTGCTTAAGCAATAAATCATGGCAGTGGAAAGAGCTTCAATTTGATGCATTATGGCCACCGAATAAATCACTTTCTCCGAAGAATAATCAATCCTGTGTAATTAATGTCAGCGATGGTAAACACAATATTCTTTTGACTGGAGATATAGAGAAAGAAGCTGAAGCTCAATTGGTAAGAGTAAAAAAAGAACAACTGAAAGCAGATGTTTTACAAGTCCCTCATCATGGTAGTCAAACATCATCCACATTGATGTTTATTCAAGCTATATCACCAAAAATTGCACTCGTTTCTGCTGCTCGTTATAGCCCTTGGCGTTTACCTTCTGATAAAGTACATCATCGCTATAAAAAAGAAGCTATTAATTGGCTAACAACCTCTATTAGTGGGCAAGTTTCTATCGAGTTTAATCAAGATATTATTGATGTATTTACCTATAGACGAGATATTTTACCTCGTTGGTATCATCAGTGGTTTGGTGTTTTGACGTTTCCCGAGTAGAATGTCCGGCTAATTATTAAAAGTTTGGTAATATATATGAATGATATAGATCTATCAACGTGGCAAACATTCCGCCGCCTATGGCCAATGATCCGACTTTTCAAAGCGGGTTTAATCACAGCTGCAATTGCATTAATTATCAATGCGGGCGTGGATGCATTTATGATTTCCTTATTAAAACCGCTTCTTGATGAAGGTTTTGGTAAAGCGAGTAATGACGTATTAAAATGGATGCCTTTTGCCGTTATTGGACTGATAGTTCTGCGTGGTATATCTAACTTTATTTCAAGTTACTGTCTTTCTTGGGTATCAGGAAAAGTGGTAATGAATATGCGTCGCCGACTGTTTTCCCATATTATGGGAATGCCGGTGAGCTTTTTCGATCAGCAATCAACAGGGACTTTACTCTCCCGTATCACATATGATTCAGAACAAGTTGCCTCTTCATCATCAGGTGCATTAATTACTGTTGTACGTGAAGGTGCTTATATCATCGGGCTATTCTGTTTGATGTTTTACTATAGCTGGCAATTGTCTCTGATCCTTATCGTTATCGCGCCTATTGTTGCTTTTGTTATTCGTTTAGTATCGACTCGCTTTAGAACGATCAGCAAACGAATTCAAAACAGCATGGGGCAAGTGACAACTAGTGCAGAACAAATGCTAAAAGGGCATAAAGAAGTTCTGATTTTTAATGGTCAAGAAGTTGAAAATAAACGCTTTAACCATGTGAGTAATCATATTCGCCGTCAAGGTATGCGTATGGTTGTTGCGTCGTCAATTTCAGATCCTATTATTCAATTGATTGCTTCTTTCGCATTAGCATTTGTCCTATATGCAGCAAGTTTCCCTGAAATTATGGATACATTAACAGCTGGTACAATAACGGTTGTTTTCTCCTCAATGGTTGCATTAATGCGTCCATTGAAATCGCTGACTAATGTGAATGCTCAATTTCAGCGTGGTATGGCCGCTTGTCAGACGCTATTTGCTATCCTCGATATGGAGCAAGAAAAAGACACAGGTAAATTAGAGCTGAAGAAACCGACTGGTGATATTGAGTTTCGTAATGTCACTTTCCAATATGTGACGAAAGATACACCAGCTTTAAAAAATATGTCATTTACTATTCCTGCTGGGAAAACTGTTGCATTAGTTGGACGCTCAGGTTCGGGTAAATCTACGATTGCAAACCTGATCACACGTTTTTATGACATTAATGAAGGTGAAATATTGATTAATGGTCATGATATTCGTGAATACACATTGAAATCTTTGCGTAATCAAGTGGCTCTGGTTTCTCAAAATGTGCATCTTTTTAATGAAACAGTGGCAAACAATATCGTCTATGCTTGTGAAGATCAGTATACCCGTGAAGATATTGAAAAAGCGGCGAAAATGGCACATGCGATGGACTTTATCCAAAAAATGGATAAAGGCTTAGATACTGAAATTGGTGAAAATGGTGTGCTACTTTCAGGCGGACAACGTCAGCGTATTGCAATTGCAAGAGCGTTATTGCGAGATTCACCAATTCTTATTCTTGATGAGGCAACATCAGCACTAGATACAGAATCAGAGCGTGCTATCCAGTCAGCACTTGATGAACTACAGAAGAATAGAACTTCTTTAGTGATTGCTCACCGTTTATCAACGATTGAGAAAGCGGATGAAATATTAGTTATTGAAGACGGTGAAATTATTGAACGCGGCGCACACCTTGATTTGATTGAGAAAAAAGGTATCTATGCTCAACTTCATAGGATGCAATTTGGCAAATGATTGAACGGATTTGGTCTGGTAAATCTTGGTTTTATATCCTATTGCTTCCATTCTCATGGTTGTATGGTGCGATCACACTGTTAAGGCGTTTTGCATATCAAAAAGGGTGGTTAGCATCATGGGAAGCCTCTGTTCCTGTTGTGATTGTTGGCAATTTAACTGCAGGTGGGAATGGTAAAACACCTGTTGTGATATGGCTTGTTGAGCAATTAATACAGCAGGGATTTAAACCAGGTGTTGTGTCTCGTGGTTACGGCGGGAAATCAGACCATTATCCATTACTTTTGACATCCGATACATCACCTTCTATGGCAGGTGATGAACCTGTATTGATTTATCATCGAACAGGTGCTCCCGTTGCGGTTGCACCTAATCGACGAGATGCAGTAAAAGCGTTATTAGCTCAATATGAGCTTGATGTGATCATCACTGATGATGGTTTGCAGCATTATGCATTACAGCGTGATTATGAAATTGTTGTTATTGATGGCCAACGTCGGTTTGGCAATGGTTGGTGGTTACCAGCAGGGCCTATGCGGGAGCGTGCAGGGCGCTTAAATTCAGTAGATGCAATTATCGTTAATGGCGGAGTAAGCCAAGGTAACGAGATAAGCATGGTGCTGGAAGGTGATATTGCTGTTAATCTTAAAACGGGAGAAAAGAAACCCGTTCAGCAAATTAAAAAGGCTGTTGCTATTGCTGGAATTGGTCATCCACCTCGATTTTTTAACTCTTTACATGAAAAAGGGATAGAGTTAATCACAACAAAAGCATTTAGTGATCATAGTGATTATAGCGCTCAAGAATTACAGGATCTAACGCCAGATTTAGAACCTCTTATTATGACAGAAAAGGATGCTGTTAAATGTCAGCATTTTGCGCAAGATAATTGGTGGTATTTACCCGTTAGCGCTGAATTAAATAGTCAATCTGTGCTAAAACAAGTCAGCAATTTAATTTACGGCTCGAAAAAAACTTGTATCTGATCTGAAACAATGATATTTATAGTGGAAATCAGGATAGCGTTACATAAAAGATTACCTACCTACAGTTGCATATCGCTTTTGTCGTAGTTCAATTTAACTCGCCATTACCCTATCTACTCAAAAGCCTTGTGTGGAGAGTTTGTGGATCTTGAATGTAGGGTTAATATTTTGTGCAGTGAATAGCGTTGGCTTTTGTGCACAATGAATGATAAAAACCATTTTTGATGGTGACTAATTATCTCTATATTCGGTTATCTTTTTTATCAGTGCGCAATAAATATCAACATGTCATCTTTTTGTCATATTGATACTGTAAATATTTATTGTGCTTTAAGATATTTATTAAGCTTAGCTATCACGATTTTGAACATTTATATTGAATAATAAAATGCACTACTTAAATTAATGTGTTCAGAATTTAATTGGGGTTTTATATAAGAAGACTTAATAAAAAGTAGGATGCATTTGTATAGGAAAATAAAACTATACAAAGAACAAAAGGAGTTTATCTATCATGACATTACAATTAAGAATGGGTCGCGTAAAATGGTTTGACAATAACAAGGGTTATGGTCTTATTGTTGCAAGAGATATTGAACAAGAAGTTTATGTCAATAAAAAAGCGATTGCCAATACAAAAAATAAAGCATTAACAGAAGGTCAAGACGTTGAGTTTTCTGTTATCAGAACAGCAGCAGGTTTAGAAGCCGCTGATGTTATTGGGTTTTAAATAAGGCTTAGCCTTGTTAAAGTTGTAGATAAAACGATAGTTTAACATCGAGATTAAATTATCGTTTATGCCTATTTTTAGGTAGGTAGGCGGAAATAGTTTACCACCAAGCTGAATAAGTAATATAAAAGAGTCATTTCGTTAATTAGAATGCAATAAAGATAATAAAAAGGTTAAATTATTATCAATAAAAGCTGAATGTAATTCTTTATTAATGATGTTGCAGACTCAACGATAAAAAGCCACACTAATGTGGCTTTTTTGTTGCTTATAGTAAAAGAGAAAATAATAAATTTATTAATAACTAAAATAATTTTCGAATTATCACTAAACGAGAGGTTTTGAGTATTAACGCTGATCCTTCCTTATGATATCCTTTTGCCATATAAAATGATTAACCCTTGAGAGGGACAAAATGGATCACCGCTTACTTGAAATTATTGCTTGCCCAGTTTGCCACGGCAAACTTATCTTTGATAAAGAAAACTCAGAGCTTATCTGCAAAATTGATCATTTAGCTTATCCTGTTCGTGACAATATCCCCGTTCTTCTGGAGAATGAAGCAAGAGAATTATCACTAGAAGAGGAAAAGTAACTTCATGTTCACGGTCATTATCCCAGGTCGATATGCATCGACCCGTTTACCAGGTAAACCCCTCGCGGATATTCATGGCAAACCTATGATTGTTCGTGTGATGGAACAGGCTATGCGCTCTGGTGCAAACCGCGTCATTGTTGCAACCGATAACTTAGAGGTTGTTGCAGCAGTTGAAAAAGCGGGCGGGGAAGCGTGTATGACTCGCGAAGATCACCATTCAGGCACAGAACGTTTAGCAGAAGTCATTGAAAAATATCAATTTGCAGATGATGAGATAATCGTTAACGTACAAGGTGATGAGCCTCTTATTCCACCCGCTATTATTGCCCAAGTAGCCGAAAATTTGGCAAATTGTGGTGCTGGAATGGCAACATTAGCAGTGCCTATTGTTGACTCAAAAGAAGCTTTTAATCCTAACGCGGTGAAAGTCGTGATGGATGCAAAAGGTTTTGCACTTTATTTTTCTCGTGCAACCATTCCTTGGGAAAGAGACCGTTTTAATTTATCACACGATGAAATTGGTGAGCATTATCTACGTCATATTGGTATTTATGCTTACCGTGCGGGCTTTATCCGTCGATATATTACTTGGGAACCAAGCCCATTAGAATCTATTGAAATGTTAGAGCAACTGCGTGTGCTGTGGTATGGTGAAAAAATCCATGTTGCAAAAGCATTAGAAGTTCCTGGTGTGGGTGTAGATACACAAGATGATCTTGTCGCAGCAAGAGCGGCATATCGAGCACTTAACCAAGAATTTTAGTCTTTGAGCGACAACAAATAATATCAACGGCACTTAATTTTAATTAAGTGCCGTTTTTGTATCAGTCAGCAAAGATATTTTTAATTATTGGCTTTTTTCTTTATCAGATTGATGATCTTCATTTTCAGGAATAGTGGCGGGTTGTCCAGTCGGTTTTATTGATTGCCACATCGATCCTAAAAACTCATACCATGCACGTTCACTATGTTGAAAATAAGTGGCGGAGGGAAAATATTTCTCCCAAGGATGTAATGGTGAAGTGATAGCCAATTGGTTAGCTGGCGCAACGATAGGGTTCATGCCTCGTGCTAAAAAGAAACGTTCAGCGCGTGCTAAATGGTTGGCAGACGTCACAAGCAAAAATGGTTTCTTACCAATTAATTTATCAACTTCATAGGCTTCTTCTTCTGTATCTTTCGGTGTTGATAGTGTGATAGTTTTATCCGCAGGTACACCTAAAGATTGTGCCACCTGAGCCGCTACCTCTGCACTACTTATCTGATTAACACCTGCACCCCCTGTAAAAATCAGTGTCGAATTGGGATTGCGGTAATAAAGTCTTACACCTTCAGCAACACGAAACAAACTATTGTTAAGAAGATTAGAACTTGGTGCCCATTCTGGGTTATAAGTAAATCCACCACCTAAAACAACAATGTAGTTCACATCTTGTTGCGAATTTTCTCGTAATTCATAACGAGCTTGATACTCTTTTTCACTTGGCATTAATAGTGTATCGGCAACAGGTTGTATGCCTAGAATAGTTAACAGAACAAGCGCAACAGTGAGTAGGCTTTTTCCGGTTTTTTGCCAACGTGTAAACCAAAGTAGTGCTAATGCAAAAAAGGCGATTAATAAGAGCAAAGGCAAGGGCATCAGAAAGCCTGCAACATATTTTTTGAGCAAAAACAGCATAAATCATCCTAGATTGAGTGAAATACATGCAATTGATAGTGAAAGTTTAGTGAAAACTAGGGGAATTCCAAGACGTTGTGTCAAAATAGCTAACACAACAACGATTCACTAAGTTTTCATCAATAGAAATAAAGAACCGTTTAATTATTTATAAAACGATAAACGTTTGAACGTTAATTTTTTCATTAATAAGCGTTATATTTGTACTGCGCTTTGCGAATAGTCTGATTCATGACTTATTTCTTTAGAGAAAACAGTCAGTATCATAGAACACTGGTAAAATTGCCGTCTTTATTTATGTACAGTGTCTCATATTTTTAAATTTATCAGAACGCAGAGAGCGCAAGTAGTAAGTTGTTATCATGAGGCGTTTTAATGTCAGATCGTAATTTTGACGATATTGCAGATAAATTCTCCCGCAATATCTATGGCACAACAAAGGGTAAAATACGTCAAGCGGTGATTTGGGAAGATTTACAACAATTATTGACCCTTTTGCCTAACCGAAGTTTGCGTATTTTAGATGCAGGTGGAGGTGAAGGTTATTTCTCTCGTCAGCTTGCTAAATTAGGACACCAAATTATCTTATGTGATTTATCACAAGAGATGCTTAATCGCGCACAAGAAGCTGCGATTGAAGAGGGTGTTATCGAGAACATGACGTTTATTTGTTGTGCGGCTCAAGAGATTAAAGAGCATATAGATGAAGGGGTTGACTTAATTCTATTTCATGCAGTATTGGAATGGATCACGGATCAGAAAGACGCCGTAAATGTTCTTACCGATATGTTGCTACCTAATGGTATCTTATCGCTGATGTTTTACAATGCGAATGGTATTGTCATGAGAAATGCGATTTTAGGAAATTTTCATCTGGCAAATCCTGAGATCCCACGTAGAAGAAAAAAATCGCTATCACCTCAAAACCCATTACAACCAGAAGATGTTTATCAATGGTTAGATGAGTTTTCGATGACAATATTGGGAAAAACGGGTGTTCGTGTTTTCCATGATTATTTGCAAAGTCGTCAGTTACAAAATAAAGACTTTCCATCGTTGCTTGCATTAGAGCAACGATATTGTCGGCAAGAGCCCTATATCAGTCTGGGGCGTTACATTCATGTCATGGCACAAAAGCGTGTAAATTAAGGATGTACTATGAGTGATTTTACCCAGACCGTTCCTGAGTTAGTGTCTTGGGCGAGAAAAAATGATTTCTCAATCTCACTGCCACCAGAAAGATTAGCTTTTTTGATGGCTGTCGCTGTATTAAACAGCGAGCGCCTTGATGGCGAAATCAGTGAAGGGGAGTTAATTGATGCCTTTAGGGAAGTGTGTAAAGGCTTCGAACAACCTGCAGAATCAATACAAGTTCGCGCGAATAATGCCATTAATGACATGGTAAAGCAGCGGCTTTTTAACCGTTTTACCAGTGAATTGGTAGAAGGTAATGCAATATACCGTTTAACCCCGTTGGGAATTGGAATTAGTGATTACTATATTCGCCAACGCGAATTTTCATCATTGCGCTTATCTATGCAACTTTCTATTGTGGCGGGTGAGCTTGATTCAGCGGCAAGCTCTGCTGAAGACGGTGGTGATGAATATCATTGGCACCGTAATGTTTTCGCGCCTCTAAAATATTCAGTGGCGGAAATTTTCGATAGCATTGATTTATCTCAGCGAATTATGGATGAGCAGCAAAATACAGTAAAAGAAGATATTGCTGCGTTATTAAACCAAGATTGGCAAGCGGCTATTTCAAGCTGTGAACAGCTGTTATCTGAAACATCTGGTACATTAAGAGAGCTACAAGATACGCTTGAAGCAGCTGGCGACAAACTTCAAGCCAATCTCTTACGTATTCAGGAAGCAAACATGAATACGGGCCATGTTGAGCAAATAGATACATTAGTATTTGAACTTCAAAGTAAGTTAGACCGCATTATTAGTTGGGGTCAGCAATCTATTGATTTATGGATTGGATACGATAGACATGTCCATAAATTTATTCGTACAGCGATTGATATGGATAAAAACCGTATTTTCTCTCGTCGCTTACGTCAATCTGTACAAAACTATTTCGACAGCCCATGGGCATTAACTTACGCTAATGCTGATCGGTTGTTTGATATGCGTGATGAAGAACTGGCTCTACGTGATGACGAAGTCACGGGTGAGTTACCCGAAGAGCTTGAATATCAAATGTTCAGTGAAGTGAACGAACAGATAGCGCAATGGGTAGAGCAAGAGCTTGCTTCTTACAAATTAGAACAACGAGCATTAGATCTCAGTTCAGTGTTAGTTGAATATCTTAATCGTTATCCGCAACAGAAACATTTCGATGTTGCACGTATTGTCATTGATCAAGCAGTACGATTAGGTGTAGCGAAAGCTGAGCTCGCAGGATTACCTGCAAAATGGTCAGAAATTAACGAATATGGAGCTAAGGTACAAGCGCATGTCATCGATACATACTGAACAATTTATGCCAGCAAAACTGGCGCAGGCATTAGCGAACTCACTTTTTCCTGAACTGGATAGCCAGTTACGTGCAGGTCGACATATCGGTATAGACTCTCTGGATAATCATGCTTTTTTGATGGATTTTCAAGATGAGTTATCAGACTTTTATGCGCGTTATAACGTCGAATTAATCCGAGCGCCAGAAGGATTCTTCTATTTGCGACCTCGTTCAACCACACTTATTCCACGCTCTGTCCTCTCTGAAATGGATATGCTGGTGGGGAAAATTCTTTGTTATCTCTACCTTAGCCCTGAGCGGTTAGCCAATCAGGGAATATTCACCGTTCAAGAGCTGTTCGATGAATTAAGAACATTAGCAGATGAAACCAAACTTTTACGTTTAGTGAATCAACGCTCAACAGGTTCTGATCTTGATTTGCAAAAATTACAAGAAAAAATAAGAACCTCGTTAAATCGTTTACGTCGTTTAGGCATGATTTCATTCTTATTAAATGATATGCAGCGTTTCTCGATCACAGAATCTGTTTTCCGTTTTGGTGCAGATGTGCGTAGTGGTGATAATCCGCTTGAGGCTCAAATGCGCATGATCCGTGATGGTGAAGCAATGGCGCTTGAAGATAGCTCAGAAACACTTAACGACGATGAAGAAAATGAAGATGAGCAATTACAATCCAGTGAAGATGATGCGGAGGGAGAAAATAAATGATTGAACGGGGAAAATTTCGCTCATTAACACTTATCAACTGGAATGGGTTCTTTGCTCGTACTTTTGATTTAGATGAGTTGGTGACTACGTTATCAGGTGGTAATGGTGCGGGTAAATCAACCACTATGGCTGCATTTATTACAGCTATGATCCCTGATCTTACTTTGCTTCATTTCCGTAATACCACAGAAGCAGGATCGACAAGTGGATCTCGTGATAAAGGGTTATACGGGAAATTGCGTCCGGGTGTGTGTTATGCCGTATTAGATGTGATCAACTCGCGTCACTTACGTGCTGTGGTCGGTGTTCGTTTACAGCAAATTGCAGGACGTGATAAGAAAGTTGATATCAAACCCTTTATGATCCAAGGGCTGCCAATGGCAGAAAACCCAACAGAAATTTTAACGCAAGCTGTTGCAGATCGCCAAGCCCGTGTTTTACCGCTTAATGAATTAAAAGAAAAAGTTGAAGCCATTGATGGGGTTGTTTTTAGACAATTTAACTCTATCACTGATTTCCACGCGGTGATGTTTGATTTAGGTGTTATTCCTAAACGTTTACGTTCAGCAAGTGATCGTGCCAAATTTTATCGTTTAATTGAAGCCTCATTGTATGGCGGTATTTCAAGTGCGATTACACGCTCTTTACGTGATTATTTACTACCTGAGAATAGTGGTGTAAGAAAAGCGTTCCAAGATATGGAAGGCGCATTACGTGAAAACCGAATGACACTTGAAGCTATTCGAGTCACTCAATCTGATCGTGACTTATTTAAGCATTTAATTACAGAAGCGACATCTTATGTTGCAGCTGACTATATGCGCCATGCCAATGAACGACGCGTTCATCTTGATGAAGCTTTAACTGTGCGCCGTGAGTTATGGAGTCAGCGTAAATCCATTAATAACGAAGCGTATCGATTTGTTGAAATGGGGAAAGAGTTAGAAGAGCAACAAGCGTTATCTTCTGATCTTGAAGCCGATTATCAAGCGGCAAGCGACCGACTAAACTTAGTGCAAAATGCGGTTCGCCAACAAGAAAAAATTGACCGCTATGTTGCTGATGTCGAAGAAATCACTTTTCGCTTAGAAGAACAAAGTGAAGTTGTTGAAGAAGCAGCTTCTAAGAAAGAAGAGCTTGAAGCGCGCGTGGAGTCTGCTGAAGAAGAAGTTGATGAACTGAAAAACCAGTTGGCAGATTATCAACAAGCATTAGACGTACAACAGACGCGTGCTATTCAATATCGTCAAGCTGTACAAGCGTTAGAGCGCGCTAAAGCACAGTGTGATATTGCGGATTTAGACGAGAAAAATGCTGATCAATGGGCTGAACGTATTCAAGCCAAAATTCAAACCATTACGCATTCATTACTCTCTATGGAACAGAAACTCAATGTTTCTGAAGCGGCTAAAACGCAATTTGATCAAGCCTATAAACTGGTAAGTTCAATTGTAGGTGAGGTTGAACGTCAAAATGCATGGGATGCGGCAAAAACAGCATTACGTGAATGGTCTTCTCATCGACATCAAGCGGATAGGGTTCATCCTATTCGCATGCAGTTGGCAGAATTAGAGCAACGCTTGCATCAACGAAATAGTGCAGAGCGCCAGCTTGAAGAGTTTAACAAACATCATGGCAAGTCGATGGAGCCTGATGATTTGTTAATTCTTCAAGATGAGTTAGAAGCCAAAATTGAAGAGCTTAGCGATTATGTTAATGAGTCTGGCGAACACCGCATGCAAATGCGCCAAGAGCTGGATCAACTTAAACAACAAATTGAAAAGCTGAAAAAACAAGCACCTGCATGGCTTGCTGCACAAGATGCGTTAACACAATTATGTGAACAGACTCGTCAATCTTTTGAAACGGGTCATCAAGTAACAGAATATATGCAACAGTTACTTGAGAAAGAGCGTGAAGCAACCGTATTACGTGATGAAACTGCAACTCGTAAACAGCAGATTGAAGCACAAATTGAACGTTTAAGTCAGCCAAGTGGTGCAGAAGACGGACGTTTAATTACATTAGCGGAACGTTTTAATGGTGTTTTATTATCAGAAATTTATGATGATATTACGTTAGACGATGCGCCTTATTTCTCTGCATTATATGGCCCTGCACGTCATGCAATTGTTGTGCAAGATCTCTCGTTGATTCAGGAACAATTAGAAACATTAGAAGATTGCCCTGAAGATCTCTATTTTATCGAAGGTGACCCACAATCTTTCGATGATAGTGTATTTAATGCTCAAGAGATGGATAAAGCGGTTCTTATCAAAAGTACTGATAGACAATGGCGTTATTCTCGCTACCCTGAAATTCCGCTTTTTGGTCGTGCTGCGCGTGAAAATCAATTAGAAATTTTATCGCGTCAGCGTGATGAACTTTCAGAGCTTTACGCAACACAAGCTTTTGATGTGCAGAAGATCCAACGTGCCCACCATGCCTTTAGTCAGTTTGTGGGACAACATATTTCTGTGGCATTTGAGGCTGATCCTGAAGAGAATATTCGCCAGCTTAATCAACGACGTAACGAGCTAGAAAGAGCGTTAGCGCAATACGAAGAGAGTACTCAACAACAGCGTCAACATTATGCACGTACTAAAGAATCGCTGAATCTTCTTAATAAACTTATTCCTCAAGTTAATATCTTGATGGATGAAACTCTGATTGATCGTGTTGAAGAGTTACGCGAAGAGCTGTATGTCGCTGAAGAGTCAATGCGTTACTTACAGCGCCACGAAAAAGCATTAGCAGCATTAGAGCCTATCGCTTCAATCTTGCAAAGTGATCCACAAGCGCATGAACAATTAGCGCAAGATTACGAGCAAGCAAAAGCAGAGCAACAACGTTATCAGCAACAAGCTTTCTTGCTGGTGGAAGTGGTACAGCGCCGCCCACACTTTAGTTATAGTGATGCCGTTGAGATTGTCAGTGAAAATAGTGATCTTAACGAGAAGCTACGTCACCGTTTAGAGATGGCAGAAACAGAACGTGCTACGGCAAGAGAACTTTATCGTCAGCAACAAGCTCAATGTGCTCAATTTAATCAAGTACTTGCCTCATTAAAAAGCTCTTTTGACACTAAATCTGAATTGCTCAGAGAGCTTGAGCAAGAGATGCGTGATACGGGTATCCAGATTGATGTTGGTGCTGAAACAAGAGCAAAAGAGCTACGTGACCAGCGCTATTCTGCGGTAAGTGCAAACCGTACTCGTATTAGTCAACTTGAGCGTGATATCGCATTGAGTGAAGCAGAGCGAGATAATCTCACCAAGAAAATTCGTAAACTTGAGCGTGATTACGTTCAAATTCGTGAGCATGTTGTGAGTGCAAAAGCGGGTTGGTGCGCGGTTATGCGATTAGTGAAAGAAAATGGTATGGAGCGTCGCTTACATCGACGAGACTTTGCTTATCTTTCTGCTGATGAGCTACGTTCAATGTCGGATAAAGCGTTAGGTGCATTACGCCAAGCGGTTGCTGACAATGAATATTTACGTGATGCGTTACGCCGCTCAGAAGATGCGAAATATCCAGATCGTAAAGTTCAGTTCTTTATTGCGGTATACCAGCATTTAAGGGAACGTATTCGTCAAGACATCATTAAAACTGATGATCCGGTTGATGCAATTGAACAGATGGAAATCGAACTTGCTCGCTTAACTGAAGAGTTAACTAGTCGTGAGCAAAAATTAGCGATTAGTTCACGAAGTGTCGCGAATATTATTCGTAAAACTATTCAGCGTGAGCAAAATCGTATCCGTATGTTAAACCAAGGTTTACAAGCAGTTTCATTTGGTCAGGTGCGAGGTGTCCGACTCAACGTCAATATACGTGAAAGTCATCAAGTGTTATTGGATGTGTTATCTGAAGAAGATAACCAGTATCAAGATCTATTTAAAAACCAAAACCTTACTTTCTCTGAAGCAATGGCGAAGCTTTATCAGCGTTTAAACCCTCAAGTGGACATTGGTCAACGTATGCCACAAACCGTGGGTGAAGAGCTGTTAGATTACCGTAATTACCTTGAAATGGATGTTGAAGTTAATCGTGGACCAGAAGGTTGGTTAAAAGCAGAAAGTGGTGCTTTATCAACAGGTGAAGCGATTGGTACGGGGATGTCAATTCTGGTTATGGTGGTACAAAGCTGGGAAGAAGAATCGCGACGTTTAAGAGGAAAAGATATCTCTCCTTGTCGTTTACTCTTCCTCGATGAAGCTGCGCGTTTAGATGCGAAATCTATTGCAACGTTATTTGAGCTTTGCGACCGTCTTGATATGCAGTTAATTATTGCGGCACCAGAAAATATCAGCCCAGAAAAAGGAACAACCTATAAATTAGTGCGTAAAGTGTTCAACGGCACTGAACATGTACATGTTGTTGGCTTAAAAGGTTTTGGTCAACAGGCTGAGAAAGATAAAATCGGATCATCAAATGTTGCTGAAATAACAGAATAATTTTATCCCATTATTAGCCTCAAAAGGGCAAGAATAAAGGCGCTGCGGGCTTATGCTTATAGCGCCTTCTTTTTTCAAAGTGTTACATAGATCAAAAAATGAAAGCAAATTAACAAAAAAATGAAATCTTAAGTGGTATAACGTGCGCCATATCTCATTTAAATGTAATCATGATGTTTATGATTGTTCCCGTATGTGATTAATATAAAAATTTAAAGGAAAAAGAATGCGTAAAGTCACGTTAGCTTTTAGTGCAATTGCTTTAGCGTTAAGCTTAAACGGCGCAGCAATGGCAAAAGTACATCTACCAGAAGTTGTTAGCCCAGGTGTTACTGTTGCACAACTTGCACAACAACAACCAATTCATTGGGTTTCTGTTGCTGATATTGAAAAAAGCCTTGCAGGTCAAGCACCGATGGCGGTTGGTTTTGATATTGATGACACCGTTCTGTTCTCAAGCCCTGGTTTCTACCGTGGTAAACTAGAATACTCTCCAAACGATTTCAGCTACCTGAAAAACCCAGAATTCTGGAACAAAATGAATAATGAGTGGGATAAATTCAGTATGCCTAAACAAGTCGGTATCGATCTTGTTCAGATGCACCTAAAACGTGGGGATACTGTTTATTTCATTACTGGTCGTACTCAAACTAAAACTGAGACTGTGACCAAATATGTACAAGAAGGCTTAAACATTCCTGCTGATAAAATGCAGCCGGTTATTTTTGCTGGTGACCAACCTGGCGCAAATAACAAAGTAAGCTGGATGCGTGATCATAAACTGAAAATTTACTACGGTGATGCTGATGCTGATATCGCAGCAGCAGATGAACTGAATATCCGTGGTATTCGTATTCTGCGTGCGGCTAACTCTTCTTACCAACCACTGCCAAAAGCAGGCCAGTTTGGTGAAGAAGTTGTTATCAATTCAGAGTATTAATCTTTACCCTTTGTTTACCTTTATTTGTAAGGCGTAGGAAACTGCGCCTTTTTCTATTTTAAAATACCTTCCATTTAAATAATCTTATTTATCTATTCACAATTCTTTATTATTTCCTGAACGCTTATTTTCAATATGTCTATTTTTTGTTCTTTTATTGTATCTTTCATTTAAATTATATATTTGAAGATAAAAGCAGCTAGATGGTCTTTTTTTGATTAAATAAAACCAAATTTCTATCAGGGGCTTACAAAACTTTAAAAATATTAGTTTATTCCTATAAAACTCTTTGCCTAGCTCATCTAATATTCTAGGATACCAAAATAATAATAAGGAATGAGGGTAGAGGATTTATGGCGCATCAACCAATTAAAAGAGCAATCGCATATTCAGTTGTTATAGGTACACTCCTTTCTGGTCATTATGCAATAGCCACAGAAACAGAGTCGGTGACTTTATCTACACCCGAAACAGAAAACGCAACATTAGTTCCTGTCACTAGTGAAGTTATGCCAGCACCTGCAATTGTGGTTATGAAGGTTCCACAATTGACTGAGTTAGCAGTAAGAACAAAACTACAATCATGGAGCTCAACGGGATATAAACCGTTATATTTAAACCAGTTAGTGAAAGTTTACCAAGCAAGTGATTTAGCATTAATCTGGCAAGATGAAAAAACAGTACAGCAATTACAGCAACAAATTGCTGAAGTGGCGATGTCGGGAACCCAACCTCAATTTGGGCAATGGTTAATACAACTAGAGTCGCCTGAATTAACAAAAGAAGCACGCGACCTTATTTTATCAGATGCTTTTTTAGGCTATATCAGTTTCGTTGAGCAAGTAAATAAATCAGGCATATCTTTACTGTATCGTGATGTGATGCAAGTATTACCATCACCAACTGATAAGTCAGTCGTGGAATTACAGCAAAATATTCAAAATAACACCTTAGGTAGCTTTGTTATTTCTTATGCACCGTCCCATCCTTATTACGCCTTAATGAAAGAGGAAGTGCGAAAGCAGTTACATAGTTCAGTTGTTTGGCCAGAAATGAAAGGAACAACATCATTAAAGCCAAATCAATCATCACAAGAAGTTGTACCGCTGAGACAGATTTTACGTAATTTAAAATTAATTCCTGAGTTGGCAGCGAATGAGCAGGAAATTGTGACAACCGTTTATGATGCGCCTTTAGTTGCGGCTGTTAAATTATTTCAAACTGCTCATGGATTAGAGCCCGATGGTGTTATTGGGCGACAAACGCGAGTGTGGTTAAATATAACACCAGCACAGCGCGCTAGCATTATGGCATTAAATATTCAACGTCTTCGCCTGACGCCAGCCATTGGTGATACTGGAATTTGGGTTAATATTCCTGATTTCTCGCTCTATTTTTATGCCAATAACGAGCTTATTCTCGACTCAAAAGTCATTGTCGGTCGCCCAGATAGAAAAACACCGATTATGAGTAGTGCACTAAATAATGTTGTGGTTAACCCACCTTGGAATGTGCCAACAAGCATGACTCGTAAAGATATTGTACCTAGAGGTAAAGCAGATCCTAGTTACTTTAGTCGTAAGGGATATACCATTTATTCAGGGTGGGGGAATGATGCTTATCCTATTAACCCTTACGATATTGATTGGCAAAATATGAGTGCTAATAACTTCCCTTACCGAATTTGGCAGGCTCCGGGACCAACAAACTCATTAGGCCGTTATAAATTTAATATGCCAAATTCAGATGCGATATATCTGCATGACACACCAAATCATTCACTGTTTTCAAAAAATATGAGGGCAATTAGTTCAGGCTGTATTCGTGTTAATAAAGCCTCTGAACTTGCTTCAATTTTATTGGGCGATGCGGGATGGAAACAAGATAGAATTGATGCGGCACTAAAACGTGGTTCAACACAATATGCGCCAATTCCTGAACGTATTCCGGTTTATTTATATTATCAAACAGCATGGGTGGCTCAGGAAAATGCACCTCAATATCGTGCAGATATTTATGGTTATGACAAAGTCACGACTAATGCACAACCTTATTTAGAGAATATTAAGAAATACTTGTAATATAAATAAATATAAATTGAATAAAGGGTAGCTAATTTGGCTATCCTTTATTTTTATATAAATCAATAAGATGAAATCACTCTCTTATGATTATTAATAGGGTAATTAAAAATATAATAAATTATAAAATATTTTTAAAATTTCTATTAAAAATAGAATGATAAAAATAGAATGATAAAAATGGAATTTAGTATAAATAACTAAACTTATAAAATTACTAATGGCATTAAATTGAAATGAAGTGTTATTTACAATACTATACAAACTGTAAGAAACAATTCGAGAAAAATATTGTCATAATAAAGGTTCTTCTTCCTGAAATAATTTTTTGAGTGCATATACTATGGATATTATTGATTCACATCGCCGTAAATGGCTGGGGCTTGGTATGGCCGCAGTGGGGTTAGGTTTATTACCTTCTCATGCTTTTGCTTCACTAGCGACACCTCGTCCAAAAATCCTTCGCTTTAATAATTTAAATACAGGTGAAACTATTAAAGCCGAGTTTTTTGATGGAAAACGTTATAATAAACATGAGCTTGCTAAACTAAATCATCTCTTTAGAGATTACCGTCAAAACAAAATCAAAACGATTGATCCTGCACTGTTTGACCAAATCTACTTATTGCAAGTGATGCTTAATAACAATAAACCCGTTGAGCTTATTTCAGGTTATCGTTCTTTAGTGACAAATAATAATCTACGTCATAGTAGTAGCGGAGTGGCAAAGAAGAGCTATCACACGCGTGGACAAGCAATGGATTTTCGTTTAGTCGGCACTGATCTTTCTAAAGTGCGTCAAGTTGCATTAAGAATGAAAGCAGGTGGTGTAGGCTATTATCCAAGAAGTAATTTTGTGCATATTGATACAGGACCTGTCCGCTCATGGTAATCTATTGAGAATTAGATAATAAAGAGTGGAGTGATTCATGATGTATCACATTGTACCTGTGACAAACTATATGCAAAATTGCACCCTTATTTGGTGTGATGAAACGAAGGAAGCAGCAATTGTTGATCCCGGTGGTGATGTTGAAACGTTAATTGCAGAAATAGAAGAACGCCAATTAACATTGACCAAAGTATTATTAACACACGGACACTTTGATCATATTGCAGGCACCTCACAAATTGTTGAGCACTTCAATGTCCCTGTTTACGGTCCTCATAAAGATGATAATTTCTTATTAGAAGAATTAGAACAACAGTGCCGTATGTTTAATTTTCCTTGCGGAAAATCATTTACACCAGATAGTTGGTTAAATGAAGGTGATACCGTCACGATAGGTAAAACAATTTCGTTATCTGTCTTACATTGCCCTGGTCATACTCCAGGACATGTTATTTTTGTTAATCATCAGAATAAACTCATCTCTATGGGAGATGTGTTATTCAAAGAAAGCATTGGTCGTACTGATTTCCCTCGTGGAAACCATGCCGATCTTATTGCTTCAATCAAAAATAAAGTATTACCTTTAGGCGATGATTATCTGTTTATTCCGGGACATGGTCCTATGTCTAATTTAGGGCATGAACGCCGATATAATCCTTTTTTACAAGATGAAATGCCAATCTGGTAATACTATAATATCCATTAATTAACGCAAAGCTCTTTATTATAAAGGGCTTTTTTTATGAATAAAAAAGTGTGGTTTATTTTTCTTTTATATCAATAAAAATGCCATGTTATTTAATAACATGGCATTTATCTTAATTACCCTTTAGAAGGCAATTAGAGTACAGCAACAATGGCTTCGCACAGTGGAACCATATTCTCAAGGGTTAAACCTGCAACGTTAATACGACCTGAACCCACGATATAAATACCATATTCAGCACGTAAACGCTCAACTTGCTCTTTATTTAAACCACTAAATGAGAACATACCATTTTGGTCGATAATAAAGCTAAAGTCTTGTTTAGCGCCTTTTTCTTGTAGTGTAGTCACTAACAATTGACGCATACGCTGAATACGTTCGCGCATGGTTGTGAGTTCTTCAATCCACTCTTCTTTTAACTCTGGGTTAGAAAGAATAGTCGTTACCACTGAAGCGCCATGCGCTGGTGGGTTAGAGTAGTTAGCACGAATAATGGCTTTTGCTTGGCTAAAGGCTTTTTCCGCAGTCTCACTGTCTTTTGTGACAATAGTACATGCGCCTACACGCTCATTATAAAGGCCGAAATTTTTAGAGTATGAACTTGCGACAATAAGCTCAGGATTTTTTTCTGTAAAGAGGCGTAAGCCTTGGGCATCTTCTTCAAGACCACGCGCAAAACCTTGGTATGCAAAGTCAAAGACAGGTAGCCAGCCTTTTTCTGCTGATAATGCTGCGAGTTGGCGCCATTGTTCTTCTGTTGGATCAATACCGCTTGGGTTATGACAGCATCCGTGGAATAACACTACATCGCCAGCCTGTGCATTAGCAAGGCTTGCCAGCATGCCTTCAAAATCTAATCCACGATTTTCTGCATCATAATAATCATAATTACAGATCTCAAGACCTGCTGTTTTGAAAATATTATTATGGTTAGGCCACGTTGGATTACTTATCCAGACACGTTTTGCTGTGGTTTGTTGAGCAATAAAATCAGCGGCGATACGTAAAGCGCCAGTACCACCCGGTGCTTGTGCTGTGCGTGCGCGCTTTTCAGAGATAATAGGATGTTGTTCACCAAACAGAAGCGCTTGGGTAACATTGCCAAATTCAGGGATACCGCTAATAGGAAGGTAGTTTTTAGTGGTTTCGTTTTCTAACAGGTATTTTTCTGCTTTCTTAACAGTGGTTAAAACAGGTGTTTTACCTGTCTCATCCTTGTAAACACCAATTCCTAAATTAATTTTGTTTTCACGAGGATCAGAACGGAAACTATCAGCTAAACCCAGAATAGGATCGGCTGGTGCAGCAATGATTTTCTCAAACATAGTGTAATTGTTCCCTAAGCTCAAAACGAAGCCGAAATATGAGTATCAAGAGTAACGCTATGAAGGCTTTTTGCCAACTGTTTGTAGAGAAATTAACAAGAAGTTGTGAACTAAGTGAGAATAAATAGCAAATCAAGATGTAAATAAGTGAATATCCTGTGATTACATTAACATGTAAAAATAATCACTAAAAAGACATAATTGTTTAGTGGGATAAACTTTTGGATAATTTGAAAAATAAAGAAAAGGGGGGATATTTTTAAGTGAATAAATAAATGGCGTGTTGTGATGGTTAAATTGTACAAATAAAAAAGCAACACCGAAGTGTTGCTTTTCAAATCAATTAACTTGATTGTTTAATTACCTATAAGCGGTAATTAGAACTGATAAGTCAGACCTAAACCAACTACGTTATCGTCGTTGATGCCCAGTTTGTTATCAGATTTGATCAGGTTGATTTTGTAATCAACAACTGCAGTCATGTTTTTGTTAAATTTGTAGAAAGAACCTACAGAGATATATTTAACTAAATCTTCGTCATTTACGCCATTAACTTGTAAGTCTTTACCTTTAGATTGAACATAACCTAAAGATGGTTTCAGACCTAAGTCAGCGAAATCATATTGTGCAGTTAACTCAACGTTTTGAGTTTTGTTAGCAATGTTTCCTTTGAAACCAGTCATGTTACGAGTTTCACCGTACATAGCTGCTAAGTAAACGTTGTTAGCTGCGAATTTACCACCAAAGTTCCATGCTTCTGCACGTTCGCCTTTAGCAGTGCTTAATTTTTGTTCTGCAGTACGAGCAGCGTTAGAATAGCCACCACCCAGTGTAACGCCCCAGCCTAACTCATAAGCTGTAGAGAAACCGAAACCGTCACCATTTTGTTTTTTGATGTCAGTACGGTCATTGTTAGTTTCTGAGTTGTTTTTACCTTGATATTGCAGAGCAAAGCTCAGACCATCAACGTAACCGAACATATCAGTGTTACGGTAAGTCAGAACGCCAGTGGTACGGCCAGTCATGAAATTGTCAGTTTGTGACATTGAGTCGCCGCCCCATAAAGGCAGAACGTCTGTCCATGCGTTGGTGTCGTAAATTACACCGTAGTTACGACCGTAATCTAATGAACCGAAGTCAGCAAATTTAAAACCAGCGTAAGCGAAACGAGCACGAGAATCAGTGTCGCCTTCAGCTTTGTTAGTACGGATTTCGTATTCGAAACGACCGAAACCAACTAAATCTTTATTGATTTGAGTTTCGCCTTTGAAACCGATACGAGCACGAGAAGCATCACCGCTTTCATTGCCACGATCTCTATCAGAGTTAGCGAAGTAATGACGAACGTCAACTTTACCGTAGATGTCTACTTTGTTGCCGTCTTTGTTATACATTTCAGCTGCGTTTGCTGCACCAGCAAACATTAAAGCTGGGATTACCACTGCAAGAAGATTGCGCTTCATCATTATTATTACCCTCATTGGTGTTATTCAGACACCTTTGCCACTGCCAGAAATAGTTTCTTAATTTTTATGGAACTATTTATGAGAGTTAAGTGTCGTCTGTGTCGGGTGACAGTGTTCCATTGGTAAAAAATTTTATCTACCCCCAATTTGCTACAAAAACGAAAAAAGTGTAACAAATTGTAACTATGTATTTCAAAGTGTGTATTTCGGGGAACTTTTGAATCAAATAACAGCCATGCATAAAAAAAGCCAACCTTGTGGTTGGCTTCTTCACTTAAGTTAAACTTGTGCAATAAAACAGCAGTGCAAATTTTTAGCTGAATACTAATTAATCACTAAATTAGAAATCAGCATTTCTTGGTGTACGAGGGAATGGAATAACTTCACGAACGTTTGCGACACCCGTCACATAAGCAACTAAACGTTCAAAGCCTAAACCAAATCCTGAGTGAGGTACGGTGCCATAACGACGCAGGTCGCGATACCACCAGTAGTCTTCTTTGCTCATTCCCATTTCGTCTAAACGTTTATCAAACATATCTAAACGCTCTTCACGTTGAGAACCACCGATGATTTCACCAATTCCTGGTGCTAATACATCCATTGCTGCAACTGTTTTACCGTCTTCATTCATACGCATATAGAATGCTTTGATGTCTTTCGGATAGTTTTTCACCACAACAGGTGCTTTAAAGTGTTTCTCTGCAAGATAACGTTCATGCTCAGAAGAGAGGTCAACACCCCAATAAACTGGGTTTTCAAATTTCTCACCACAGTTTTCAAGCACAGTAACTGCATCGGTATAATCAATTTGAGCAAAGTCAGAGGTGATAAAGTTCTCTAAGCGTGTGATAGCGTCTTTATCGACACGTTGTGCAAAGAACTCCATATCATCTTTACGCTCTGCTAATACAGCGGCAAAGGTGTATTTCAGCATTTTTTCAGCAAGAGCTGCGATATCGTTAAGATCAGCAAATGCCACTTCAGGCTCTACCATCCAGAATTCAGCGAGGTGACGACTGGTATTTGAGTTTTCAGCACGGAATGTTGGGCCGAAGGTGTACACTTTGCTTAATGCAGAGGCGTAAGTTTCACCATTTAACTGACCAGAAACAGTTAAAAACGCTTCACGGCCAAAAAAGTCTTCACTGAAATCGACTTCGCCTTTATCTGTGCGTGGCAGGTTGTTCATATCTAATGTAGAGACACGGAACATTTCACCTGCACCTTCTGTATCTGCCGCCGTAATCAGTGGCGTAGAAACCCAGAAGAAGCCTTGTTCATCGAAGAAACGATGTAGTGCTTGTGCTAATGTGTGACGAACACGAGCAACTGCACCAATTAAGTTAGTACGAGGACGAAGGTGAGCAACTTCACGTAGGTACTCAATACTATGACGTTTGGCGGCCATCGGATAAGTTTCCGGATCATCGACCATTCCTACCACAACAACATGAGTGGCTTGAATTTCAAAGTTCTGTCCCTGGCCCGGAGATTCAACAATTTTACCGGTGACTTCCACAGAACAGCCTGTGGTTAAGTGCAGCACTTCATCTTGATAATTCGGTAAATTATTATTAATGATGGCCTGTACTGGATTAAAGCAGGAACCGTCATAGACGGTAAGGAATGAGATACCAGCTTTTGAATCTCTTCTTGTACGTACCCAACCGCGAACGGTGACGTCTTCGCCAACCGCGATACGGCCTTGCAGTACGTCGACTACAGGCGCAACGATCATAAATAAATCTCTCTTCGTTTAATTAAAATAATTGTTTGGTTAATTCACTCTGCCCCTGTCGGACAGTTTTTCTATGTTACTTGCAATAGCGCAGGAAACAAGTAGGAAATTTTAGTTTAAAGAGTCAATAAAGAAGAGAAAAGCTTTTGTATAAAATAAATTGATAAAATAGGTGAAATATTGATAAAGGCAGGTGTTATGACAAAAGAAAGGGCAATTATTACCCTTTCTTTTATTAATGAAGATTTTTAGCTAATTAACAGGCCTGTTTAACAAGAGGAACGTCAAAGGCTTTTCGTAGCTTGTCAACAAAGTCATTATCGTCACAAATTGTTTTACCTGGGCTATCTGATAATTTAGCCACTGGCTTACCATTACACTCCACCAGCTTAATCACAATATTAAGAGGCGTTATTTCAGGAATGTTACAAGTGAGTCGAGTACCAATACCAAAGATTAGACGAATACGCTTATGGAAATGCTTATAAAGTACGAGTGCTTTTTGAAAATCGAGACTATCAGAAAAGACTAATACTTTACTCATGGGATCAATGCCCAATTTTTCATAATGCGCGATCGCTTTTTCACCCCATTCAATCGGATCGCCTGAGTCATGACGTAAACCTTGGTAGCTCTCTGCAAAGGCTTTATCAAAATCACGCAAAAACGCATCCATTGTAATGCAATCTGTTAATGCAATACCTAATTGATCTGGATATTCATCTAACCAAGATTGCAAGGCTGCACGTTGGCTATTTGCCAGTTCAGGGCTAATCTGCTGATGAGCTTGAAACCACTCGTGAGCTTGTGTTCCCACAGGAGCCAAATGCATACGCTCAGCTAAATGATAGTTACTTGTACCAATAAGATAAGGGAAATGATTTTTCAGCTCATCCACAATGGCACACTGCACATCATAAGAGAAACGGCGGCGAGTACCAAAATCCATTAATTTAAAATCAGCTAAGTCAATCTGTTGTTCAGCCGCATCACGGTAGAAGATGTCAATTAATTTACGTAGTTGATTAACTGCATCATCAGGCGTGATTTGAGGAGAACGAGCACGATGTACAATTTCACTCACTAAAGCTAACAAAGGAACTTCCCATAGAATAACTTCGCGCCAAGGCCCCGTTATTCTTATCGACAGTTGGTTTTCAGGTATTGTTGAAATTTGGACTTGTTCTGGTTTAAAGCGAAAATGCTTAAACCATTGCAGATAGTCATTTTTGAAAAAGGGGAGGCTCTGAAGATAGTCAAATTCTTCATTCGTTAATGACAAGTCTGCCATCATATTAACTTGATGGCGTAAGGTTGTTGCATATTCACCTAGACGTTCATCACTCCGACAGCGGAACTCAGCAACGACAGGAATATCACTATAATGGTGGTAAACCGCTTGTTGCATGTGGAGCTTATATGCATCGGTATCCAACAGTGATGTAATAATCGGTGTAGCGTCTAAAATCATAGCGCGTCAAGCATCCTCACGGAGCGTTTTTATGTCTGCTAAATCGTTAAGGTTGGAGAGTATACCCGAATATGACGACAAAGCGTCACTATTCAACAATATTTCTCTGCGACATAAAAACAAGCTGTAAAACTTAGATGAGTTTACCACGTTAAACATAATTTGGGAGTATATTAGCATCATTTACCAAATAAATTGATTACATGTATTAATAAACTATTAACATTCCGTTAACTTTTAATGGTTTCAATTGAATATTCGACTGGCTAAACAGATTTTTGACGAGTAAGCTTTGGCAATATAACCGTTAAATAGTCGTGTTAACTAAAAGGTTTTTTCTATGACACAACAAAGAATCGCGAAATTTCGCAAAGATTATCGTGCCCCTGACTACACAATCACCGATTTACATCTTGATTTTATCTTAGACAAAGAAAACACCCAGGTTACAGCGATAAGCCAATGTAAACGCCTAAACTCAGATGCGACAGCATTAGTGTTAGATGGTGAAGATTTAACATTAAAATCAATCGCAGTGAATGATGTTGCTTGGACACACTATAAAGAAGAAAACGGCAAACTCATCATTGAACAACTGCCCGAACAGTTTACATTAAAAATTGTTAATGAGATTAACCCATCAGCTAATACCGCATTGGAAGGGTTGTATGTTTCTGGTGATGCATTATGTACACAGTGTGAAGCTGAAGGCTTCCGCCATATTACTTACTATTTAGATAGACCTGATGTATTAGCTCGTTACACCACAACAATCACGGCAGACAAAAAACAGTATCCTTATTTGTTGTCCAATGGTAACCGTATTGCGCAAGGTGAACTGGATGATGGTCGTCATTGGGTAACATGGGAAGATCCACATCCAAAACCAAGTTATTTATTTGCTGTGGTAGCGGGTGATTTTGATGTGTTACGAGATACTTTTATCACCAAAAGCGGTCGTGAAGTTGCTTTAGAGCTTTTTGTTGATAAAGGTAATTTAGATCGTGCAGATTGGGCAATGACATCATTGAAAAATGCGATGGCATGGGATCAAACTCGCTTTAATTTAGAATATGATCTCGACATCTATATGATAGTTGCTGTTGATTTCTTTAATATGGGGGCAATGGAGAATAAAGGGCTGAATGTCTTTAACTCTAAATATGTGCTAGCGAAAAGTGAAACGGCAACTGACAAAGATTACTTAGGTATTGAGTCTGTTATTGGTCATGAATATTTCCATAATTGGACAGGTAACCGTATTACTTGCCGTGATTGGTTCCAGTTAAGCCTGAAAGAAGGTTTAACCGTTTTCCGTGATCAAGAATTTAGCTCTGACTTAGGCTCTCGCTCTGTTAATCGTATCAATAATGTACGAGTGATGCGTACCGCTCAGTTTGCAGAAGATGCAAGCCCAATGGCACACCCAATTCGTCCTGATAGTGTGATCGAAATGAACAACTTCTATACTTTAACAGTATATGAAAAAGGTTCAGAAGTGATCCGAATGATCCACACCTTATTAGGCGAAGAGCAATTCCAAGCTGGCATGCAGATGTATATTCATCGTCACGATGGCAGTGCTGCAACTTGCGACGATTTTATTCAAGCAATGGAAGATGCTTCTAATGTTGATCTTACTTTATTCCGTCGTTGGTATAGCCAATCAGGTACACCACAACTGACAGTTCGTGATAGTTATAATGCTAATAAAAAGCAATACACTTTAACTGTTAGTCAAATGACGCCACCGACAGCCGATCAAACTGAAAAGCAGCCATTACATATTCCATTAGATATTGAATTATATAATACCAAAGGCGATGTGATCCCACTGCGTTCACAAGGTCAAACTATTTCTAATGTATTGAATGTGGTACGTGAAGAGCAGCAGTTTGTCTTTGACGATGTGCCAGAACAACCAATCCCATCTTTATTACGTGAGTTCTCTGCGCCTGTAAAACTTGATTATCCATTTACGGATGAGCAACTCTCTTTCTTAATGAAATATGCACGTAATGCATTTTCACGTTGGGATGCTGCTCAAGCATTATTAGGTCGCTATATAAAAGAAAACGTAGCTCGAGTTCAAAAGGGTGAAATCTGCATTCTGCCTGAAATGGTGGTTGATGCTTTCCGTGCAGTATTACTTGATAAAGATATCGATCCTGCATTAGCTGCACTTATTCTGACATTACCAACAGATGTCGAAGCGGGTGAATCATTTAGTATTATTGACCCAGTTGCTATCCATAAAGCGCTTGGTTTTATTCGTAAAACACTAGCAACTGAAATGGCAGATGAGTTCTCTGCTGTTTATCATTCAATGCATATCGGTGCTTATCGTGTTAATCATGATGATATTGCAAAACGTGATTTACGTAATGTGTGTCTAGCTTATTTAGCAGTTGAAAATGAGCAAACAGGTAATCAACTTGTCGACGCGCAATATCACAACAGTGACAATATGACGGATGCACTTGCCGCATTGAATGCAGCAGTGATGGCACAGTTACCTTGTAAAGATGCATTGCTACAAGAGTTCGATGACAAATGGCATCAAGATGGTTTAGTGATGGACAAATGGTTTAGTTTACAAGCCATGAGCCCAGAAAAAGAAGTGTTACAGAAAGTACGTAGTCTGTTATCTCATCGCTCATTTACACTTGCAAACCCTAATCGTACTCGGGCGCTAATTGGTGCATTTGTGAATAATAACCCTGTGGCATTCCACGTTGAAGATGGCTCTGGTTATTTATTATTGACAGAAATTCTGACTGACTTAAATAGTCGCAATCCACAAGTTGCTTCACGCCTTATTGAGCCGTTTATTCGTTTAAAACGTTATGATGCAACTCGCCAAGATAAAATGCGTGCTGAGTTATTAAAACTGAAAGCGCTTGAGAATTTGTCTGGCGATTTATATGAGAAAATCACCAAAGCATTAGCTGATTAATATCACGTCTTATATCACTTTATGAGTGAATAAATAGTATAAAATCAGCAAGATAATCAGATCCCCAGCATAGTCTGGGGATTTTTTATGGCGAATTGTGAAATTGAAGCGTTTACTTTTCGTGCTTTTATCTATATGATGCTCGACGCTTAAATTGTCGTAGACATATCATTCCTAATACCCGATATTCTCAATGGAGATCGTATGTATTATTCCTTAGTAAGGAAGGCATTGTTTCGGCTAGATCCTGAACGTGCCCATGATTTTACCTTCCGTCAGTTAAAACGTTTATCTCATTCCCCATTTCAATTTCTTATTCAGCAGTCACTTCCTTCTAAACCTGTTTCCTGTATGGGACTCTCATTTAAAAATCCACTTGGTCTTGCCGCTGGTCTTGATAAAAACGGTGATTGTATAGATGCATTGGGTGCAATGGGATTTGGTTTTATTGAAGTTGGTACGGTGACACCACGTCCTCAAGTGGGAAATGATAAACCTCGTTTATTCCGCTTAGTGGAAGCCGAAGGCTTAATTAACCGTATGGGATTTAATAATCTCGGTGTTGATAACCTAATTGAAAATGTAAAACAATCCCGTTATGGCGGTGTACTGGGCATTAATATCGGTAAAAATAAAGATACCCCAGTAGAGCAAGGTAAAGATGACTATCTGATTTGTATGGAAAAAGTCTATGCTCATGCTGGTTATATCGCAATTAATATCTCATCACCAAATACCCCAGGTTTGCGTACATTACAATATGGTGAAGCATTAGACGATCTGCTATCAGCAATTAAAAATAAACAATTAGAGTTGCAAGGAAAATATCAAAAATATGTTCCTGTTGCAGTTAAAATTGCGCCTGATTTAACACATGAAGAATTAATTCAAGTTGCAGATAGCTTAGTGCGTCATCATATTGATGGTGTTATTGCGACAAATACCACATTAGATAAATCATTAGTGAGTGGATTAAATCATTGTAATGAAGCGGGTGGATTAAGTGGTCGTCCGGTACAATCAAAAAGTACACAAATAATCCGTCAATTAAATGAAGAATTAAAAGGTGCATTACCTATTATTGGTGTAGGTGGAATTGATTCACTAACGGCAGCTAGAGAAAAAATGGATGCTGGTGCTTCTCTAATTCAAGTCTATTCAGGATTCATTTATCAAGGCCCTGCACTTATCAAATCTATAATTAATCATATCTAAATACATTTAATAATGAGTTAGGGGCTTTTCTTCTGCCCCTAACTCGTTTATATTGCCCCTAGTTGGTTATTTTTTATTAAATTGCACTGATTGTGCTTAATTAATAGTAAAATGAATCCTGTTTTTGTTAGGTGATATTAAATATTTTATTTAGGTCATTTAATTTTGATTGTTTATCAGAGTATAAAACAGGGAATGAATCGAAGGGGGATTAATTAGTGATAATAAAACCCGATGATCGCTGGCGTTGGTATTTTGATGTTGAGCAACAAAAATTAATGCTTGATTTAGCAAATGGTATGGTTTTTCGTTCCCGCTTTTCAAGCAAAATGTTGAGTGAGAGTGCTCGACAATCAGCATCTTTTACCGTCGATGATGCAGCTCTTTATTATGGATACGATGAGCAAATTCGACAAATAGATATGCCATCAGAATCAAGAGCTGAATTAGCTTTAAATGCATTAATAGCCCATCGCTTTTTAAAGCCACTGATGCCTAAGAGTTGGTATTTTGAAGTTAACAATAATCAAATCAACCCTTATTTATCTCAAGTGGTAGAAGCCTCATTAAAAGAAGAAGGCGAAACCGCTCTTTTTTTAGTGACTGAAGTGGGGGCTCAAGCTTGTTTATGTTTATTAGCTCAACCTCAGTTAACATTATTTGACAGAACTCTTAATTTTTGTGACCCAATAAAAATTATGAATGATAGGTTAAGCAATTACCATAAAGAGTCAGAGTCAGGATCATTTTTGTACGAGAAAGTTATTTAACAAAAAGAGTAAAAAGGACTTACTCTTTTTATCGTCACTCATTATTTATAACATTCTAAAAACAAATTCACCCCAAACAATACTCCCTAAAATCAAATCTTCATTACTCTCTTTCTGTAATATTTTTCTAAAAAATAAAATGAGTTTATTGATAATTCATTATTGAGTTCTTAATAAGATAATTCTTATTAAATAAACTGTTTTATTTAAAATAAAAAAGAAGGTAAGGGAAAATTATCTTCTTTATGTCAAATGTGAGCTATAGATCAGGAGGTTTATAACACTCGTATCAAAAAACAGAATAGTCAAATAATGGTGTGTTGGTCATATTAGATCACTATCGTCATTGTATGATTTAATATAAAAAGGAATTTATATGAGTGAACGTGTCAAACCGATCGAGGTCATGAAGCGTAATATTTGCCCTGTATGTGCAAAAATAGATTGCATCTTTTTAACAAAAGATAAGCATTGTAAAGAGATGATGGATGCTTTCAGGGAAGGTGATATAACCAAAGCGATAAAAATTTATTCTCAGCGTTATCTACAGTATGCGGGGATGATGAGTGGTAGTTTAAAGAAAGCGGTTGGATCATATGATTCTATTGTTCAAATGTTAACTTCGGCACCTAAGCAGCAAATCAGTATTTCTGCTGAGTTAAATACAGCAATAACATCTGCTCAATCTACGTTAATCCCAGGAAAGAGTATCAATAAAGCTAATTTAGCCCCAGTGGCTATTTTTACTCCAGTGGTAACAACGACAAATGCAACGGTTGCATCAGAAACGTTAGGGGCTATTTTAGGTCGTGCATTAGGTTTAGGTGCAGGCCTCATGCTGTATTCTCCTCCAGTTGGAGTAGGGAGTGATAGATACCCTTCGATGATTTATCAAGAATTTCCCCAAAATAAAGAAACTGCGCTTACTGAGGCAGGTCAGAGATTAAATATTCCTAAAGAAGCGCAATTAAGAGATATTGCAAAGCAAAAAGGGATAATTAATACCTCGGCTACTGTCATTGAACAGGTAGTTAATGGAACAAAACAAATTGAGTTAGTGAAAACGAATGTACCAGTTAAAACTCGAGTAGTTGAAGCGAGAAAAACTGTTGAGAAAGGTATTTTTGCTTATACTTTACCAAATGAGAAACAAGAAAGAATTGTTCAGATTGGTAGTGCGGAGATCTTAACGGGTACTGCATTACCTCAGCCAGAAAGACATAGATATCTACTTGGCAAGGTCTATGATATTCCTAGATTTAATAACTTACCTTTAGATGCCCCCACTTTTTTTACAGAAAGTGAGAAAGAGCAGTCTTCGCTGAAAGAGCCTATAATTTTAGTGTTTCCATGGGAATTGGGAATAAAACCAATTTATTTATCGACAGGGAAAAAAGATAAACCTCGCCAAGGCGTAAAAGAGCGTGGTCATAGTTATCATCCAGCACCAAGAACTGAAGATATTAAAGGATTGGGTATTCTTAAGCCTGTCCAAGGTAAAACACCTAAACAAGGTGGAGCAGGCAAACGTAATCGCTGGAAAGGTGATAAAGGGCGAAGGATCTATGAGTGGGATTCACAGCATGGTGAGCTGGAAGGATATCGCGCTAGTGATGGACAGCATATTGGGGCATTTGATCCAAAAACGGGTAAGCAGTTAAAACCAGCAGATCCTAAACGCAATATCAAAAAATTTCTATAAGGTAGATAAGATTATGGGATTGAAATTACATACTCAGTGGTTTGATAAAAAAACAGAAGAAATTATAGGCGAGGAATACTCAAAAGATTTTGGTGATGATGATTTTTTGATTGATGAAACAATTGACCCGAAAGATGAAAATATCATTAATAATGGGGTTTTTGATTTACATGAAGATTGGGTTAAAGCTATTCAAAAGCATGTTACACATAAAATTGAATTGAATAAGTATATTTACCAAATTTCTTTCGATTACCGTGATAAATGGTAATGAACAAGCGCATATAATATTCACTTACATCATTTTAAAAGTCTCTTAACGGAGACTTTTTTTTGCACTGGAGATATCATAGAAAAATCAGTTGTTTAATAAACTAACTCGCTCATTCCCAATAAATTTTTTCATTACCTTTGTACTTAATAAGGTGATGCAGTTCTGGAAAATCATAATACTGCCAATGCAATGATATCGAGGGTGCATCAATAAACTCAGTTATATATGATTGGGGTAAAATTAATCAATTTAACATTTACTGATAACGATATATATCATACATAACTGTGTTTATATTGAGTTCTTTATTTCATTTTTTTGTTTATATCTATTTGATTTTTATTATCTTTAAGTGAAAGTTTCACATTACCTTTAGGAATGCAACTACAGGCTAAAATTTTACCTGAGCGTTTAATTGCTCCGGCTTTTAATGCATTAACATCGCCTTCATCTAATTGGATAACACAAGAGCCACAAAGGCCAGCTCGGCAACTATAAGGAATAACATAACCATTATTTTCAAGCTGTTCTAACAGGACTTCTTGGTTATTACCCTCAAAAATTTCACCGTTAAATTCAATACTGACAGTCTGTTCTTGTGCGTGTTCAACAATAGGTGTTGATTGCGTTTCAACAGGTACTGTTACAAGATATTGTTTCGCTTCTTTATAAGCTAATACCTCAACAGTATCTCCCACGCGAATTATGCCAGTTTGACGAATGATGACATTTTGACCAAAATCGACATCACCTGTTTCATCGCTACGGAATGTTTGCAGTGTTGCGAGTGGTTCTGTGTTAGGATGTTTAACACCTTTATCAATACTTATAGTGGTCATGATGCAACGGCTACAAGGTTTCATCAGGTCCATCACAACAGAGCCAACACGAATAGTCTGCCAAGTATCTTCTTCAAAAGGCTTTGCACCTGTTATGAGGATATTACCTCGAAATTGCTCAATATTAATTGAAGCGGGGCAACGCTGTTGTAAGTATTGAAATGAGGCTTCATTAATTAATAAGTAAGGGTAACCATCAGCGAAAGAAACAGCGGTTTCTGGATTCTTTTTCACTCGGCGTGTCGATTTTTCGCCTGTCCAACGAAGTTGAACATCCATTTTTAAATAACGACTGAACCACTGATTTATTTCATCTGGTGCCACATACGCGGTAAAATGGTTGCCCCAAACTTCTGTCGGTTGCAATGTGGTTTCAAAATCTTGATAGGTGATAGCAATGCCTTCACCATCAGGTGCTTGAATATAAATACCATTTGCCATGACAGTGGGAATAAAACACAGCAAAACGGGAAATTTTCGTGCCGTGATAAAAGTCCCTTCAGGGGTGGTTATCATAAAATCGCGATCAAACGTGAATCCGCTCTCACGAGCAAATGCATGAGAAAGTCGAATTCCCTTCATTGATTTAACTGGGTGTATATAAAGGCGTGAAACGTTGATCATCAGTGCTCCCAAAAAGACATTATTATTTTTTATAGCCAGTAACTTTATGACAACGTAATACAATTAGCTATAATGCCCAACAATTTTATTTTAGGTGGTAACAATATTATGCGCTCTCTGTTTGCCAGCACAGGCCGAGGTCTGGAAGAACTATTAAAATCTGAACTTGAACACTTAGGTGCTCAGGCTTGCCAGATAACACAAGGCGGTGTTTATTTTCGTGCTGATGATAAAACCATGTATCAGTCTTTACTTTGGAGCCGTTTAGCGTCGCGTATTATGTTGCCGTTAAATGAATTCAATGTTTATAGTGATCTAGACTTATATCTTGGTGTGCAGGCAATTGATTGGAGTGAGATTTTTACTGTTGATCAGACTTTTGCTATTCATTTTAATGGCACGAATGACATTATTCGCAATAGCCAATATGGTGCATTAAAAGCGAAAGATGCCATCGTTGACTCATTCCAACGTAAAATAGGGCAACGTCCAGATGTCGCTAAACAATCTCCTGATATCCGCTTAACTATCCATCTTCATAAAGAAAAAGCCTCGCTATCTTTAGACTTAAGTGGCGATGGTTTACATCAACGTGGTTATCGTGATTTAACAGGTCAAGCGCCTTTAAAAGAAAATTTAGCTGCTGCTATTATTATGCGTTCAGGTTGGAAAACTGACACACCATTAATCGATCCAATGTGTGGCTCTGGTACATTATTAATTGAAGCAGCGATGATGGCGACTGATTGTGCGCCAGCATTAAATCGTGTGCATTGGGGATTCCGTCATTGGTTAGGCCACGATGAAGCGCTATGGAAAGAAGTGACTCATGAAGCTTTTGCCCGTTTCCGTGAAGGCAAAAAGAATACAACAGCGCGTTTTTATGGCTTTGATGTTGATAGACGTGTGTTGGATATGGCGAGAGCCAATGCCCGCAGAGCGGATGTGGCTGAACTGATTACATTTGCTCACGGTGATGCAGCTAAACTGACAAACCCTGTTTCAACAGAAATAAAAGGGACAATTATCAGCAATCCACCTTATGGTGAGCGTTTAGAAAGTGAGCCTGCATTAATTGCTCTGCATAGCCAATTAGGAAGAGCGATAAAAGCACATTTCCCAGGTTGGAGATTGTCACTATTTAGTGCATCACCTGAACTGTTAAGTTGCATTCAATTACGTGCTGAACGAGAGTTCAAAGCAAAAAATGGTCCTCTTGATTGTGTACAAAAGAACTATTTACTTTCTGATACACCATCCACGATTAACACTGGACTTGCGGAAGATTTTGCAAACCGTTTACGTAAAAATGAGAAAAAACTCGCGAAATGGGCAAAACAACAGCAAATTGAATGTTATCGCTTATACGATGCGGATTTACCTGAATATAATGTTGCTGTAGACCGTTACGGCGATAAAGTGGTTATTCAAGAGTATGCACCACCTAAAACAGTTAATGAACACAAAGCCCGCCAGCGTTTATTTGATGTAATTAGCGCAACAATGGAAGTACTGGCATTACGTTCTGATCAACTGATTTTAAAAACACGCCAGCGCCAAAAAGGTAAGCAGCAGTATGAAAAAATGGCCGAAAAAGGTGATTTCTTCTTAGTTGACGAGTTTGGTGCAAAATTCTGGGTAAATCTAACCGATTACCTCGATACAGGATTGTTCTTAGATCACCGTATTGCACGAAAAATGCTGGCTGAAATGAGTAATGGAAAAGACTTCTTAAATCTTTTTGCCTATACCGGTACGGCTTCTGTTCATGCAGGAATTGGTGGTGCAAAAAGCACAACAACCGTTGATATGTCCCGTACTTATCTTGAATGGGCTGAGAAAAACTTCCAAGCGAATGGCTTATCAGGTAGACAACACCGTTTAATGCAAGCAGATTGCATTCAATGGTTAATGCAGAGCAACGAACAATTTGATGTGATCTTTATCGATCCGCCTACGTTTTCTAACTCAAAACGAATGGAAAACACCTTTGATGTACAGCGTGATCACATTGAACTAATGAAACATTTAAAACGTTTGTTGAGAAAAGGCGGAACAATTATGTTCTCAAATAACAAACGTGGATTCAAAATGGAACATGACGAGTTAGCAAAAATTGGGTTGTGTGCAAAAGAGATAACACAGAAAACATTATCACAAGACTTTGCACGTAACCGTCAAATTCACAATTGCTGGCTGTTAACTCATGCTGGTGAGGAATAATTTACAATGCCGTTAATTAGTTTGACTGGGGCTTATTTATCTTTCAGTGATGCCCCACTATTAGATAGCACCGATTTATTTATTGAAGAAAATGAACGCGTTTGTTTAGTTGGGCGCAATGGTGCGGGTAAATCAACACTATTAAGAGTGTTATCTAAAGAGCAACCTTTAGATGATGGTCAAGTTGTTTATGAGCAAGATCTTGTAACTGCTCGCTTACAGCAAGATCCCCCAAGAGATATTGAAGGCACTATTTTTGACTTTGTTGCAGAAGGCGTTGAAGAAGATGCTAAATATCTAACGGATTATCACCATATTTCTAAACTGATTGAGACAGACCCTTCTGATAAAAATCTCAATAAAATGGCAGAGCTACAAGAAGTACTTGATAGTCGTAACTTGTGGTTGCTTGATAGCCGAATTGCAGAAGTACTAGAAAAACTCGGTTTAGAGGGTGAAGCAGAGCTTTCTTCTTTATCAGGTGGTTGGTTAAGAAAAGCAGCATTAGGGCGCGCACTAGTCAGTGCACCAAGAGTATTATTTTTAGATGAACCAACAAACCACCTTGATATTGAAACGATCCTTTGGCTTGAGAAATTCTTAAAAGATTTCCAAGGAAGTATCGTGTTTATTTCCCATGACCGTTCATTTATCCGTAATATGGCAACGCGTATTATCGATCTTGATCGTGGAAAACTTTCTTCATGGCCGGGAAATTACGATAAGTATCTTGAAAGTAAAGAAGAAGCATTGCGTGTTGAAGAGCAACAAAACGCAGAGTTCGATCGCAAATTAGCGCAAGAAGAAGCGTGGATACGCCAAGGCATTAAAGCACGACGTACTCGTAACGAAGGTCGTGTAAGAGCATTAAAAGCACTACGTGTTGAGCGTAGCGAACGCCGTGAAGTGTTAGGCAGTGCTCGTATGCAGGTCGAAGAAGCAACTCGCTCTGGTAAAATTGTATTTGAACTTGAAGATGTTAATTACAGCATTGGAATGCGTAAGTTAGTTCGTGACTTTTCTGCCAAAGTACAACGTGGTGATAAAATTGCGCTGGTGGGGCCAAATGGTTGCGGTAAAACCACTTTATTGAAACTCATGTTAGGTGATTTAAAAGCAGACAGCGGACGAGTTCATTGTGGTACTAAGCTTGAAGTCGCTTACTTTGATCAGCACCGTGCGGCACTTGATCCTGATAAAACAGTGATGGATAACCTTGCAGAAGGTAAGCAAGAGGTGATGGTAAATGGCCGTCCTCGCCATGTACTTGGTTATTTGCAAGATTTCTTATTCCCACCTAAACGTGCGATGACTCCTGTTCGCGCACTTTCAGGGGGTGAGAGAAACCGTCTATTATTGGCACGTTTATTCTTAAAACCTAGTAATTTACTAATTCTCGATGAGCCAACCAATGATCTCGATGTTGAAACATTGGAATTACTAGAAGAGCTCGTTGATGCTTACCAAGGCACTGTTTTACTGGTTAGCCATGACCGTGAATTTGTTGATAATAGTGTTACTGAGTGTTGGATCTTTGAAGGTGATGGTGTTATTAACAGCTACGTTGGTGGATATTACGATGCTCAGCAACAACGAGCACAGTCGGTTTCACTAAAGAGTGAGACAAATAAATCACGCAACGCACCAGAAAAAGCTGAAAAAGAAACAAAAGTGAAAGATAGCTCTAAAAAGAACACTCGTACTAATAAGTTAAGTTATCATTTGACACGAGAGCTTGAGCAACTTCCCGCTAAATTAGAAAGCTTAGAAACGCAGTTAAGTGAATTACAAGAAGAAGTAAGTGGGGCGGATTTCTTTACTCGTCCTCATGAAGAGACAGAAAAAGTCTTAAAGGCGCTTGCTGACAAAGAACAAGAACTTGAAACGGCTTTTGACAGATGGCAAGAGCTAGAATTGATGCAAAACGGCGAATAGCCAACCGAAAACGGGGCATCACGCCCCGTTTTACTTTCTGGATTAAATATTCTTTTATTGATTATTCTAAATAAGAGGTGTCGCTGTGTGCTCTGGTCAACAACATCGTCATGAACATAAACATGAGCAAATATTATGTCCTCAGTGCGATCTGGTGGTCAGTGTTCCTGAATTAGTACAAGGAACAAAAGCAACATGCCCTCGCTGCCATACTGTGCTAACTGCACGTTGGCGCCAACCTTTTTATCAACCTGTTGCGTTAGCAATCAGCGCATTGTTTATGCTGTTAATGGCGAGCCAATTTACTTTTGTTAGTATGGAAGTGGCAGGTATTGCTAATAATGTCACACTGATGCAAATTCCAACGGTGATGTTTAGTGAAAACTACGTTGAACTAGGTGCCTTTTTCCTATTGTTTGTGCAGATTGTGCCCGCTTTTTGCATGATCGCAATCTTGCTTCTTTGCACACCTGTTAAATTACCAAGAAAGCTACAAATTTGGTTATCGCGTATTTTATTTCAACTAAAATCGTGGTGTATGGCAGAAATTTTTCTTGCAGGAATTTTAGTTAGCTTTGTAAAATTAATGGCTTATGGTGATATTGGGCTGGGGTTGAGTTTCCCACCTTATGTGCTTTATTGCTTATTTCAAATTCGTGCTTTCCAATGTCTTGATAGACATACTTTATGGGAAAAATTAGAGCCTCGTCCTGCTTATCCTGACATAGAATCGGGTAAGCCGGGATTAAAACAAGGTGTAAGATTATGTCGTTCATGTACGGCAATTTTACCTGCCGACCAATATGAATGTAGTCGTTGTGAAGTCAAAGGACATGCAAGAAGGCCGAAAAGTTTGCAATGGACAGTATCACTGTTGATTACTTCGTTGATCCTCTATATCCCCGCGAATTTATTGCCGATTATGGTGACTGAATCATTGGGTAATAACCTTTATTCAACCATTATGGCAGGGGTCATTTTGCTCTGGGAAGATGGTTCTTATCCTGTTGCAATGGTGATATTTATTGCCAGTATTATGGTGCCAAGTTTAAAAATGGTAGCAATAGCTTGGTTGTGTTGGGATGCACACAAATCTAATGGGAAAAGAGATCCTGCTAGAATGCATTTTCTCTACGAAGTTGTTGAATATGTAGGGCGTTGGTCGATGATTGACGTCTTTGTAATTGCTGTTTTAGCTTCATTAGTCAGAATGGGACGTCTGATGAGCATCTATCCTGATTTTGGTGTGGTGCTATTTGCATTGGTTGTAGTGCTAACTATGTTCTCTGCAATGATGTTTGATCCTCGGTTGACGTGGGATAAGTGTACAACCGATGATGATAAACCCACGATTAAGGAGCCTAAGGGTGACTGAAAAGAATGAAACTGCTTTAACTGAAGCAAAAATTAACAAACTAAAAAGCTGGTCTCCAGTTTGGATCATACCACTTGTCACCTTACTGATAGGTGCATGGATACTTTATTATCATTTCAGCCATCAGGGTCCAGAAGTTACATTAATTACCTATAATGCAGATGGCATTGAAGCAGGTAAAACCAAAATTAAAAGCCGCAGTGTGGATATCGGTTTAGTTGAAAGTGTCACACTCGATAGCAATTTTAGTCGCGTTATCATCACAGCGCGCCTTGATACTGGCATGAAAGAGTTATTACGTGCAGATACCGCATTCTGGGTTGTAAGACCGCAAATAGGTAAAGAGGGTGTAACGGGTTTAGGCACCTTGCTTTCAGGCGCATATATTGAGCTACAACCAGGATTAACGGGTAAAGAAGAAGATGAGTTTAATCTTCTTGATGCACCGCCACTTGCTTCGCCTGATGCAAAAGGTATTCGCATTAATTTAGTGAGTGAAAAAGCAGGTCAATTAAATGCAGGTGACCCAGTTTTATTTAGAGGTTACCAAGTTGGTTCAGTTGAAACCAGTGAGTTCAATATTGATACAAGAGATATGCATTATCAACTCTTTATCAAAGCACCTTATGACAAAATGGTGACATCTAATGTGAGATTCTGGAAAGATTCAGGTATCGCCTTTGATATGTCTTCATCGGGTGTTCGTGTTGAAATGGCATCACTTTCCACATTGTTTAGTGGTGGCGTTAGTTTTGATGTTCCAGACGGATGGTTACCAGGCGATCAAATTGCACCTAAAACAGAATTTAAACTTTACGATAATGAGAAGAGCATTCAAAACTCGCTATATACTGATTATCGCAGTTACATTATGTTTTTCTCTGATTCTGTAAGGGGATTACAGGCGGGGGCACCTGTTGAATTCCGTGGAATTCGCATGGGTACTGTTGTTCAAGTACCTTATTACACTAAAGGCATGCAACAATCACTGGATAAAGATTTTCGTATTCCAGTGCTAATTCATGTTGAACCAGAGCGTTTTGCTAATGATGTTGGTGAAAGTTTTGACTTCGTCAAAGAGATCACTTCAGCCTCTAATAATGGGCTAAGAGCCTCTTTAAAATCGGGAAATCTTTTAACTGGTGCGCTTTATATTGACCTTGATTTCTACCCTGATGCAACAAAATGGGAAGGCCCTCAAGAAGTTGCTGGTTTCCAACAAATACCGACTACAAGTTCAGGTTTAGCGCAAATTCAGCAAAAAGTCATGACATCACTTGATAAGATCAACAATCTTCCTGTTGAGCCAATGCTTAAAGAGATGACGGCAACGTTAGCTGAAAGCCAAAAAGCAGTTGCTGAAGCGAAAGAGACACTAAAAGCATTGAATACCATGATTGGTAGTGATGAATTTAGAAATCTTCCTAATGATATTCAACAGTCATTGAAAGAGATTAATCGCAGTATGCAAGGCTTCCAACCGGGCTCTCCTGCATACGGAAAAATGATTGATAATATGCAGCAGCTTGATCAGGTTTTAAGAGAGATGCAGCCTTTATTGAAAACATTGAACAATAAGAGCAACGCATTAATTTTTGAAGCGAAGGAAGGTAAAGATCCAGAACCGAAGAGGGCTGAAAAATAATGAAATACATCATTGGGGTATTTGTATTGATGCTAACGGCATGTTCAAGTCAGATTGATAAAACGTATTATCAGTTGCCCGATGTTTATCAAGGTGGCGTGTCAGAACAAGTCTCGACAACACAGTCAGCCAAGAAGCCCCAAATTTGGGTTCAGCCGATCCGTTTGTCTAATATGCTAGTTAATGCAGGAATTGTTTATCAAACGACGGATATTAACTATACCGTGGCTAACCAACATTTATGGATTAATCCACTTGATCAGCAATTACAACAGAACCTTATTTCAGGTTTAACAAAAGCATTGCCGGATACAGTTGTTGCTAATCAACCGGTTGAAGATAATCTTGCGAAATTAACCGTTACCGTTAATTACTTCCAAGGTCGTTATGATGGGCAAGTGATTATTTCAGGTGACTGGATCTACGCTGAAAATAATAAGGTTATTAATCAGCCATTTTCTTTAGTTTTAACACAAACGGAAGATGGTTATCCTGCTTTAGTGCGTACATTAGGGCAGGGATGGGAGCAAGTTGTTTCTGAGATAGCGAAAGCAATTCAAGCTCAATACTAACTGACTTAGCATTACGTTTATTTAAACCCAATATTCTCTTAAATTGTATTTAAGTTGAATATTGGGTTTTTGTTTATATCTAAAAGAGAAAAGGTGAAGAAGAGTTAAACTTGGCGTATTGCATAGCATTTTTTTAGAAGATATGTAACTTGTATTTGAAGAGTTTGAATTAATAGAAGTATGTAAGAGGTATTAATAGCTTATTTTACCTCCAATGATGGCTAATTCCTTAATAAAGCAAAGGTAATTAAAAAGAGTTTTCTACGAAAAAATAAAAATAGAGCAAAAAGTTATATTTATAAACTAAGTCTTATATTGACATAAACTTAAAAATAAACATTATTATATCTTATTTAATTTATTGATTTTCTAAGATAAAAATAAATAAAGTTGTTTTCAATTAATAATATTTATTAAATGTCAATAGTTTATGTTTTGTTTGAATATAACCCATTAAAAGAATTAGATAATATTTAAATCAAATCATTAAATAAAATAAATAATAACATTGGGTATTACATTTTTAGCTGGCTCAACATCACAAATATGACATTTGTATTAACTTCTTTACTTGCTTAAATGCGTAATAAAGCGTATCAATTTATAGTGGTTGTTGAAAAAACAATCATTATCTTTCCGCTTAAACTTAGAACGTGAGGGTTGTCTAGATATGAAAAGACAGAAACGAGATCGTTTAGCAAGAGCATTATCGAAAGGTTATCAAGCTGGTATGCAAGGTCGTTCAAAAGAACTTTGCCCTTATTTCGCCATTGATGCGCGTTCACATTGGCTTGGAGGTTGGCGACAGGCGATGGAAGATCGCCCTAGTCTGGTAAAATAAATAACCCGTCGTAGTGAAATATATCATGGCTAATTTTGAGTCCTATTGAATATTATCACTAAGATTTTACCGACAATCAAAACGAGGGTTATTTATATATTCCTATGTACATATTGAGCATAGGACAATTTGGGTATAAATAACAAACAATCAATTTGGATATAAAAAAGGCTTACATTTTTGTAAGCCTTTTTACGTTATATTGTCATTATTTTTTTATTCTGATCCATGAGAGTTTCTACGTAAACGAAATCCATAAATAGTAAGAAAAATAGCAAGTATTCACTGTTGCGGTCACAAAATGCCGGAGATGCCGTTAAATAAACGCATCTGGCAATGTCCTGAGTGCGGAGTTGAACATGATCGCGATATCAACGCGGCAATCAACATCGAACACAAGGGTATACTGGAATTACAGGCGGCGGGTCTCGTCGTCTCTGCCCATGGAGGCCAGCATAAATCCGTCGCAGAGACGGTTGCGGCCTAGGAAGTGGGAAGCCTAGCTCGACAGGGCGGGGAGCAGTCACTAGGATTACTTGTTTATCTTACATACAGCTTATCTTTCTCTCTTAAAATAAAACATTATTTTAAGAATCTAAAAGATAAACAATCGACAGCATGTATTGATAAAAACTGAGTTGAATATGATCTGTTTTTTATAAAAAAATAAATATGCTGTTATCATAGATAAAAAAATACCGTGTACTTTATGTTACACGGTATTTCTATAATAGGTTCGGGTGGTTATCTATCTTAGAATGCAGTTGTATCTTTAAATAAGCCAACTTTTAAGTCTTTTGCTTCATAAATCAGCTTACCATCAACATACACTTCACCATCGGCAATACCCATGATCAGTTTACGATTGATAACACGTTTGAAATCAATTTTATAGGTAACTTTTTTTGCTGTTGGTAATATTTGTCCAGTGAATTTAACTTCACCAACACCAAGCGCACGGCCTTTACCTTCACCACCAAGCCAGCCAAGATAGAAACCAACAAGTTGCCACATGGCATCTAGGCCTAAGCAACCTGGCATAACAGGATCATTCACGAAGTGGCAATCAAAGAACCATAAATCTGGCTTGATATCGAATTCTGCTTCGATAAAGCCTTTATTATGGGTGCCGCCATCTTCTGTCATTTTAATGATGCGATCCATCATTAGCATATTACCAGATGGCAGTGGTGGGCCATCTTGGCCAAATAATTCACCACGGCCTGAAGCAATGAGGTCTTCTTTAGAATAAGATTCGCGTTTATCAACCATTGTCTATATAGCCTTTATCAAGTGTAAGACAACAGAATAGCTTACACTTGTACGCTGAACAACTCCGATCACTTGAAACAGAATTATCTGAATAGACGTAAGAACCAAGGTAATTTAGGTCTATCCTGATTATTTGCAAGTGTTATACGATCATGAATAACAGCTAACAAGTGTGAGTCCGATTGTTCTGGTTCACATTGCTCTTCATAATATGGCTGACGAGTCAGTAACGTTATCGCTTCCGCTACATGAGTGACAGGCCAAATATGAAATTTTTCTTCTTTTACCGCTTGTTGTACATTTTCGTTGAGTACAAGATGGCGAATATTGGCAAGAGGAATAATTACGCCTTGTGCACCAGTTAGCCCTCTTTGTTGGCAGATATCAAAGAAGCCTTCGATTTTCTGGTTTACGCCGCCAATCGGTTGGACTTGACCAAATTGATCAACGGCACCTGTAACAGCAATTTGTTGATCAATAGGTTGTTGTGCCAGAGTGCTAATAAAAGCACATAATTCAGCCAGAGAGGCGCTATCACCATCAACCTCGCCATATGATTGTTCAAAAACAATCGAGGTGCTAAATGGCTGTGGTTGGTCTAAACGTAATTCTGAGTTTAAATAAGCTTGCATAATCATCATTCCTTTAGCATGAAGATTGCCACCAAGCTCAGCTTTTCGCTCAACATCTGTAAACTCACCATCACCTATATGTGCAACGCAGGTAATGCGAGTTGGTTCTCCGATTAAATCAGGATATCCAGGGTAATCCAAGACAGAAAGTCCATTGATTTGACCAACAGCTTCACCTTCTGTTTGTATCATTACTTGGTCTTGTAAAATCTCATCACGACTACGTTCTAATAAATAACTGTGTCGCCATAGGCGATTTTCTTCTGCTTTTTTTAATGCATCAGCATTTAGAGAAGCACCATGATTAAAACGTATTGCATAACGAAGCTGGCGTAAGATCCATTCTAAATCTAGGCTTAGCATCAGCTGATCTTCATGTTGTCTTGCTGCTTGTGTTAGCAAGACTTCCCAAGCATCCGCAGATAGAGAAGGGAGGCTATATTTTTGGCACAATGAATTTACAAAGCCACACCATTGAGAAAGAGCGGTTTCGTCTTCTAAATACATATCGTATTCATATTCACCATATAAAGCAGTGCTACTTAGCTCAGGCTCCATAAATTCAAGCTCTTCAAGGCCTAATCTATCACCGACTAAAATAACCCGTAAATTGAGAGGCATGCTTTCAATAGGCAAAGGCAGGGATTGATTGTCATTCCAAACAAGCCACTCAAAACGCTGCTCTTCAACCATTTTTTTAAGGCGGAACCACATTAGTGGTTGTGCAAGTAAAGATTTTATAGAGAGGACTAAAATGCCTCCATTTACTTTATGCAATAAGCCTGGGCTGAGGGTAACTTCGTCTTTATGGCAATAGAATGAACCAAAGAGTTGTTCTGGCTCTATCCATTGGCAACAAGTAATAGATTCTGATGATGAAAATGCACCTTGTACATTTTCTTGCCAGTCGATTTTATTGGTTTCTGCTTGATAGCTGCCAACAACAGGATCAGTTTTGATCCCTGATTGCGTTAATGTGTCTGTCAGCATATCAAAGTAAGCAGTAGAATCATCCGCTTTTAACAGCATAAACTGCCCTGAATCTGCATTGTTTAACCATTGCAGGCTTTCATACAGGCGAGGTTGAACCTCACGAAGTAGAGATGCAGGTAATTGAGATGCTGTTTGAAAGAAAGTTTGGTAGGAGGCGTAATCAGGACGTAACGCCTGCCATTCTAATTCGTTGTTTTTCAAGGTTACCGTTTTTATTATTGATTAGTGAAAAGAGATAATTAGATATCGTATAAGTCGATACCTATCCTGCAATAAGACGGTTCTTTAACTGTCATCAACTGCATAGGCAGGGAATATGTACCGCTACGACCTTATAATGACAGGTTAATAATTGGTCATTAAGGTTTTATGATAGCGACGCTCGATTCTATCATAACGTGCTCAGAAAACTATCCCTTATCAAGGCTTGTTATTAATTGATAAGAAAGATTATCTAAAATAACTTTGCCTATAAAATAGTCAAAAAATTTCGGTTCAGTGGCAGTATTTTTGTAAAATTGTTGATATGCTACTATATAGTTACGTTGTCACGGGGATTTGTATGAAATATCAACAATTAGAGAACCTAGAATGTGGCTGGAAGTGGGCCTATCTAGTAAAAAAACACCGTGAAGGTGAATTAATTACCCGTTATATAGAAAAAAGTGCTGCTGATGAAGTTGTCGAGCAATTGTTGCTTCTTGAATCACAACCATTAAAAGTTTTAGAGTGGATAGATTTGCATATGAATCCTGATTTATCTAATAGGATAAAGCAAACGATTAGAGCTCGCAGAAAACGTTATTTTAATGCTGAGCATCAGCATACGCGCAAGAAATCAATCGATTTAACGTTTAAAGTTTGGCAACGCTTATCTGCATTGTCACAACGAAGAGGGATCACATTATCAGAAACGATCGTGCAATTAATTGAAGACGCTGAACGAAAAGAACAATATGCATTAAAAGTGCATAGTTTAAAAGATGGACTCATTGAGTTATTAGAACGCGATAAAGAAAAATAAGTTACATTATTTTTAGCTTACTGGCTTCGACAATTTATTTGTTTTTATTGTGATATTTCATACTGGCCTGAAAACGTTCTTGTCTTTATATTTTGATCTAATTTTATCTCCATAAAAGAAAAACCCTGCCAATGGCAGGGTTTTGAATTCATCAACAGTAGATTATTCTACTATTTGAATTATTTACCAGCAGGAACAACAACTTCAGTTGTACCTTGGATTTCGATCTCAACACGACGGTCTGGCGCTAAGCAATCGATCAGAGCTGAACGAGCTTTAACGTTGTCACATGTGTTGCCAGTAACTGGGTTTTCTTTACCACGACCTTCTGCAGAGATGCTGTTTGCAGGGATACCTTTAGAAACCAGGTAATCAACTACAGATTGAGCACGTTTTTCTGACAGAGGCAGGTTGTAGTTTTGTGAACCGATGCGGTCAGTGTAACCGATAACTACTACACGACCTTGAGTTGGGTCGATGTTAGCCAGTTCATTGTACAGACCATTCAGAGCTTCTTGACCTTCAGCTTTCAGAGTAGATTTGTTGAAATTGAACAGAACGTCTGAACGCAGAGTAAAGGTTTTGTTCTCAACAACTGGTGCTGGAGCTACAACTGGTGCTGGAGCTACAACTGGAGCTGGAGTTTCTTGGTTGAAGCGGTAAGCAACACCAACACTCAGCATGCCGTTGTCTGGACGAGCATTCAGAGTACCTTTATCACCGATGTTGTTGATCCATTGATATTCAACACGGGTAGCGATGTTTGGAGTGATCGCGTATTCAGTACCTAATGCGAATACTGGAGAAACGCCAGTATCGTTATTAGAGAAACGTTCTTGGACTGGAGATGCTGAAGTAGCGTTTTTAGTTGCAGAAGAATCTGCACGCCATACCATACCACCTAAACGAGTATAAACGTCTAAGTCTTCCATTACTGGATAACTTAATTTAGTGGTTAATTGGATACCTTGAGCACGGAATGCACCGTTGTCATATGAACCTTTATAAGTCATACGACCTAACCAATCGTAACCCAGCTCAAAACCTAAGTATTGGTTGTATTGATAACCAGCAAATGCACCTGCACCTAATTGATCACGGTGAGTGTTACCATTACCGATAGAAGTACCATCGAAATGGTTGCTAGTACCTTGGTATTGAGACCAACCTAATTTACCACCGGTATACCAGGTATTGTCTTTTGGAGCTGCTTGCGCTGCAGTTGCGAAAGCTGCCACTGCCACTGCTAATGCGATAGCTGTCTTTTTCATTTTTACGCCTCGTTATCATCCAAGTTAGGCATTTGGCTTTAAGCCTTATTATTTGCCCTTGGTTAAATTATTGTTAGGAATCCAATGCTTTCATCAAATGATGATCCCGAAAAATGGGATTTAAAGCATAACCTTAACGACATAAAGTCTACAATGAACTTAAAAAGTTACAAGTAATCCTTTAAAATTCGACTTAAAATTTTAAAAAGATCCGTCTTATTCCACAATGGGAAAGATTCTGTATTTTTGTTAAATTTCTTGTAACTATATGATTTAGGTTATAAATACTTTTGACTTATCTTAAATGATACAAGGGTGTTTTGAGTATTAGGAAAACTCTTAAATTTCACTAATGGTAGTGAATTGAATGAATTTTTACGGAATTCAAATGTCGTTTAGATGTATTAGTACTTTCTAAATGGATATTTGAATTAACTTGCTGTCGCATAATAAACCCAAGGGTTTTTCCTTTACTTGCAGCAGATTCTAATCGTTTCATCTCTTCTGACGATATTTCTGGTAACCAGCCGAGCACTACACTGTAATTACCACTCATCAGTGCTTTTTCCATTAAATCAACAGTAGTTATCATATTTATATGATTTAACTGGATTATTTTGTTAAGTGGTAATCCTGCATTTTTTAACCAAGTACGATTTAGTTTTTGTTGTGGGTTTAGCCACAATAACCAACGCGATTCATGGCTATACTGTTTCAGTAATGGCAAAAGGATGTGATTAATGACGAGCGGGTTTTGGTAGAGAAGTTCACTCACCATACCTTGTTTATTATTACTATCGTAAGTCGCCACTGTTGAAGGGATAGATAGAGGTAATACCTCATTTGAGATCTCTTGGAGAATGGCGTTCTGTCTTGTCGGAGATGATGTTGAGAGTTTCATATTTACCTCGTTCTATATGTACTGTATGAATATACAGTATCTCTATATTTCGCTTAAATCAAGCTCATTTTTTTGAAAGTTCCTCTCAAATTTTATGTAAATCTCTATTTTTAAGTCGTTAACTATTGGCAATATAAAGGAAATTCTTTATTGTCCTTCTAGTTATGTCTTATGCATGTTTTTGAATTCAAAGATAAAATTTAATCTTAAAGTATGTGTTGGAGTTTCAATGTTATTTTTACCTGAGCAAAGGAAGGCTCATTTATTATCGCGTATTGCGCAATATGGAGAGTTAACAACAAAGTCTCAATTTGGTGGTGTTAGCTTAATGATTGATGATGTTATGTTTGCTATCACGTCAGATAATGAGTTTTATTTAAAAGGAAGTGGTTTTTTAGAAACTCTTTATAAGGCAACAAAAATGAGTTCCTATACCTATTTGAAAAAAGGAATTCCTATCATATTGCGTTATTACCATATAACGGATTCGCTATGGAAAAATCAGCAGAAATTAGATCAATATATTGATATGTCATATCACTACAGCATTCAAGAATATTTAGGACAACGAAAGAAGCCTTGCAGAATAAAAGACTTACCTAATCTAGGTGTGATATTAGAAAAAAGGTTGAATCAAATTGGCATTAATCAAGTTGAAGAACTGCGTTTAATCGGTGCTAAAGCGTGTTATCTAAAATTAATGCATAGCCACAATTTGAGAAATAGTGAACTTTTACTTTCATTGGCAGGAGCTATCGTTGGGTGCCATCGTTCTGTATTACCTAGTCAACTTAAAATGGAGTTATTAGATTGGTACAACGAATTATCTTTTCAATAAGATAAAAGTAATGACTGTTATTTTCTCTAATGTACTTATGGCAATTAGAGAAAATAACGTCAATATGGGACTAAACTTGGGGTTTAGGTAGGCTGTTTGATTCGCTTTGCTCAATAATTTGGATACAACTAATAATTTGTGGCAGCAAATCCAATAGTAATCGGATTTGAGTGAGTACTAATTGAATGCGAGGATTATCTGCATTAGGTAATAGGTTGATCCTTTCAATTAATTCTACATGAGATTGCTTAAATCCTTCGTCTTGTGGCGTTTTGCGACGTAAAGCAGAATCGATATAACAAACCGTATCATTAAGCAATGTAAGTACATTCTCATCTTCTATTTTTGAACGATGAACGCCAAGTGCAGAAATATAACTGAGTAAAGTGTGATTTAAGCAAAGCAACTGGAAAGCCACTTCTTGGGATGCTTGATAACTTTTTGGCTCTGATGACATGTTTGAGATCAGTGATGCTAATTCACCATCACTGCTATGAGCATTTCGACGAGCAATTCGATAACTCAAGCTATTATCTTTTCCTTGGTAATATTGAATAAGGATGGCATCAAGATAATAGCAGTTATTCGTCATTGTTTTTTGAATAACAACGGGCAGTTGACGGAATTTCCAATCAGGCCAAATAAAGCTAACAGCAAACCATGCTATGGCACAGCCAATTAAGGTATCGATAATACGAGGAAGGGCAACATCATAACCTTCACCAAGCAAATTGAAGCTTAATAAAACCAATAAAGTAATAAATAGTGTGGCATGTGCATATTGTATGGTTCTAAATGCGAAAAAGAGCGTACCTGTTATCACAATTAAAACAAGTTGCCCTTCAATTGAAGGAACAAAATATAAAATAGGGAAGCCAATTAAAATACCAATAATAGTACCACTTACTCGTAAGGTAAGACGTCGGCGAGTGGCATTGTAGTTAGGTTGGCAAACAAACAGACTGGTGAGTAATATCCAATAACCTCTGTCTAATTGGAAGAATTGAATAATGGCATAGCCAATACATAAAACGAGTGACATCCTAACGGCATGTCTAAAAAGCGCCGATTTAGGTGTAAGGTGTTCTTTTATTCTTAGTGCAATATCGCGCCATCCAGTTAAACCATCATCAGAAAGTTGCGTTTCTTCCTTTTGGTCGTGGGATATTTGGTATTGCTCTGTACTAATACTTCGTAAAAGCGCATCAATACCTTGAAGATTTTGCAGTAAATTATTTAAAGGCGTTATTAATTGTGGCTCTGAAGTTGTATTTTTTAAATGATTTAATGCATTCTCTAAATAATTTATAGCACGTTCTAATGAAGGGTTATGCTGATATTTTTTATGCCAAAGAATAGATTGTGCAACTTGTTCACAAGCTCGTGCCTGCATAGAAAGCAAACGTTGAAAACGAAATAACACATCACTATGTCTCAATTCATTACTTAATAGTTGGTATTGGACATGCGACGAACTTGCTCGCTCATGAATATCTTGAGCAACAAAATAGTAATGAAGAGTGAAACGGCTACTACGTTGGCCTCTATCACCTTTTAATCGACTTAATAATGTAACTTTAGTTTGGTTCATCGTGTCAATTAATTGGCTATTTGCCATTGCTAAATTATAAAGCGAATGTTGATAGTCATCTTCGATATCAGGATCAAATAATGTCGCTTTAGCTTCGAGGTAAGTGGCAAGTTGTTGGTAGCAACGAGTTAAATTGTCCTGAACTGGGCGAATAGGGAATAATAAGTGACCAACTAATGTTAATGAGTTATACCAAATAGCGCCTAACAGTAATAAAACGGGTTGTTCATACCATTCAGGGAAAATAGGCATACCGAGCATAGTATAAATTGCGATTAATAAAGCACCAAACGCAATGGTTGCGTACCGTTGGCCTAAGGCGCCTAATAAAATAAATCCCCAGGTAGAAATGGCTAAACCACAAAAGAATAAAATAGGATATGGGTAAAGTAATCCTATTGATGCTGAAGCAAGAAGAAAACAGCATAAAGTGATAACAAGGTTTTTTAAACGGCCAACAAGCCTATCATCTAAGTCAGTTAATGCCGCTGCAACCACTCCTAAAGTTAGTGGAATTGTGTATTTAGGCTCTTGCCCTAAAATCCAAGGAAACAAAGTCGTTCCTGTAAGCGCGATTATTATGCGAATATAATATAAAAAGTGGCTATTATAGATAAATCGGCGGGCGCCATTTAGCAAAGTGAACACAAAAAGCCCTTAAATAAACAAGATGAAGATAATTACCTCTTAGAATATAGGGTTTATCACCGATTAAAAAGAGCTTAACAACAGACTATTTGTTATTTATTGCAGGAATTACGTATGGAACTGAAATCCACCCCGATGGGACAACGTTTAGCACAGCATCCTTATAATAGAGTCAAATTGTTAAATGCTGGCATTGAAGTCAGTGGTGAAAAACATCAGTATTTAATTCCTTTTAACGAATTGATTAATATTTTCTGTAAAAAAGGAATTGTGTGGGGGGAATTAGAATTTTTATTGCCTGAAGATAAAGTTGTTCGATTGCATGGAACAGACTGGGAAGAAACTCAGCAATTTTATCGTTATCTTTATCAATCATGGCAAAATTGGAGTAAAGAAATGAGCGAAATAAGTGCTCAGGTGCTTGAAAAGCAACTCCATAATATTAATGAAATCACTCAATCAAATAGATGGATAAAAAAGTCTAATCTTGTTGAGATCCAACAATCTATCAAAGAAAGCTTTTCTGCTATTCCCCTTCCTCTTGAACGCCTTACTCAATTTGATAATTGCCATACTCTTTATCAGCAATGTTTAGAATGGTTAAAGCAAGGTGAAGCACTTATTAATAAAGAAAATTCTGAATGGGTAACTCAAATATTAAATGAGCATGCGGAATTTTTTAATACGATTGAATCATTGCCATTAAATGAATCGCAGTGTCGTGCTGTGATTAATGGTGAAGAAAATACTCTTGTTCTTGCTGGTGCGGGCAGTGGTAAAACATCAGTATTAGTTGCGAGAGCAGGCTGGTTATTACGTCGTCAATTAGCACAGCCAGATCAAATCTTATTACTTGCTTTCGGTCGTAAAGCCGCACAAGAAATGAATGAAAGGCTTTCTAGTCGTTTAAATGCCGATATTATGGCAAAAACGTTCCATGCACTGGCATTATCTGTTATTCAACAAGCGACTAAAAAACAACCCAAAATTAGTGAGCTTGAAATAAATAGTGAAAAAAGAAGAGCGCTATTATTAGGTGAGTGGCGAGAGCAATGCCAACAGAAAAAAGCACAAGCAAAAGGGTGGCGAGAGTGGTTATCTCAGGAGTTAGAGTGGGATATTCCTGATGGTGAGTTTTGGCATGATAAAAAATTAGAAAATCAAGTTGCCGTAAGATTAGAGCGTTGGATTGGTTTATTAAGGATGCAAGGTGGTAGCCAAAAATCTCTGATTGAAAGTGTACAACCCGAATATACAGAAGCCTTTAAAAAATATTTAAAATTATTATCTCCATTATTAAAAGCTTGGAAAACTGCATTAAAAGAGGAAGATGCGATCGATTTTTCGGGCTTATTACATCAAGCTATCAATCTTATTGAAAAAGGGCGTTTTATTAGTCCCTGGAAACATATTCTTGTTGATGAATTCCAAGATATTTCTCCATTAAGAGCTTCATTATTAACCGCATTAAAACAGCAAAATAAACAAACATCTCTATTTGCAGTAGGAGACGATTGGCAAGCCATTTATCGTTTTAGTGGCGCAGAATTATTATTAACGACTTCTTTCCATCACTCTTTTGGTGAAGGTGCTGAATGTGCATTAGATACGACTTATCGTTTTAATGACACGATAGGAAATGTTGCCAATACGTTTATTCAACAAAATCCAGCTCAATTATCTAAACCTTTAAATAGTTTAGTGAAAGGTAATAAAAAGTCAGTTGTGCTGTTATCTGATGATCAACTTGAAAATCTATTAAATAAAATGAGTGGTTACGTAGAAGAAAATGAAACTATCCTTTTACTCGCTCGTTATCACTATTTAAAACCAGAATTATTAAAAAAAGCGAAAACACGTTGGCCTAAATTAGATCTACAGTTTATGACTTTTCATGCTTCAAAAGGGCAACAAGCGGATTACGTTATTATTTTAGGTTTACAAGAAGGTAAAGACGCTTTTCCAGCACCAGCAAGAGAATCGATTATTGAATTGGCATTACTGCCTAGTGTTGAAGATTATCCTAATGCAGAGGAGCGACGCTTAATGTATGTCGCTTTAACAAGAGCAAAAAAACAAGTATGGCTATTATTTAATAAACAACAGCCATCTTGTTTTGTTTCAGAACTAAAATCTCAAGGTGTGCCTATACAGCGAAAACCTTAGGACTATTTTAATCTCTCTTTTAAATAACCTTCATAATCTGGAATTTTAATTGTAGATTCTTGTGAAAAGAGAGGTGATGAAATTAAAAAATTCGCAGTTGCACGATTTGTTGCAACTGGGATGTTCCAAACTGTAGCTAAGCGTAGAAGAGCTTTAACATCGGGATCGTGCGGAACAGCATTTAATGGATCCCAAAAGAAAATCATAATATCAATTTTCTTTTCAGCGATCATTGCACCTATTTGTTGGTCGCCACCCATAGGACCACTTAGCATTTGAGTAACAGTAAGGCCAGTGTGGTGATTAATTAAATTACCAGTAGTTCCTGTTGCAAATAACTTGTGTAGAGACAGTTGTTCACGATTATTTTCAACCCATTCCAGTAATGAGCTTTTACAGTGATCATGGGCAACAAGCGCGATATTTTTTTCTTTTAAGAGCGTGCGGTCAATTTGTTCCATTTGATACCTTTAAAAATAAATATAGTAATTATTCCAGTTTTCAAAATACCTTTTTTTTATCTTAGAAGCTATGAACAGATCAAGATACTATGATGTATCATAATATTTTCAATCTTCATGATGAACGGAGTAGATAAATGGTGGATTCAGATATTTATGACATTTTAAGAAGCGTTAAAACCATTGCGCTTGTTGGTGCGAGTAATAAAGAAGATCGCCCAAGCTATAAAGTCATGAAATTCTTATTAGAACAAGGCTATGATGTTATTCCTGTCAATCCAGGTATGTCAGGGCAAACCTTATTGGGGCAACCATGCTATGCCTCATTAAAAGATATTCCTGTTGCTGTTGATATGGTTGATGTGTTTCGTCAATCTGACGTAGCATTAGAAATTGCGCAAGAAGCCATTGAAATTAATGCCAAAGTATTATGGTTACAGATTGGTGTTATTAATGAAGATGCTAAAAATTTAGCCGAAGATGCAGGGTTACGTGTGGTAATGGATCGTTGTCCAAAAAAAGAAATTGAAGCACATGGTCTTCCTTGGTAATACGCCAAAATAAAATCGCCGAAAACAAATTCGGCGATTATCATTTC